>CAVKYI010000023.1:0-30271 GCA_963660435.1 Sodaliphilus sp.
AGAGTGGAGTGAGAAAAGTTGAGAAAGAAGATCGCTTCGCTTTTCTAAGCTCTAAGATCTCCTAACTAAGCTCTGAACATCGGGCTGGATTCTACCTGCCTGCAGCAGGCGGGCCTGCCCGCGGCAGGCGGGTCACTCCCTTCGGTCGTTCCAGAATGACGATAAACCCAAGCCTCCAAAAAATCAACGTGTTGAAAATTTCCGCATATTTTTTTATCTTTGGTCATTATTTTGAAGAGGTATCGTTTCTATGAAAAAAGTTTTGCTCCCTCTCGCTTCCGTGGCGATGATGCTTTCCTTGGCAGGTTGTGACAAGTCCGGTACGGTTTCCGGCCAGGTTCTCGATGCCTTTACCGGCAAGCCTGTCGAAATGCCGACTGTCTGGATGGATTCGACGATTTACGGTACGCAGTCCTCCAAATACGCGTTCAAGTCCGAACTCGCGCAGGGCAAGTTCAAGTTCGAAGGAGTCCCCGTCGGAACCTATCTTATCAAGGCGCGTCGCAACAAGTACATTTTGGGTCAGCAGACGTTTACCACGACAAACGAATCGCCGAATGCGGAAATCACCCTTTACGAATACAGCGACACGGTTTCTCCGGGCATGTATATTCCGGGTGCGGACAGCGTGACGAAAATCACGAACAGCTGGGCCATCTTCTCGACGACTTGCAAGGAATCGGTCGCCGGGCTTCGCCTGAGCTTTGAACAGGACCTGAAGGCTTCCGCTCCGAACCAGAAAAAGGAAAAGAAGTCCAAGAAGGACATCAAGATAAACAAGTTGCCCGATCCGAAGGTCGTCGATGCGGCTATCGATGTCCTTTACTGCAACCCGGGCTCCGTGACGACCGCCATCGAGGCCGCCGCCTATCCGGCTTTGACAGGAGCCGTTTCCGCCCATGCCGACTGCCAGGGCTTTGACGGTGACAAGAACGGCGTCTTCCCGGACGTTTCGAAGAAGACCGAACTCGCCGTGGCTTACAAGGCGGAAGGGCTCTTCTCCATCAAGGGAACGCTTCCGAAGGGAAAACAGCTTATCGTTCTTTCGAAGGACGGCAAGACTATCCAGTCCTACTATGTCGAAGTGAAGTAGTTTCCGTTCCGGAACGAAAACTTGAAAACCTGCGGGCGTCGCTTGCGGGTTTTTTATCTTTGAGCCTTGGAGGTTTCCATGAAAAAGCAAGATAAAGTTCCCTTGTCCATCTCCCGCAAGGAAGGCTGGTGCATCTTCTTGACGTTGCTCGTTCTTGGCGGCGCGTTCTTCCTGTTCGACAACCTGTCCGTCGCCTCCGCGCGTTCCTGGGACATCCGCTTTGGATACTATGCCGTTCTCTCGACATTTCTTGTTCTCTTGGCCGGGCTTGCCGTCAATTTCAGGGAAATCGTCCTGCGGGTTCGGGAACATCTCCCGTCGGGAAAGAGCCTTGTGCTTCTTGCGTGTCTGCTCGGCTTCTTTTCGATATTCTCGTTCCATCATATCGAAAATTCGCATCGGGTACTTTCCGACGAGACCAGCTGGGAATCGATGGGGCTTCAGATGTATTTCGAAAAGTCGGGCGGTATCTGCAACGAAGGCCTCTGGGCGGACGGAAAGCTGGACTGCAAGGTCGAGGTGAACAATTTCAAGGGAAAGACGCTGGGCCTTGTCCATTCCCTGGCGTATCGCCTGGGAGAACCGAACCGCGATACGGCTCTCCGGGTGAATTTTCCCTTTTACCTGGCAAGTCTCGTCGCGTTTTTCCTCGCGCTCTCCATCTGGTTCAAAAGCGATCTCGCGGCTCTTGCCGCGACCGCGTTTCTCGGCGGAATGCCGATATATCTAATGCAGGCGAGGTCCGCTTCGACGGAAGTCCTGTACATCGCCATCTTTTCCTTCCTCGTCGCCTGGTATGCGCTGGTGCCTCCGAAAGAGGTAAAGTGGAAGCATTTTCTTTTGACCGTTCCGCTGCTCGGGCTTTTTTCGGGGACGCGACAGGAAACCGTCTTTGCCTTTATCCCGTTTGCTCTGTATTACTTCCGCTATTTCCGCGGCGAGTTCTATCGGCTTCCGCTGTTCGTTCTTTCGGTCATCGCGGTGAGCTGGCCTGCGGTAAATACGATGGCGGCGTATCGCGGTTACGATTTCCAGGGAGGGAACCATGCCGCGCATTCCCTCGGAAATTTCGTCTTTAACTTTCGGACGGACCTTCTCGCGATGCTCAACCTGGGGAAGGACGCTTCGCACGGGGGAATTCTCGAAAATCCCTTTTACACGACGTTTACCGTTCTTCTTCTGCTTTCGACGGTCTGGCTTCTGTATCGGATGATTTTCGGGAAGCGTTACCGGCGAGGCTTCGTCCTGGGATTTTTCTTCTGCTTCCAGATTTTCGTCATCCTGTTGAACGTTTCGGGGACGTTCGAAATCGACATCAACCAGCGATATGTCCTCGTCGCGCTTCCCCTGTTTGCGCTTATCATGGCCTTGGGACTGAAGGATTTTCTGGAAACTTACCTTCGCGATGCCAAGCGGGCTTCGGCGCTTACCGCGATCGTCGCCATCCTGCTCTCTGTCGGGCTTGCCTTCTGGCACGCTTCGAGCTTCGACGCGAACATGCTCTACTACCGGAACAAGCTTCTGGGAGAAGAAAGCTACCTGAACGCAAGGCTCAGGGATTTTCCCGAAAATTCCATTTTCATCTACGCGCGGCCCTGGCAGATGCTCGCATCGGGCCATTCGAGCTTCAGCGAACGGACGTTCATGAACTGGACGACCGACGACTTTGCGAAATACCAGAACCTGAGCGGTGGACACATTTACCTTGTCCGTGGGCAGGACGGCTATGGAAAGGTGAACCGGGAATCTCGCGTGGTCGGGTTCAAGACGACGGACCAGGTCAATTCGATCCTTGACGGGTATCGCGTGGAAAAGATTTTGGCCGAGAACCGCCTCTTCGGGTATCCGCTGACGATTCACCGCATCGCTTCGAAGCATGGACTTTCTCTCTACGCGCAGGGAATTTCTGTCGGCGAACTTTCGAACGGGCGTTTTGTCGTGACGAAGAATTTTGGCGAGACCGTCGCGTATGACCTTTTCCGAGGCGATTCCCTGACCTTGCACGGGGTCATCGAAAGCGCGACGGATTCCGTCCCTGTCCAGGAAAGTTCGGAGGGGCTTTTCCGGTACCGCTTCGATTTCTATGTGCCGGAAGATACGGTACGCATCTTGCGCGATGTGTTTGTCGCCGGAGAATCGGTTCGGCTTGTGTCGGCATTGCCTTTCGCGAGCGCTTCGCAGGACTGGGGAAACCCGGAACGGGACGAAAGCGTGGAACATCACACGCTGCGCCTCGGCGGCGAGCCTTACCGCTTCGGAATCGGTTCCCATGCGAATTCTTCGATTGTCGTCGATCTTTGCGCCGACGGAAAGTGCGCATCCGGCAAGCTGGAAGGAAACTTCCATGCGGTTGTCGGACTGGACGACGAGAGCGCTTGCGGCGACGGCGCCTCGTTTTCCCTCTTGGCGGACGGCAAGGAACTCTGGCGTTCGAAACGTCTGTATTCCGGCGATACGTCGCAAGTCCTCCTCCGAATTCCTCCTTCGCGAACGCTTGACCTTCGCGTGGAAAAAGGCGAAAACATGGACTGTGACCACGGGGACTGGGCTAACGCCTGGATTTCGGACGTCAAATGAAGATACTGGTCGCTCCGCTTGACTGGGGACTGGGGCACGCGACGCGGACTATCCCGATTGTCCGAGAGTTCCTTTCGCAAGGGCATTCGGTTGATTTGGCGGTCTCGGGGAAGATGTCCGCTCTCTACCGGGGAGAATTTCCCGATTTGGCGCAAATCGAAATTCCGGGCTATGGGATTCGCTATCCGCAGCGCGGCTTCGAAATGCCCTTTTGGCTGTTCGCGAATTATCGGCGCATCTTGAAGGTGAACCGGCGCGAACACGAAATCGCGGAAAGCCTCGCCAGGGAACGCGGATACGACATGATCTTTTCGGACAATCGCTTTGGCTTCCATGCGACGGGAGCGAAGAATATCTACATGACGCACCAGCTGCGCATCGCCTTTCCGGGACCTTTTTCTGTCTTCGAAAGCCTGGGTGTCGCGTGGCACAGGCGAAGGATGCAAAAGTTCGACGAAATCTGGGTTCCCGACTATGCGGAATTTCCCGGTCTTGCGGGGAAGCTTTCCCATGTCCGCTACTCGGGTCGCTTTGCGGAAAAAGTGAAATTCATCGGACCGCAATCGCGTTTTGCAAAGGAACGCTCGAGTCTAGCCGCGGAACGTCCGGAAAGAGGATTCGATCTCCTGGCAATCCTTTCGGGGCCCGAACCGATGCGGACTTCGTTCGAAAATCTCGTGCTGCAAGCCTTTGCGAAAATCCCCGGGAATCATGCGGTTGTCCGCGGGCTTCCGGGAAACGGCGAACTTCCGGTGGCGCCGCCGAACGTAACGCTCTATAACCACCTGGAAACGGAAGCGTTTGCGAAAACAGTGAAAAGCGCGAAAACGATCGTTTCGAGACCGGGATACAGCACCGTGATGGATTTGGAATGCCTCGGCGCGAAATGTATATTTGTTCCGACGCCCGGACAGACGGAACAGGTTTATCTAGGCGAGTCCCTGCAAAAAAACGGCGTGGCGAAACTGCTTTTGCAAAAAGACCTCTCCGCCAGGAAACTATGGGAGACCATCGAAAAATGAAACCGTTTACCATCGCATTTCCCTTGCCCGTTTCGAAGGAGGACGCTCCGAAATTTCTCCTGGAAAATCTGAATCTTGACATCGGCAAGAAGCAGGTGATGTTTCCCGGATCCTCTGTTTTTTTCGAACCGATTCTGCAGGGGGCGGCCGCAGGGCTCGAAACTGTCTTTGCGGAACATCTTGCGCTTTCCGCGGAAGAGTCTTCGGCGATTGCCTCCCACGGGTCGCTTTTCTTCTTGAGGTTCTTGGTCAAGACGGGTGCGGATATGGAATCGTTCCTGGACGTGGCGAAAAGAATCCTGGACGCGGGCGCCTTGGGCGTCTATGTCGAAAACTCGGGATGCGCCTGGAGTCGAAAAACTTTTGAAAACCTGATCTCCGGGGATGTTCCGCTCGAAGCGTTCATCAACCTTGTCGAAACTTCCGACTCGATATTCACCCTGGGAATGGAACCGTTCGGCGCTCCGGATATTTGCATCGCGAAAAAAAACGACAGGCTGGATCTGCGCGCGGTCCTTGTTTCCGCCGCGGATTCCATCGTCTCGGACGGACAGGATTTTTCCTCGGGCGCAAAGTGGAAAGACGAAGTTGGCAACGAATTCGAATTCCGAAACGAATCCAAACCGCCGTTCGCCAAGAACTCTCCCGAATGGAACGCCCAGGGCTACGCAAGGCTCGTCTCGAGGAGATAATCGGGCGTTTCGTGCAGGGGCAGGATTCGAAAAAGCAAGGAGTGAGCGTGATGGCAAAACAGACCGAAGATACAATTAATCTTGACGCAATCCTCTTTAAATGCAGAGACATCTTACGTGCAGCACGTAATTCCGGCTCTTTCTTTGAAAAGCGCGACATGATGCTGACGCTGGTATTTCTGCGCTTCATCGGAGAAAAATATGAGGATGGCATTGCAAAGCTTCGTCAAACTCTGATTGAACAAGACCTTGACCCGGACGATGAAAATATCCGCGCGGCCTTCTTTGATGACGCTACCTTTACGGACGGCACTTATAATCTGCCGCCGGAGGCGAGATGGTCTGCCATTATCAATACGCCTGCGCCGAAACTAAATGTGGCGCTGGACAATGCGCTGCACAGCATTGCAGCAGGCTCCAAGCAACTGAAGGGATGTTTTGTGGAAGGTACCTTCACCACAAGAAACCTTGCTCCGAATGATATCAAAAAGCTGATTGATGAGGTCAATAAAATCAGCCATAAGCAGTTTGGCGAGGAAAAAGACCTAATCGGCCGTGTGTATGAGTATTTCCTGAAGGAATTTGCTGTCAACGCTACCAAGGAAGAAGGCGAATTCTATACGCCTCATGATGCTGTACAGCTTATTGCTACAATGATTGAGCCATATGACGGAACACTGTATGACCCTTGTTGTGGTTCGGGCGGTATGTTTATTCAGAGTGCGGCACTTGTAAAGTCAAAACAGGGCGATATCAACCGCATCAATGTATACGGGCAGGAAAAAGAGCCTGCAACTTATCGCCTTGCAAAGATGAACCTCGCGCTCCGCGGCATCAGCCATAACCTTGGCGAAACGAGCGACTCAAGCTTCTTGAATGACCTTCATAAGGGGCTGTGCTTCGATTACATCATGGCAAATCCGCCTTTTAATTTAAAGGGATGGTATGACAGCACCTTGGAGCATGACCCGCGTTGGGCAGATTACCGGACGCCGCCGGAAAGCAATGCCAACTATGCGTGGATTCTGCATATGCTCTCACATCTGAAAAAGCAGACAGGTGTTGCAGGCTTTCTGCTTGCCAACGGTGCTTTGAACGATGGCGATACAGTTGAAATTCGCAAAAAGCTGATACAGAATGACAAGATAGAAGCGATTATCGTTCTGCCGAGAGAATTGTTCATCACCACGGACATCAGTGTTACGCTCTGGATTTTGAATCAGAATAAAAAGGGTGGTAAATATCACGGCAGAAACTTGCGTAATCGTGAGCACGAAATCCTCTTTATGGATTTGCGTACATGGACAGAAAATCCGGTAAAGGGTGAAAATAAGAAGAAAGTTTTGCTTAAAACAGACCAGATTGAAAGAGCAGCTGCCATTTACCATACATGGCAGAGTGAAGGAACGAACGGAACACACTACGAAGAGCCGGAACTTTATCGCAGTGTTGGCACCCGCGAGATTGAAGAAAATAATTGGGCACTGACTCCAAGCAAATATATTGAATTCATCGACCATGACCTTGAGATTGATTATGAGAAAGAAATGGCTCGTATTCAGGCTGAAATGAAAGAGGTCATGAAACAGGAAAAGCAATCCCAGCAGATGCTGGAAGACGCATTCAGGGGGATTGGCTATGGGATTGTGTAAATACAGACTGGGAGACCTGATTGAACTGTGTGATGAACGAAATGATGATTTGAAGTACAACATCAGTGATGTAAAGGGAATTTCAATCCAAAAAATCTTTATAGAAACTAAAGCTGATATGAGTGGTGTCTCTTTGAAGCCATATAAGCTTGTTAAGCCTGACGATTTTGCATATGTTACAGTGACTTCAAGAAATGGTGAAAAAATCACTCTTGCACATAATGATACGCCAAATGTTTATATTGTTTCTTCGTCATATGTTGTTTTTAAAGTAAAAGATACCAAAAAGCTTTTAACTGACTATCTCTTTATGTATTTTAACCGCCCTGAATTTGATAGATATTCACGTTTTAATTCTTGGGGTTCAGCAAGAGAAACCTTCGATTGGAGCGAAATGTGCGACATTGAAATCGCCCTCCCACCCCTCGACATCCAGCAGAAATATGTGGATGTTTACAATGCCATGCTTGCCAATCAGCAAAGCTATGAGCGTGGGCTGGATGATTTGAAGCTGACGTGTGATGCGTATATTGAGGAACTTAGAAGACGAAATTCGTGTGTTGCGATAGGCAAATACCTTATTCCCTCTGACGAAAGAAATACTCTTAACCTCTCTGCTGATTCAGTAAGAGGACTATCTGTTTCCAAAGATATGATTGAAACAAAGGCTAATATGAATGGGGTAAGCGTAGCAAGTTACAAGGTTGTGCCACCAAGGTATATTGCATATGTTTCAGATACTTCTCGCAGAGGAGATAAAATGTCGCTTGGTTTTAACCGTACTGATGAAACATTCCTTGTTTCGTCAATCTCAACGGTATTTAAAACAGACACACAGTATCTGTTGCCGGAATTTTTGATGCTATATGTTTGCAGAGATGAATTCGACCGCTATGCACGTTTTCATTCATGGGGAAGTGCCAGAGAAACATTTGATTGGGAAGAAATGTGTGATGTGAAGATTCCTGTTCCATCTATTGAGATTCAACAGGATATTGTCAATATTTATGAAGCATATTTGACCAGAAAAGAAATCAACGAAAAGCTCAAAACCCAAATCAAGGACCTTTGCCCTATATTAATCAAAGGCTCTGTCGAAGAAGCCAAAAAGTGAAAGGAGGCGTAGATGTATCGGCCGCCATTTGAAATCACGTCAGAAATTGTCAATCTGATTTCCCGGATTTCGGAGAGAATCGGCGAAATACATGCGTTTCGAAACACGCCCGCCAACGTAAGGCTTCGCAAGGAAAACAGAATAAAGACCATCCATTCTTCGCTTGCCATCGAGAACAACAGCTTGGGCATCGAGCAGATTACGGCCATCCTCGAAGGAAAGCGGGTTCTGGGAAGTCCGCGCGAGATAACGGAAGTAAAAAATTCGATAGAGGTCTATGAACGGCTCTTGGAATTGGATCCGTTGAGCGAAGCGGATCTGTTAAAGGCGCATAAGCTGATGATGCATGATTTGGTTTCCGAAAGCGGAAAGTATCGGACCGGCGCGGTTGGGATATTCAACGGAAATCGCATGGTGCATGTCGCTCCGCCTGCCGAGCGCGTTCCCTTTCTCATGGCGGATTTGTTCGAATGGCTCAAATCAAGCGACGCGCATCCGTTGATAAAAAGCTGCGTGTTTCACTATGAATTTGAGTTCATTCATCCCTTTCAGGATGGCAACGGAAGGATGGGACGCCTGTGGCAAACCGTGATTCTCAAGGAATGGCGAGAAATTTTTGCTTGGTTGCCTGCCGAAACGCTCGTAAAGGAACACCAAAAAGAGTATTATGCGGCGCTTGGCTCAAGTGACCGCAAGGCTGACAGCACGGGATTTATCGAGTTCATGCTGACGCTCCTCTGCCGAACGGCAGAGGATGTCATCGGGAGCGAAAAGGTTACTGTAAAGGTTACCGCAAAGGTGACTGTAAATCAGCGCAAGATTCTGGATGCATTAAACAAAAATCCGCATGCGACCCAGGCGGAACTGGCAAATCTTGTCGGCATCACAAGAAAAAGCATCATCTCGAACATGAAAAAGCTCCGGGAGTTGGGACTGATTCGGCGAAGCGGATCGGACAAGAATGGAGTATGGCTGACGGAGGCGTCATGGCAAAGCTGAAAAATTATAACGGTCATTATTGCGAATCCGACTACGAGTACGCCTTTATTGCTTTTCTGGAATCAGTCGGCTGGCAATATCTTGCCGGTAATCAGATTTTGCGCAGCTGCAGTGAAGTCCTGATTGCAGAGGATTTCAAAGCTTTTATTGAGGAAACAAATCCCGGCTTGCTGCCGGAGGAAACGGAGCAGCTTTATGACACCGTCCGTCTTGCAGGTGCCGAGAGCGACTTTGCCACTCTGCACAAGGTATATAAATGGATGGCAGACGGCATTCAGTTTGCCCCGCAAAGCGGGCTGCCTGTACAGGTTTCTCTGATTGATTTTGAAACGCCGAAGAACAATATCTTCCGTGTGGTAAATCAGTTCTCTGCAGAATATATAAACAACGGCCGGCGTGAGACGCGCCGCCCGGATATATTGCTGTTCATCAATGGGATGCCGCTCTGCATCATAGAACTGAAGAATCCTGCCGATGCTCACGCTACCATATACGATGCGTGGGAGCAGATCACGATTCGCTACTGGCGCGATATTCCGCAGCTATTGCACTATTGCCCGCTGGCGTGTATTTCGGACGGTGTAAAGACGAGGCTCGGAACGGTGCGCACGCCCTATGAGCATTTCTATGCGTGGAGACGTGTCAATGACGATGACAAGATTTCCACCATGCCTTTTGCAGAAACGGAGACCATGATAAAGGGCGTGTATGCACCGGAGCGTTTCCTGGAAATCTTCCGGGACTACATCTATTTTCAGGATGAAATCTTTGACTGTGATGAGCGGGAAATCGTCTGCCGTTATCCGCAGTTCTTTGCGGCAAGACGCCTTAGAGCGAGTATCGTAAAATCTGTCATGGAGCAGACGGGAAAAGGCGGCACCTACTTCGGCGCGACCGGATGCGGCAAGACCTATACGATGGCTTTTCTTGCCAGACAGCTCTCACTCCGCTGCAGTGAAATTCCAGAAATTGGCTCTCCTACTATCGTCATGATTGTTGACCGTGACGAGCTGCAGGAACAGGGAATCAAGCTGTTTGCAAAGAGCAAGGAATTTTTGAATCTCGGAGAGGTTTCTGTGGTGAAGGACAGAAAAACTCTTCGGCAGGAGCTTGGCGCGAGGGAAAGCGGCGGCTTTTATATCTGCACCATTCAGAAATTTTGTGACCGCAAGGATGACAAGATCGGTCTAATCAATGATCGTAAAAATATCATCTGCTTTTCGGATGAAGCACACAGAACCCAGCTGGAGCATTCCAGAAAGATTCAGTTCAGCAAGGATGCCGATGAGAACATGAAGGCCATGGTTTCCAAGCCCTATGCAAAGGTGCTGAAAGAGGCATTTCCACACGCTACCTTTGTGGGCTTTACGGGTACCCCAATTGCAGAAACCTATCAGACCTTCGGTGACGAAATCGACCGCTATACTATGGATCAGGCTGTTGCCGATGGACTGACCGTATCCATCAAGTATCATCCGAGAATCGCCAAGGTTCTCTTAGACACGAAAAAGGTCAAAGAAATCGAAAGCTACTACAAAAGCTGCGCTGACGATGGCGCTACCGAGGAGGATATCGAAGCGAGCAAGAAGGCGATGAGTTCCATGGAAGTCATCCTTGGGGAGCCGTCTCGCTTGGAGCGTCTTGCCGTGGATATTCACGACCACTATGTCTCCGCCTGCGAGAAAGAACCGGACAGAATCCAGAAAGCAATGGTGGTATGTTCCAACAGACTGATTGCCTACAGCTTGCTTCTGAAATTCAAAGATAAGTATCCAGAATGGTTCGAGGACAAGAAGGTTCCGGATGGCACAGTGGCCACAAAAGAAGAACTTGACGAATTGAAGCCGATGCCGTTTATAACTATGGTTGCCAGTGTCGGCAGCAACGATAAGCCGGAAATGTATAATTACCTTGGCGGCGTTAAAAACGATAAACGCTCTAAGGAATTAGATGCGGCTTTCAAGAAGGAAAAGTCCAACTTCCGTATTGTTATCGTTGTCGATATGTGGATTACGGGCTTTGATGTGCCGTGTCTTACCTATCTATACAACGATAAGCCGCTGAAAAAGCATTTGCTGATTCAGACCATCAGCCGGGTAAACAGAGTTTATCCGGGTAAGCACTATGGCATGGTTATCGACTATATCGGCATCCGCGATAATATGCGCGAAGCGATGAAAATCTATGGTGGAGATTCTTCCGTTGCGCCTACCGCAGACGATGTAGAACAGGCCACGGGAGTATTCAGAGAGGAACTGGAAGTCCTCAAGACCATGTTCACCGGGTATGACCTTAAGCCGTTCCTAAACCCCGAGAGCGACCCTGTAGAGCGTTATCGTCTGCTCGCTAAAGCGGCTGAGTATGTGTTTGTTTCTACCGAGGAATTGAATTCTGAAGGAAAGCGTGGCTCAGAGAAAGTGTCCTTTAAAACCTATTTCTTGAAGACCGTAAGGCGAATGCGCCTTGGCTATGATATTTGTCAGCCTTCCGGTGAGCTTGCCGAAAGTGAATCTGCATTAGCACAGTGCTTTATGGCGATTGCAGGATTTGTACGTAAGATGAGTGGCACAACAGAGCTTGATACAGATAGCATGAATCGTGCCGTATCAAAGATGGTTGAGGAGGCTCTTCGTTACAATCAAGTTGAAAGTGTCCTTGATACCGGAGAGGAAGAGGATATTTTCAGTCCGGAATATTTCGAGAAGCTGTCCGATGTGAAAATGCCGGCTACAAAGCTGGAACTGCTCGTCAAGATGATTCGCAAGCAGATCAAGGAATACAGCAAGATTAATAAGGTTGCCGCCAAGACCTATCAGCAGATGCTAGAAGAAACCATTAGAGAATACCACGCAAGACGAAAGAGCCTTAGTGCAGAGGAAGCCGGAGAAACACAGGAAGAAGCGTCCGAGGACATTATCAAAAATGCCACGGAGCAGGCATTGAAGATACTGCGTCAGATGAACGAAAGCCGAGAAAGTTTCCGCAAAATCGGATTGACTTTCGAGGAAAAAGCGTTCTATGACATTCTGGTATCCCTGCGCGACCAGTACAACTTCGAGTACGGTGAGGACAAGGAAGTTGATGGTGTAATCGTCAACGACAAGTGCAAGTCGTTGGCAAAGAAGGTCAAGGAAATAATCGACACGCAGTCTTCCTTCTCGGACTGGCTCAATAATCAGAATGTCCGCAACAAGCTGAAATTTGATATTAAAGTTTGCCTTGTAAATAACGGATATCCGCCACAGTACAGTCCGGAAGTGTTTACCAAGGTAATGGAGCAGGTGGAGAACTTCGAGGAAAATGCCGATGTGCCTAGCACATCCTAATATGTTCGCCTTATTCCGATACCGCGACCGCGAGCATTTGCGCGATGTCTTCCGGGTTGGAATTTCGGAGCAGGGCCTGGTTTATTTCGATTTCGAAGCCGAGATATTTCGTCTGGGGAAAGATCTTGCGGAGCGCGGTCGCATGACCGTCCGTCTTTCCGAGGTAGGGGTAGTTGAAGCGGACTCGGAGTTCCGGGGCGTAGGCTTTCAGTTTTTTCCGGAATTCTTTTGCCATTTTCGTTTCCGCGCTTCTTGCCGGGTCGTAGAGAAATCCCAAATCCGCATGGCGGACCTTGCCGTTCAATTCCGGTGTAAAGCTGTGGATCGAAAGATGCAGGATCTGCGCCTGGTTCTTTTTTTCGAGTATGCGCTTGGCCGCTCCGAGAAACGCGGCGCGATATCCGCTGAAGTAGCCTTCCAGGAACTTTCTTTCCGTCTCGGAAACTTTTTCCGTGTATTCGGAATAGCGATGATTCCTGTCGCTGTTTCGGTTCAGGTCGATGGCGAGGCGCGTATAGGCTCCCTGGATCGCGTAATCGGGGCGAATGATCTTGGCGAGTTCCCAAAAGACGTCCGCCGCGCCGATGTCGTATGCGCGGTGCGTCTCGAGAATCTTCTTGGCTTCGCGTCCCTTGAAGTATCGGGAGAGAAATTCCGGGACCGCGTTCGAAGCGTGTTCGCAACTGAGGAAAAAGGAAAATTCGCGCTTAGACATAGAGCGTGTTTTCCGAGAGCGACCGGGCGAGCCTTGCATATTCGCGGACAAGATCGCTTCTTGACGGAGACGCGCCAAGTCTTTCGAAAAGCGCGCTTGCGAGCGTTCCGCGTTCGAGAATTTGCCCGAGAACTTCCCCTGATCTTTCGGAAATGTCTCCGCGTACCTTTGCGAAAATTTTCTTCAGCAGGTCCGAAGCCCGCATGGAGGGTGCGTCGATTGCAAACAGCCGAAGATAGTCGGCATCGTCGATGATCGCGCTCTCGGCATCCTTGACGGTCGCAAGGAGAATCTTGAGCAGCCTGTCCGTGTCGAACGCGCGCTGCGCTTTTTGGGAGGCGAATGTTCCGTTTGCGAATGCCTTGAGAATCGCGACTTCGAATTCGGCGATGGCGACGTCCGCCTTGGGACATTCCTGGATATCGACAAGCCGGATTTCGATCGCGCCGCGGTCAAAGCGGGCGATTGCTCCGCGACTGTTCAGGAAGAAGTGGTTCAGGAGCTTTTCCCTGTCGAAAGGCGCAATGTCCTTTTCGATTTTCTCGAAGATGAACCGGTTGTAGTCCGCCTCGGTAAAGACCGCTTCGGGGATGACCTTGCCCGTAATGCTCGGAATCTTTTCCTGGTTGTGACGGTAGGTTTCGATTCGCGCGTCCTTGAATCCTGTAAACCGGGAATCGAGATAGGGACTCGAAGCGGCGACAGCCGGAATCAGCGGAAGCAAGAGGCGAATGCCCGCATGGAGCGTTCCGAACTCCTCGTCTCCGGAAAAGGAAATGTTCAGATGTGTCGATTGGAGATTTGCCCAGCCATGGCCGCGACAGTCGAAAATGCGGTTGTATGCTTCGTAGATTTCGTTGCAGTCGTACGGCCAGAGAACCGTTTCCGTCATCGGGTCCATGAACGGGTGCGCCGCGGACGGGAGAAGCTCCCCGCCGACAGCCGAAAGCTTCTCGTTTGCGGAAAGGATTTCCCGGTGGAATTTTTCATCCCAGCCGGCGAGCGTCGCTGTCGGTTCCGCACACTTGAATTCGAGAACGTGCGAAACGAGTTCGTTCGAAAGTCCGACCGGTCCGTGATCCACGTCCGAAAGGTTCTCGCCGTTTTCGTCCTTGCCTAAGACAGCATCGACTTTTGGGAGGACCTTTTCCGAATCCTTGGAAACAATCATGTATTCGAGTTCAAGCCCGAAACGTTCAAAAATATGCCAGGGTGATTTCATATAAACGAATCGATTCCGTGATGTTGCAACAGTCGTTGTTGCGCCGAGTTCATGCGCTCCTCGATTCTGCGGCGCAGGGAATGCATGACGTTCAGGTAGATTCTTTCTCCGCCGAGCTGGTCTTCGACTCCATCGTCGATGCTCGGGTTGTCGTTCACTTCGATGACCATCGGCTTGCCGTTCACTTCCTTGAGATCGACACCGTAGAGCCCGTTTCCGATGAGTGCCGCGACGCGGAGAGCCGCCTTGATGATTCCGTGGGGAACGTCGTCGAGGGGAACGCAGTCGTAAAGCCCGCAGACATCGTCCTTGTTCTTGGAATTCCAGTTGTAGATTTGCCAATGGTCCTTTGCCATGTAGTAGCGGCAGGCGTAGAACGGGCGTCCGTCCAGGATGCCGATTCGCCAGTCGAATCTTGTCGGCGTGAATTCCTGCGCGATGATGAGATCGCTCCCTTCGAACATCTTGTCGAGCTGGGTCTGCAGTTCCGCTTCGTCCTTGACTTTCACGACTCCCATGGAAAAGCTCGAATCCGGCGCCTTGAGAATCATCGGAAAGCCGATAGCCTTGGAAAGTTCGTGCCGGTTTTCGGAATGGGCGATAATCGTATGCGGCGCGGGAATCTTCCCGACGGTCATCAGCTCCTGGAGATAGACCTTGTTCGAGCAGCGGAGGATGCTGTCCGGATCGTCGATGACCGCGATGCCTTCGGACTGGGCGCGCCTTGCGAACGCGTAAGTGTGATGGTTTACGTTTGTCGTTTCCCGGATGAAGAGAGCGTCAAACTCGCCGACTCGGTGGTAATCCTTTTTCGTAATCAGTTCGACGCGGAATCCCGTCTTTTCCGCCGCCGCGATAAATTTCTGGATGGCCTTGGCGTTCGACGGCGGTTCCTTTTCGTCGGGATTGACCAGAATGGCGAGGTCGTAAAGGTATTCGTCCGGGCGCGCCGACGTGAAGCGGCTCTTGTCGAAATATTCCTTGGCGAACTGATCGACCATTTCCAGGTGGGATTCCGGGATCTCGTTTACGCAGATGGGGCCGATGCTCTGGATGAGCCATTTCTTCTTGAAGACGAAATGGGCGCGGAGCAGGGGAGCTTGGAAAAGACGGTAGAGCTCTTCGGAAAGTTCGAGATATTGCGGGCTGACGTTCTGTCCGAAATAAATCGAAAGGGTGAACTCGGTGCCGGTGAGCTTCTTGAGGCTCTTCTGGACGAGATCGTCTATCTCGTCCGAAATGTTCTTGACGACCGCAGGCGCCTTGAAGTCCCGGATGCTCTTGACGTTTGGAATCACCTTGTGCCCGCGAGCTTCCGCGAGGAGCGAGACGTAATAGCCCTTGCTCTGGTAGCTGTAATCCTTGCAGAG
The DNA here is from genome assembly GCA_963660435.1 of Sodaliphilus sp. Lineage (GTDB taxonomy): Bacteria > Fibrobacterota > Fibrobacteria > Fibrobacterales > Fibrobacteraceae > Hallerella. The sequence goes on from CAVKYI010000023.1 coordinate 15,783, forward strand.
GTTGAACACGCGCACGTTGCGCATCATGGTGTAATCGGTTTTCGTCAGGTAGTCTTTTGCCGAGACGATATCGACTTCCGGAACGTGGAACTTCCAGTTCTTCGGATTGTTTACAACGATGATCTTTTTCATTTTTTCTTCGGCTGGATGGCGAGAATCAGACTGTCGTAAGTGAGGATGCCTAGCAAGATGCTGTGCACCAGGCGGTTGCGCTCCACTTCATAGTAGTTGTCGTGGGCTATCGGATTGGTGCTGTCCGGGTCGGCGATAAGAAACTTCTTTTCGTCGCTTTCGCCATAGACGACGATGAAGTGTCCCATCGGATCGCCGTGAATATCGTCGAAAACGGACATGTTTTCCGAATTCGTGTATTCGCGCTTGCTCTGGTATAGAAATGTAGTAGAAACACCCGCGATGAGCGGAACGCCTTTTTTAAAGTAGCGGTCGAAAAGTCCGGGTCGAAAATCCTTGAGGTTGATGATACCGCCCGCTTCGAGAAAGCGGATGTAGGCCTTGATGGCGAGCCTTAGCTTTGCGCGCTTTTTCGCGGCATATTCCAGCCGTAGCTTTTCGGCAAGCTCCTCCATGGAAAGATCGACCCATGTCGGGTCGAAAATCTGCAGGTTCACGGAGTGGATTGTCGCGTCGAAACCGCGCTTGAGCGCATCTAGTCCCAGGAATACGCCTAGCGTCCCGCCGCCTTCGAGCATCTCGATTTCGCCGATCAGCCTGGAAAGGGAAATTTTATAGCCGTAATGATGATAGATGGCATGCAGACTGGTCGGTCCGCATGTCACGTCGTCCGGCTGGGGAAGTATCTTGACTTCCATGTGGCGCCTCTACGAGAAGAATCCCTTGACCTTTTCGAACAGGCTGTTTTCCTTTGCGGTGTCCTTGTCCTTGCGAAGTTCGGCGAGCTGTCTGTAAAGATCCTTTTCCTTGGAAGAAAGGTCTGTCGGAATGGAGGCGTTCACCTCGACGAAGAGATTGCCGCGGCTCTTGCCGTTGAGCGGAGGCAGTCCCTGTTCCTTTAGGCGGAATACGGATCCGGGCTGTGTTCCCGCCTGGATCTTGATGGAAAGCTCTCCGCCTTCGAGAGTCGGGATGCGCTGCGTTCCGCCGAGGGCAAGCTTATAGACCGGAATGTCTATTGAGCAGTGCAGGTCGTCGCCTTCGCGCGTGTAGAAATCGTCCTTCTTTTCGGTGATGACGACAAGGAGGTCTCCCGAAGCGCCGCCGCGCGGACCCGCATGTCCTTCGCCGCGGAGCGTCAAGTACTGTCCTTCCGAAATGCCGACCGGAATCTTGATGGAAATGGTTTCCTCTTCGAGGTTTCGTCCTTCGCCGTGGCAGACGGAACACGGCTTTCCGATGACTTCTCCGAGACCACCGCAATCCGGGCATGCCGATTCGCTCACCATCTGGAAAAACGACCGCGTAACGCGCTGGATGCGGCCTGTGCCGTGGCATGTCGGGCAAGTCTTTACGTCCGATCCGCCTCTGCCCGCGCATTCCGTACAGGGCGCATAGCGTTTCAGACGAACCTTCTTGGTTGCACCCGTGAGAATTTCCTTGTAGGAAAGGGCGATTCGAATCTGGAGGTCCTGTCCGCGCGGCGGACCTTGCCGCGAAGATCTGGACGAACGACCGAATCCGCCGAATCCGCCGCCAAAGATGTCTCCGAACTGGCTGAAGATGTCCTCGAAATTGCTGAATCCGCCGAACCCGCCGGCACCGCCTGCACCGCTTCCCGGCATCGCGTGTCCGAACTGGTCATACTGGGCGCGCTTTTTCGGATCGGAAAGAACTTCGTAGGCTTCTGCCGCCTCCTTGAACTTTTCTTCCGCCTCCTTGTCTCCGGGATTCTTGTCCGGGTGATACTTGATGGCGAGCTTCTTGTAGGCGTGCTTGATTTCATCCGCGCTAGCGCTTTTCGCAACGCCCAATACTTCGTAGTAATCTCTTTTCTCTGCCATAATTCGTTCCGTGTAAATTGAATCGATACATAAAAGGATTTTCCTTCCTCGCGAAAGGAAAATCCTCGCTATTCTTTAATCGACAGGAAGCATTATTTCTTCTTGTCGTCATCGACGACCGTGTAGTCGGCGTCAATCGGACCGTCGTTCTTGCCGTTTCCCTGCGGGGCTTCGCTTGCGTGCGGAGCGGAAGAGGCTTCCGCGGAAGGTCCACCCTGGGCGGCTCCGGCCATCGAGGAAATCATGCTCTGCAGCTTGTTGATCGCCGCGTCGATTTCGTCCTTCGAACCGTTTTCCTTCTTGTCCTTGATTTCCTGGATAGCGGCTTCGAGCTGGCTCTTGGTGTCCGCCGGAATCTTGTCGCCGACTTCCTTCAGCTGCTTTTCCGCCTGATAGACCGTCTGCTCGGCGCGGTTCTTCGCGTCTTCGCGTTCGCGGTCCGCCTTGTCCTTTTCGGCGTTCGCCTCGGCGTCTTTCTTCATGCGTTCGATATCCGCTTCGGAAAGGCCGCTCGATGTCGTAATCTTGATGGACTGTTCCTTGCCGGTTTCCTTGTCCTTCGCGCTGACGTGGACGATGCCGTTCGCGTCGATGTCGAACGTGACTTCGATCTGGGGCACTCCGCGCGGCTTCGGGCTGATGCCGGTGAGGTCAAAGTGTCCGAGCGTGCGGTTGTCGCGGGCGTATGTGCGTTCGCCCTGCAAGACGTGAATCGTCACGGCGGACTGGTTGTCTTCGGCCGTACTGAAGACCTGGCTCTTCTTCGTCGGAATGGTCGTGTTGCGGTCGATAAGCTTTGTCATCACGCCGCCGAGCGTCTCGATTCCGAGGGAAAGCGGGGTAACGTCGAGCAGAAGGACATCCTTCACGGAAGAGTCTCCCGAAAGGACCGCACCCTGGACCGCGGCGCCGATGGCCACGACTTCGTCCGGGTTTACGCCCTTGTTCGGTTCCTTGCCGAAAAATTCCTTGACCTTCGCCTGGACCGCCGGGATACGGGTCGATCCGCCGACGAGAATCACTTCGTCGATGTCAGAGAGGCTAAGTCCCGAATCCTGCAGGCACTTCTTGCAGGGACCGACGGTGCGTTCCACGAGGTGCGCGGTGATCTGGTCGAATTTCGCGCGGGTGAGCGTCAAGTCCAGGTGTTTCGGACCCGTGGCGTCCGCGGTGATGAACGGCAAGTTGATGTTTGTCGATGTCGTGGCGGAAAGATCGATCTTCGCCTTTTCCGCGGCATCCTTCAGGCGCTGCAAGGCCATCTTGTCGCTCTTCAGGTCGATTCCCGGATTCGTCTTCTTGAACTCGTCGTTGATCCAGTCGATGATGACTTCGTCGAAGTTGTCTCCGCCGAGCATCGTGTCGCCGTTTGTCGCCTTGACGGTGAACATACCGTCGTCGATTTCGAGAATGGAAATATCGAAGGTTCCGCCGCCGAGGTCATAGACCGCGACCTTTTCGCTCTTTTTCGAATCGAGACCGTAGGCGAGAGCCGCCGCGGTCGGTTCGTTCACGATTCGGAGAACGTCGAGACCCGCGATCTTTCCGGCGTCCTTCGTGGCCTGGCGCTGGGAATCGCTAAAGTAGGCGGGAACGGTAATCACGGCCTGCGTGACCGGCTGTCCCAGATAGTCTTCCGCGGTTTTCTTCATCGCCTGCAGGACCATTGCCGAAATCTCGGGAGGAGCGAATTCCTTGTCTCCGATCTTTACGCGGAGCAGGTCGTTTCCCGAACCGACGATCTTGTAGGGCATGTGCTTTTCCGCATCGCTGCATTCTCCGGCGCGACGGCCCATGAAGCGCTTGATGGAATAGATGGTGTTTTCCGGATTGGTAATCGCCTGGCGCTTTGCGACGTGCCCGACGAGCCGTTCTCCGTTCTTGCCGAACGCGACGATGGACGGGGTGGTGCGGAATCCTTCCGCGTTGGCGATGACGACAGGCTTTCCGCCTTCCATCACGGCGACGCAGCTATTTGTCGTTCCTAGGTCAATACCGATAATCTTGCTCATGGATGAATCTCCTTAATTTTTTTTTCGCCTTTGAATTAGCAAAATGCGTGCCAATTTTCAAAGTGCCTTAAATTCGCTGTTTTGACGGCTCTTTCCAAAAAGCGTTTCATTTTGAAGCGGCTCCGGAAGAAACGATGACTTTTGCCGTTTTCAAAAGCTTGTTCTTGAGCTTGTAGCCTTTCTGGAAAACCTGGATAACGTGGGATTCGGGAATCTCGTCCGAGGCTTGGCGCATCAGGGCTTCGTGGTAGTTCGGGTCAAAAGGCTCTCCGACCGGATCGAGCTGTTCGAGACCCGCATCCTTCAGAATCTTCGCGAACTGGTCGTGAATCATCTGGACGCCCTTGGCGAAAGCGTCGTAGTCCTTTTGCTTGTTGTTGTCCGGGTGGGCGGCGCGTTCGAAGTTGTCGAGAACTTCGGAAAGCTTTTCGAGAAGCTTGGCGTTGGCCGTTTCGATGAGGTCTAGCTGTTCCTTGGCGGTGCGGCGGCGGAAATTGTCGAACTCGGCCATCAGGCGGACATAGCGGTCCTTGCTTTCGGCGACCTGGGCCTTGAGTGTTTCGATTTCCGCCTTGGCCTTGTCAAGTTCGGAAACTTCGCCTGGCTTGCAGGCTTCTTCCTTTTCTTCGGAATTTTCGACTTTCCGTTCGTCCGGTTTTTCGGTTGCGGAATTCATCGCCTCTTCCGCTTTCTGGACGATTTCGTCGTTTTCGGGGGCGTTCTTGCTTTCTTCGGGCATGTTCTTCCTTTTGTCTTTAAAATTCAAAGTTTATTCAGCAAAATGCGTGCCACTTAGGTTTTGCGTGAAAATCTGCCGTTAGGGAAAATTTTTTGTTTAATTTTGAAACAAAAACAGCCCGGTGCCGCCATTCGGCTCCGGGCTGTTTTACGGAATCCGGAAAGATTACATCATTCCGCCCATTCCGCCGCCCATGCCTTGCGGCATCGGAGCGGGCTTGTCTTCCTTCTTTTCGGCGATGACGCAGTCCGTCGAGAGGAGCATCGACGCGATGGAGGAGGCGTTCTTCAGAGCGGTCTTTGTCACCTTGGCCGGATCGATGACGCCGGCGGCGATGAGGTCTTCGTAGGTGTCCGTCTTGGCGTTGTAGCCGAAGCCGTCCTTGCCTTCCTTGACCTTGTTCACGATGACGGAATCTTCGAGACCCGCATTCTTCACGATCTGGCGAAGCGGTTCCTCGATAGCGCGACGGATAATCTTTGCGCCTGTCTGTTCGTCAGCGTTGTCGAACTTGAGCTCGTCGATCGCGCTTGCCGCGCGGATGAGCGCTACGCCACCGCCCGGAACGATGCCTTCTTCGACAGCGGCACGGGTAGCGTGCATCGCGTCATCGACGCGATCCTTCTTTTCCTTCATTTCGACTTCGGTTGCGGCACCGACCTTGATCACGGCAACGCCACCGGCGAGCTTTGCCAGGCGTTCCTGGAGCTTTTCGCGGTCGTAGTCGCTTGTCGTCGTCTCGATCTGCTTCTTGATCTGGCCGACGCGGGCCTTGATCGCGGCGGCATCGCCTGCGCCTTCGACAATCGTCGTGTTGTCCTTGGTGATGGTGACGGACTTGGCGCGTCCGAGAACCGTGATCGGAGCGTCTTCGAGCTTTGCGCCGGTCTCTTCCGAAACGAGCTGTCCACCGGTCAGAATCGCGATATCCTGGAGCATCGCCTTGCGACGGTCGCCGAATCCCGGAGCCTTGACGGCTGCGACTTTCAGCGTTCCGCGGATCTTGTTTACGACGAGCGTAGCGAGCGCTTCGCCATCGACATCTTCGGCGACAATGAGGAGCGCCTTGCCCTGCTTGGCGACCTGTTCGAGAATCGGAAGCAGATCCTTCATGGAACTGATCTTCTTGTCATAGAGCAGTATGAACGGATTTTCGAGGTTCACTTCCATCGTTTCCGTGTTGGTCGCGAAATACGGGGAAAGATAGCCGCGGTCAAACTGCATGCCTTCGACGACATCGAGAGTCGTTTCGGCGGTCTTCGATTCTTCGAGCGTGATGACGCCGTCCTTTCCGACCTTTTCCATCGCACCGGCGAGAAGTTCACCGATTTCGGCATCGTTGTTTGCGGAAATCGTCGCCACCTGGGCGATGTGTTCCTTGCCGTTTACCTTGACGGCCATCTTCGCGAGCTTTTCGATGACCGCGCTCACGGCCGCGTCCATGCCGCGCTTGATGTCCATCGGATTTGCGCCTGCCGCAACGTTCTTCAGTCCTTCGCGGGTAATCGCCTGCGCGAGGACCGTTGCCGTTGTCGTTCCGTCACCAGCGGCGTCGCTTGTCTTGCTTGCGACTTCCTTCGCCATCTGGGCGCCGAGATTTTCGTAGGTGTCTTCGAGTTCGACTTCCTTCGCGACGGTCACGCCGTCTTTCGTAACGTTCGGAGCCCCGTAGGACTTGCCGATCATCACGTTGCGACCCTTGGGGCCCAAGGTGACCTTTACCGCGTTTGCGAGCTTGTCTACGCCCTTCATCAGTGCTTCGCGGGCGGCTACGTCGAATTTCAGTTGCTTTGCCATGTTTGAATTCTCCTAGTCAATAAATTCCGTTGTCTGTTAGAGGATTGCGAAAATATCGCTTTCGCGGACGATCAGATAGTCCTTGCCTTCGACTGCGACTTCGGTTCCGCTGTACTTGCCGTAGAGAACCTTGTCGCCGACTTTCAGGTCCATCGCGACAGTCTTGCCGCACTCGTCCTTCTTGCCTGGACCGACCGCAACGACCGTCCCCTGCATCGGCTTTTCCTTTGCGTTGTCGGGAATGTAGAGACCGCTTTCGGTTTTGGCTTCTGCCGGAGCGGGTTCGATTAGGACTCTGTCTGCAAGTGGCTTGATCATGGTGATTCTACCTCGTTTGTTGAAATTTGCGCCGCATCGTGCGGCTTCTTTGTTCGCTCTGTGCTATGCAAGAATCGTGCCAATAGATATTTTGCGGAAATTTTCGAATAAAATGGCGAAAAAACGGGAAAAAGGCGAATCGTGTTTCAGAAAACGTTTCACTTTGAAACAGACCGTCTGTATCTTTCCTGTACGCTGGATTTTCGATCCGGAGTCTTTTGGCGTTGTCGCCCGGCATCTTTTCTATATTTCGGAAAAAACGCGAGGTTCCCGATGAGCTATCAATCCAAGGCCGAAAAAAATTTTCAGAATCTGTCCGCAAATCCCTATCCCGGTAGGGGAATCGTGCTCGGAACGTCTCCGGACGGCAAGTCCCTTGTCCAGGTTTACTGGATCATGGGTCGGAGCGAAAACAGCCGGAACCGAGTCTTTGAACTGGAGGATTCGGGATTTGTCAGGACCCGCGCCTTTGACGAGAGCAAGCTTTCCGATCCGCACCTGATCATCTACTACCCGGTACGCAGCCTGCCGAATGCCCATATCGTGACGAACGGTGACCAGACTGACACGATTTTCGATGCGCTCCGCCTGGGCGGAACCTTCGAAAGCGCACTCTCGACCAGGGAATACGAAGACGACGCGCCAAATTTTACGCCGCGCATTTCGGGCATCACCTACCGCGTGGCAAGCCCATACGTGTATCAGCTTTCGATTCTCAAGTCCGCGGACAATTCGGAAGATGCGGGATGCGTTCGCGAAACTTTCGGCTATGAAAAGGCCCTTCCGGGACTAGGACATTTCGTTTCGACCTACGTGACGAACGGAAGCCCGATTCCGTCCTTCGAAGGCGTTCCCCAGTGGATGCCGATCTTCGATTCCGCGGAAAAGACGCTTGACGTCTACTGGAATGCCTTGGACGCTTCGAACAAGGTGTCGCTCCTGGTGAAGTGGATAGACAGGGAAACCTTTGCCGCCAAGACGCTTATCGTAAACAAGCTGGGCTAGTTCTTTCGTCATTTCCGGAGGGCTGCGAGAAATCCCTTGAGGCGTTCGTCCTTCGGATTATCGAAAACTTCTTCGGGCGAGCCGTCTTCCCTGACGATGCCGTCGGCAAGGAAGAGTACACGGTTGGCGACTTCGCGGGCGAAACTCATCTCGTGCGTAACGACGATCATCGTCATGCCGGAGTTTGCGAGGTCCTTCATGATTTTTAGCACCTCTCCGACCATTTCCGGGTCGAGCGCGCTGGTCGGTTCGTCGAAAAGAATCGCTTCGGGGCTCATGGCTAGGGTACGCGCGATGGCGATACGCTGCTGCTGACCGCCGGAAAGCTGTGCAGGGTAATGACTTGCCCGGTCGGAAAGCCCTACCCGTTCGAGAAGTTCAAGCGATTTCGCTTCGGCTTCGGGGACGGTCATCTTCCCGAGCTTGACCGGGGCAAACATAATGTTCCTTTGCGCGGTCATGTTCTTGAAGAGGTTGAACTGCTGGAAGACCATGCCGATGCGTTCGCGGACGAGATGGCTCGGAACATCCTTGGCGAGGATGCTCTTGCCGTCGAGCAGAATGTCGCCGCCAGTCGGACGTTCCAAAAGATTCATCAGACGCAAAAACGTCGATTTGCCGCAGCCGGAAGGCCCGATAACCGCAATAACGTCGCCCTTGCGAATGTCGAGGGAAATGTCCTTCAAAATTTGCTTGTCCCCGTAGGACTTGCCCAGATTCTTTATCTGGATGAGAATTTTACGGTTATCGTTCATTTTTCTTCAACCTTTTTTCGAGACAGGCGACGCATGCCGAAAGGCCCGCGACGAGAATAAAATAGATGGCTGCGACGGCGAGAAGCGGAAGCATCGCTTCGTAAGTCGTGCTGCGGATGATATCGCCGGCGCGCGTCAGGTCGGTGAGACCGATGTAGCCGCAAATCGACGTTTCCTTGATAAGCGAAATGAATTCGTTGGTGAGAGCGGGCAGTGAATTTTTCGCCGCCTGCGGATAGACGATCGAAACGAGAATCGTGCGGAAACGGAGTCCGAGACTGCGGCCCGCTTCGATTTGCCCCGGATCGACTCCCTTGATTCCCCCGCGGATGATCTCGGAAACGTAGGCGCCCGAATTGATTCCGAAAGCGATGATCGCGACCAAAATCTTGTTGATGTTTACCGACGAAAAAACGATGTAGTAAATGATAAGCAGCTGGACCATCATCGGCGTTCCGCGGACTATGGCGACATAAGCCTTTCCGAGCGCATTCAAGACTTTGAAGCTGCCGTTTATCTCGTTGCTTGCCCGGACGACCGCGATAATAAAGCCTACGAGGATGCCGAAAAGCGCAGCAAAGAAGGAAATGAGAAGCGTATTTCCGAGCCCCTGGACGATATACTTCCAACGCGCATCCTTGACGAAATTCTTGTAGAAATGATCTCCGATACTTTCATTGGAAACCGCTTTCTCGTCGCCGCGGACAACGATGACAACCTTGTTGTCGGCGTATGTATCGGTGAAATTGATGGACTGTTTCCGTTCCTCGGTGACGGTGAATCCGGAAAATCCGATGTCCGCCTTGCCGGAACTTATCGCATTGATGATGGCATCGAACTCGATGTCCTGGATTTCAAGCGAACGCCCAAGATAATCCGCGATGTATTTGCAGATTTCGATGTCGATGCCGACGATGCCCTCTCCCGTGTGATATTCGTAGGGCGGAAACTGCGCATTGGTCGAAAGGATGAGCTTGGGAGCGTCCTTGACCTTTTGGAAATAATGGAACGAGCTGCTCTTTTTGATGTATGTGTTGAAGATGGAATCGTAGGTTCCGTCGGACTTGAGCTTGCGGATAGCTGCGTTTACGCTGTCGAGGAGAGCCTCGTTTCCCTTGGCGACAACTCCGGCATAAGTTTCTTCGACAAAGATTTCGTCGAGAATCCGGAGCGACGGATTCTGTTCGACAAACGCTTTGGCTGGCTGGTCGTCGCTGAGAACAGCGTCGATTTTTCCCTGGAGAAGCGCCTGGATGGCATCGGCGAGCTTCGTGTAACGTTCCACCTGAATTTTGGCGGTGTCTCCTCCGAAGTCGGAAGCATAAATGTCCGCCGTGTTGCCAATCTGGACGCCGACTTTCTTGTGGCCTAGATCGTTTACGCAAAAAACCTTGTTTTCCAAGGCCTTGTCGTTGCTACAAGCCGCAATGGACAGAAATATCGCTGAAGCGGCAAGAATCTGGAATATTTTTCGAATCATTTTCAGATTATGGTTGATTGTGAAAATCCGAATATAGGATATTTTGAATTTGAAATCCAATGGGCGACATAAAAAGGCGCGTTTTATCGACAGGGGCCTGTCTCAACCAGAGCGTTGTTGATCGAGTATTGCGTTTCTTGTGGAAATTTGTTATATTTTATCTGTAATTTCATTTCGGGGGTGCTCTGGTTTCGACAGGGCTGCTGAAGTGTGAGTTGCGTGCCGAGGGTCTGGTTGGCCTCGTTAAAAAACCGGAAAACAATAAGTGCTAACGAAGAATACGCACTCGCTGCTTAGTTTATAGCAACGCCGGAACCTCTTCCTCTCCCACGGGAATAGGATCTCCGGTCGCAATGTGGGATAGGAATGCGCCATGCTCCGGGACGCGGTCCGAAATTTTCGGGGCTGGCTGGAATTTGCGCCGACCTTCCTGGGCGTGAAAACCGGCGAGACTTTAAATACGAAGGAAACGCACGTAGGAATGAACAGGGATGCGGTTTTGGACAGGAGTTCGACTCTCCTCACCTCCACTTCAAGCGACAGTTGTCTTTTTGACGGCTGTCGCTTTCTTGTCCCGACCGAGTCCTAGCGGGGCAAGCGGATCGCTTCGAAAAATTCTTGAAGTCTTTTGGGATCTTTTTTTCCGGGAAATTCTTCGAGCGATGTCGATAGATCGACAAGTTCCGGCTGGAAGCGTTCTACGATCGTTCCGATGTTTTCGGGCGAAATGCCGCCGGCCATCCAGAGCGCGTTCCTTTCTCGGACTGTATCGACCAGAGCGTCTGCAATCCGCATTCCCGTTCCGCCGACGGTTTCGGGATGGTAGGCGTCGATGAGCGTTCGAGGGAAAGATAGACGATAGTCTTTTCGGATTTCTTTCGCCTGGGACTCTGTCTGGATGCGTCTTGCCTCGTAGCGTCCGAAGTCCATGGGTTCCTCTTCGGGAATCCGGTAGCCGTGAAACTGGATGCCGTCTAGCGCGCCTTCGCTTGCTAGCGAAAGGGCGGTAGCCTCTTCCGGGGAACCGCTTTCCGCGACGACTCCGACGAGAAGCGGTCTCGCGTCTCCGAATCTTTCGCCGATTTCTTTCGCTATTTCTCGGACAGCTTGCGCTGAGGCCTTTCTTGCGCTTTTGGCGTAGAAGACAAATCCCAGCATGTTTGCGCCGAGTTCCGCGGCGAGGATGGCGTCTTCGGCGTTCGTTACCCCGCAGATCTTTGCGAGAGGCTTTCCGGGAAAACTGTCGCGGACCGATTCGCGCATTTCCGCGAGGCTTTTCCAGAACGTTCCGCAGCGATCCGGTTGCGCATTCAGGAAGGCCTTTACCAGATTTTGTGCGCTGTCGGGATTCTTGGCTGCGGCTTCTCCGACGAGGATTCCTTCGAAGCCAAGCCTTCTTGCGAACGCGGCGTCGTCCGGCGAGAGAATTCCGCTTTCGAAAACGGCTCTAGAGCCTAGATGTCTGCGAAACGCGGCGGGAACCAGAGGGTCCATGGAGAAATTCTTGAGATCCCTGGCGTTTACGCCGGCAACGGTCGCTCCGTCCTTTTGCACGAGCTTCAGCTTGCGCAGGTCACCCTTGGTGCGGACTTCGACAAATGGCGTCATCCCTAGCGCTCGGGCGCGCCCCGCCATTTTCCTGATTTCTTCGTCGGAAAGAATCCGGGCGATGAGAAGAACCGCATCCGCTCCAAAGTCGTATGCGACATCGATTTCTTCCGGGGAGAGGAGAAAATCCTTGCGGAGAACGGCTACTCCTGGCGCGCTGTGGGCGACGCATTCCAGGTCGGCGAGCGAACCGTGAAAATAGTTCGATTCCGTTAGGACGGAAATGGCGGCGGTGCCGGCCGCTGCGTATTTTTGGGCGGTCGCCTTGGGGTCGAGGTCCATCGCGATGTTTCCCTTGGACGGGGAAGACCGCTTGATTTCGAGAATTGTTCCGGGCTTTTCGATAAAAGGGTGCAGGGGACGGTTCCGCGTAGGGCGTTCCATGCCGAACGTGATTCCCTGGCGTTCTATGTCCGCCTTGCGTTTCGCGATGATTTCTGCAAGAATGTCTCGGCTCATCTTTTACCCGCTAGTTTTTTCGTAAAATAGAAAAGGCGACCATTGCGGTCACCTTTTTGGAGAACGGAAATCTTTTTAAATCCCGAATGCGTCGTTCGCGGCATCCGAGGATGATGCTTCGGCGTTCGCCTGCTCGGAAGTGGACTGGAGCTCTTGCGCTTCGGCTTTCTTCGCCTTTTCGCGCGCTTCCGCTTCTTCGCGGCTGAGAATTGTAAGACGGTTCGCCTTGAACTTGTCCATGGCGATGGTGGTGGGCTTCATCGTGAGATGAAGATAGCCTTCGCTCGCCTGTTCGTTGATAAAGCGAGCCTCTTGGGCCATCATTACGACGGCGCGGAACGTGGAACCCTTGCAGGCTTCGCTAGCGTAAATATCGTCAAGGTAAACGCGATGATTGGACATAAGCCACCTTGTAAAGATTAGAAGAGGGAGAGGGATTCGAACCCTCGTTACAGTTAAGTAAACACGCTTTCCAAGCGTGCGCCTTCAACCACTCGGCCATCCCTCCAAAGGATGCGTCCCAAAGATAGTAAAACTAGTCGGGTCTTGTCAAGCGGTAAAAAGGGATTTTTTTTCCGCAGGGCGAACTCGGAGCCTTGACAATTCGTCGCAAACGTCCCGGATTAGAGGTTCGATGGTTTCCTTGGAAAAGTCAAAGCGGATATCGGCCCGGGCGAAAAGTTCGGGCAGCGGACGGCTTGAACCGAGAGCCTCGGCGGCGAAGAGGTTCTCGAGAGCCTTCTGCGGGTTCTTGCGGAAGTTCGCTGAAACCTGGAGCGCTCCGAGCTGCGCGATTCCGTATTCGATGTAGTAGAACGGCACTTCGAAAAGGTGCAGCTGCTTTTGCCACAGATAGGCCCGGGCGTCTTCGAAACCCGAATAGTCTATGCCGGCATCGTAGCGATCCATGACCGAGAGCCACATTTCCTTGCGGTCGCTTGCCGTGTGGTTCGGGTGCGAATACAGCAGGTGCTGGAAGGCGTCGATGGAGGCGACCCAAGGGAAGAGCCAGATGATTTCTTCGAGCTCGTTTGCGCGGCTTCTCCTGGCGTCTTCGGGGTTCGGGTAGAAGGGCGAAAGGTCCGTCGATCCGATGAGTTCCATGCTCATGCTCGAAACCTCGGCAAATTCGGAGGGAATGTCGTGGTAGGCGGTGAGCGGAATTTTCGCGACTTCGAACTGCTGGAAGGAATGCCCGCTTTCGTGGAGAAGCGTGTAGATGTCTCCGTCGGTTCCCGCCGCGTTCATGAAGATGAAAGGCTTGCCGCTTTCCTCGAAGCCGATCTGGTAGCCGCCCGGGGCTTTTCCGATTCGGCTGTCCGGATCGATCAGGCGCTCGTCTTTCAGGGTGCGGAAGTATGCGGAGGTCTTCGGGGACAGCCTGTCGAAAATCTGACCGACCTTTTCGATGAGTTCCGAGCCGTTCCGAAACGGCTTTAACGGTTCGCGCGAAAGGGCGTCCGCCTTTGTGTCCCATGGGCGAAGGCGTTCGAGCTTCATCGCGGAAGCCTTTTCCCGGTAGATGTCCCTCAGGTGGGGAAGGACAATCTTTTCGATTGATTCGTGAAATGTTCGGCAGTCTTCCGGCGTATAGTCGAAGCGGGACTTCGCCTTGAAGATGTAGGCGAGATAGTCGGAATATCCCGAGTTCTTCGCGATTTCGATGCGCAGCCTGAAGAGCTTGTCGAATGCTGCGTCGAGGCGTTCCTTGTCCTCTAGCCTGCGGTTCGTGACAAGTTTCCACGCTTCTTCGCGGACATTCCTGTCTGTCGATGTAAAAAGCGCGGACATTTGCGGGAGGGTCTTCGTTTCGCCCCTGTATTGCACGCTCATCGTGCTCGTGATTTTCTGGTAATCCTGGATGTCGGTGCTTTCTTCCGTGAATAGCGGGATGTTCTTTGGATTGAAGAGAGAAAGGCTTGTCCGGACATCGCGGAAATAGATGCCAAATTCGCTGTCGAGATCGGCGACGTTCGGATGCGCCATCATCTTGCGTTCGAGCTTGTTTCCGTAGTCTTCGCAAATCGGATCGATTTCCTGGACGAAATCCATATAGGCCTTGGCGATTTTTTCGTCCTGCGTATGGCTTGTCATGGCGACATAGCGGCGTGCGCTAGCCTCGGAAAGGACTGTCGAAAGTTCGTTCCAGCGCAGAATCCAGTCGCGGAGCGATTCCGCGTTTTGCGGAATGTCTTCCCGAAGGAGCTTTTGGTAGTATTCGGTGACCTGTGCCTTGTCGTCCGCCTTGAAATTTTCCGGAATGAATGTTCGTTTCATCATGATTCCAAATTAGAATTTCCCCTGTCCGTCGTTTAGCGGTCTTGCGAAGAAGTGGTCCTC
>CAVKYI010000024.1:0-25000 GCA_963660435.1 Sodaliphilus sp.
TTTTGGTCACCTCTAAAAATTCAATTTTCAAAAATTTGGTTGCGACGCTTCGCGCTGGTTCGTCATTCAAAGTGGCAAATACCGAGAGTATTCGCCACTTTTCATTCCTGCCTTCGCCTGGTCTCACTCAAATTTTCTTAACCAAAGCAATTTTTAGAGGTGACCTTTTGCGAAAATCGCCTAGAAGCAAAATCGAACTTGTTTAAAAGGCTCGTCTTCGTGACGGGTCTTTTTTTTGTATTTAAATTGTATTTTGTTAGATATGTTTTCAAGAGGTAGCCTCATGCCTAGAATTTTTATCGTTCTTCTCTTCTGCGCATCTTTTGCCGTTGCTTCTTCCAAGACTTTCTTCTTTCTCCCTCCCTATACGGAGACTTGGTTCAACTCTACGCCCGTTGTCGTGGAAAATGGAAACAATGATTTGCCGCTGGCGATGTCCGCCGATACGCTCGGATGGTTTCGGTACACATGGGGCGGGGATTCCCTGCCGGATTCCATTTTCATTTACAAGGATTCCGATTCGCGGTTCTTGGAACCTGTCGGGCTTGGCGGCTTTCCGGCGGAAACCTTGCGGGCTATTCCGGTAAAAACTTTGTTTGACAATGTGTTTTCGTTTCGGGATTCCATCTTTTTTATTCCGGAAAAAAGTTTCCGGTTTGGAGATTCGGATTACAATGATGGATTTTACGCGGAAGATGCCCGAAAAGAACAAGGCTTTTTTCTGAGCGACAAAGAATTTACCTTGTTTGTGTTGATTCCCGATGATAAAAGCTGGATCGATGAAACGCCTGTGATTGTCGATGCGAAAGATCCCAGAGATTCTTGGGAAATGGAACCGGATGATTCGGCGTTTCCGGGCTGGTTCCGCTACACTTGGAAAAAAGCGGATTATCGTCCGGAAGGATTTTTCCTTTATGGAAAAAGCGATTCCTTGCGCAATTCTCCGATAGGAAAGAACGGTTTTGCGCTTGGCAGAACGGATTTGTTGCCTTTCGGCCTGGAAAATGTCGATTCCCTGTTCCTGGTGCCGGATTTGAACTATCGCTGCTATTCGAAAAGTGACGATCTTTATGGCGATCCGGGAATTGTCTATTTGAAGGATATCCGAAAAAACTGTCCGTTGAAAAAACTTTGTCTTGAAAAAGATTTTGTCCCGGCCTGTCATGATATCGATTTTTACCGTTACCCGGTCTATTATTCGATCTATTCTTCGGATTCGGTTCTTGTCAAGGATGAAAAACTTTTGCAGCCGCAGTACGATTGCGTCTTTGGAGGTTTCAATCCGGGATGCGCCAACCGGATCTTTGTTGAAAATGGTTTGTGCCAATTGGGATCCGGGGATTATCTGGTGAAAATTCGTGATGAGGCGAGCGATTCTTCGTTCTTCTTGCCTTATTCCGTGGCGACGAGTGTTCTGTTCACGGATCGCATCCAGCGAAATGTTGACATTCGAGTGGAAAATTCCCTTGTGTGGATTCGTTCCGCGTCGCCGATAGATTTTGCCGTGTTCAATTCCCTAGGCCAGATTGTTTCGCACGGAAATACTCTGAACAGTGCCAAGGTAAAACTTCCCGCGTCGGGAAATTACCTGCTAAAAGTCGGAAAGGAAACTCGTCGCATACAAATTAAGTAGCGACATCCGAAGTTTACCGTTTGCTTGTTGGAGCCTGTCGCACGGCGAGTTCTCCGTGCTTGCGGAAAAGGTGCTTGACTAGCGTGTGGAATCCGCGGAATACCCGGTAGCGTTCCTTCGGGTTTCTTATCGCCATGATTCCCTGTCGGAAGATGTAGCCCGGGCGGAGATAGAATTCGCGACGCGCCTTGTCGCAAAAATCGACCAGGTCTTGGCTCGAAAGGTTTCCCCGGTGAATCGTCGTGCGGTGAAATCCGTCCTTGTCGAGCCATTGGCTGTAATCGCGGCTTTCGAGTGCGCCGCTTTCGAGCGCTTCCTTGTATGCTTCGGTGCCGGGATAGGCCATAATCGGGTAGAACTGTGCCGTGTTCGGGTTTAGCTTCTTTGCGTAGTCGAGCGTCATGCGGAGCGTTTCCGCCGTGTCGCCCGGGTTTCCGACCATGAAGCATCCGTGGACAAGGAATCCCGCCTTGCGCGCGTTTCGCATGAATTCAATCGCCTTGTCCGTGTTCTTTACGCCTTTGTGAATGTTCTGCAAGACTTCGGGGCTTGCGCTTTCGAAGCCTACGCACATTTCGCGTCCGCCAGCCCGGTGCATCAGCTTCAGAAGTTCGAGTGGCACGTCGGCGCGGGCATTGCAGCTCCACGTGATTTTCAGTTTGCGTCGCAGAATCTCCTCGCAGATTTCCTGGACGTGCCTGTGGTTGGCGGTAAACGTGTCGTCCTCGAAAAAGACTTCACCCAGATCTTCAAAGTGCGACTTGATGAATTCGAGTTCATCGACTACATCTTTTGGAGAGCGCATCCGGAATACGTGGCCGTTCAGCGTCTGCGGGATGACGCAGTAGCTGCAGCGGTTCGGGCAGCCGCGCCCGGAAAGAATTACCACGATCGGGTTGAGGTTCGCCCCGTAGAAGTAGCGCTTGTAGCAGGAGAAAAGATGCTTGTAGTATGTCTTGCTCACCCAGGGAACTTCGTCGAGATTCGCGATCTTTGGTCCTTCGGGCTGGAAGTCTATTTCTCCGCTCGGTGTGCGGTAGGCGAGCCCCGCGATGTCCGAAACGTTCGGGATTTCGCCGCGGAGATGCCTTACCAGATTGCGCGCCGTGTAGTCCGCTTCGCCGATGATGACGTAATCGAGATTCGGCTCGGTCTGCATCGTTTCGAGCGGTTCCGCGGTCGCATGGGTTCCCATGATTGCCGTGGGGACGTTGAAGAGAACCTTGAGCGTCTTGATGACGGAAAGATCGTTGATGATGCTCGGCGTGCTCGTGCTTGCGATGATGAGTTCCGGTCCAAAGGCGCGAATCCTTGCAACGGTCGCTTCGAGGTCAAGGTCCATCGCCGGGCTGTCGATCAGCTGCACTTCGTTGTCATCCGCTTCGACTGTCCCCGCCGCATAGCCCAGGAACATCGGCCAGTAGAGTGTACTCGACTTGGTGACGCAGGGACTGCGGGATTCCCGGCTGAACATGGGGAAATAAGGCGGATTTAAAAACGTAACACGCATAGGCAGTCAAAAAATACATTCTAATTTTAAAAAAGAACGAGGAAGAAGGAATGAAACGAAAAAACATCGTGCTGTCGTGCATCTTTGCCGTTGCCTTGGCGAATGCCGTCGAGCTTGACACGGTCCGCGTCCTTTCGGATAACGGCGCACTGCAGGAACTCTATACGGTGAAAAAAGGTTCGCAGGTCCGGGAAGGGCGCTTCGTGTCGTATTATCCGAACGGAAAAATCGGCGTGGAGGCGGATTACAGGGAGGGAAGGCTCGATGGCATCTACAGGAGCTTTTACGCAAACGGTTCGCCATGGCAGGAAGTTCACTACGCGAACGGGGAAGAACACGGCGAATCTAGGACCTTCTACGACAACGGCAAGCTGAAAAGTCAGGACTTTTACGCGATCGGGATGCTGGAAGGCGTTTCTAAAAGTTGGGACATGAACGGGACGCTTCGGTCGGAGTTCCGCTACGAGAACGGTCGTGTCCAAGGTGTCGCCAAGATGTTCAACGAACAGGGCCTGATTTCCGAGGACATGGAATTCGTGAACGGCGTCCGCGAGGGAGTCTATCACAAGTACAACAAGGGAATCGTTGTGCACACGGCGAAGTTTCATCGAAACCGCTGCGTGGAAAATTGCGACTTCTAGCGCTTACTTCTGGCGCTTCTTGCGGATTCCCTTGTACAGGATGAAGCAGACAAAGAGAGCGGCAAGGCCGAGTAGAATCATCGAAAGTTCGGAATTGTACTTTTCGATGATGTCGCTCTGTCCGTGGGCGAGAACGCCTAGCAGCGCAAGGATGATATTCCAGAGACATGCGCCCAGGGCCGTAAACGTGACAAATGTCGAAAGCTTCATATCGGCAATGCCCGCGGGGATGGAAATCAGCTGGCGGATAGCGGGAATGAACCGTCCGACAAATGTGGAAATCGCTCCGTGCTTGCGAAAGAATTCTTCGGCCTGGATGACTTTTTTGGAGTCGAGTAGGCACATGGCGCCGATGCGGGAATCGGCAAACCTGTAGATGATCGGACGTCCGAGGAACTTGGCGAGGTAGTAGTTGATGAACGCTCCGAGGACGGCACCTAGCGTAGCGAACAGGACGACGAGGACGATGTTCAGGCCTGAATTCGGCTGCAGGGCCTTGTAGGCTGCGGGCGGGACTACGACTTCGGATGGAAACGGAATGAAGGAACTTTCCACGGTCATCAGCAGAGTGATGGTGCCGTAATTCAGGTTGTCGCTGTACCAATCGGTAACTTTCGTGTAGATGGATGAAGAGTCTCCGGCAAATGCGGCGGAAGATAGGAGCAGTATCAAAGCGAAGAAAAAATTTTTTTTCATAGAAAGCCTTTAGTTTGTGCTAAATATACAAAAAGGTTTCTAGCCAAATCGTCTTGGCGTCTATGGGTTGTAAAATAAACGAAGCCGTTCTTTCGAACGGCTTCATTGAACTGGTTAAGTCTTCGGTTTATTTTGCGACACTCGCCTTGTCCTTCTTTTGCGCCGCCGCTTCGCGTCATCGCGAAAAAGGAGGCTCGGTCATAAAATAAACCTTCGGCTTATTTTGCGACACTCGCCTTGTCCTTTTTCTCTTGCACGATCGCGTCGATGACGGCGGCGACGGTGAGGTTGAAAATGTCGTGGACGGATGCGTCGGCATCGGTGAAGTGCACCGGCTTCTTGAGACCCATCTGCACCGGTCCAATAGATTCGCCGACTCCCATTTCGAGGAGCATCTTGCACGTGATGTTCGCCGAAGAGAGGCACGGGAAGATGAGCGTGTTCACGTCCTTTCCCTTCAAGGTGTTGAACGGATACTTGGCATCGCGTAGTTCCTTGTTCAAGGCGACGCTTGCCTGCATCTCGCCGTCAACATCGTAGCTTGGATACTTCTCGTGGAGAATCTTTACGGCATCCCGGACGGAGCTCGCAGACCCGTTTTGCATCTTTTCGTCGGACCCGAAGTTCTCGTAGCTGAGCATCGCCATCACCGGTTCATGGGCAAAGAACTGGACCGCGTCGTGGGTGAGCTTCGTGATATCGACGAGCGTTTCCGTGTCGGGGTCTCGGTTTACAAGCGTATCGGCGAGGAAGAACGTTCCCTTCTTGGTGCTCAGGATGTGGAGCGCGCCAAAGTGCCTGTAGTTGTCGCGAATCCCGATCATTTCCTTGGCGAGTTCGATGGTCGTGGAATAGCGCGAATTGGAACCGGAAATCAGGGCGTCCGCATCGCCGACCTTTACCATCATCATGCCAAAATGGTTGCGTTCGAACATATCCTCGCGAGCCTTTTCCGTGGTGACTCCGTTTCGTCCGTTTTCGTTCGCGTAGATCTTGGCGAACTTGAAACGGCGATCCGCTTCGTCCGCGGAACGCGGATTCACGATTTCAATGCCGGAAATGTCGAGCTTTTCCTTTTCGGCGTTTTCGCGGATGCGTTCCGGGTTTCCGAGAAGAATCGGGAAGGCGACACCTTCCGTCTTGGCCTGGATTGCCGCGCGGATCATGTTTACGCTCGCGCCTTCTGCGAATACGACGCGCTTCGGGTTGCTGCGTGCCATGTTCTCGAATCCGCGGATGAGCTTGTTGTCGTAGCCCATCATGTCGCGGAGGCTGTCGGCGTAAGCGTTCCAGTCGGTAATCGTCTTGCGGGCAACGCCGCTTTCGATGGCCGCTTTCGCGACGGCGATCGAAACGTCGGTGAGAAGGCGCGGATCCATCGGCTTCGGGATGATGTAGTTGCGTCCGAAGGAGAACCGTTCGGAATTGTAGGCGATGTTTACCACTTCCGGCACGGGCTTTTTAGCGAGTTCCGCAATGGCGCGGACCGCGGCGTGCTTCATGTGCTCGTTGATGGCTGTTGCGCGAACGTCCAGTGCTCCGCGGAAAATATACGGGAAGCCGATGACGTTGTTCACCTGGTTCGGGTAGTCGCTTCTGCCCGTCGCAAAGATGATGTCTTCGCGGGAACTCATGGCGACGTCGTAGGAAACCTCGGGAACCGGGTTCGCGAGTGCGAACACAATCGGATTCCTTGCCATCGACTGGATCATTTCCTGGGTGAGGATGTTCGGCTTGGAAAGTCCGAGGAATACGTCTGCGCCCTTCATGGCTTCGGCGAGTGTCGAAACGTCGGTGCGATCCGTCGCGAAAAATTCCTTTTGCGGCGTGAGGTTCTTGCGAGCCTTGCTGATGACACCCTTGCTATCGACCATGATGACGTTTTCTTTCTTGACGCCGAGGGAAAGGTAGAGCTTTGTGCAGGCGATTGCCGCGGCTCCCGCTCCGTTTACCACGAGCTTCACCTTGTCGATATCCTTGCCCGCGATGTCGAGCGCGTTTACGAGCGCGGCGCTGCTGATGATTGCCGTACCGTGCTGGTCGTCGTGCATGACGGGAATATCCAGGGCGGCCTTCAGGCCTTCCTCGATTTCGAAGCATTCCGGAGCCTTGATATCTTCCAGGTTGATGCCTCCGAAAGTCGGGGCGATTCCCTTGACGATTTCGATAAACTTCTTCGGATCCTTTTCGTTTACCTCGATGTCAAAGACGTCAACGCCAGCGTAAATCTTGAAAAGAAGTCCCTTGCCTTCCATGACGGGCTTCCCGGCAACCGCTCCGATGTCTCCGAGACCTAGAACGGCGGTTCCGTTGGATATTACGGCAACGAGATTTCCCTTTGTCGTGTAGTCGTAAGCCTTGTTGTTGTCCTTTTCGATTTCGAGGCAGGGTGCCGCTACGCCGGGCGTGTAGGCAAGTCCGAGATCTGTCTGCGTACTGTGCGCTTTGGTCGGAACGACTTCGATCTTTCCGGGTTTACCGCTAGCGTGGTAGGCGAGTGCTTCTTCGTTTAGATTGGACATAAATGAACCTTTTGTTTCTTGCGTTTTCGCTCTTTTGATTTGAGCCTGACAAATATAGCAAAAGGAAATGGGAAATGTTTCAAAATTGTGATGACAAATGACGGACTTGCGAGGCGATTTACTGCTTGCCGGAATCCGTCTGGGCGGAGCAGACTCGGTTCTCTCCGAGGGATTCCGCCTGGAGCATCGCCTGTTCCGCCGCGGAAACCAGTTCGGTCGATGTCTTTGCGTTTTCGGGGAACGTGGCGACTCCGAGGCTTAGCGTCGTCTGGAGCATGAGCTTGCCGTAGGCGACTTGCAGGTTCTCGATTTCGTGGCGGATTTTTTCTGCGCGCTGTTCGGTGCGGATCTTGTCCGCTCCGGGCAGAAGAACGCAAAGCGTGTTTTCCGCGAAGCGACACGGGATGTCTTCTGTGCGGATGTAGCGCGGAAGCCTTTGGGCGAGCTCCCAGAGCATTTGCTCCGAAGCGTGAGTCCCGTGCCGGTCCTTCAATTCTTCGAGATTGTCCGGGTGGAGCATGATCATGCCGATGGGAGTGCCGTGGCGGCGCGCCTCGCTGATCGCTCGCATCAGGGCTTCTTCCATGTAGCGCTTGTTTACGAGGCCGGTGAGCTGATCGCGCAGGCTTTGCGTCTTGAAGCGAACTTGCAGGTTCTGGTTCGCGACGAAAAGTCCGAACGCTGTCGCGACCATGGAAATCTTCGTCTTCCACGATTCGGCTGTTTCGCCTTCCGGAAGCGCATCGACCTGGATGGACAGGATTCCGAAATGTTCTTCGAGACCTTCGATCGGTGCGCAGAAGGAATATCCCTGGGGACGGTGGTGCAGATGCGTGCAGCCGTTTACGTGCTGCGGATCGGAGTAGTCGGCGACGACGATTCTTGCGCTGTCGAAGCTTGCACATTCCGCGGGGACGATGACCGGGTCGCTAATCGTGTTTTCGCCAAACGCGAAAATCTGGTGCAGCTCGGACTGGTTGTTGCCATACATGTAGAGAATGCCGGATGCTCCCTTGAAAATTCTAGGCAGGAGCTCGTTCAGCTTGCGGACGACTTCCGGGAACGGGCGGTTGCGCAACAGTTCGTGGCTAAAGTCTATCCAGTCTTCGTCGGGAAATTCCGGGGCGAGGATCTTCGGCTTTTCGGGAGCTTCCGCCATGGATGGGCCGTTCGCTTCGTTGACGACAGGGATGAGTTCCGCTTCGGGAAGCTTGCGGCTAGGCTCGATGGCAAAATCGCTTTCGGTATCGGTCGTTTGCCTGTTTGCGATGGCGTTGAAGAGTGCGCCGAGAATCGCTCCCCAGAGACCGAGGAAAAGGTAGCGGACGGAAGGGGATGGCGTTTCGCCCGGGAGGACGCAAACGAAGACGACCCCGGCGAGAAACGAGATGAGCCAAAGGATGTAGAATTTCCAAATCATGCATTTAATTTAGCATTTATTGCAGTCCGAAACCCGAAAGCGCAGTTCTTTCCCGTTTCGATTTTCGAAAATGCGAAAAATTGAAGGTCACCTCTAAAAATTCAATTTTCAAAAATCTGGTTGCGACGCTTCGCGCTGGTTTGTCATTCCTGCCTTCGCCTGGTCTCGCTCAAATTTTCTTGACCAAGGCAATTTTTAGAGGTGACCTGAAAAACGACAAAAATGAATTTTATGCTGCCGAAAAAGTCGCTTGGATTCTTGAAGGGAAAAACATCCCCACGGGGACTTTACAGTCCTTCTGAAAACTTTCAAAAAGATAAAACTTTTCCCTTTGTTTCGTGGACAGAAATTTCTAAAATTACGCCGATTTAGCTCAAGCGAAGGTACTATGCCAAAACGTGAAGATCTCAAGAAGATAATGCTTATCGGTTCGGGGCCGATTGTCATCGGACAGGCTTGCGAATTCGACTATTCCGGCGTACAAGCGTGCAAATCGCTCAAGGCCGAAGGCTACGAAGTCGTCCTGGTGAACTCGAACCCGGCGACGATCATGACGGACCCGGATTTTGCGGACCGTACCTATATCGAGCCTCTGACTGCGCAGGCTCTTACGGAAATCATCCGGCGCGAGCGTCCCGACGCGCTGCTCCCGACCCTCGGTGGGCAGACCGCCTTGAACCTTGCGATGAAGCTTCACAAGAAAGGCGTGCTTTCGCGCTACAACGTGGAGATGATTGGCGCGCGCCCCGATGTCATCAACAAGGCGGAGGATCGCGAGCTGTTCAAGGAAGCGATGGAACGCATCGGGCTTGACATGCCGCAGAGCGTTTCGGCAAACACGCTTGAAGAAGCGAACGCCGCCCGCGAGAAGCTTGGCGTGTGGCCGGTTGTCATTCGTCCGGGTTTTACGCTCGGCGGGACGGGAGGCGGCATTGCGCACAACCAGGAGGAGTTCGAAACGATCGTGCAGCGCGGGCTTTACTACAGTCCGACATCCGAAGTCCTGATAGAAGAATCCATCGAAGGCTGGAAGGAATTCGAACTCGAAGTGATGCGCGACCACAAGGACAACTGCGTCATCGTCTGCTCGATAGAGAACCTCGACCCGATGGGCGTTCACACGGGAGATTCCATTACGGTGGCGCCAGCCTTGACGCTGACCGATCGAGAATACCAGAAGCTTCGCGACGCGTCGATTGCCGTGATGCGGGAAATCGGAATCGATACGGGCGGATCGAATGTCCAGTTCGCGCTGAATCCGAAGAATGGGCGGATTGTCGTCATCGAAATGAATCCGCGCGTTTCGCGCTCTTCGGCTCTCGCTTCGAAGGCGACCGGCTTCCCGATTGCGAAGTTCGCGGCAAAGCTCGCCGTGGGATATACGCTCGACGAAATCCTGAACGATATCACCAAGGTGACTCCTGCCTGCTTTGAACCTTCCATCGACTACATCGTCACGAAGGTTCCCCGTTTCGCTTTTGAAAAGTTCGCCGGTGCGGATACGACGCTCGGGACGCAGATGAAGTCCGTGGGCGAAGCGATGGCGATTGGGCGCACGTTCAAGCAATCGTTCCAGAAGGCGATGCGTTCGCTCGAAACGGGACATGCCGGATACGGCGCAGACGGCAAGGATCACGCGTTCGAGGAACTTTCCGACGAAAGGCTCGAAGCCGAGGTCGGGCGTTCTTCCGCCGAGCGTATCTTCTATGTCCGCGCAGCGTTAAAGCGCGGCTGGTCTGTCGATAGGATTCACGACATCTGCAAGATCGACAAGTGGTTTCTCCGCGAACTGGAAGAGCTTACCTTGTTCGAAAACGAAATTCGCAAGGCCGGCTCGCTCGAAAACCTTTCGAATGACAAGCCTCTTTTCCGCGAGGCGAAGAAACTCGGATTTTCCGACCGCCAGATCGGTTGGATTCTGCACGCCAAGGAATTCGAAGTGCGCACGGCCCGCGAAAAAATCGGAGTCGTTCCGAGCTTCGCGCAGGTCGATACGTGCGCCGCTGAATTCCAGTCCTACACGCCCTATCTCTATTCGACTTACCGCGACGACGACAACCGCTTCGAAAATCCGACTGCGGGACAGCTCGGCGACGGCACGGGAATGCGCCCGGACGAAAAGCCTTCGGGAAAAAAGAAGATCATGATTCTCGGCGGCGGCCCGAACCGTATCGGCCAGGGAATCGAATTCGACTATTGCTGCGTTCACGCGTCCTTTGCGCTGCGCAAGGCGGGCTTTGAAACGGTGATGGTGAACTCGAACCCGGAAACGGTTTCGACGGACTACGATACGAGCGACAAGCTCTATTTTGAACCGCTCACGCTCGAAGATGTTTTGAACGTTTACCGCCACGAAAAGTGCGACGGTGCGATTGTGCAGTTCGGCGGACAGACTCCGCTGAACCTGGCGAACCAACTCGAAGAAAACGGTGTGCACATCATCGGAACGTCCCCGGCGATGATCGATGCCGCGGAAGACCGGAAGCTCTTTGGCGACATCGTAAACAAGCTGCACGTGTTGCAGCCGCCTTCCGGAATGGCGCAGACCGCGGACGAAGCGGTCGCGATTGCAAAGAAAATCGGTTTCCCTGTACTTGCCCGTCCGAGCTTTGTCCTCGGTGGTCGCGCGATGTGCATCGTCCACGACGAAGAGGCACTCCGCAAATACATGGAAGAGGAAGCTCTCGAAGTTTCCCCCGATCGACCGATTCTCGTCGATCACTTTCTGGAACAGGCGACGGAATGCGATGTCGATTGCATTTCCGATGGAGAAACGGCCGAAATCTGTGGCATCATGGAGCACATTGAACTCGCGGGCATTCACTCCGGAGATTCCGCGTGCACGATTCCTCCCCCGACATTCTCGCAGGACATCCAGGACCGCTTGCGGAAACTCGCGATTGAATTTGCGCGGGAACTTCACGTCGTAGGCTTGATGAATGTCCAGTTCGCCGTCCACGGAAACGACATCTACGTAATCGAAGTGAACCCGCGGGCAAGTCGCACGGTTCCGTTTGTATCGAAGGCGACCGGTATTCCCTTTGCAAAGCTCGCTTCGCTGGTAATGGCCGGCAAGAAGCTCAAGGATCTGGGTTATACCAGGCTCTTTACTCCCAAGTATTATGCGGTCAAGGAAGCGGTCTTCCCGTTCGCGCGTTTCCCGGGCGTCGATGTGATTCTTTCTCCCGAAATGAAATCCACGGGCGAAGTGATGGGACTCGATTCCCGCCATTCGATGGCCTACATCAAGAGCCAGGTCGGAGCGGGAAACTACGTACCGATGAAGGGAAACATTTTCCTGAGCGTAAAGGACGCGGACCAGGAAGCGGTCGTGCCTTTTGCAAAGCGCCTCGAAAAGCTCGGATTCGAAATCTATTCGACCCGCGGGACGAGTACCGTTCTCCGCAATCACGGCATCAAGACGCACGGAGTTTTCCGCATTTCGGACGGTCGCCCGAACGTTCTCGACCTGATTGACGAAAAGGATCTCGCGTGGATAGTGAACACGCCGACTCCGGGCGCAAAGGCGGCAAAGGACGAAGCGAAGATTCGCTCCACGTGCATTCTTCGCGGCATCCCGATTACGACGACGCTCGACGCTCTTGAAGCGACCATCGAAGGCCTCGAAGACATGAAGGGCGAAACGGGCGACGGACGCTTTGGCGTGGAAGTCTGCTCGATTCAGGAATACCAGCGTCACGCTCCGAAAGTGAACGTTTAAGAAGGAAAACGACTATGACACTAGAAGAAAAATGGAAACTCGAACGGGAACGCAAATCGTTTCTCGCTCTCTCGGACGGCAGCGTCTTTTTCGGCTATTCGATGGGCGCACCCGTGGATTCCTTTGGCGAAGTTGTTTTCAACACGTCGCTTTCCGGATACGAGGAAATTCTCTCCGATCCTTCGTATGCGGGGCAGTTCGTGACGCTGACCGAAACGGAAATCGGAAATGTCGGCGTGAACCGTGCGGACATGGAAAGCGAAAAGTTCCAGGCCGCGGGACTTCTTGTGCAACAAATTAACGAAAGTTCCAACTGGCGTTCGGAAGAGAGCCTCACGGCTGCGCTCAAGCGGTTTGGAATTCCGGCGCTGGCGGGTATCGATACCCGGGCTCTTACGCTTCTTCTTCGCGAAAAGGGCACGCTCAGGGGATTCATCTGTACGTCAGGGAATGTTTCTCCGGACGAAGGCGTCGAGAAGGCGAAAGCGTGGAATGGCCTCGATGGAATCGATATGGTCGAAACCGTAACGTGCAAGGAAAAGTACGAATTCTCGGATGACTTTCTCGGTGAATTCGGGATGCCGAAAGAGCTTCCCGCAGCAGACATGAAACTGGTCGTCTATGACTTTGGCGTCAAAAGGAATATTCTACGCAACCTGCGAATGCAAGGTTTCCGGGTGACTGTCGTTCCCGCCTATACCCCGGCGGAAGAGGTTCTTGCGATGAATCCCGACGGAGTCTTTCTTTCGAACGGTCCCGGCGACCCCGCGGGCGTGAAAGGCGCGATGGACAATGCGAAAAAAATCCTCGGCAAGGTTCCCGTAATGGGCATCTGCCTCGGACACCAGATTCTCGGACTAGCGAGCGGAGCCAAAACCGGGCGTCTCAAGTTTGGGCATCACGGCGGAAACCATCCGGTCAAGTTCCTCGATACGGGTCGCGTCATGGTGACGTCGCAAAACCACAACTTCGCCGTTCTGGAAGATTCCATCGACCCGGACATTCTGGAAGTGACCCATGTCAATCTGAATGACCAGTCGATCGAAGGATTCCGTTCGAAGAAGGTTCCGATGATCGCGGTGCAGTTCCACCCGGAAGCCGCTCCCGGTCCGCATGATTCGAATCCGTTCTTCGAAGACTGCCGAAAGCTCGTCGAAAAGAACAGAAAGTAAAACGTTCGCGAAAAAGTCAGGCTCCGGGTTCCCGGAGCCTTTTCGTGAAAATAAAAAAGAGGAACGCTTAGGTTTTAAGGTTCCTCTCTGGATTGACTTTTTTGTCGCTTTTTGGATGCCCTCGTTAAAGTTTATCCATACCGCAAAGAAGGTTCCTCCATCCCTACGGCTCAATCCGGTTTAAAAGTTACCAAAACTTTGACGCTAGAGGAGGCTTTCGACAAGGAGTTTTTCAAAAAGTGTATTCCGCCGGAATACACTTTTTCGTGCAGGCAATCCAATAGGTGTTCGCTTTGGCGTCTTCCTGTCTGTCGGAAAGCTCATTCCCTCAGTCGAAAAACGCTTTTCGAGTGCTCGAACGTTCAACGCGTGTTTTGCCTTTCGCGGCTTTACGGGCTTCCTTTCGCCGTTTCAAAATTTTATAAATTTCCACTCATGAAGAAGCTTGTCGTTCCCGCCATCCTCTTGGTATTGGTTGTTCTTTTGTTCGCGTTTTTGAAAGCGGACCCGTTTGAGCCCAGGCTCTCCGGTGAGCGCTATCTGCTTCTGCGTGAGGAAATCGACGTGGTGAACGTGGAAATTTTTGCAACGGAAAATTCGGATGCGAAAGAGGCCGCCATCAAGAAGCGGGATTCCCTTTGGGGCGTGCTTGTCGCGATGAGAAACCTAGAACGGGGCGAATCCTCGGCAATGCCTTCCAAAGGCAAGCTCGAAGCGAAAGACTCCAAAGAGGAATCCGGTTCAAATGTCTTTGTCTATGTCATCGGCGGGCTGATTCTCTTGATTGTCGTGTTGGGCGGCGTATTTTTCTTTTTGCGGAATCGCCAAGAGGCGATAACGCGAGAGCTCGAAAAGATTCGGGAAGAAAATCGTTTCAAGACGCCGAAAGGCGGCCTGGACGATCCCACCTTTGTCGATCGCACCCGTGTGCATCGCCGATCCATTATCGAAGACGTGAAAGATTCGCCGGAGTCTTCGGAAAACGCGACTGTTCCCGTGGCTGACGACGTGGAATTCGAAAACGCGAAGGGCGAAGTCGAGCGACCCGTTTTGCGCCCGACGGCAAGGGAACGTATCACGAGCGCCATGCAGGCCCTGTCCGATACTCTCGCCGGTCTCCGCTCTCCCAAAGGCGTTCACCGCGCCCCGGAAAGAGCGAACAAATACAAGGCGCAGAGCCACAATACGCTCCAGACGGAAATTTTCCCGAAGCCGAACCCAAGTCCTCTGGAAATGACACGCTTTGACCGCGAACGCGCCGACAAGGAAAAGGTCTTGCAGCTAAATCGCCGCGGACTTACGCCATCCGAAATCGCCAGGCGTACCCAGCTTTCCGAAGAACAGGTCGAAACGGTCATTCGCATCAAACGCGAAACCGGGGAATAGAATGCGCTATCGATTCCGCTGCGAATATCTGGGCAGCGCCTATTTCGGCTGGCAGGAGCAGAACGAACACGGAAAGACCAAGTTTGTCACGGTTCAGTCTGCGCTAGAAGAAGCCTTTCGGATAGCTCTCCGCGCACCGATCGATCTGGTCGCTGCCGGTAGGACCGATACGGGCGTTCACGCTCGGGGCCAGATGGTCCACTTTGACTATGACGGCGAAATCGACTGCCAAAAATTGACACGTTCGATCAACGGTCTCGGACGGGGAAGCGTCAAGATTCGCGAACTGGAGCCTTGCGCTTCGGAATTTCATTCTCGCTACGATGCCGTTTCGCGCTATTACGTCTATACGCTCTTTACGCGCCCCGTGGCGCTTCTTCGCGATTTCGGCTGGGAAATCGGACACTTGCCCGTGGATTACGATCTGATGCGGCGCGAAGCGGAATCCTTTTTGGGCGAACATGACTTTATCCGGTTTTGCATTCCGCGGAACGACGGGAAGAGCACGGCGTGCAAACTCTCCCGCTTTGAACTGGTGAAACTGAACGACTACGTGTCACAGTGGCACATTTTGGGCAATCGATTTCTGCATCGGCAGGTACGCGCCATGGTCGGAACTCTTTTCGATGTCGGGCGGCACCGCTATCCCGAAGGAACCGTGAAAGACGTTTTCAATGAAAAGTTCAAGGGCGAACGTACGATGGCACCGCCCCAGGGACTTGTTCTCGAAGACGTCATCTATTAGGTCAGCTCTAAAAAGTCCCCGCGAAGGGCGGGGATTTCCTTGTCCGATTCTTTCGCTAGGCTACTTGACGCTCTTTGCGTATTCCGCGGTATCGAGAGCGATCAGCAATTCCTCGTTTGTCGGGACGACCATTGCGAGAGGTGTCGAACCTTCCGCGGTGATGATGTGACCGGAACCGATTCCGTTGTCCTCGTTCCGCTTCGGGTCGATCCTGAATCCCAGAATCGCCAGGTTTTCGAGGGTCGTTTCGCGAACGACTCGACTGTTTTCTCCGATTCCGCCGGTGAAGACTAGCGCGTCAAGACGCGGGAGAGCCATCGTGATTCCGCCGATTTCGCGTGCGAGCCTGTAGCAAAAGACTTCAAAGGCGATCTGTGCGCCCTTGTGCCCTTCGGAAGCTTTCTGGGTGATGGTTCGCATGTCGTTGCTGAGTCCCGAAAGACCGAGAAGCCCGCTTTCCTTGTTCAGCAGCTTGTTCAGCCTGTCGATGTCATAGCCGAGTTTCTTGTTCAAGAAGAAGAGGATCGCCGGGTCGAGCGAACCGGAACGCGTACCCATCACGAGTCCATCGAGCGGAGTGAATCCCATTGTCGTATCGACGCACCTTCCCGCATGGATTGCGGAGCAGGAACTTCCGTTGCCGAGATGCGCCGTGACGAGGTTCAGTTCTTCGGGCTTCTTGCCGAGAATGCGGGCCGCTTCCGCGCTGACATACCGGTGCGATGTCCCATGGAAACCGTAACGGCGGATGTGGTAATCCTCGTAGTAGGAATACGGAATTCCGTATAGGAACGCCTTGCGCGGCATTGTCTGGTGAAATGCCGTATCGAAGACGGCGAGCTGCGGAAGACCCGCGAAAATCTCTGTCGCCACTTCCATGCCCGTAGCGTGTGCGCCTTCGTGCTGCGGAGCGAACAGGATGATGCTTCGAATGTAGTCGATAAGTTCCTGCGTCACGGGTTCGGACTTGATAAACTTTCCTCCGTGAACGACCCGGTGACCGACCGCTTCGATTGTATCGATGAGCTTTTGTGCGGTGAGAAACTTCTGGACTTCGATGACGGCTTCCTTGTGGGTCGGACAGTCGAAGTGAAATTCCGCCTTGCCTTCCGGACCCTTGGCCTTGAAGTGACCGTTCACGCCGATGTTTTCTACGAGGCCGTTCGAAAGGGATTCCTTGTTTTCCGTATCGATGACGGCGAACTTGACGGACGAACTTCCGCAATTTAGAACGAGAATGCGCATAGTCAAACCTTGCTTGTTGTTATTGAAAAAAGGTAGAAAATTGGATTGGAACGTGATTGGCGAAAGGTGAAATGTGGAGGGTTGAGTGTTGAGAGTTGAGAGTGGAGAGTGAAGAGTGAAGTGTAGATAGTTGATAGTTTGCTAAGCGAGCAGTGAAGGTTTGCACGATAAACAGTCATCCTGTAGCGTAACGAAACGATAGGATCCATTTCAAAAGAAACGCTAGAAATGGATTCTATCAGGGCCTTTGGCCCTTCCAGAATGACATCGGACGGTAAAGGTTCGTTACATTGAACGGCAGTTTCGTTACATCGTCATCCTGGAGGGAGCCCCGCGACCGACCTGTCTGCCGACAGGCAGGTAGGATCCATGGTCAGAGTTTAGAATTTAGAACTTAGATCTTAGGTGAGAGTGGAGTGTGGAGCGTTGAGAGTGAGAGAGAGCGGATTGCTTCGCTTTTCTAAGCTACAAGCTCTCTCAACTAAGTTCTGCACTGCGGAATGGATTCTATCGGTTCCGTTGGAACGTCCAGAATGACGCTTCGCGGAAACGGTCCGCTTCGAGTTCCCGCATTTCTCGTCCCATGTCCCTTACGCTTCGATCTCATGAAAAAGCTTAACCGTTCATGGTTTTAAAATTTCCGATGAAAACTCTGCCAAAAAAAATTATTTTGTGCGCAATCATGATGCGATTTGCGGAATGTTCTTCAAGATTTTCCCGAATCTTCCGCCTTGCGGTTGCGCTTGTCTATCGCGGCGTTTTTCTGGCTTTGCGAAAAACGTTTTATCGGGCAGGGAAACCGCTTCGAAGCCGTGTTGTCATCGTGGGTTCGTTTCTCGCCGGAGGCGCCGGAAAGACACCGCTAGTCCGTGAACTTGTACGCCGGATGAACGCTGAAAATTTACGCGTAGCCATCTTGTGCCATGCGGTAGCCTGGGATGAATTCCGGATGCTCCGGGCGGAATTTGGAACTTCTGTATTTAAAACGCGAAACCGTTACGGGACGGCTCGAAAAATCGATGGGAAATTCGACGTTATCGTCTGTGACGGGGGATTGGAAGATACGCGCTTCGTGAATGCGGACGCTTTTATCTTGCGCTGGGACGAATCGGCAAAAAATTTTACGGACCTGATTCCTGCCGGAAATTGCGTAAGTTTGGAAAAGGATCATTCCGGGACAAGAGAAATTCGATGTTCTCGGATTGCGGAAAGCCAGGGCGAAAAGGAATGCCCGGCAACGGGCTGGAAAGTCTCGTTCGGCATCGCGTCGATTCAAAACGGAGAAGGAATGCCTTTGCCTAGAGGGTCGAAATGCGTACTTGTAACGGCAATCGGTGACCCGGAACGGTTTGCGAAAGACGTGGAAGCCGCCGGGATTTTTTTGACTAGGAAAATATTCTTGCCGGATCATTCGAAACGCTTCGCGCGAATCTTGCAGTCGAAACTAAAAAGCGAAATTCCAATCGTGATGACGGAAAAAGACTTTGTGCGCCTTTCCGAAAAGGCAAGAAAAAATCCGCTCCTTTACTTGGCGAAGGAACGGGTGTCTTTGGAGAAATCCGTTCTCGGTTACTTGAACGCGCTTGCCGGAGGCGCTTTCAGGAATCCGCCTTCGATGTTGTAAACGGCAAAGCCTTTCGAAACTAGAAACTCCGAAGCCTTTTGACTGCGAACACCGCTGCGGCAGAATACGAGAACGCTCTTGCCCTTGGGCAGTTCCGCAAAGCGTTCCTGGATCTGCTGCAAGGGAATGTTCCTTGCTCCGGGAACGGTTCCCTGCGAGAATTCTTCGGGCGTGCGAACGTCCAGGTAGAGCCCTCCCTGCCTGTGCATTTCAATTGCGGTGTCCCAGGAAATGGTTGTGTACGATGGCGACTGGGCGAAGCCCGCCCCACCGAAAAATGTCGCGAAGAGAAAAAGCAGGATGCGTTTCATGGTTTCTCCGAAATGTTTGGACCTGTCTTGAATTTTAACAAAGATGGTGTCGATTGTTTTGAATTTTCCCATGAAATAGGCTAAATTGGGCTTGATGACCGAAAAGCATTTTGGCGTGGCACGAATCTTGAACAAGCGCGGATTCTGTTCCCGAAAGGAAGCGGAAGCGCTTGTCCGCAGTGGACGCGTGACGCTCGAAGGAAAGACCGTGTTCAATCCCGAGGCTCCGGCCCAAACGGCTTCGACTATCGCTGTCGATGGACATCCCGTCTTGTCGCGCGAACCGCTCTACCTTGCAATGAACAAGCCTCGGGGTGTCGTCACGACGGCGTCCGACGAAAAAGGTCGTCAAACGGTCATGGACTTGCTGCGGGAGAAAGTTTCTCGGCACGTCTTTCCGGTCGGTCGTCTCGACAAGGCGAGCGAGGGACTTTTGCTCTTTACGAACGACACCGCTTTTTCCGACCGGATTCTTTCTCCCGAATCGCACATGGAAAAGGAATACCACGTTCAGATTTCTCGGCTTCCGTCTAGCGAGGAGCTTCTGGAAATGCGTCAAGGCGTTTTGGTCCCTCCGAGAGTCTTTGGAAATCCACCCGAAAAAATGCGCATGGCGAGCGTTCGAATCTTGCGGCAGGGAAAGAAAAACTGCTGGATTGCGGTTGTTCTTCGCGAAGGAAAGAACCGCGAAATTCGCCGCATCCTGGAATGTCTCGGCATCGAAACGCTCCGACTTGTCCGCATCCGCATCGGTCCGTGGAAGCTTGAAGATTTAAGGCCCGGAGAAATCCGGCAGATATTTCCGCAAATTTCGGATAACGGAAAAGGACGCGGCTAGCGTCCTTCCCACGTTCTTTTGTCGAAAACTATTTTCCCAAAAAGCTTTCGCCGCTTTCGACGCTGTTGTAGATGAGCGTGTTGATAGTCATCGGACCGACACCTCCAGGTACCGGCGTGTAGGCGCTGGCGATTTCGTCTAGGCCTGCCTTTTCGATGTCTCCGACTCCGCCCGGATGATAACCTGCATCGATGACGACGGCGCCCTTCTTTATCCAGGCCGTCTTGATGAATTCCGGCTTTCCGACGGCTCCGACCAGGATGTCCGCTTCGCCGACAAACTTTTCGAGATTCTTCGTCTTGCTGTGGCAGATTGTCACGGTGCAGTTTGCGCCAAGGAGCATCATCGCCATCGGCTTTCCGAGAATCGCGCTGCGACCGACGACCACGGCATGCTTTCCTTCGAGAGGAATTTCGTATGCCTTCAGAATGCGCATGATTCCGGCGGGGGTGGCGCTTCCATACGCCTTTTCTCCCATCGCCATCAGACCGAATCCGAGACACGTGACTCCATCAACGTCCTTTCTGCGTTCGATCGCTTCGAAAGCGGCCCGCTCGTCGATATGGCGCGGAACGGGGTGCTGGAGCAGAATGCCGTGGATGTTCGGATTCTCGTTCAACTCCTGGATCTTGGCTAGCAGCTCCTCTGTCGTCGTCTGCTTTGGCATGTGAACCGGCAGACTTTCCATGCCGACGCGCGCGCAGGCGTTTCCTTTCATTTTCACGTAGGTAGCGCTCGCTGGATCGTCGCCGACAAGGATGGTGGCGAGAATTGGCGTCTTTCCGGTGCGCGCCTTGAGCGCATCGACGCGAGCTTTCAGTTGAATTTCGCAATCCTTGGCAAGCTTCTTGCCGTCGAGAATAAGTGCAGACATAGGTTCTCCGTTTTTCCTCAAAAATAACAAGGACTTACCAGGTCGGAAATGCCGATGGCGATGAAAATCCACGGATAGGAAAGAGGGCCCGGAAGCCAGCCTGTCCTGCGCCTTGGTTGCTTCGGTTCGACCGGTTTCATCATTTCGTCTAGAAGCAGCGCTCGATTTCTTTTCTGAAACTTTTCAAATTCAATCGGAGTCCGAACGGGGCTTGATGCCCGCTTCGAGAATGAAAACAGTCTGTCGTTCGATTTCATATACAACCCCTAAATGAGACAGAACGCACTTGCGTCCTTCTTTTTTACACACAATCCATCCGTAGCGTAAATTTTAGGATTTTTTTTGAAAAAGTAAAGGGATTGGCCGCTTTTTTCGTAGATGACCGGGCAAAACTTGCTTGCCGTCACATCTATAGCTTTTGATCCAGGCCAAACCGGAAATTCAGCGTCACCGAAAGAACGCCTGCCTGGATCCATTTTTCCGCGGTCCTGTCAAGAGGCTTGTATTCGTTGATGCCTAGCGGCAGCTGTAAAAGATGTCCATAGGAAAACGCCAGGAGAAAATTTTCGGTTATCGTGTATGTGAGGGAAAGCGAAAGCATGCACCCGACGCCTACCAGGTTCTCGGTCTGTTCGTTGTCGTCGGAATCGACATGCAGGAAGCTGACCGTGGGCGAAAACTTCCCTTCGAGGACCATGTAACGCTTCGAGATGAATTCGGGACCGACGCTGAGGAGCGACCAGATGGCTCCGTAGAGCGCATCGTTCGAACCCAGGGAGGCGGGACTCGCGATGACATATTGCGGAACAAGAATCATCCAGAGAGGGGCGAGGCGGACTTCGCGCATCGTGTTGAGGTAGCGTCTATACTTGAGCGGAATCTTTTCCTTGTTGTCCTGGAGCGTCTGGGGAGTGATGACTCCGTACAGGGCGAGATTGAATCCCGTGTGAAATTCCCGGTCGGCAACTCCCGGAATCCAGAAAACGGTCGGTCCGATGCCCACGTTGAAGGGAACTTCCACATGCGAAACGGGCCGCGCCGCATACAGGGAAGCGCTAAATGCGGTCAAAAAAAAGAACAAAATCCACTTTCTCATTTTAAAGTTCCTAAATTAGATTTTAAATCACGGGTACTTCTAAAAGTCTTTTTCTGGTTTCAAGTCCAAAAGCGACTTTTAGAAAAGGCCTTTTACATCGAGGATTAAAATATGAAATTATGGACAAACAGTATTTTTGCCGTCGCGGTTTTAGGGTCGCTCGTCGCCTGTTCTAGCGCTCCGAAGCCGGACACCGCTCCCGCGAACGCTCCTCTCCAGGATACGGCGGCTGTCGCTCAACCGAAAAAAGACACGCTGGTTACGTCGAAGGATCGCTACAGCTATGCGCTTGGCATGGATATGGGACGCGCTATCAAGAATGTCGATGCGGATATCGACAAGGAGCTGTTCCTGAAGTCGCTTCGCGACCAGATTGAAGGAAATCCGCTTCTCCTTTCCGATTCCCAGGCGGAAAAGGCTCTTCAGGAGCTCGTTCTCCAGATGCAGGTGGAGCGTGAAAAAAAGGCCCAGGCCCAGGCCCAGGCGGCCTTGGATTCCCAGAAGGTTTTCCTGGAAAGGAACAAGGCCGTGGAAGGCGTGATTGCGACTCCGAGCGGGCTTCAGTACAAGTATATCGTCAAGTCGGCGGATTCGACGGCGAAGTCGCCAAAGCTTACGGACAAGGTCCGCGTCCATTATGCGGGAACCCTTCTGGACGGAACGGAGTTCGACAGCTCCATCAAGCGCGGCGAACCGCTTGAATTCCCGGTAAACGCGGTCATTCAGGGCTGGCAGGAACTGCTGACTCTGATGAAAGTCGGCGAAAAGGTCGAAGCGTGGATCCCGAGCAATCTGGGCTACGGTGCGGATGGCGCGGCTCCCGTGATTCCGGGAAATGCGCTCCTGGTGTTCCAGGTGGAACTTCTTGGTATCGTATCGGATGCTCCGGTTTCCGTGGATACCGCGGTAGCGGCTCCGGCGACGGAAGCGAAGGCTGACAGCGTTCCTGCCGTGGATCCCAAGAAGGCGAAGGCAGACA
The DNA here is from genome assembly GCA_963660435.1 of Sodaliphilus sp. Classification (GTDB taxonomy): domain Bacteria; phylum Fibrobacterota; class Fibrobacteria; order Fibrobacterales; family Fibrobacteraceae; genus Hallerella. The sequence goes on from CAVKYI010000024.1 coordinate 22,414, forward strand.
GCATTGCCGCCGCGAAGGCCGCAAAGAAAGCGGAGCAGGACAGTATCAAGGCAGCGAAGAAGGCCGCGCAGAAAGCGAAACAGGATAGTCTTGCCGCGGCGAAGAAGGCGAAGGCAGACAGCGTCGCCGCCGCGAAGGCCGCAAAGAAAGCGGAACAGGACAGCATCCAGGCAGCGAAGAAGGCCGCGCAGAAAGCGAAGCAGGACAGTCTTGCCGCGGCGAAGAAGGCGAAGGCAGACAGCGTCGCCGCCGCGAAGGCCGCAAAGAAAGCGGAACAGGACAGCATCCAGGCAGCGAAGAAGGCCGCGCAGAAAGCGAAGCAGGACAGTCTTGCCGCGGCGAAGAAGGCGAAGGCAGACAGCGTCGCCGCCGCGAAGGCCGCAAAGAAGGCGGAACAGGACAGCGTCCAGGCTGCGAAGAAGGCCACGCAAAAAGCTGAGCAGGACAGCCTTGCCGCAGCGAAGAAAACGGATCAGGCTGCGAAGCAGGATAGCGCAAAGTCCGCTAAATAGGCGATTTCGAGAAATCCGAAAAAAGGGCTGGTCGATGACCCGCCCTTTTGCATTGAATCAAATATTCTAGCGTTCTGCGCGGCGAATGGCTTCGAGCATTTCCTTGACGGCCCTGTCCATTCCAACAAGTACGGCGCGCCCGATAATGCTGTGACCGATATTCAGTTCTTCGATGCCATCAATGCCAGCGATGTATCCGACATTTCGATAGTTCAGACCATGTCCGGCGTTTACGCGAAGCCCGTATTTGCGGGCGAGAACCGTCATGTCCTGGATGGCGGCAAATTCCCGATCGACATCCGCGGCGGAGCCCAGATCGAAAGCGTTGGCGAAGTGTCCCGTGTGGAATTCGGCAAAGTCCGCCCCGATTTTCTTGGCCGCCTTGACCTGGTCCGTATCCGGATCGATAAACACGCTGACGGCGATATCGTTGTTCTTGAATGCGGCGACGGTTTTGGAAAGATCGTCGATCCGGGCTGCGACATTCAAGCCTCCTTCGGTTGTAACCTCTTCCCGGTTTTCCGGCACGAGCGTCACCATATCCGGCTGGATATCGATTGCCAGCTGGACCATTTCCGGAACGGGAGCCATCTCCATGTTCAGGTGCGTCGTCACGATTCCTCGGAGAAGTCGAACGTCTCGTTCCTGGATGTGTCTTCGGTCTTCGCGCAGATGCGCGGTGATTCCGTGGCATCCGGCGAGCTCGGCAAGGATGGCGCCTGCGACAGGATCCGGTTCGCGAATCTTGCGCGCCTCGCGGATGGTTGCGATGTGGTCGATATTGATTCCGAGTTTTGCAGACATAGGTGCTCCTATTCGGTTTTAAAAATATTGGACATGGGAACGATTTCCGTCCCTTGGGAAAAAGCCTCGTCCTTGAGCTTTTCGATAGCCTTGAAGGATCCTTTTGCAAGCGGAAGCAGCAGAATCGCTTTTCCGGAGCGCTGTGCGGCTTTTAGCACATTCGAAACATAGAAGGCGTGAGACATCCTCGTCTCGTCTAGCGGAGACTCGATGCGGCATTCAATGTCCATGCTTTCGCAGACTTCGAGCGATTTGGAGTAGCGATTGGACGAAAGATCCATAAACCAGAGATTTTTCTCCTTTAGCGGAGCGAAAACGGCTCGTAACAGGGCCTTTTGTTCTACGGCGCGGCTTCCCTGGCGAGAGGCGACTCCCTGGGCATTTGGCGTCTGCGAGATCGCGTCCGAAACCATCTCTCGAATTTCCGCATCGGAAAGATGAATACGAATCGTTGATTTGGAAAGGAAGCTGGACTGGAGTTTTTTGTCTTCCATCGGAAGCCAGATGACTGGCGCGTAGTCCTGCAGTCGGCCAAGATCCGCGCTTAGCGAAGCTCTTTCGGCGGGCGTGATCAGCATGGAATAGGGATAATCCAGCTTGTTCAGACTTTCAATGTATTTCGAGAGATTCGCGTCTGCGTAGAAACCGATCGCCAGACGAGACGTCTTGTCGTTGAAGCTATCCGCCACCTGCAACTTGACCTTGAAGGTATCTCCGAAAGGAACGGTGAAGTCAATGAGTGCCGAGGCGTTTCCGTTCTGTGGCACGAGCTCCTCCATATACAGGATTTTTCCGCCAAACCGGTTTAAATGCTTCTGGGCGCGCAGCAGATAGTTTGGCAGGGAAACTCCGCGTCCGACTTTCCAAACTTCCCGCTCGTCTTTTTTTTTCTTTGGCAAGACATCGAGAACCGGAATTTCGTCCCGGAGCTTTTCCATATAAGGATTGGCGTCGACCGTTTTCGGCGAGGATTTCAAGAGTCCGATCGCTTCTAGCGTATTTGACAAGGCTTCCCCGTTTTGCCATACGACAAAGGTTCCCGCCAAGACAATCAGAAAGCAAAGCAAAGCGATGATGAGATTCTTGTTTTTCATGCGCAATAAATATAGCTACATTGGGAAAACGATGCCCATTCTCTGTGCTATTGTCGGCGCCACTGGCGTAGGAAAAACAAGAACATCCCTTGCTATCGCAAAGGCGTTTCACGCCGAAATCATTTCAATGGATTCTAGGCAAGTTTACAAGGGCTTTCGGGTAGGAACCGCCCAACC
>CAVKYI010000025.1:0-28631 GCA_963660435.1 Sodaliphilus sp.
GTCCACTTCTCGGGTATCTTGAACTTCCCGTTCCTGTCGGTACGGGTCGCGCGCCAGTAGTAGGAGTACCCGCCTGTCACCCGGACGCCGACCAGGGGCTGGACGCCGAGCACGTCGTCCTCGAACTTCAGCTGCCCGCCCAGCTTCTTCCCGCCGCCGAACAGGGACCAGGCCATCGTCTGTCCGGAATGAATGGACCCGGTCTTCGCGAGGATCCGCGGCTGCAGGTTTCCCGTCATCCTCAGGGATTCCCGCTCGATTTCTTCCAGGAATATCCCGTAGCCTTGCAGCCTCGAGAGCGTGGGAGACGCCGATTTCGACAGGGCGCGCTTGAACAGCGCGTTCGCCGCGGCGGAAGAATCGGCCTCCTCTTCGCATTCCTCCCCTTCGCAGTCCCCGTCGAGGGGCTCAACGAGGAACAGTTCCTTGACGACCTCGTACTTCGTCGGCCCGAACCTGTAATCGACCGGTACCGTCGCAAAAAAGGGATGGACGGAATCCGGAAGTGACGGGTCGATATAGACTGCGGGTTTCCGGATGCGGTTGTAGTCCAGGGGATGCCTGAAGAGGACGAGCGACGTGTCGTAGGCCTTCAGCTTCGCCGCGCCTTCGCGCCCCTCCGCCAGGAACCGGACGTAGAGATAGTTCGGCTCGAGCGACATGCGCTCCGCTTCCGCCGAATCGACGACCGCTTTCGCGAGGACCCGCCGCCTCATCGCCCGGGTCATGTTCTCGACGGAGTACGGGTCGCGCGCCGGGTCGCTCACGATGGGACTTGTCAAGACGTTTACGCCGGACGCTTCTTCCGCGGAAACCGTCGAGAGAACGCTCCTCCCTTCGTCCGGGGCGGTCGAGACACTACAGCCGACAGACCGGATGGCCAGAACGCCTGGTCCTAGAAAAATTTTCATGAATGCCTCCGATATACCCTTCGACGGACGAAAACGGAAACTCCCGATTTCGCCATCTTTTCAATAGTAAACACATTCGGGAATTTCTTCAAGGGCGAATTGCCGAAAACCGTTGCAAAAGATTACAACAAAGTCAAGATTTCTCCACCGCGCCCCCATGGAAAAAACTATATTATATCGCAAATCAAGAGTTTTCTCTTATTCTCTACCTGAAACTTCGACACTTTCAATACGCAGAGAATAAGCGGGCGGCTCACGTCTGTCGCAAGACATTTTGCGGCATCGTTTCACGACATTTGGTTCTGTGTGTATATCCAGATTGCCAATGTCCGTAGGCGACCTTTATGGGGCGTGGGTTGTTTGTGTTTATTTGTGTTGGGCAGTCGAAGGCCTCAGGTAGATAAGCACGGCAACCCCACGCCTTTTTGCATAGATTCGCGCGGGGAGACGCGGAACAAGAGCAAGCCCTTGCCTAAAGTTTTGCTCTTGTTCTCGGCCTGAAACTTCGACACTTTCAAGAACACAGGAATAGAGCAAATGCTGGCAAGCCGATTCTTTTGGCGTTTTTTGCTGTGGGCAAACCGGATTTGTCCACCGAAGAGCGCGGTGAAATTCGGCAAGCGTTTGTTCCTGTAAAGATGTCAAGTTCTTGGCGAGACGTGGCAATGCATCTCGCTTTTTTGTTGGCGGGTTCTCCTAAACGAACCGCCTAGATTTTTGCGAAACGCATCGCTCCGAAACGAGAGTGGACTTGGGGACACTTTCAAAAAAGGAGTGATGGATGAAGAAGGATTCGGAGAACTCACAACAAATAAAAGAGTTTCACCTCTTTGCTGGTATCGGCGGCGGTATTTATGGCGGTGAATTACTCGGGCACCAATGCTGTGGAGGCGTTGAAATTAGTGAATTTTGCCAAGAAGTTCTAAAACGGCGCCAAGAAGACGGTTGGATGAATCCGTTTCCCATTTATGGAGATTTACGTTCGTTAAATGGCAAGGATTTCAAAGACAAGTTTGACATTTTGTGCGGAGGATTTCCATGCCAAGCATTTAGCACTGCTGCGCACGGGAAAAACATTGCCGAGAAAAATCTTTGGGACGAGATGTTTCGGTTTGTAAAAGAATCGGAAGCTCCTGTCGTATTTGGAGAGAATGTCGTTCTACGAGCGATTGAAAAAGCAAGAAATGATTTGGAATCTATCGGATATAAAGTTCAATTTTGCAGATTGAGTTGTTCAAATTTAGGTGCAGATCACCAAAGAAACCGTTTTTGGCTTCTTGCCGTCAAAGACACAAAAACATTTCTCCGAATTATTTCGCATCTTCAAACCTTGCCCAAAATGAAAGGCAGTTTTTGGAGCAAAAATCCAGATGTTCTCGGTGACGAAGTTGAAATAACTGACAGAAGAGAGCAACTCAAAGGAGTTGGAAATGCCCAATCTCCATTTGTCGCGGCTTCCGCTTTTCGCATTTTAGTCAATAGACATGTAGAAAAGGGGATCTATGATGAAACTGTTTCCGATAAGGAAATTCAAACTGTTTTTGAAATTGAAAAGACTTGGATTAAGAAAATGTTTGGCGAAAATTTGGGACTTGTTCACACTCCGACAACAATGGCAAACTATGCTGCACCATCTATGATGAAGCACCAAGGATGTCGAAACTTCGTTACTGTTTTCGGAAAACCTTCACCAAAGAATGCAGAATACCTGATGGGATTTCCTCTCGGAGCCAGTTCTCCCAAAGCGCAAAAGAAAATCAATCTAAAAAAGTGGAGTGCATAATGAGCGTAAATGAAATTTTTACAAGCAAAGGTTACGAGCCATACATTTCTCAAGATTTTTATTCATGTAATACTTTTATTGAAAAGCAAGGGCGAAATTCAGAACATATAAATTCAAATGTTAACGGAAAAAATTCAGGATGGCCCAACGCCGCTCATATTATTTTACCATACTTTTCCAAGACGATTGATGTTATCAAAGAAGCACATGAAGGAAATTTACTATCCTACCTAGGAAGTAAATTTAACGAGAAGAGAGCTTCCACCTTTATTTATCAACCCACTTCACAGTTTCATGTTTATCAACGATTTAAGATTTCTAGCGAATCAGGAACATGCCAAATCGAAAAAGATGGAATAGCAGAAAATCTATCGGACTTAATTCCTGACATAAAGAACGATGATAAAATTTCTTATACAAGCAAAGAAAACATTGATTTTCCAACCCCTCAAATAAAACATTCCTCCCCCGACCTTTTCGCCTCCGACTCCACCCACAAGCCATCCCAAATCATCTACTACGGCGTCCCGGGTTGCGGCAAGAGCAACAAGATCGACGAAACGCTCAAAGGCGTTCCTGATTCCAACAAAATCCGCACGGTTTTTCACCCCGAATACACCAACGCCGATTTCATCGGGCAGATTTTGCCGCAACAAAAGATGCAGGACGGAAAAACAACCATCGCATACGAGTTCACGCCGGGACCTTTTACGGAAATTCTCCAGCGCGCCTACCAAGCGCCAACAGAACGCTTCTACCTCGTCATCGAGGAAATCAACCGGGGTAACGCAGCCGCCATCTTCGGCGAGGTCTTTCAGCTTCTCGACAGAACCGACAGCGGAAAAAGCCAATATCCCGTTCGGAAAAAGGAGCTTTGCGACTATCTGCAAAAAGAAGAAATCCGCCTGCCAGGCAATCTCTCCATCATCGCGACGATGAACACGTCCGACCAGAACGTATTCTCGCTCGACAACGCCTTCCAACGAAGATTCGACATGGTACTCGTTCGAAGCGGCGTCACAAGAAACCCAGACGCCGACAAGACGGGATCAAAATACACCTTCGACAACAATGACATCGAGAAACAATTCCAAGCAAAAATCGAAGGAATCGATGCTCTCTGGGGAATTTTCTGGGACTGGATTAATTTCAAGATTACGGACAAGCTCCGCGGAATTTCCAGCACGGAAGACAAAAGGCTCGGTCTATGGTTCGTCAAGAATGTCAATGGAAAAATTCCGAGAAAAGTCTTTGCGGAAAAGGTCCTGAAATATCTTTGGGACGACGTGTTCAAGTTCAAGCGCAGGGAAATCTTTTCGGAAAGCATTCATTCCCTGGAAGAGCTGATTTCCGCCTTCGAAGATTCAACGGAAGAGAAGGTCCTATCCCAAATCTTCAAGGATTACCCGCAAAACAATGCAGATTAAAATTTTTTTGCATTCAAGACGTTTGCGTTTTGACATCTTTTTGATTATATTTTTACGGTTGTTTAACACTAAAGGTCTATAATGCCAATGTCCGTTCTGCAAATTCGTCTCGAAGAGAACCTCAAAAACGAAGTTTCGTCCTTGTTCGATCAACTGGGAATCGACATACCCACCGCCGTGCGCATGTTCTTCAAGCGCGCCCTTATCGAAAAAGGCTTGCCTTTCGATGTCAGGACGACGCCTAGCTTTTCAACCGAAAGCGATCCCACGGGACTTCTCGCCGCGCTGTGCAAGGCAAACGACAATGCGCTCAGGAACGGAACCGCCGGAATGAGCGAAGAGGAGATCGAAGAAGAAATCAAGGCGACGCGCTCTAAAAGAAACCCGAAGCGAAAAAGAGACCGATGAACCGTCGAATCGATTGCACGTGCACGGCCAAAATGGACTCCGCGGACGAATTTGTCGGCATCCGCTGCAAGGATGGTTCCGTCAAGATCCATTTTCCTGCCGGGTACTTCCGGAATGACGAGGAAATCGAGAATCTTCCCGAAGATGCGCTACGAGAAAAAATCCTGAACCTGTTTTCCGTCCTAGGCGACGATTCGCTTTCCGGCGAAAACGACAAGTCTTCCGTTTCCCAGATTTCGGATAAATTGTCCGAAGTCCAGTTTCCGATGAACGCCTATCTGGATGTCTTGCGGAACTATCTGGATTTTGGCTATTACACGGAAAGGGAAGCGGTTTTCAGGCGCGGCGCGCAGGGAAAAATCCACTGGGGACGCACCATCAAGACAACGCGTCCCATGCTCTCCGAAGACGAACAGGACGTTTTCTACCTAAACCCGATTGCGCGGTGCACGAACCATAACGAAAACGAGCTGATCACGCAGATTCACAAGTTCTGCGTTCATGACGCCTCCAGGCGAATCGGATTTATCTTCGGCATCGACGTCCAGGAAGAACCGAATCTGGATTTCGATTACGATCTTTTCCATTCCGTTCTGCAGGCAAGGATTTCCAGGACTTTCAACGACAGGCTTTTACGATTGTTTGGCGACCTGCAGCGAATCGTCGAATACATTGCAAACAAATTAACAATCGACAGTTCCAGCGTCGCCGATTTTTATTTTGGCGTCAACAAGTTCGCCCCCATCTGGGAAGCGCTGCTCGACAGGATTTTCGGAAATATCGGCACGGAAAAATCTAGGGCTGACTTCTACCCGCACAGCTTTTGGCAATTAGAAAACGGTTCCACCAAAGATGCCGACCTGTATTCGAAAAACGCTCTGCGACCCGACACGATCATGTGGCAAAAAGACAATACCAAAGAGGACGAAATCTTCGTGCTGGACGCCAAATTCTATTCGCATGGAATCTCTGTCAACGGAACGCTCCCCGATTCGGGATCCATCACCAAGCAAATCGCCTACGCAGAATACATCGAGACGAACAAGGAAAGCGGAAAAAGGTTCGGCGTGGATGGTCATCATATTTACAACGCCTTTCTCCTGCCCTACCCTTACTCCGCCGCCAAGGAAGAGAACGCTTCTCCATATCGGATGAAATTTTTCGGATTCGCCCACGGGGACTGGAAATGCATTGCCGGAAGCAAAGAATCTTACCGGCCCTATCATCGAATCGTCGGAATCTTTCTTGACGTGGAATCCGTCATGAAAAATTACGGTTCTTCCAGTATTGCGCAACGCGAACTCGCCGACCTGATCCGAAGAAAGGTATCCGAAGCCGAGAAAAGCGCCTAGCGGCAAGCGGAAATTACCTATGTTTGCTCTCGAAACATTTAGGAGATCGCTATGAGCGAAAAAGAAATTCCCTACAAGATCTATCTCTCTGAAAACGAGATCCCGAGCGCCTGGTACAATGTTCGCGCAGACATGAAGAACAAGCCCGCGCCTCTGCTTCATCCGGGGACGCACAAGCCTCTCGCGCTCGAAGAACTCACTCCGATTTTTTGCACGGAGTTAGCCAGGCAGGAACTCAACGATACCGACCCGTGGATTCCCATCCCCGAAGAAATTCGCAATTTCTACAAGATGTATCGCCCATCGCCACTCGTGCGCGCCTACTGCCTCGAAAAGAAGCTGGGCACGCCGGCGAAAATCTACTACAAGTTCGAAGGCAACAACACGAGCGGTAGCCATAAGCTCAACTCGGCGATCGCACAGGCCTATTACGCAAAGAAGCAAGGACTGAAAGGCGTAACGACCGAGACTGGCGCAGGCCAATGGGGAACAGCCCTTTCGATGGCATGCGCCTACTTTGGACTGGACTGCAAAGTCTATATGGTGAAGTGCTCCTACGAGCAGAAGCCTTTCCGCCGCGAAGTCATGCGCACATACGGTGCAAGCGTTACGCCGTCGCCGTCGATGACGACAGAAGTCGGGAAAAAGATCAACGCCGAATTCCCGGGCACGTCGGGAAGCCTCGGCTGCGCCATTTCCGAAGCCGTAGAAGTCGCAACGCACACCGAAGGTTACCGCTACGAACTGGGTTCCGTGCTGAGCCAGGTCCTTTTGCACCAGACAATCATCGGACTCGAGACGAAAGCGGCTCTCGACAAATACAACGTCGTTCCGGACATGATCATCGGATGCGCCGGAGGAGGCTCCAACCTCGGCGGTCTGATTTCCCCGTTCCTCGGAGAAAAGATTCGCGGAGAAAAGGATTACCGGATTATCGCGGTGGAGCCTGCATCCTGTCCGAGCTTTACGCGCGGCGTCTTTGCCTACGACTTCTGCGATACGGGCCACGTCTGCCCGCTCGCCAAGATGTACACGCTCGGTTCGGAATTTATCCCGTCCGCAAACCACGCCGGCGGTCTCCGCTACCACGGAATGAGCTCCATTCTTTCGCAAGCCTACCACGACAAGCTGATCGAAGCGCGTTCCGTAGAACAGACGAATGTCTTCAAGGCAGCAGAATACTTTGCCCGCGTCGAAGGCATTCTCCCTGCACCGGAATCGAGCCATGCCATCAGCGCGGCGATCGACGAGGCGATGAAGTGCAAGGAAACCGGCGAATCGAAGACAATCGTTTTCGGTCTGACGGGAACCGGGTATTTCGACCTGAAGGCATACGAAGCGTACAACAACGGGACCATGTCGGACTACATTCCGACCGATGCGGACCTCAAGAAGAGCATCGACCTGATTCCGCGCTTTCCCGGAAACCTGATGTAATCGAACCTTTAAACGAAAAATCCTCGGCGTTCCGCCGAGGATTTTTTTCAAAGCGATAAGGCTACCGGTAACTGACGTTCACCGTGACGCCAACGAAATTTCCATTCCACGCGTCGCCGCCATCGATTTCGGCATGTTCGTAGAACGCTTCGACGCCCAAGGCTCCCCAAGGGAAAATCTGCCAGTCCTTCCCCGCGGAAACCCGGAAACCAAATCCGAAATCATCGTCCAGCGACTTTTCGTCCGCAAGAAAGCTCACCGTCCCTGCCGAGCCGGAAACGAAGAAATCCCTTGGCAGCCAAAAGGAGGCGCCGCCTCCCAGATAGAGCCTGGAATGCGCATCGTCATCTTCCGTCGTCACGTAGGCGGCAAGCGACCCGATTCCATAGACGGTCAGTTTCGAAACCGGCGAATATCCGATTTTCCCGTTCAAGACGACATCTTGAATTCCCTTGATCCGATAACCGTCATCTCCATAGGCCGAGAGCTTTCCTCCATCCATCCCGGCTCCCGCACTCAAGAAAATCCCGGCACGGGAATCTTCGGCATTTGCAAGCGACACGCACAGCAAAGCCCCCATCATCAACCCAAACAGTTTCATTTGTTATCCTTTGTCAAAACGCGAACGCGGAATTGCGTTCACAAAGAACAAACTAGAAAATTTTAAGGATTTTTTAGCAGTCGAGACAAGCAAATGGGAACCTTCGAAAATTGTCTTGGTCAAGAAAATCGTCGCAACCCAGTTTTTGAAAATCGAATTTCTAGAGGTGGCCAAAAGTCAATTCGGAAAGTCTCGAGCGAAAATCATTGATTCTTTCCGCAGAATTTTCCCTGTGCGGGTAGGTGAAATTCGAAAGCAGCACGACCGCCCGCTTCGTCTCCGCGTCGGCGACAATGCTCGAACCGGTAAAACCCGTTTTTCCGAACATTCGGGAATGGTGAACGCTCCCCATGAACTTTTCCTCGTCGAGTTCAAAGCCCAGTGCGGTACAGGCTCCGCGCACGCGGCCTTCCAAAGCGTTTGTCGAAACGAGGCGAAGAATTCCCCTTGGCATGACGCGGCGTTCTTCGAACATTCCATCGTCAAGAATCATCTGTACAAACTTCAAGAGATCCGGAACCGTCGAGAACATGCCCGCGCTTCCCACCGGAAAAAACTGCCGCAGCTTGAAAGCGCTTTCGTCATGGATCTCGCCCTGGATGATCCTACCGCGCCAAGCGTCATCTTCTGTCGCCACGATTTCTTCCCTGGGAAACCTTTGCAGCGGATCCCATCCGGAGCGTTTCATTCCCAAAGGTTCGAACAATTCCTCTTCCGCCATTATCGAAAGAGGCTTTCCCGAAAGCCGCATCAGGACGATTCCCAAAAGAATGCTCGCCGGATTTCCGTAGTTAAAGACCGTTCCGGGAAAACGGTTGAAATGATACGTGAAGAGAGAATCCAGGATCTTTTCCGGAGGCAAGTCCTTGAGACTTTTCATCGGCACCCGATAGTCCAGGCTGTGCGTGAGCAAATGCCGGACAAGAATATGTTCGCGATAATTTGTACGCAATTCGGGAATAAAATCCAGGACGCGGTCATCCAAGTCCAGATGACCATTCAAGACGCGCTTCAAGGCGAGCGTCGAAGTCGGACAGACCTTCGTCACCGAGGCAATGTCGAACAGGGAATCTTCCGGCGTGTTGAACGCGCGGACTTCGGAACCTTCGGACGAAACAAATCCGACAACCGCCTTCGAAAAGACTTTTTCGGCAATTGCCTTTTCAAACAGGTCGTTCAGCGCTTTTTCGAAATTTTCGTTCATGATAAAAAGATAGATTTTCCGTTGAAAACATTCGGAGAATTCCATGGAAGAACAGATTGATGTTTTAGACGAACTGGGTCAAAAGACCGGAGAGTCTCGCTCTCGAAGCGAAGTTCACCGTCTAGGGCTCTGGCATCGGACCGTGCATATCTGGCTTTTCGACGCGAACGGGAAAATTCTTTTCCAGCTGCGCGCGCACGACAAGGAGAACAACCCGAATCTTTATGACACAAGCTGCGCAGGGCATATTTCCGCCGGAGATTCCAGCATCTTGTCCGCAGTCCGCGAAATTCGCGAAGAACTCGGTCTAGAAAAAAATCCTGGCGAATTGACCTATCTCTTTGAAGCTAGACATTCCAGCGTTCTAAACTCGGGAACGTATCTGGACAATGAATTCTACGATGTTTACCGCGGATCCGTTTCCGAAGACGAAAAGAGAAAACTCGTGCCGCAACCGCACGAAGTCGAAGATTTCCGTTTTTTTTCGCCGCAGGAATTGCAAAAAGAACTCGAGAAAGATCCGGCAAAATTTGTCAGTCACCCCAAGGATTTCGAATATTTGCTGCGTCCCGCCGAATTTTCAGGACTAGTCTGACTATATTGAGCATATGACCCTACAACAACTGCGCTACGCCATCGGAATCGCGGAAAGTCCTTCCGTCAACAAGGCTGCGGAAAAGCTCTACGTTTCGCAGCCATCCCTCACCGCCGCGATCCACGAACTCGAAGACGAACTCGGCATTACAATTTTCAACCGCACCAGCCGAGGCGTTTCGCTCACCCGCGAAGGGGAAGAGTTTATCGCCTACGCAAAAGATCTCTACCTGCACTATGAATCCGTGCTGGGCCTTTACGGCAAGAACGGAAAGCGCCGCAAGAAATTTTCCGTTTCCACGCAACACTATTCGTTCGCGGTCAAGAGCTTCGTCGAAATGGTCAAGAAATTTCACGCCGACGAATATGACTTCGAAATCAGCGAAACGAAGACGCGAGACGTTGTCTATGACGTGAGCAATTTCAAGAGCGAAATCGGCATTCTCTACCTTAGCGATTTCAACCGCAAGATTATCGGAGACCTGCTAGAAGCGAAGGACTGCGTTTTTCACAAGCTGATCGACTGCAAGGCGTATGTCTATCTGTGGAAGGAACATCCCCTTTCAAACAAGAAGTTCATCACGTTCAAGGAACTTGCTCCCTATCCATGCCTTTCCTTTGACCAGGGGGAAGCCAGCGCCGAATACTACGCAGAAGAAATTCTGAGCACCAAGGAATATTCGCGGACCATCAAGGCGAACGACCGGGCAACCATGCTAAACCTGATGATCGGACTAAACGGCTACACCCTGTGTTCTGGCATTATTTGCGAAGAGTTAAACGGTGGCGACTATCTGGCCATTCCTTTCCGCGATCCGGCAGCAAGCAAGAACGTCATGGAAATCGGCTACATCACCAAGAAGAATATGCAACTTTCTTCACTCGGCGAATTCTACATCCAGGAACTGAAGAAATACCTGGACGCAGAAAGATAGGCAGTCGCGTTTCGAAAACCGTGGAAGTCGCCCGTCATGCGATTGATGCAAAAGTCACGCCATTTTTCTAATTTGTCCGAAAACGCAGGAATCCTCCGATGGCAAAAAAAATTCTTATCATGGTCGCAAGCCCTAAAAACGAGAGAAGCGGAACGCTTATCCCAACGAAGGCTTTTGTCGATGGAATGCTCGAATCGGGCGATTACGAAGCGGAATACATCTTTATCGACAGGCTTCACGTCAAGCCTTGCCGCGGATGCCTTACCTGCTGGGGACGTCCGGACGGTAGCTGTTTCATCAAGGACGACGATATTCCTGCCGTGAGAAAAAAGCTGGAAACATCCGACATTGTCATCTGGAGCTTTCCGCTGTTCCTGTTCAGCGTTCCCGGACAGATGAAAGTCCTGATGGATAGAATCGTGGGAATGGTCCACCCCTATATGGGGCAGAAGCTAGACGATCCCGACAGCATGAACAAGCCGATGCATGGGCTTCAAAACCAGAAGCCCGGACAAAAAATCATCCTGCTGTCTAGCTGTGCCTGGTGCGACATCGACGTGGTCTATGAGCCTATCGTGAAACAGTTCGACATCATCCTGGGAAAAGGCGGCTACGACCTGATCGTCTGTCCACAGATGCGCGCCTTGCACCACCGCGGTGGCGAACGCCGGCTGAACATGCTCCGAAAGCGCTACGCCGCCGGAGGTGCCGAACTGGCAAGAACCGGCAACCTTTCAAAAGAAGCGATCGCTCTGATGCAGAAGCCGATGTTCGGAGAAGAGACTTACCGAGAGCTAGTCGTCCAGTTCGTCACGCACATGTTTGACCGCGACGACAATTTCTGAAGGTCACCTCTAAAAATTGCCTAGGTCAAGAAAATTTATCGGCAAGTCTTGCTGACCGTTGCAACGGCTTCCGCGGCAATGCCTTCTCCGCGGCCCGTAAACCCGAGCTTTTCGCTGGTGCTCGCCTTGACTCCGACGTTTTCGACAGGAATCCGCAGCACACGGGCAATGTTCGACTTCATCTCTTCCCGATGCGGATTGACTTTCGGATGTTCGCAGATGACCACGCTGTCAAGGCTTTCAATCTTGCAACCGGCCTTTTCCACTTCTTCGCGGACACGACCGAGAAGAACCAGACTGTCCGCTCCGAGAAACGCAGGATCGCTATCGGGAAAGTACGTGCCGATGTCCCCAAGACCCGCAGCGCCAAGTAACGCATCCGAAATGGCATGGAGCAGCACGTCGGCATCGCTGTGCCCCAAAAGTCCTTTTTCATAGGGAATATCGACCCCGCCAATGATACACTTGCGACCTTCCACCAATCGATGGACATCAAATCCAATTCCGGTGCGAAAAACCTTTTCCATGGATACCTGCCTAAATCTGTCTTGTCAAATATAGCCAAAAAAAAAGACGGACTATCTCAAGCCCGTCTTCGACATTTTTCAATCTCTAGAAATTGCCAGTCGGAAAGAGAATCGGCAAGAACGAAAGTCCCGCCAGGCAAAGCGAAGCGAGTACCACACCGATCCGAAGCAAGATCCGGTAGGAAGCCGTCAAGGCGCAAGAACATTTGCAAGCGCATTCGTCCTTTGCCGGCGCAAAGATCGCAACGGCGATACGCAGATAGTAATACATCGCGACAATCGAAAGCACAAAGCCAAAGGCGGCGAGCGCGACATATCCCGTCTTGACGACACCCGTAAAGAGTACAAACTTCGCAAGGAATCCGGAAAGCGGAGGAAGCCCCGCAAGACTGGCGAGGCAAATCACGGCAGCCAACCCTTCCAACGGGAATCGGCGACCGCGACCGCGAATGTCGTCAAGCGTTTCGTTTTTGTCGCCCTTTCCGCTAAATGCAGAAATCGCGGCGAGCGCACCGGCAGACCCCAAGGCATAAGTCACCAGGAAATAGAACATGACGCTCAAGTCCTTGAAGAGCAGGCCTAGCGCGATAAATCCCGCATTCATCACGGCGGAGAACGCAAAGATCCGGCGAATCGACCGTTGAACCAGTCCGGAAAGCGCACCGACAACCATCGAAAGAACCGCGACGGCAATAATCACCGGAGCGAGCTTTTCCGCGCCAGAACGCATCCACAGCGCACCCAAGGCGGACAAGGCGCCCACCTTGATGACAGCCGCCATGAATCCCGTGACAGCGACAGAAGCCCCTGTATAGACGTCCGCCACCCAAAAATGGACAGGAGCGGCGCCAGCCTTGAACAAGAGCGCAAAGACGGCGAGAAATACGCCCACCGCATAGAGGCTTTCACGGCCAGAAATCGCGTTTCCACCGAAATGCGTCGTTCCGGTCGCGCCATAGATCAGAGCCATTCCGTAGAGGAAAATGACGCTGAAGACCGCTCCCGTCACGAAGTACTTGAAAGTCGCCTCGTTTGCCTTTCTGTCCTTGCGACGCAAACCGACAAGTCCATAGACAGGATACGCGGCGAGTTCCATCCCGATAAAGAGCGAGAGAAAATCCGTGGCCTGGATCATCATCATCACGCCTGCGGATGCAAGCAGGGTCAAACCATACGGTTCCCCCGCCGGAAATTTTTCGCGGGCAAGCGTCACTTGCAGGCTCCCGATGCCAAGAAACGCGCAAAGGATGACGGCAAGGCCAAGAATCACCCGCATGGAATCCATCGTCAAAAGCCCAAAAAGAGATTCTCCCGAAACGACAAGCCTAAAGGAACAGGCGGAAAGGAACAGAAACGCGCTCGCCACCCAAGGCAAGACTTTCTGCTTGTTTCTGTCCGCGACAAACGGCTCCACGGCAATGCTCACCATGGCTCCGAGCGCAAGAAGCGCAATCGGTAAAAGATTCAAAAGACTAGCGGACATCTTGAGCCTCCACTTGCTTTACATTCAGAACAGCGGAATCCAGAATGAGTTTTTCCTGTTCCAAAACCGTATCCAGAACGGCTTCGGGTTCTTCGACCAGTTCCATCCGGGAAGCGGCAGCGATCGCCGCTTCGATTTCTTCCGCCCTCTGCGCGTCATCGATTGAATAGTCGAGCGTGCGCATAATCGGAGCGGGATGAATTCCAAACACCAGAAGAAGCAGCAGAAGCGGAGCGACCGCCACCGCCTCGGCTATCGGGAAACGGAAGTGTTTCGCGTCTTCGGAAGGTTCCGAGCCTTCGCCAAAAAGAACCTGCTGGATCAGGCGAAGCATATAGACTGCCGAAAGGATGATGGCAACGGCAGCAACAATCGCCGCGACCT
The DNA here is from genome assembly GCA_963660435.1 of Sodaliphilus sp. Classification (GTDB taxonomy): domain Bacteria; phylum Fibrobacterota; class Fibrobacteria; order Fibrobacterales; family Fibrobacteraceae; genus Hallerella. Next base: position 13,892 of record CAVKYI010000025.1, read on the forward strand.
TGCTTGCGCTCCAAAGTCCGAGAAGGACCAGGAATTCCCCGACAAAGCCGGCTGTTCCAGGAATCGCGATGGCAAGCACGCTCGCCGTTCCAAAGAAGAAAGCGAAAACCGGATAGCGTCTAGCGTAGCCGCCCATCCTGTCGAGCAAGCGGCTCCCGGCAAAGCGTTCCGCGGAACCGGAAAGGATGAACAGCGCCGAGGCCGAAAGTCCGTGCCCCACGAGCAAGACCAGGACAGCGGGAAGGATGTCTGCGGAAAGCGTAAAAATACCCGCCACGGCAAGGCCCAAGTGTCCCATCGAGCTAAAAGCCAGAAGTTTCTTGATGTCCTTGGCGCGCATCGCCATCAGGGCACCGTAAATCGCCGTGAAAAGCCCAAGCCCAACCAGGAGACTTGCGTTTCGGAAGGCGACAGACGGAAAGATGGCTAGAACCCAGAAACAAAATCCATAGACACCAGCCTTGGACATGGAACCGGTCAGAACCGCGCTCAGTCCGGCCGGAGCCTCGGCATAGGTCTCCGCCTGCCAGCCGTGCAGCGGGAAAAGCGGAGTTTTCACCCAGAACGCGATGACAAAGCACCAGAAGAGAACGGTCTGCGTCGATTCGGGCAAGGCCTGCGCAACCTGGGCGACAGAACCGACATAGGACGAACCGGCTGCACTGATCAGATACCAGAGAGCGACGGCCATCGGCGCGGAACCGATCAAGGTGTAAAGCGCAAAGTGCAGAGCGGCGGAACGCCTTCCCGACCCGCCATAAGATCCGATGAGCAGCGCCGCTGGCAAGACAAGCGCTTCAAAGAAGAAGAAGAAGAGCACCGCATCGACCGAAAGAAACGTTCCGTTCAAGGCGCCGAGCTGGGCAAACATCCCGATGGCAAAATTCCGATAGTCGCCAGACGTCTTGCGGAAGGCAACCAGGGCGGCAAGCGTGATGATGTTCGCGAGAAACACCATCCAGGCGGCAAATCCGTTCGTCGCAAAGGCGAGCGTAATCGTCACGTCGATTCCGGGAATCTGAAACCAGTCTATCGGAGATGTCGCGTAGTCCCCCGAAACAAGCAGCGAGAGACTGGACAGGAACAGCACCGAAGAGAGAATCACCGCGAGCCGCGATGCGGAGCGGGAGTCCCTTCCCGAAGCGGCAAACATCAGGAAAGCGGCAAGGAACGGAGCAAAGACCATTAAATACAGCATTAGAAAAGTCCTCCGCAAAGATAGGCGACAATGGCGATGACACTCATGCAGGCAATGCCCAGACCGACTTGCAGCCGGATCTTGCGGACCTGAAGCGCCCGGACGCCGTCACCGAGGATAACGACCAGCGACCCGATCGTCCATTGGATGGCAAGGACCAGCCTATCGACCACTCGGTCGCAGATCCAGGCCAGGCCTTCAAATGCGGCGACGAACCAGGCATGGACATAGTCAAAGGCAAAAGTCCAGGCCGCCTTTCCGCCAATCGGAGCCGCCGATTCGTTTTTCTTCACCGCGGGAATTCTCTTGCGAGCAAAGAGCCTGTAGCCGATGAACGCTCCGACAAGAGCCGCAGCCGTTCCCAAGGCGGCAAAGACCAGAACGGAAGGCTCGGCTGTTTCCGGATGAAGGGCGTGGGCCATCTTCTGCGCGAGGCCGACTACCGGCGAAAGCCAGTTTTCAAACCAGTTCGCTTCGCGAGAAAAGGCGTTCCAGAAATACCCGGCAAAGGCGGAACCCGCGGCAAGGACGATCATCGGGAACGTCATGCAGAACGGAGCCTCGTGAATCCTGTCTTCGGAAAGGTTTCCGCGATACTTGCCGAGGAAGGTGAGAACCATCAGACGCGTCATATAGATCGCCGTAATGATTGCCGTCAAAAGCCCCACCGCATAGAAGACCTTCCCCGCCACCGGAGAAAATCCGAACAGGCGTTCAAGAATCAGGTCCTTCGAGAAGAATCCCGAGAATCCGGGGAATCCGATAATCGCCAGGTAGGCGAAAAGCATTACGATGGCCGTAACAGGAGTCTTTTTCAGGAGACCGCCCATCTTGCGCATATCCTGTTCGCCCGCAAGAGCGTGGATAATTGCGCCGGCACCCAAAAAGAGCGACGCCTTGAAGAACGCGTGGGTAAAGACATGGAAAATGGAAACATCGAACGCGGCGACACCTGCAGCCATGAACATATAGCCCAGCTGGGAAATCGTCGAATAGGCGAGCACTTTCTTGATATCGTTCTGGAAAAGTCCGGCAACCGCCGCCCAGAACGCAGTCGCCATGCCGACCACTGCAATCATCGTGAGGACTTCGGGCAACAGGACATACAGCGGAGAAAGCCTTGCCACCAGATAGACGCCGGCGGTCACCATCGTCGCCGCATGAATCAACGCCGAAACGGGCGTCGGACCCGCCATCGCATCGGGAAGCCAGGTAAGAAGCGGAATTTGCGCACTCTTCGCCGTGCACGCCCAAAAGAAGAGAATTCCCGCAAGGGTCAGAAGCGGAAGTCCTTCGAGGAGCATGTCGCCAAACGCCGGATTCCGCAGCCACGCGACAAGATCCGTATAGTTCAGGAGAGAGGAACCGCCGACCGAAACCAGCGCAACCATTCCGAGCAAAAATCCCACGTCACCGACACGGTTCACGAGAAACGCCTTGTTTGCCGCCTTGCAATTGTTCAGGTCACGGTTCCAGAACCCGATGAGCAGATACGAGCAAAGCCCGACACCTTCCCAGCCGAGGAACGTAAGGACCAGGGAATCCGAAAGGACAAGAACAATCATGCTGAAAAGGAACAGGTTCATGTAGGCGAAGAATCGCGCAAATCCCCGGTCACCATGCATGTAACCGGTCGAATACAGGATGATGAGAGTCGCGATGCCCGTGATGAAAAGAAGCATCGTGCGAGATAGCCCGTCAAACAGGAATCCGAAATTCACCGACAGAAGCGAGGAATTCATCCAGTTGCCGAGCGTTTCATGGATGCCGGATTCGGGCATGTTCCAGGCGAGAAGTCCCGTCGCGACAAAGGCGCACAACGGGAACACCACGCCGACAAAGCCGACAAGCCCTTCGTCAGGTCCCTTCTCGCTGTCGGAAGACACTAGCGAAACGAGCGCAAGGACAAGAACGCCCACCAACGGAAATAACGGAATAAGCCAAAGAGGAATCATTTTCGGTCACCCCCTCATACTGGAATAATTATCGATGTCCGCGCTATCCTGATTTCTGAAAATCATGATGATGACGGCAAGCCCGACGCATGCTTCCGCAGCGGCAATCGCAATCGTAAACAGAGGAACGATCTGGCCTACAACGCTCGACGAGGCGGCAAGCGTCTTCGAGAACCCGACGACGCTCAGGTTCACCGCGTTCAAGGCGAGTTCCACGCCCATCAGGACGAAAAAGACATTCCGACGGCAGAGAGCGGTCGCGATTCCAAGCGTCAAGAGGACAAGAGCCAGAATCTGGACATAAATCGCTTGCATTAGTGAACCTCCTCGGACGACGTTTCGGATTCCGGATCCGACGCAATCCGTTTGCGGGCGAGAATGACCGCCGTGGCCATCGCCGAAAGCAGAACAAGTCCCACGGCAAGGACCAGCAGATAGTAGCCGTTCCCGTCAGAAGCCATGTCAAAGAGCGTTCCCGCCGTAAGCGAGACAGAGCCTCGGACAGCCTGCGGATCGAAATCCAGTGCGGATTTCCCAAGCGCGGTCGCAACGACACCCGCAAGGAGCAATGCGGAAACCAGGACGAATGCGGAAACCTTGTCGAAGCGTTTCGTCCGGCTGCCTCGCGCGCCGTTCAGCACCATGATGATAAACATGAGGAGCGTCATCACGGCTCCGGCATAGACCATCACCTGGACAGCCCCGACAAAGGGACTGCCGAGAAGCCCGTAGATTCCCGCAAGCGAGAGCATCGTCGTCACAAGGGCAATCGCCGCATAAAGAGGATGTTTCGTCAAGAAGATGCAAACGGAGCATCCCACGGCGACGACCGACAGGATGATAAAAAGGATCAGAGCTAGCATTTCACTTCTCCCCAGACTTCAAGAGCCTGCTTGTTCTTGCTGCCACCCGGAGCGACCTGGCTTTGCGCATCGTCGGGATAATCCTTCGGGTCCCAGTTTGTCAAATCGTACAGGGAAACGACGAAATCTTCCCGCCGGCGACGGACAAAGCTCGTTTCGCAAGTATCCATTCGAAGCGCATCGACCGGACACGCTTCGACGCAAAGTCCGCAGAAGATGCAGACGGAATGGTCGATGTCGAATCTTGTCGCGCGTTTTTCGATGCGTCCGTCCGGAGACTGTCCCGCTTCGATAAAGATGCAGTGCGCCGGACACGCCGAAGCGCACATGAAGCACGCCACGCAGCGCGGCGTTCCGTCCGGACGAAGCATCATCCGGTGCGCAGCGCGGTAATCCCTCGGAATATAGGGCTTTACTTCCGGGTATCCCGTCGTAGGCAAGGTCTCGTAGCGGAAGAATCCCCGCAGAAAATGCTTGATCGTCGTGTAAAGGCCGCGGAACGCTTCGAAGATGTAAAGGCGTTCCAGCCAGTTCATCGGCTTGTGCTTAACGACACGAACCATTAGTTGCCTCCCAGGACTAGTTTGGCGATGACCGCGGTCACGACCAGGTTCAGCAGAGCGATATTCAGCAATACCTTCCAGCCGAGATGCATGATCTGGTCATAGCGGAAGCGCGGAAGCGTCCAGCGAACCCAGATCCAGACCCAGCAGAAAAACACCGTCTTGACCATCAGTACAAGGAACTGCACCGCGGCGGTTCCAAGCGCGACCCCTAGCCCATAGACAGGAACGCCTGCCACGATGGACGCTTCGGGGTGAATGAAAATTCCAGAGACAACGGCGAGAGCGATGAACACGGGAACGGCAACCCAGGCGATAGTCTTGTAGAGAAGATATTCCCGATTGATGACTTCCTTGTTCGAGGCCTTGCCCGCATTGTAGGCTCGGAGGTAACGGTAAACCATGTGCAGGAAAGCGAGGGCGAGGAACGCGCAGATGCCGAACAATGCCGCGAGGACAACGTTCAGATTGGCCTGCGTCTCGGCGGTCGTCATGAACGGAATCGCATAGCCGCCAAAGAAGAGGAACGAAACCAGCATGCTGTTGATGGCCACGTGGCCGTATTCGCCCATGTAGAACATGCCGAACTGCATCGCGCCGTATTCCGTGTGGTAGCCGGCGACAAGTTCCGGATCGCCTTCCGAAACGTCAAAAGGCGGACGTCCCGTTTCCGCAATCGCGGCAAGCAGAAAGCAGAAGAACGCGACAGGCTGCGCGATAAATCCCCAGACGTGGGTTTCCTGCCAGGAAACGATCCCTTCGACGTTGAACGTTCCCGCGAGCAGGACGATACCCATCATCGAAAGGCCTAGACATACTTCGTAGCTGATGCTCGTCGCCGTCGCGCGGAGCGCCCCGAGGAAGGAGAACTTGGACTTGGCGGCCCATCCGGAAAGTACCGTCCCGAAAACGGAAAGCGACGAAAGCCCGAACATGAGAAGGATTCCGATATCCGTGTTCACGTTCGCGCCGGGAATGTGCACGACCGTATCGCCAAACGAAAAGTCCAGCGAGGCAAAATACGGAAGAACGCATGGCGTAAGGAGCGTAAGTCCAAAAGGAAGCGCCGGAGCAAGCGCAAACAGGACTTTGTTCACGCCCGCCGGAAAATACATTTCCTTGAAAAAGAGCTTCAGGCCGTCACAGGCGTTCTGCACCCATCCGAAGAGACGAACTTTCCCAAAGAACGGAAGCTTGACATAGGAGCGGTTAGGTCCCTGTCTATCCTGGATAAAGCCCGCGCCACGACGCTCCAAAGGAATGAGGAGCAGAATGAATAGAACCGGGATGAACGCGAAAGCGAACTTTCCGATAGTCAGGAGCCATTCAATCCATGTTTTCGAATCGATAATTTCCATCATACGGCAACTCCATCGAGCAATTCGCCCGTGCTATGGATAGCGTCAAAAGAGAACTTGGAAAGCACCGGAACAAATCCAGAAGCCTTTTTGTAAGCCTCCGCCGCGCACCGGACATCTTCGCCAGCCAGAGCGAACAGAACCGTATAGAGAGGAACGAGAGCCTCTTCGGGAGCTGTCGGAGCGGCGGCGAGCTTCTGGAGAATCGAACGGGAATTCACCATCGTCCCGTTCACTTCCGACCAGTGGTTCACGCCAAAGACCGTCGAGGACTTCTGCGCGGTCAGATCGTTCTTCGAAGAGATGGAAACGCGGTTCGGAATCGATTCGAGCGTCCGAGCCTTTGCCTCGTCGCTTCCCCACAGGTCTGCGGAAAGCGTGACGAGAGTCTTGAATTCCGACACTCGATTCAAGAGTTCTTCAGCAGTCCTTGTAAATCCGAACAGGGCAAAGCCCGCGCGGTTCGCCACCGGATCGCCGCTTTTCGAAATACCGTCCGGTTCCCTTACCGGAGCGAATGTCCCGACAAAGACCTCTGCGCGGTCACCGAGCTTTTCGACAAGAGTCTTGAGGGCCGCAGCGTCTTCGTTCGTCGCCGATCCGCCGAGGACAAACGCAATCTTTCCTTCATCCTGGAGCGCGGACTTCAGCGCTTCGACATCTCCCGCCGGCAAGCGGTCCTTCGAAAATTCCTGGAAAGCGAGACGGCTCGTATTCGAAAGCCATGTGCGGTTCACTTCCGGGTTGCAGCGAGGCATCAGGCGGAAGATATATCCGTGGTCATGCTCGATCCAGATGTTTGCGCCAAGCGAATCGTCCATCGAAACGCTTGCCGTTCTCGAAAGCATCCAGACGCGCTGTTCGAAGCGGAAATATTTCGCAGTCATCGCACCGGTCGGGCAAACGTCCGTCACGCAAAGGTCGTATTCGTGATCGAGCTTTCTTCCGGGGAAAGTCGTAATGTAAGTTCTGTCGCCACGGGACGCGAGCTGGAGCTGTTCATCGTGGCAGACATCGCGCATCAGCCGGACGCAACGGTCGCACTGGACGCAGCGTTCCTCGTCGAGCATCACCCGCGGACCGATATCGACGCGCTTTCCGCCGCGGAGCTGTCCCTTCGTATCGTAAAACTGATGATCCGGATTCCCGTGATAGTTCTTGCCGACTTCGGGATACAGGCGACCCGAATCGCGACCCGCTTCCACGTAGTTTTCCTGGAGCGTACATTCCCCGGCCTTGTCGCAAATCGGGCAGTCCAGCGGATGGTTCAGGAGCATAAACTCGGAAACGGCACGGCGAGCCGTCTTGACGCGTTCGCTCGAATGCGGCGTGAAGACCTTCATCCCGGCCTTCACCGGCGTGAAGCACGAAATGACAAGCATCTTGCCGCGCGGACCTTCCGTCTCGACCAGACACTGGCGACAGTTGCCGGAAACCGGAAGATAGGGATGGTAGCAGACATGAGGCGTTTCGATGCCCACTGCTTTCAAGGCTTCTAGCAGGTTCGTATCGCCCGGAACTTCCACATTCTGGCCATCGACCTCGATCGTTACACGAGGACTGCTGGCTGTCGGAAGGTGAGGCATGTTGTAATGATTGCTCATAAGATTACCAGTAAGCTCCCAGACGCACGTTCGTTCTCATACGGGATTCCGCATGATTTGGGTTTTTCGCAATATACTCTTCAAAATCCGCGCGATACTTCCGCGTATAGACATTCAGCGGACCGCCGAGCGAAAGGGCGAGCGGGCAGATGGTAGTTCCGCCGAATCCCGCGGAAATATCCTGCAAGAGCTCGATGTCTCCGTCATGACCTTCTCCGCGCATCATCGCATCGAGAACGCGGCGGGCAAAGCCCGTTCCTTCGCGACAAGGCGTGCACTGGCCGCACGATTCGTGGGAATAGAAATGCCCGAGGACATCCAGGATATCGACCGCGCTGTGCGTATCGTTGAACACGATGATGGCGCCCGACCCGAACATCGTCTTCAGGGAGGCCATGCATTCGTAGTCAAGCGTCGCCGTTTCGCACTCTTCGGGAAGAAGCGGAGGACAGGACGAACCGCCGGGAATCACGCCTTTCAGGTTCCCTACGATTCCCTGGCAGTATTCCTCGCTCGTGAGCATTTCCATGAGCGGAGTTCCCAGCGGAGCTTCATAGACGCCGGGACGCTTGACATCGCCCGAAACGCAGAACACTTTCGTACCGTGCGCGCGAGGGGTTCCCATCTTCGTATATTCTTCCACCGGATGCGAAAAAATCCACGGAAGCGACATGATCGTTTCCACGTTGTTCACGCACGTCGGAGACGCCCAGGCACCGGCAACAGCCGGGAAAGGCGGCTTCAGGCGCGGCTGCCCCTTCTGGCCTTCGAGCGAGTTGATGAGAGCGGTTTCTTCACCGCAAATGTAGGCGCCCGCTCCGCGATGGACAAATATATCGAAAGAGAACTTCGTTCCGCAAATGTTTTCGCCGAGATACCCGGCCGCGTAGGCCTGGTTCAGCGCCCTGTTTACGCTCTCGATGCAGGGGAGAAACTCTCCGCGGGCGTAGATGTATGCGCAACGCGCTCCAAGCGCCCAGCCGGCAATGATCAAGCCTTCTATCAGCCGATGCGGATCTTCGAGCAGAAGATAATGATCCTTGTAGGTTCCGCCTTCGCCTTCGTCCGCATTGACGACGATATAGACAGGCTTTCCCGTATTGCGCGGAACGAAGCTCCACTTCATCCCGGTCGGGAAACCGGCTCCGCCGCGGCCGCGAAGACCGGAACGCTGGACACGGTCGATCGCTTCGAACTGGGACATTTCGAACAGGGAAGACGAAATCGTGGAATAGCCGCCGAGCTTCTTGTAGGCTTCGATATCCTGGGCGTGCTTTCCAAAATTCGCCGTGCAAACTTTCATCGAATCTTGCATGTTCAACCAACCTTCCTTGGGGTTGCCGGATCTTCGGGAGGAGGCGCAGCCTTCGCGACCGAAACGCGGGAGGGCTTCGCCGTACGAGCTCCGCTCACCGCAATCATCCGATATTCGTCCCCGACCTTGCCTTCGGGATCGACAAACTGCCTGTCCTTGACTCCGGGCTTACCGACTTCGGACCATTTGCCGCCGACATTCCTTTCGACGGAAAGTTCCGTAAATTCCGGAGCGCCTTTCCAGGTAAGCGTCGCACCATTTGCATCGACCAGGGCGACGACGTTCAAGACCGGAGACGGCGGAGCGTAATCGGAAACCTGGGGCTTCGCCGTCGCGCCGGGCGCGCCGGCATGTCCACCGTGGCCTTTCACCATGCCACCGAGGACTTCGCGCGGAGGCTCTTTCCCGGGGAACTTTTCCTCACGGGCGTAGCACCACTTGAGAATCTTGTCGAAGCGTTCGGGCGTGAGTCCCACACCGGGCTTCATGACCAGTTCACCGTTTTCCACGTCAGTCGCGTAATCGTCATTGACGAGCATCGCCGGAGCGTTTCCGCAAGCGGCCAGGCATTCCACTTCGACAATCGTAAAGAGACCATCGGGAGTCGTTTCGCCGCTCTTGATGTTCAACGCCTTTTGCGCATATTCGAGAATGCTCGGAGCGCCGCGCAGATGGCAGCTGATGTTGTGACAGAACTGGAGGAGGAACCTTCCGGTCGGGACATGCTTGTACATGGTATAGAAAGTCGAGACACCGTAAGCGTGCGCCGCGGAACATCCGCAGACATCCGCCGCCCAGCGAATCGCCTCGTGCGGAAGCCATCCGATGGCGTCCTGCGCAAGCCAGAGAACTTCGAGAAGCGCGCCCTGCCCAACCGGATAGCGGGAAAGCAGGTCCGAGACGCGTTCCTTGATGGCGGGAGTTTCCAGGAGCGGAGCGATTTCCCCCCAGGATGGTTGCGCCTGTATCGGGTTCGCATGCCCAAACTGGTCTGCCGGAGACGGCAGGGTCTCGACAGGAATCGGACCGTGGGTATAGGCAAGCGTATTATTGGCAACGTCGTGAATGGCGCCTTTAACGTGACTCATCTGTCCAATTCTCCCGCGATAATGTTGATGCTCGACAGGCAAGCGATGGAATCCGCAATCATGCCGCCTTCGACAAGTTCGTGGAAAGCCGCAAACTGCGTAAAGCAAGGCGGACGGACCTTGACCCGCCACGGATGGCCGGAACCGTCGGAAACCAGCGTAAAGCCGAGTTCCCCATTCGCCGTCTCGGATCCGGAATAGTATTCGCCCGCAGGAATCCGAATGCCTTCGAAGACGCTCTTGAACCTTCCGGCCAAGGCTTCCATATCCTGATAGACACGTTCGTGCGACGGAATCCGGATACGCGGATCTTCGACGCTCACAGGTCCCGGAGCGAGACGCTTCAGCGCCTGGCGGATGATCTTCACGGATTCTTCCGCTTCGGCGAGGCGCACCATGAGCCTGTCAAAGACATCGCCGTGGGTTCCCGTCACCACGTTCCAGTCATAGGTTTCATAATCCCAATACGGTTCGTCCTTTCGCAGGTCGCTCGCCACGCCCGTCGCGCGGAGACACGGTCCGGTCCAGCCCCAGGCAATCGCCCTTTCGCCGGAAATCTTCGCCACATCGACTGTACGATCGAGGAAGATACGGTTCCGGTCAAAGCACGCATGGACATCCTTCAAATTTTTACCGACCTGCTTGCAGACGGCGAGAACGTCCTCTTCAAAGCCTTCGTATGTATCGCGGTAAAGCCCGCCGATTCGTCCGTAGCTGTTCGTGAGGCGCGCTCCGGTCAGCTTTTCCCAGATGCGCATCGTCATTTCGCGGGAATCGAACAGGTAGAAGAATCCGGTCGTGGAGCCGAGGTCCTGCGCAGCGGCAGCGACACAGATGAAATGGTCCGCGATGCGGGAAAGCTCGTTCACGATGACGCGGAGGACCTTGGCGCGTTCCGGGATTTCGATGCCGAGCATCTGTTCCGCGGCGCGACAGTAGGCAAAATTGTTCATCATCGCGGAGCAGTAGTCGAGACGGTCGGTCAAGGGCAAGACTTGCTGCCACGTTCCGCGTTCCGCCATCTTCTCGAACCCGCGGTGCAGGTAACCGATTTCTCCGACAGATGCCGCGATGTTTTCGCCGTCGAGAGCCGTAATGTAGCGCAAGCATCCGTGCGTCGCACCGTGCGACGGACCGATGTTCAGCACCATCAAGTTCTTTTCTTCGCCTTCAGGAGTGAGAACCTTCATTTTCTGATGCTCCCTGTCAAATATTCAACTTCGTTCGGCAAGATTTCCTTCGGGCGTTCCAGAATGCGGTAGCCCTTGGATTCCAGACGCTTTTCGAGCGCCGGATACAGATAGTCGTTCGTCGAAAGCCACTGGCGGCGATGCGCCGGGTAATCCTTCCGCAGCGGATGTCCCACAAATTCCACGTGGTTCAGCAAGCGGCGAAGGTCCGGGTGGCCGACAAAGTTCACCCCGAACTGGTCATAGACTTCGCGTTCCTGCCAGTTCGCAATCGGATACAGGTCCGAAATTGTCGGAACGTTCAGGTCGGCTTCTTCGGCAAGAACCTTCACCACCAGGCGACGAGCCGGGTCGTAAACGCTTTTCAGAACATACTCGACCGCAAACCGAGGTCCGGCGTAATCTTTCATCCCGAGATAATCGATTCCGACGATATCGAGAAGCATGTCGATCTTCAGTTCGTCCCGGACAAACGCGACGACATCGTGCAAATTTTCACGCCCGACGACGACGGCAAGTCCCCACGGATTCTTTTCGGAACGGGAGGCACCCCACTTTTCGAGGCCCTTCAAGACGGATTCTTCAAAAGCCTTGCGCGCTTCCGGGGTAGCGACAATCGGCTCCTTTACATTATCGGATGCGACCATTACGGATTCTCCTTCCAAAATTCAGCCTTGCGGATAACGGAATCCTTGAGATGATTCGCCTTTTCCTTGATTTCTTCGGCTTTTTCGTGAGAATATTCGGCAAGTTCGCGCTTCGCCTCGGCGGTCTTCGCCCGCAAAAGCTCCACCTGTTCCCGGACGCGTTCCTTCCGTTCCTTCATGTAGGATTCGTCGGAAAGCTTCTTCTGGATATCGAACATCGCGTCGAAGAAGGCTTCGGGACGGCTCGGGCAACCGCCGATATAGACGTCCACCGGGATGATGTTGTCGATACCCGGCACCGTACAGTAACAGTCATAGACGCCGCCGGAAGTCGCGCACGCCCCCATCGCGATAACCCATTTCGGCTCGGCGATCTGCTCGTAGATGCGCTTGAGAATCGGAGCCTGCTTGTAGGTGATTGTCCCCTGGACAGCCAGCACGTCGGACTGGCGCGGCGTAAAGCGGACATATTCGGAACCGATACGCGAAAGGTCATAGGGACTCGTTTCCGTACTCATGAATTCGATCGCGCAACAAGCCGTTCCGTAGGGAAACGGCCACAGGGAATTTTTTCGTCCCCAGTTGACGATGAAGTCAAGTTTCGTTGTAAAAAAACTGGCTTCTTGGGCTTCGACTGCCATAGAACGATACCTCGTAAATGTCACGGAAAAAGATAGAAATAAGTCTCCGTATGTGCACCCGAAGGGGTCAAAAGTACCGAAATGGGAGGTTTTTCCTGCAAAATTTCGCCAAAAATGTCAAGCATTCCAGTAGGATTTTTGAAATGCTATATTGTGCCAATCCATGACCGAATCCATCGCAAAACCGCTTGCCGAAAGGCTCCGACCCACGTCCCTCGAAGAATTCCTGGGTCAGAACAAGATCCTCGGCGACCGCAGCATGCTCCGCCAAAGCGTCGAAAGCGACAACGTTCCCAGCATGATTTTCTGGGGGCCTCCGGGCTGCGGCAAGACAAGCCTCGCGAACGTCATCCGCCTGCACACGAAAAAGCGCTTTGTCGCGCTCTCCGCCGTGGAATGCGGCGTCAAGGAAATCAAGTCGGTCCTCTCCGAAGCGAAAACCTACGAGGATCTGGGCCGCGGCACGATCCTCTTCATCGACGAGATCCATCGATTCAACAAGAGCCAGCAGGACGCCCTCCTCAAGGCTGTCGAAGACGGAACGGTCACGCTCATCGGCGCGACAACGGAAAATCCGGGATTCGAAGTCAATTCCGCGCTCCTTTCCCGCTGCCAGCTCATCCTGTTTGCGCCCCTTTCGCCCGAAGACCTCTCCCGCCTCGCAAGGCTCGCGCTCAAGGAACATCCCCGCGGACTTCTGCTCCGGGACGTTGAAATTTCCGAGGAAACTCTCCAGAAGCTCGTTTCGCAGGCCGATGGCGACGCCCGATTCCTCTTGAACCAAATCGAATGGATTGCCAAGAACCTAGGCAAACGGCACACGATCGACAACGCGCTTCTCGAAGAAATCCAGTTCAAGAAGCCGCTCCGCTACGACAAATCGAGCGAGGAACATTACAACCTGATTTCCGCGCTGCACAAGTCCATCCGCGGAAGCGACCCCGACGCGGCGGTCTATTGGCTGCACCGAATGCTCCAGGGCGGCGAAGATCCAAGGTTCATTCTCCGGCGGCTGATTCGAATGGCGATGGAAGACGTTGGACTTGCCGACCCGAATGCGCTTCTACTCGCGACAGCGGCAAGGGAAGCTTTCGATTTCATGGGCGTTCCGGAAGGCCTCATCGGATTAGACGAAGTGGCCATCTACCTTTCGCTCGCCCCGAAAAGCAACAGCGTGGAGCTCGCCGGGATGAAAGCGGACGCGATAATCAAGCGGACAGGGACTCTCCCCGTGCCAAAGGCCTTTAGAAATTCCGTGACGAAGGTCGGGGAACAGCTCGGCTACGGCAACGGCTACCGCTACGACCACGACAGCCCCGGCGCCTATTCCGCGCAGGAACATCTCCCGAAAGAGCTCGCCGGAACCGAAATCTACACCCCGACCGAATATGGCCGGGAAAAAAAGCTCGCCGACCGCCTGCAGGAACTGAAACAACTCAAGGCCCAAAGAGAAAAAGAGTAAGAGCCTCCTCACACCGCCGAAAGCACCGGGAAAATAGAATTTCGTCGCACAGAGTGCCTCTATAGATTATTTTTGCAAGAAGAAAAAGAAAAGCTAGCCTGCAATTTGGCCAATACGTTGAAAGTCGAAAAAATGTGGGAAATTTTCAAACCCTATTGACAAGCTGTTTTTTTTTATACATTCCTAATACAAGCTCATCAAACAAGAACTCAAGGAGTATCTATGAATATCCAACAAGTCATAAACACATTTGGCAATTTCATTGACGAATGTGCAGTCCGTTATCCCCTCGTATCAAAGAACAAAGATAACATACTAGATCGGTGTTACAACCTTTACTGGAACAATGAAGGGTTGTTTTTTAACAATACGGAAATCTTTGGTAAAGGTTGCCCCAAGCCATATTTTCTAAACTACTTGGTGATAAACACTGATGAAGAAACTGAGCATCCTAGAAATTTTCATGTATCCTTTGTCCTTCGCTATAATAAATCAGAAAACAAAGTTCTCACTTTAAGTGATGTCAAAAGAGCAATACAATTTTCAAAAGAAGTAAATTCAGAAAAAATCCCACTTAAATTTTTATGTGCAAACATCGAAGTTAAATTGCCGAAAATTAACGAGATCATTACAGAGAAAATTGATATTGATCAATTGGCTTCGCACATTTCGATTCGCTGCGATTCTACAGAGTCTGAACAAGAGTTGCAAAAACAACTAAATCTGATGTATCGAATTTTTCTCAAGTTTAATGAGCGGGATGTTTGAATAATGGTCACATCTAAAAATTCGTGATTTCTCGACTTATAGGTCAAATTGCAGGATAAAAACGCAGTCAAGTCTTTGCACGACAATG
>CAVKYI010000026.1:0-28531 GCA_963660435.1 Sodaliphilus sp.
GAACTGAGAACTTAGATGAGAGTGAAGGGTGAAGAGTGGAGTGAGAAAAGTTGAGAAAGAAGATCGCTTCACTTTTCTAAGCTCTAAAATCTCCGAACTAAGCTCTGAACATCGGGAAGGCCAAACAGCCCGCTTTGCAACTCTAAGCTCCAAGTTCTCTCGACTAAGCTCTGTTTAAGCGGCTAGAAGTTGTAGTAGAAATTGACTTCGATGCCCACCGCGTCGCCGTCGAGATGGTCGCTCGAATCGCCGGAGCGGACCTTGAGCTTCCCGTCAACGGCCATTTCCGCATTGATGGTGTAGGCTGCTCCGAGCCAGAGGCAAATGCTGTTGTCGCCGGCATTGTCTTCCCAGTTGGAACCTTCGTCATCGGTAAGCTTGTATTTGAGCTCCAGCCCGACAAACGGGGTGAGACCGTAAGCGGGGATCGTGTAGCCGAGTTCCGCGGCGAGGTTCATGACAAGGCCCGGTTCGAAGTTGTGGCGCTTGAATCCCCAGTAAACGCCCGCTTCGGTGCCGAGGACGAGGTTCGGAACAAGCTCCTGCGAGAACTGGCCGCCGAGGGTGAAGCTCAGGCGATCGCTCACGTCGTTGCTTCCGATGGGAAGATTCAGGTCGAGAAAGATGTTCACGATAGGCATCACGGCATAGCGAGCGCCCAGGGTCAGGTCGGTGAAGCCCGCTCCGTCCGAGCCGTCGGTTTCCCAGGAACGGTAGCCGAAGGACTGGAGGGAAAGTTCCAGATTCGGAACGAGAATGTAGCGCGCGCCGACATTCAGCGCCCATTGCGACCAGGGATCGTCGGAATCGTAAAAGAACTGGCCCTTGACGGTTCCCTTGCCGGCTTCGGGAAGATGGTAGTAGTCCCACGTGGCGAAGCTGGACGAGGCGACGAGCAAGGCCGCTAGCGCGATTTTCTTGAACATAAAAAGTCTCCTGCTGTTTTTTTTGCTGTTCCAAAGATAGCTTTTATTTGTCTTCCCGTTTTGAGTGTCGGGACTCTTCCGTGCGGATTTTCCGACGCGGCGCATTTTTCGACGCGTCGAAGGGAAAAGCGAACCGTCCTTCGAGAACGCAGCCCGAGGCTCCCGGATCGCATTCTTCACGGCGTCTCCGGCAAAAGGTTTCCGACAGGAATCGACATTCCCAGCTCATGCGACGGATTCGCTCTCGACTAGGCTCTGCTCTTCCGCAAGGCAAGAAGCGTCACGCTGCACAGGATGAGGATTATCCCGGCGACGAGGCGCGCGGAAAGCGCTTCGTGGAAAACTCCCACTCCGATGCAGACGGCGGTCAAGGGTTCGAGAGCTCCCAGAATGGCGGTAGGCGTGGAGCCGATCGTTCGCAGGGCCTTTTGCATAAAGATGAGCGAGAGAAGCGAAGGCATGAACGCGAGCTGGAAGAGCCAGGCGAACTCGTGCAGGCTCCTCACGGGATGGATGGAATGCCCCGGCGCGCAAAGCGCATAGAGGAAAAGGCAGATGGCGCATACGGCAAAAATGTACATGTTCATTTTCAGGGCGCCGATGGGCTTTGGCATCCGGGCGGCGATGACGATGTAAGTCGCGTAGGTGAGGGAAGAAAAGAGAACGAGCGTGATTCCCGCGGGGCTCAGCACGGAACCGTTTCCCGTGCGCATCAGGAGGACGACGCCCGAAATCGCAAGCAGAATCGAAACGACCGTCTTTCTCTTCAGCTTTTCCTTGAAGAAAATCACCATGAAGACCGCGACCATGATAGGATACGAAAAGAGAATCGTCGAGGCGACACCCGCGTCCATGAAGAGAAAGCTCAGATAGAGGCAAAGCGCGGAGGCCGCAAAGAGAAATCCCAGAAAGCCGATATAGGGGATGTTTTCTCGCGGAACGCGAAAATCCTTCTTGAGAAACAGGATGAATAGCGCGCTCAGGAGGGAAGCGCCGGCGAACCGGTAAAAGAGGACGGAACCGGGCGTGAATCCCGCCTTGTAGAGGTAAAGGGCTCCGAGCGGATTCGTTCCGTAGCAGATGGCGGCAAGCGCGCCATACAGGAATCCGAGATGTTGAGACTGCATAGATGAAAATCTAGCAATTCCAATTTGCAAATTTACTTGTTATCTTTTGAAGAAATTTCTTTTAAGGAGAATTTATCATGGTAAAATCTTTCGGTTGCATCGCGAGTGTCGCCTGCGCGCTAATCCTTTCTTCTTGCGGGAGCGATTCTTCGAGCGGTCCGGGTAGTTCGAACGGCGACGGTTCGAGAACGAAAATCTCCGTCGATGAAGCGAGCCAGACGATCACTTCCTACGTGAACGATTCGGAAGACCTCTGCGTCTATGATTCCGTCGAAAATCGCTTCGACTGGAAAAAGGACGTACTGATGGATGTCGATACTTTCGATGTCCGTTATCTTTTCAAGGGCGATACGCTGGTGCTTTTTGAAGAAGAGGACTACGGAAGCGTCTTTATCGGTGGCAAGGCGAATTCCATCTACGGAACGTGGAAAGGCCTGGAAGCTTGCGAGTATGATTTTGACGAAGACGAAATCGAGTGCTACGATCTGGACGAATCCCTGTACCCGTATTATTACCAGATTACCATTCGGAAGGATTTCGTGGAGACGGAAGTCGTATATTCCTTGTCTGACGACTATGCGAATTCTGCCTGGATGAGCATGTTCTATATCGGACTGAACGCGAAAAACGTTTCGTTTAATCCGAGATATGTCTTTATCGCGGATTCGATTTCGGCGGATTCGCTTCGGGAGCTAGGCGTCGAGGTCAAGTCCCGGAGCAAGTCCAAAATTTCTTTCGCTTTCGATGGCAAGAACGTCTCCGTGGAATTTGTCGACGTGACGGGGGAACCTCTCAATCTTTCCTATGCGGCGAACGTTCAGATCGACGATAAAACCTGTTCGCTTTCGTTTGCGAGTACGAGCGATATTTCCGAAAGCCTCTGCTCGATAGAAAACATCGATTATCTCGACCTCGAAGAATACGAATCCCTGGATTCTTCGTTTATCGTCGCGGATCATTACCGTAGAAACAATACGGATGAATTCTTCGACTGTCTGAACGATGCATTCGGCTTTGCCGATGAAATTCTCGATGGCGGTTACGACATTCTCTACAAGAAGCAAGAGCGGACTTCGATTCGCGATACGAACTGGAAACGCCTGGAAAGGCTTGCGAAAAAACTTTCCGGTTCCGTAAACTAGCGCAAGTCCAGGGAAAAGAAAAGACTCCGCGAATGCGGAGCCTTTTCTTTTGAATTTCGAAAACGAAATTACTTGGTGATGACGCGGGCCATTTCGCAAACCTTGTTGCTGTAGCCCCATTCGTTATCGTACCAGGCGCAAACCTTCACGAAGGTCGGGTCGAGCTGGATGCCAGCCTTGACGTCGAAGATGGAAGTGTGGGCGTCGTTGCGGAAGTCGGTGGAGACGACGGCTTCGTCGGTGTAGCCGAGGATGCCCTTGAGTTCGCCTTCGGAAGCTTCCTTCATCGCGGCGCAGATCGCTTCGTAGGTCGCCGGCTTTTCGAGTTCGGCGGTCAGGTCAACGAAGGAAACGTCGGAAGTCGGAACGCGGAGCGACATGCCGGTGAGCTTGCCGTTGAGCATCGGGAGAACCTTGCCCACGGCCTTTGCGGCACCCGTGGAGGACGGGATGATGTTTTCGAGAATGCCGCGGCCACCGCGCCAGTCCTTCTTGGACGGACCGTCAACGGTCTTCTGGGTAGCTGTTGCAGCGTGGACGGTGGTCATGAGACCGCGCTTGATGCCGAACTTGTCGTTCAGGACCTTGGAAATCGGAGCGAGGCAGTTCGTGGTGCAGGAGGCGTTGGAGATGATGTCCTGGCCGGCATAGGTCTTGTCGTTTACGCCATAGACGAACATCGGGGTCGCATCCTTCGACGGAGCGGACATGATGACTTTCTTCGCACCGGCCTTGATGTGAGCGCGGGCGAGTTCGTCGGTGAGGAAGAAACCGGTAGATTCAACGACGACATCCACATTGAGGGCTCCCCAAGTAATGTTGGTCGGATCCTTTTCCGCGAACACCTGAATCTTGTTGCCATCGACGACGAGGAAGTTGCCTTCCGTCTTGATCTCGTGGTTGAACTTGCCGTGCACGGAATCGTACTTCAGCATGTAGGCGAGGTAGTCAACGTCGAGAAGGTCGTTGATGCCGACAACGGTGATGTCCTTGGAGAAGTTTTCCACGGCGGCGCGGAAGACCATACGACCGATACGGCCGAAACCATTGATACCGAGTTTAAGAGCCATTTTAGGATCCTTTGTTTGATTGTGAATCTGCCATCTCCCGCTTGCGGGAGACTTTAGCTGGCTGAAATTTACTAAAATTCGCTTGCGTGGCGAGGTCAAAAACTCGCTTTTTTATATCTTACAGGGAAAATGGTGATGAAGATGAAATCTATCGTGGCTTTTTTTGTCGTTTTTTCGGCGATTCTCTTTGGCTGTGCGGAACATCCCGAAATCCCCGTCCAGGTTTCCGGATCGGCTGCGGCTCGCGGTGGGGCTTCGGACGGATCTGCCCATGAAAAAAGTTCCGCTCCGCTGGCTTCGCGCGAGGGCGTCTCGTTCGAAGAAAAGGCTTCTGCCCGAATTCTGGATTTCAGACGGGCCGATTTTTCCTTTCGGCTTCCCGGAGACGACTGGGACGTGGTGAGCGATCCTTCGGACTTGACGGCTCCGCTCGAATTCTTTAACGCGAAGACGGGGCGTCGCGCCGAAATCCTTTCGATCCTTCTCGCTCCCGGGGAATCTCCCGACGTGATGGACCGTGCGCGCGCCGAGATGCAGGGTCGCGGAATTTCCTTGCGCAGCGTTTCCTTTGCGGACGTCCTTCCGCGGGAAGAGCTGGGAATGACCGGAGCCTTTTTCGAAACGGCTGGCCGCACTTCGGATTCCTACCTCTCTGCGGACGGATTTGTCGCTTCGGCGGGTGGGCGCGTGTTTTTCCTCTCGCTTTCCGCCCAGGATTCGACTGCGGATCGTGCAGCCTTCGCGAAGGAATGGCGGGACTTCTTTGTCGGATTTTCGCTTTCGGAAGCCTTGAAAAGCGCAGCTCGCGAAAGGGAATTCTCGAAGGAGACGGTGACGCGCTACGAATCGAAATCGCTCGGCTACGCGTTCGAATCGAAGGATTCCCTCTGGCACAACTGGGAAAGCGTCGCGGCGCAGAACGGCGACCCCGACCTGGTGCTTGCGAACATGGCGGAAGAGACGGCGTTCTTTGTCTATGGGACAATCGTCAATCCGGAAGAGGTGAGCGCGCAGGATCTTTTCAAGGTGCTTCTCATCCGTCTCGGGGTGAATCCGGACGAACCTTCGCTCGAAACGGTCCGTGCCCGCGGGGGCAATGCCGAACGCTTTGTCCAGGACTTTACGTGCGAACGCGTCATCGACGGATATGACTTCAAGTATGTCGGGCGCTATTTCTGGGACGGCGGACGGGGGATTCTTGTTGCCGGATGGGCACAGGGGATTCTCTACAGGAAATACGCGAAGATTCTCGAACGCGCGATAGACGGCGTGACGCTTCTCGAAAAGCCGGAAAAGCTCTCCGGCGAAAAGTCCCTGAAGTTTCAGGCCGCGGTGGTAAACCAGGTCGGGCTTCTGCGTCTTGCGGACGGACAGCCTCTTGTCGCGCTGTCCTACTTCGAAAAGGCGAACCGGATGGATCCGACCGAGCCTCTCTATCTCATCAACTGCGGTTTCGTGTACCAGATGAAGGAGCTTTACGGTCCGGGCGTGAACCACTTTCTGAGCGAGATGGACCTTGTCCGGAAAAACGGTCGCCTGCTTTCCATTCTCGGGGAAATGTACGAAGCGATGATGGATTACGGCGAGGCCCGGAAGTACGCGGAAATGGCGCTCCGCTACACGCCGAACAATCCGGAATACGTCATCAACCTTTCGGACGCGCTGTGGGGGCTCGGGCAGAGAAACCAGTCGCTTGCCGTGGTGCAGAACCTTTACGACAAGCAGCCGTCAGCGCGCCTCGGAGTCTATCTCGCGAAGACTTACATGGGAATGGACCGCTACGCGGAAGCGGTGGAAGTTCTCTATGCGACGAAAAGGCGTTTCGGGGTAAACGTCGATCTGGGGCTTACCCTGATGGACGCGCTGATCTTTATGGGCCGCTATCCCGAAGCGCTTGCCGTAAGCGAGGAGACGCTTCCCGTCGGATCTTCGGATTATCGCGTGTGGACCAGTCGCGGCAAGGCGCAGTTCTATTCGAAGAATTTTGTCCAGGCGGAAAAGTCCCTGTCCCATGCGCTTTTGATGCATCCGGACGACGAGGACATCAAGAGCTTCCTTTCGGCCTCGAAGGCTTTCCTCGGGAAGGCGGATAATCGCACTCTCCAGAAGAAAATCGACCCGGTGGAAATGCGGCCCGTGGCTCTCGCTTCGCTCGTGAACAGGGAATATGCGGAAAAGGCGAAGTCGGAAAGTTTCCCGGCGGTGGTGCACTATGCGCGAGAGGCGCTCCGCGCGGACAAGGACAAGGCCTGGGTGCGGACGACCCAGAAGCTGATAGAGATCCTCGATACGCGCGGTGTCGGGCTCTATTCGGAACTTTCGTTCGACTTTCTCCCGGGATTCGACCGCATCTATTTGAACGCTCTGGAAATCTACGATTCGACGATGACTCTCAAGGCGAAGGTTTCGCTCTCCGGCGCCTACATCACCTATGCGACGGAACTCGGGCTTGACAACGAAATGCAGACGGCGCACTTCCCGCTCGAAAAACTCTCCCCGGGCGATTTCGTCTATCTGCAGATTTCCCGGACAAGCATCGCGAACTACGGCGTGATTCCCTTCGTGAGTTTCGAGGCGAGCGAAGAGGTTCCCGTGCGCACGACATCGTTTAAAATCTACGCGGATACGTCGCGCTTCGTGACCGAGGAATACGGGCCGCTGTCGAACCGCTACGATGCGGACGGCGAAGAATGGTCGATTGACGATCCGATTGTGATTCGCCGCGAACCCTATATGCCGAACTACCGGGACTACGGGGCTGGATTCCTGCTGACGGGAAAGCGCACCTGGCAGGACGTGGGCCGCGAATACGAGAACCTGATCCGTCACCAGTTCAAGAGCGCGATTGCCGTTCGGGAAAAGGCGTTCGAAGTAAAGGGCAGCAGACTCGGCAAGGAGGCCATCCTTGCGGAATTGCGCTTTGTTCGGGAAAACATCCGATACCGGGACGTTCGCTTTGGCGGGCACAGCCTGATTCCGCAGCTCGCGGAGACGACGCTCCGGGAACGCCGCGGAGACTGCAAGGACCAGAGCCTGCTTCTCAAGGAAATGCTCGACGCTATCGGCGTGAAGAGCAAGCTCGTTGCGATTCATTTGACTGAGGCGGGATTCGAATCTCTCCCTTCTATCCAGCAGTTCAATCACATGATGCTCTACATCCCGAAAGGCGAAAATTACCCGGAAATGTGGGTCGATCCCTCGGACAAGGGTGGAAACGAACGTCCCGTGCCGCTTGACATGGAAGGAAAGGTCGCGCTTGTCGTCGATGGCGATTCGAGCCATGTGGCTGTAACGCCTGTCCTCGAAAACGAAAAGGAGCACCAGGTTTTTCTCTACCACCGCTTGCACATCGGAAAGGACGGTTCGGCGGAATTCCGCGATTCGCTCTGCATGACGGGCAAGTTTGCGAGTGTCCTGCGCAACCGCCTTTATGGGCGCGACGCAAAGGAGACGGAATCGCTTTTACAGGAACTGCTCGCGCAGGGTGTCCCCGATGTTTCCATTTCGAGGGTGCGCACGGAAAACGTGACAGATTTTGACAAGCCGTTGAAGCTCGTCATTACCTTCTCTTCAAAAAACTACTTCGGAAAGAGTTCGGACGGATTCAAGGGTCGCTACCCGAACATCTGGGAACGCTCGATCATGCACTTGCCGAAGGTTCGCACGCGTTACCTGCCGATTCGAATGCCGCACGAGACGGGATTTGAAAGCGAGCTGGAAGTGACCGCGGAAGGCGATTTGCACGTGCAGGAAGCGCCGACGTTCTCCCGCGATACGGAATATGTGAATTTTGAAAAGACCGCCCACGGTTATAAATGGATGACTTTCGCCATTTATGCGGACCCTTCGGAATACGAGCGGATTCGCGAGGAATGGAACTATCTTCTGGAGGCGACTTCGCCGGAAATCGTGGTGAAGTAGGGGGGAGAAGGGTGGATACAAAGAAGCTGGATAAGTGGGCTGATTTGCTGCTGGATACAGGAAAGCGCAATAATCTAATCAATTTTAAGGATACGAGAGCTTCAACCGTGGAGGTGCTGCTCCCGTCTTCTGACGTGCTATTTGAGAAAGTAGATGGGACAGCATCTTTTGAGGTCTTTGATCCAAAAATTATCGAAGACGATGATCCAGAAGAATCCTCTGCGCCAGAGCAGCTGCAAATTGAGACACTGGGAGAGTCCTCTGAACCGGAGCAGTTGCAGATTTCGCCGCCAGAAGAGTCCGACGCTTCCGGTGGAAAAAACGCATTTTTGGCACAATACTCCGGGAAAATCAAGCGGCAGAATCAAATTCTGCTTTATAACGCTGCTACGAATCCACTTACCGCTGTAAAAAACATTGATAAGAAAGCACGGGAGTTCATCGAAGAAACCGGCGTCAATGTTGCGTACATGGCATTTGGCTTTGTCCACTGGAAAGAAAGCACCTCCTCGAACTATGTTTTTCGCGCGCCCATTTTGCTTGTGCCGATTCAGCTGGAACAAGCATCCGCAGTAGAACCCTATTTTATCAAATCGGCAGAAGATGACATCATTGTTAATCCGACCTTTTCCTATAAAATGGACGCAGAACACGGGGTAAAGCTCCCTGAGTATAATGATGAGGAGCTGACTGCGTACCTTGAGAAAGTAAAGCGTCTTGTGGCAAAACTCCAATGGACGGTCACGACTGAATGCAAGATTGGTATTTTCTCATTTCTCAAAATCAATATGTACCGGGATTTGAAGGACAATGCGAAGGCAATTCTTGCAAATCGAAATGTCCGTCAGCTTTTAGGCGAGCCAACCAGCACAGAAAAATTATACGGCGATGAGGGAACTGCTGGCTCTGTTGCTGATCCATTGATTGAGCTACATAGTGTGGTTGATGCAGACTCCAGTCAGATCGAAGCGATTGAGATGGCAAAGTCGGGAAAGAGCTTCGTTTTGCAGGGGCCTCCGGGAACCGGAAAAAGCCAGACGATTACAAACATCATCGCAGAATGCCTCAGCGATGGTAAAAAAGTGCTGTTCGTTTCTGAAAAGCTGGCAGCCCTGAATGTGGTTTATGACAAGTTGAAACAAGCGGGACTTGCTGAGTTTTGCTTACAGCTCCACAGTCATAAGGCAAATAAAAAGGATGTTATCGCGGACATTTGTCATACCTTGCGTACAGGCAAAACTGCGGTTTCCTCAAAAGCGGACGCTGAAATTGCTATGAAGGAAAAGGCACAGCATCAGCTGGATGCCTATGCAGTTGAGCTTCACAAGCTGCGCCCGGTCATTGAAAAAAGCCTGTATCAGTTATATGAGTCTTATGCTGCATTTCGCTCCACACCAGATGTTGAGTATCCCATCCCGCAGTTATCCTCCAAAGGCGAAGCGTACTTAACAGAAACGGCTGCTCTTTTGGAGCAGTATGCAGACTATATTCCATCCATCGGGTATGATTATAGAAAGAATCCGTGGTACGGTTATATCAACCAGGATACATCGTACCAGTCAAAAAGCGAGGTAAAGAGTGACCTTTCTGCTGTTTTGCAATTCTTGCAGACGTTGATCCCCCTACAGCAGGAAATCTCCAAGAAGTACGAAATACAGTGTGCCAGCGTAGAGGACGCGCAGCTTTGGAACAGCTTCTTCGGTTTTGCAGCAGCATCCAGGCTGATTACACCGTCGCTCTTAAATCGGGAACATTTTGACGCGGTAAACTCTGCATTGCGCACATTACAAGGACAGAGCGCAGATATTCTTGCTGCCCGCTCCGTTTTGAGCGCAATATTTGATGATGATGTTTATAAGTTGGATGGAGCAGCGTATCATAAGAAGTTGACAAAACAGTTTAGTGGAACTTTCTCCAGACTTTTTAATGCCGAGTACAAGCAGCTTATCACCGACTTGTGTTTGTGCAAAAAAGATGGGAAGAAGCCATCCTATAGTGAAGCTGTCACCATGACAGAAAGACTTGCCTATTATCAGCAACGGCACTTGGAATTTGTTGAAGCAGAAGCACCAATCAAGGCATTTCTCGGTGAAGCCTATCATGGTGTCGAAACTGAATGGAATTATGTGACGGAACAAATGTCTGCGATGGAAGCAATATTCTCCAGCAGCATTGCGTTCGGCACTTTGGGACACTATGGCGATTTCACCTCTGAACGAGGTATATTTGCAGATTACCATCAGAAACTTGACGAGACTTTCGCAGTTTGTAGTGCTGATACATTCAAGCGAGCTGATGGGTACTTTGACCGAGCAATTCTGAACATCCACTCTGCACCGTGTAATTTGGTATTGGCGAGATTAGCGGACTGTCTGAATGAAATGGACAAGTTGGATAACTGGTGCCATTTTCGGAGACTTCTTTCCAAACTGGATGATAGGCAGGCCGTGCCTTATATAAATGCTGCTATTGGTCAGAATATAGAGCCAAAGCATATTGTCGGTGCGTTCCAGAAGCAATTCTACTATCAATGGATCGATTCGATTTTATCAGGGAATCCGGTTTTGTCTGCATTCAATCGGATTTCTCAGGACAAGGCGATTCGTACTTTTGCCGAGAAAGATACTGAGCAATTTGAAATCAATAAGGCAAAAATCCGTGCTGAGCTTTCATCTATGCGCCCGTCGCTTGATATGATTGCATCCGGAAGCGCATTGGCCATCTTGCTTCGTGAAGGCGAGAAAACGCGCAAACAAAAAAGCATCCGTTCTCTGCTTGCCGAAACAGGTGAGCTTGTTCAGCGAATCAAGCCCTGCTTCCTGATGTCTCCGTTGAGCGTCAGCACCTTTCTCGCTCCGGATTCTGTTCATTTCGATGTAGTTGTATTCGATGAGGCATCACAGATTTTCCCTCAGGATGCAATCGGCGCAATCTATCGGGCAGAGCAGTTGATTGTTGTGGGTGACTCTAAGCAGATGCCGCCCAGCAATTTCTTCAATGCAACCATTGAAGCGGAGGACAACGATGAGGAAACCGGAGATGTAACAGATTTTGAATCCATTTTGGATTTGTGTTCGACATCCATGCAGCAGCTCCGGCTGCGCTGGCATTATCGCAGTCGTTACGAACAGCTTATTACTTTCTCCAACAAGAATTTCTATGACAGCGATCTTGTGACGTTCCCATCTTCTAAGGTCGATGCTCCGGGTATCGGTGTAGATTATTATCACGTGGACGGCGTATTTGACCGCAAAGCTCATACTAACCGGAAGGAAGCAGAGTTCATTGTTGATCTGATTTATCAGAATATTGAGAAATACCCGAACCGCAGTCTTGGCGTGGTAGCGTTCAGCGTAGCACAACAGGACTTGATTGATAAATTGCTTTCTAAGCGGCGGCAAAGCACGCCAGAAAAAGAGTATTTCTTCAAGAACGATGGAAATGAGCCGTTCTTTATCAAGAACCTTGAAACTGTGCAGGGCGACGAAAGAGATACGATCATTTTCAGCATTGCCTATGGCATTGATGCGCAAGGACGTTTGCTGCATAATTTCGGTCCTTTGAACCGTGTCGGCGGTGAACGAAGGCTAAATGTTGCCGTTACCCGTGCAAAATGCAATGTCCAACTGGTTTCTTCCATGCACTATACGGACATTGACTTGAAGCATACATCCGCAGAAGGGGCAAAGCTGCTTCGTGAATACCTCGATTATGCCGAGAATGGCAGCGTTGCGCTGGAACGCGCCATTTCGGTCAGCCCGTTTGAGCAATTCGATTCTGATTTTGAACTTGAGGTGTGCGACTGTCTGAGATCCAAAGGATTTGCAGTAGATACACAAGTCGGTTGCTCCGGATTCCGGATTGACCTCGGTTTGAAGCTGCCGAATAGTTCCGATTATGTTCTTGCGATTGAATGCGATGGCGCAACGTATCACTCATCCAAAAATGCGCGTGACCGCGACCGCCTGCGGCAGGAGATTTTGGAGCGCATGGGCTGGAAATTCTATCGCATCTGGTCTACGGACTGGTTTAGAAAAAAATCGGTTGAACAGCTACGACTTTTGGACGTAGCTGCGGATGCAATCAAAAATCCAACAAAAGTAGAAACAAAACCAATTGACAGCCAGCTAATAGAAACATTTGAAGAAGTTGCGGTCGAAAAGCATTTTGAATTTCCTGCATATAAGGCGGCAGATGTTCATAAGCTGAGCAAACAATATCTTCCCCATGATTTCAAAGGAATGATAAAAGCTATTCTTGAGATAGAGGCTCCGCTTTCGGAGGACTTGCTTCTAAAACGTATTGTCTGGTGCATTGGGCGTAAAAAAGTTACAAGCGATGTAAAGGAAGAGTATAAAAAGCAAATGGATGGATGCAAGAGTTACGGCATTATCCGCAGAAATGGATTCTTGTATCTAGATAACGGAAAAGAGGTTCAGTTCAGAGGTCCGGGCAATATTGAGCGTAATATCGAACAAATTGCGCCAGAAGAATTAGCCGCTGGAATGTTTGAGATCTTGAAACAAAATGTAACTGCCGATAAGAGCGGACTGTACCGTTCTTTGGCTGCGCAATGCGGAGTGAAGAGAGTTAGTGAATCGGTTAATAAGATTATGGATAAAGCTTTTCGAAATTTGAAAAAATCAAAATCTGTTGTAATTTCTGTCTCTCAAATTTCTTTGCGGGAAACGCTTTAGTGATTTAAAAAACGGATTTTTTTTTGACATATTCACGAGTTCCGTTCGGATATTTTAGATAGGCCTTTTGTAATGCTGTGTTAAAACCGGAAGTTGGAAGGCGAAGTGTGCTTCGCTTTTCGTTTTCAATGGTCATGAAATTGATCCTCTTTGGGAAAAGATAATTTCCAGGTGAAGAAAAATGAAATCGCAAAAAAAAGGCGGTGGTTTTGTAAAAAAATGGGAAAAACGGAGAAAACCCTTGACAAGCTTTTTTTTTTCTTACTTTGTTTAAAGCAAGTAAAAAAGGAACTCCTATGTCTTATATTGCAAATTGCCTTCGAAAGTACGCTACGTTTCGGGGACGGGCTAGCCGCAAAGAATTCTGGAATTTTTTTGGATTGGTCTTTTTGATCAACATCGTCTCGAAAGGATTGGATTTTTGGGCCGATACTTCGGAATGGTGGCAACAAATAGATGCAATGGAAGAAATTTCATTCGAAATATGGGCTCTTTTTGTTCCCGTTTTCCAAGTTGCTGTTTTAATAACTTTGGCCCAGCTGATATTTATCGTTCCCTTCGCGGCGGTGCTTGTCCGGCGTTTACATGATACAAACCGTTCGGGATGGTTCGCTCTTTTGATGCTGATTCCCCTCGTAAATTTGATTTGCCTTGCTTGGTGTGCCCAGAAGGGGACTGTCGGTGATAACAAGTATGGAGCTGTGTCGTTTTTGCAACAATAAATCATTGTTAAGATGTTGAAAATTTTGCTTAAAACTCTGCTGGTGCTCTCCTTTTTTAATGGAGTGGTTTTGGCGAAATCCTCTTGGGATGTTTGGGCATCTCTTTATGCGGATGAGGTTCGAGGAGATCCTATTGTCTATGAATACGATGAGGATGTCTGGACAAAGCTTTGGACTTCTGTCGATTGGCTGGAAATTGGAGAAAAGCCGATGGAACGCGTTCTTAAAAAGAGAGGCATCGTCTGGGATGGGAAAAAATTGACGATAGATGTCGATAAACTGCGAGATACGGTTTCTGCTAAAATGAAATTTAAGCCGTCTATGTTGCGAAATTCAAAAAGCAATCCGCTTCGTGACGACCCTCTGATGGGCATTTTCAAAAAACTGGTGCCGAGTAATCTGCCGCCCTATCCGACGAGTGATGGTGTTAAAAATTTTATTTTGCCGAATTGGTTTGCCGATGAGTCTGATTCCGAGACATATCTCGATGTTGAATATAGCCTTGCTGTAAAAAAATATCGAAACTCAAGTCCGAAGTTGTATATCTGGGGAAATTTTTTGGGGACGATTGTGAATGATGGAGCTCAAATTGGAAATATAATGCGAGGAAATGACTTTTTAATCGTTTATCCGATAAAAAAGAACGAAGAGCTTGGTGATTCCTATACGGCGACATTTCGGGAGGTGCGTCGGGGAATTGTCGCGATGTTTGAATCGATGATGCCGGATCCCATTTCTTATAAAATAGAAGTTGCTCTTGGGAAGCTTAAAAATGTAGAAGTTAAGGAAGGAAAGAGTCTCGTTAGGGAATGCTCACCGGATAAAAAATCCCATTCGAAATTGTTGAACTGTCGGGATTTTCGCTTTTTTAACGGCACAAATTCGGAACCGGAAAAAATTGCATACAAATTAAACTCAAAAACATGGAAGCCTGTTTGCACCGATACGGTTGCGAATTATACAATAGGAGATTTTGAATCGGCTTCGGTAAAGGGATATGATTGCTCAGGGTTGAAGTATGAACTTTCGAATTCTGGAAAAATTTGTAAAAAGGATGACTTGCCGTTCTTGGGATACTATGAAGATGTTTTTGCTTTTGATCGGATAGATGCCGTGTCGTCGCTATGCGTAGATTGGAAAAGTGTAAAATGCCATGATGGATATTTTTTGAAAAAACTGCAGGATGAGGTTGTGGATAATGGAGAATTACTCGGTCTTGCCTGCATGAAATTGCCGGAAAACTCTTCGGAAGACAGAAAAAATTTTTCATTTGTGTGCAATGAAGGCTACCAGTCGAGCCTTTTGCGCCAAGAAAATTCGAAAAATTTTAACATTGTTTATGGCTGCTCCAAAAAATGTCCTTCTGGAGAAACTTTTTTCCACTACGGAAATTCGTTTGACGGGGAATGTGTTTCGGATTCCGTTATTGTCAATTCTGTACGATCCGATGTTTTATGGCTTGCTAAAAATTTTAAGGAAAAATGGAATCATTTTTTGGAGAACTTCAGAAACCGTTATAAGATTTATCGTGATAATGAGATTTTTACTTTTATCGAGGATCATCCTAACGAAATGAAAGAAGCGTTAAAAAATGATTCGCTTGATTGGGATAATGGCTTTAGCCAAGAATTTTTTGGAAGGAAATTGAGGTTTATAAAATGGGCTTTTGGCTCGTATGATTTTGAAGTAGGAGCCGATTGGACTTTTCGGATTCTAACAACTGTCCCGCTTCCGACGTATACTGCTGAGACGTGTGCTGAAGGGCCTTATTGGGATCTGGTTCCTTTTGAAGATGCTCGTACTGATTTTCCGGAGTTTATTCCGGGTTTTGAAAAGGAATTTTCCCTTATTGATTCCGACACCTGCCATGTGCCTCCAAGATACTATGGCGAGACATACTTGAGAACGTTGGATAGAGCCAAGTTGGTTGATGACTTGGTGCGCTTTGAAAACTGTTCTCAGCAGAGTGCGGTGATTGCCGTAGATTCGGTACTTCCTGCTTTGCGAAAAATTGCATCTGATTTTCAAAAAGAAATTTCATCCCGCTTTGAAATGCCAGAAGAGAACAAGAAGGTCGATTTAACATTAAACGAAGATCTTGATTCCAAAATTGAGGGCTCTTCGGTTGATGCCGATATAGAACACCATCCTTTAACGAAATCACAAATTTATACATGGCGCCTAATTTCGGTGGCCGCTATACTTGGCGGCGGAGCCTTGGCCTACTATGGTGATTATGAAGCAAAGAAGGAACGGGATAAAGGTTTGCCGACTTCTAATTACGATTTAAAAAATCGAAAGGATGTCGCTGAAAGTTTTCAGTTGGCGAGGCTTTTAGGTTTTGTTGCAGCCGGAGTTGGAGCGGCAAGCCTTTCGATTTCTTTTTTCTTTTAGGGGATGTGGTATGAGTTTGTCAAAACGGCTTTTGATTGTTTTTGCCTTGTTTGAATTTGCGTTGGTTTCTTGCACGGATTATGCATCGCAAATTGATAATCGTTATGGAGATGTTGATTGGGATTCCGAGGGTAAAAATATTTCGGAGAAAAGTTCTAGTAGCGGAGTAAACTGGAATGTTGGAAATGTGAGTTCTAGCAGTCAAAGCTTTGGTGTATTTGTAGATACGCGAAACGGTATGGTCTATAAAACCATAGAGGTCGGCGAAAAAGTTTGGATGGCGCAAAATTTGAACTTTATGACGACGAATAGTTTTTGCTATAACAATAACGCGTTCTTATGTGCAAAGTATGGTAGGCTTTATACATGGGAGGCCGCACAAACCGCTTGTCCGGCGGGATGGCATCTTTCGACATGGGCTGAGTGGGATGCTCTTAAAATTGCGGCATATTGCGATAATGTCGGTTGGGGAAATGCTTTGAAGTCAACGGAGTGGAGCAAGGAAGCTTCTAACTGTGTCGGTTTTGGAGCGTTGCCCGCTGGGACGGGAAATGGATCTTTTTTTGAGGGGGAAGGCCTTTGGACGGAATTTTGGACAGATCGGGGAGAAAATTTATATGCGGACTGTTTTCATTTGTATTCAGGAGCAGGGATGGATAATGAGGTGCGACGAGTAAATTCTTTGCTTTCCGTGCGCTGTGTTAGGGATTAACCATTTTAAGTAATCGAGAGAAACCATGGCTAAAATTATCCAGATTCAAGGCAAGAAAGTTTTTATCAGAACGGAAGATGGAATTTTCCTTACCGCTAATTCCGATGAGCTAAACTTTGTGCCTTCGGTCGGCGATGAAGTCGAAGTCTTTTTGAATGGCGATTCTCGCATAATTTCAAAAAAAGAAAATTCGACAGCCAAAGCTTCGCCATCAAACGATGTCTCGATTCCCGAGGCGAAAAAAACAATTTCTTCGAAACGACAGAAAATTTCCTTTGTACTCGGTATCGTGCTGGGTTGTGGTTGGATTATTCGGATGTGTATAAAATTATCCGACTTGTTGTAGCGGAAACAGTTTTTCGCTGCAAGAAATATTTCTATCAATCAAATAGGAGGCCTTATGGCTAAAATTATCCAGGTTCAAGACAAGAAAGTTTCTATCGGAACGGAAGATGGAAATTTCTTTACCGTTAATTCCGATGAACTCAACTTTATGCCTTCGGTCGGCGATGAAGTCGATGTCTTTTTGAATGGCGGTTCTCGTATTATTTCAAAAAAAGAAAAAATGCTTGGTCAAAATTCACCGACGATAAATATTTCGGTTCCTGGTGCGCAAAAAGCGATTTCTTCCAAAAGCAGGGCCGTTTCCGCTGTGCTCTGTGTCTTGTTAGGTGGTTTTGGCGTCCATAATTTTTACTTGGGAAAAGTGGGACGAGGTGTTTTCCAGGCGTTTCTAACGGTCTGTGAATTTATCCTTTTCGGTTTGGGAGCTTTGATGGGGGAGGAGCACGAAACGATGGCCGTTATCTTTGGGATGATGGGATTTGTTCCTCTCGGCATTTTGTGCATTTGGTTGCTTATTGAATTTTTGATGATTCTCTGTGGTTCTTACAGAGACGGCGAAGATCAGTTGTTGAAAAAGTGGTAGATATATGAAGAAAATGAAAAAAGGTTGCACAGGATGCCTAATTCTAGTACTGTTGGCATTTGTCATTTTTATCGGGGTAAAACTTATTTTTCCCCTTTTTTCAAGCGAAGATGACGTAAATGCAGAAGTACAAAAAGAAATCTCTACGGTTGAAGAGGCTTGGAACCATTCTGTTGGAAATGCTGCAGACGAAAATGCTGCTCAAAAAAGTGAAACGGTTCCTATTGATATTGAAAAAACGATGCGCTTATTCCACATTCTGAATGATGGCTATTCCAATGCGGAAAATATGCAAGAATATCTGAAATTCCTTGCGATGCAAGATTATCGAGGTATTCCGCAAGATGTCATCGAGGCGAAGAAAAAGATGTTGCCTTTTTTGATCAATATGCGAAAAGCTGAAAAAAATCTAGATGAAGTGGAAAGTAAAAAATTATGGAGCGTTGTTTCCGATATGGACAATCTTTCTTCAGCGGTTTTCCCGGTTATTTCGGGAGTAGCGACAGGCAATCCGGTTGCCGTTGCACAGGCGGGAAGCCGAGTCGCATCCCAGATGAAATCAAAATGGAAAGAGTATGAAGAGACTGTCGAAAAGGAGGCTAGAGAAAAACTGGAAGAAGTTCAAGCTCCCTACTTGGAGTACCTAGAGGAATGGACTTTAGTTTATATGAAATACATGGATGAATGGAATCGTCTGTGTTTGATGCGCGATCAAGCTTATTTGGCGATAAATCGAGGAAATGTCAAGGAAGCTAGTACTGTTCTCGATGTAATTCTCAAAAAGTATCCGACGGACAGGGAATCGATTCTCTTGAAATCTTTCTGTCTCTTGTTTGATTCTTCGAACCTAAAGGTTGCGAATAATGAAAGTACGGTTCACGAATTATCCGTAAAGGAACTACTGGAAAACTATTTGGAAAAAAATCCCGATAGAACAGCACCTGCATTGGTTTTACTAGGAACCTACTATATGAAAAAGGGAGAAACCGAAAAAGCCTTGATGCTTTATGACAAGGCTTCGGTAGAATATCCGCAACAGGTTGAAGAATTGTTGGATATGTATAATTCATATAGCTATCGAAATCATCTTTACAAATCCGTGGAAGGCATCTATGTGCAAAAGATGTACAAATCCATGATGGAAGGATTCGGTTTTTTTTCTTCAAATTTCCAGAAAGCCTTGATTGAATATCGGAATGGAAATTATGAAGCGGCGAAGGAAGAAGTTCTCATGCACTTTTTCCGTCGGGGAAATCAGGAAAAACAGGATTATCTGATCGACGATATGGAATATGTCGAACAGAATATGCCCAAGCTGTTGGATATGATTTTTGAGGAACATGCGTTCTTGGATTTGCAGACTTACAATCCGACGATGTCCTTTTCGGATAAACTTGCGATTGAAGTGGAGAATCGTTCTGACAAGAAACTTTCCAATGTCCGCCTATTTATCTGTTTGCATTTGACGGATATGTATAAGAATGACTACCTGGTTAAAAAAGTCGAAACGACGATTAACAATATAGAGCCTCATTCCAAGGTGGATTTTGGCAAGATTCAATTAGATTACGAAATTTATGGAAAAAAGAAAAATCACGTTGACGATATTGTTTCTGTTCGCGCGATTATCATGACGGATAACTTGATTATCTGGGTGGACCAGGATCAAATCAAGCGCAATGAAATCCAAAACCAAGCTCTTGTCGCTAAGACTTCTAGACATTCTTTTGAAAAAATGGATAATCTGTACCATCTCAAGCAAAAAATTTCAGGAAAGAATATCTTGAATGAAGTCGATTCTCGAGTTTCTTTTGATAAAAGCGAAAACGAAGGGTGGAAAATTATGAGTGATAAAAAAATGGTTTTCCACTTTCCGAGAGTGCTAGATGTTGTCAATCCTTATTTTTCTTTCAGAGCATTAAACAGGAAGGATCGAATTTTACCTACATCTGTATCTCTCAATGGAGATGCGATTGATGTGGAATTTGAAAAAAGTGATTCGTTAAAGGCGAGAACAGTTCCTTTATTTGTCAGCAGCAAATATGGGAGTTTTTACTTGGATGTCCAATTTGATGAAAATGGAAATCCTGTCAAAATTTCTCAACTAAAATTTTGAAAGATTCGAATTAAATCATCTATCTTGCAAAAAAAAAGACCGATTAAATAGTCGGTCTTTTTTGATGGGATGCTGTCGGCGTTCTTGCCTTCTTTTTCTTCCACGCCCCCACTCCAATTACGAGAATAAATACCCCGAGCGAAACCGCTCCGATCCAGAGCGAAACGCGGACGGCGTCGGACTTGTATTCCAGACGGACGGTCGAACTTCCGGCGGGAACGGCGACGGCGCGGAGCGTTCCGAAGGCCTTGTAAACCTTTGCCGGCTTTCCGTTGACGGTCGCTTTCCAGTAACGGTGGAAGTTTCCCGAGGAGAGGAGAAACGCCGGGGCGTCGGATGAAACTTGGTATGTCATGTCGTCCATTTTGGGCTTTGCGACGAGTTTTGCCTTTCCGCTTGCCGGGGAGGCTTTCGGTGAAAATCCTTCGGGCGATTCGGAAAGGATAATCGTGTTCTTGTAGTCGAAGCCTTCGCGGAGAGCCTTGACCGCTTCGGTGTCGTTCATTACGGTGAATTTCGTGTAGAGTTTGCCATCGAAACTTTCGTGAGAAAGCGGTGCGTAGGCGGTTCCGTTTTGCGAATCGAAAATGATGTCGCCGATGTCCATCAGATCGAGGAACGCGTTGTCCGCCTTGCCCTGTATAACCTGGTTTACGTTGTAGAGGTAGTTTTCGTCGGACTGTCCGCCGCGGAAAAGCCTGTAGCTAGCGAGTTCGTTGTCGTGGAAACCTTCGGCGTTGCGCATTCCGTAGAGCGGGAACGAGTTCGCGCTGAACGCTTCGTTCCTTGAAATGGAAAGGACGCGCGGGCGGTTGAGCGAATCGGGATGTTCACGGAGAACGCTCTGGATGACCGGAGAATTAGTTTGTATGTAATCCTTTCTCTGGACGTTCTGGACGAATGCCGCGTCGATGGTGTAAAGTTCGAGGGCGGCGAAGATTCCGACAAGAGCCGCTTTCTGTACCGCGGAAAGCTTGCTGGAGAAAATGGTCCACGAAGCGATCGTCGCAATCAGCGCAAGGATAAAGCTCGGCAAGATTTTTGCCGCGGAAAATTCCATGACGCCCGTGTTGAGCGGACGGAAGTACATCGCCGTGTCGGGGTCTGAAACAAGATTCTCGCCAGAGAAGAGGAAAATCCCGACGAGGAGGAACGGGAAAAGAATCGCGCCGAGTTCAAGCTTCGACGAGCCTTGGAACTTCGTTTCGAAGGCCGCAGCGAATTCCTTGGCGGAGAAAGGCGCGTTCCTGTCGAGAACGTTCAGCGTCGCGACGAGGAAAATTCCGTAGGCAATCGAAACGAGAAGTCCAGGAACGCCGAGGAACGATGTCCAGCAGAAGCGCGAAACGCACACGATTCCAAGCAGAACGAGAAAGAGGACAAGTCCCGCCTTGAGCGAACGCCTGTTTTCCGGATTCTTGAACGCGGTGACGACCGGGGCTGCCATCATGAGCGCGAGAAGCGGAAGCCAGAACATCGCCATGCTCGGTGCGCGGAAGCTCTTCATGCCGGGGACGATGGCGAACCAGAGCTTGAATAGCGGAGAATGCGCTCCCATCGCATACGAAAGCGCGACTGCGCCGCCGACAAGCCAGAAGGCGGCCACGCGGCGGTTCTTTTTGAGGAAAATTCCGAGGAACGCGAGGAACGTGAGGACGATGCCCGCGCTGTCGTGGTTCAGCTTGAACGAATTGTGCCCCCAGTAAAAGGGAGAGCCTTGGAGGCGCGCCTTTTGAAGGTCCGCGTAGGGTATCGAGATAAGGGAGCTTCCCAAAAGTTCCGGACCCGCGGCGCCGTTCTTCTGTTCATAGACATCCGCGCCGAGAAATCCCGGGACGAGCATCGAAGCGAGCTCTTCCTGGTGGAGCGACCAGCTTGTCGCGTGCCCGTAATTTGTC
This sequence comes from Sodaliphilus sp., assembly GCA_963660435.1. Classification (GTDB taxonomy): domain Bacteria; phylum Fibrobacterota; class Fibrobacteria; order Fibrobacterales; family Fibrobacteraceae; genus Hallerella. The sequence goes on from CAVKYI010000026.1 coordinate 21,654, forward strand.
TTTTCTCCCGTTCCGCGGACCGATTCCGCTGTCGTGTAAAGATAGGGCGGTATGACCTGGAAGGCGGAAATTCCGAGGGCGATGGCAAGCGCTCCGGCTGCGATTCCGAGCTTTTTCGCGCGGACGCCCCAGGAAGCTCTCAGCGCGATCGTTTCGAAGAGCGCATAGAAGCCCGCGCCCCAGAGGAAGAGGTAGGTTAGCTGGAGATGCGAACCGAGAATCATCCAGACGACGGAGAGGGTAAAGAGAGCGAAGTAGCCGAGGCTTCCCTCCCGGATAATCTTCCGGATGGAAAGGATTGCGAGCGGAGCGATGGCGAACACCATCATCTTTCCGTCGTGACCGCCATAGACGTAGGTGAAGTATTGCGGGGAGAACGCGTAGAGAAACCCGAAGAACGCTCCCCAGGCGAGGTTTCCCGTCAGATTCCTGGCGAGGGCGAAAGCCGAAAGGAACGCGACCCAGAGGATGAGGATGAACTTGAACCCGACGGCGCGGGCGGGATCCGTCAGAAACTCGGTGAGGACAAGCGGGTGATAGGCGTCGCCGAAGAGCGCGTCGATCGTGGGAACTCCGCCGAGGCGCGAATCGTCCCATTCCGAAAGGACGAGACTTTGGGCCCGCAGGACCTTGCTGCCGATACCGTTCAGCTGGTCGGAATTGAGCATCAGCGTATTCGTGTCGAAGACGAACGCGCGAAAGACAAGGAGAAGGAGAAAGAGAAAGGCGATGCCGATTCCGGCGAAGGCCCCGATGTTTTTCAGAGTTTCCTTTTGCATAGTCGCAAGGTAAAAAAAAGCCGCCCTCTTGCGAAGGTCGGCTTTTCGAAAGCTTGGATTATCGCTATCAGTCTGCCGCGTTTTCGTCGAGCGAACGCGACTGTACGATGTGATAGATAGAGAACAGCGAAAGCAGGAACACGAGTACGATTCCGAGAATCTTGATTGTCTTTGCCATGATGAGCACTCCTTGTTTTTACAGTCCTTAATCTATCTAAAAAATGGAAAAAAGGCAATGTCTAGGAATCTTTTTTCACGATAATGCAGATGGCGGGGAGCTTCTTCTCGGCGGAAATCTCGCTCTGGATGATTTCCGACGTTTCGATATGGCAGGGAAGGTTTTGCAAGAAAAACTGGATGCGTTCCCTGCTGAATCCAAGCCAGAGATGCCCGTGGGTTTCCCGGAGTTCCTCTTCGCTATGTTCCGCAAGGTCGAGGAGGGCGAGCGTTCCGCCGGGAGAAAGCAGCCGGATGGCTTCGGCGAGCGATTCCTGGGGGCTCGGAGCGTGATGCAGCACCTGACTCATCAGGACTAGGTCCGCGCATTCCGCCGGTAGCGGAATCTTTCGCATGTCCGCGCAGATGGCCTCGATGTTTTCCGTGCCCTTTTCCCGGGCTATCGCCTTGATTCCGTGGATTGTCGATTCGTTGATGTCGATTGCCGTCACCCGCTTGCAGCGTTCGGCTAGCATGAAGCTCAGGTCGCCGCCTTCCCCGCAGCCGATGTCTATCGCGTGTTCGAAGGAAATCATCAGATGGGCGAAGAGGGAAATTTGCGCCTTTAGGCTTCCGCCCGCTTCCGAGAGCTTGTGGAACTTTGCCGTGTAGCCGTTTCGGCGGCTGATCAGAAGCTCTTCGACCTTGCTTTCGACGATTGCGAGGTCAGGGAGCTGCCCCCACGCCTTGGAAATGATGTCGTAGAGCTTGCGGCTTAGATAAAGATCGTCCGAAAGTCCGTAAAAAGCCTTGGTGCCTTCGCGCCTGTCCTTGAGCAGTCCGCAATTCGAAAGCTTTGAGAGATGGCGGCTCGCGTTCGACTGGTGGATGCCGAGAATTTCCTTGAGCTCGTTGACGGTGAATTCCGAGTGGGAAAGAATCATCAGAATCTTCAGACGCATTTCGTCGGAAATGGCGTTGAAGAGTTCTAGGCTCGGCGTGAGCGGTTCCAGTGCTGGGCTTTTTTTGCGCATGGATAAAATCTATCTTTTTTTGTCGATGCGCGTCGGATTCGTTTTCGTTTTGGCATTTTTTCTGTTTGCGGACTTGTCGAAAGGTTACGCTGCGGATTCTCCGTATGGGATTTCTCTCGAAACGGATTTGCCACTGCTCGTGCTGGGAATAGGGGCTTCGCTTGCGGGAAACGTTCGCTATGCGGGCATGGAGCCGCGCTCGGAGCTTCCGGAGAAGGACCGTCTTCTGCCGTGGGATAGACCCTTTGCCGGGAACAGGAACCGTATCGCGGACCGCGCGAGTGACTGGATGAGCCTCGCGATTGCCTTGCCTTTTGCCTGGGAAGGTTACAACTGGAAAACGGGGAAAAGCGACGCCGGGGAAGTGGCGACCTTTCTTTTGACCGCAGTGGAAATCGGATTCTTGCAGAACGGGCTGAACCTGCTTGTGCGGAGCATCCGTCTGTGGCCGCGGCCCGAACTGTATTCCTCGGAAGCGGACATCTCTCGCGGAGAGGCCTGGGGATCCTTCTATTCCGGCCATGCGAGCGCGGCGTTTTCCCTTGCGGTCTTTAGCGGCATGTGGTTCGACGCGAAAAATCCGGGGTCGTCGCTTTCGCCTGTCGTCTGGAGCGTTTCGCTTGCTTCCGCCTCCCTTGTATCCGTTCTTCGCGTCTGGGCGGGGAAGCATTATCCGTCGGATGTCTTGGCCGGAGCCGTCATCGGGTCGCTTTCGAGTTTCGCCGTATTGCGTCTCCATCGAACGTCGCGGGTCTCGCTATCGGCCCTTCCCGGCTATTTGGGTGTCGCCGTGAGCTTTTGAACCGCACAAATTTTATCTTTGCCGCCGATGAAAAGTTCAAGTCCGATTCTTTGGCACTTCCTCGCGGTCTTTACGATTGCCGTCTGGGGCGCGAGCTTTGTCTCGACGAAGATACTCCTGAATGCGGGATTTCTCCCTACGCACGTCTATCTTCTCCGGTTTGCGCTTGCCTATCTGATTCTCCTGGCGGTCTCCCACGAGCGGATTTTCGCGAAAACCTTGAAGCACGAGGCGATGCTTGCCTGTTGCGGTCTTACCGCCGGTTCGATTTACTTTATAGCGGAAAACACCGCTCTTGAATTTTCTCTCGTTTCGAATGTTTCGCTGATCGTCTGCGCGAATCCATTGCTCACGATGATTTTCGGCGGTCTTCTCTATCGGAGCGAACGCCTTCGAAAGCACCAGGTCGTGGGTTCGATTCTTACTTTGTGCGGAATGATCCTTGTCGTTCTGAACGGAAAGTTCATCCTGGAAATTTCCCCGGTGGGAGACTTGCTCGCCTTTGTCGCCGCGCTTGTCTGGACCATCTATTCGCTGATGGTACGGCCTCTTGCGGAACGCTATTCGGCGATTTTCATTTCCCGGAAAATCTTTTTCTACGGTGCGCTCACCTCGCTTCCCGTCCTGTTTTTTGTCGGGGCGGATATTCCCTGGGCTGCATTCGAAAATCCGGTTGTCGCGGGGAACTTCCTTTTCCTGGGAATCATCGCGTCTCTTTTCGGCTACGTAATCTGGAACAAGGTACTGCGCGTCATCGGGACGGTTCTCGCTTCGAACTACATCTACGCGATCCCGCTCTTTTCCATCGTTCTGTCGGTGATTTTCCTGCACGAACGGATTACGCCCGTCGCCGTTCTTGGCGCGTGCCTGATTCTTTTTGGAATGCTTCTTGCCGAATACCGGAAAAAATAGGGACGATAAAAAAGTGCTATATTGAAGGCATGTCCGAGATATTTGATCTTCCCTATGTAAGGAACCGGTTTTCCCCGGTTCGCAGAAAGACTGTCCAGGTAAAGGTTGGCGAATCCGTGATTGGCGGAGGCGCGCCTGTCCTTGTGCAGTCCATGACGACGACAAAGCCGAAGGATGTGGAAAAGACAGTTGCCGAGACCATCGCGCTGGCAAATGCGGGCTGCGAACTGGTCCGCATTACCGTTCCGACTCTTGCGGATGCGCAGGCTCTCGAAAACGTGATGAAGGACATTCGGGCGGCGGGCTGCCGGGTTCCCGTTTCGGCGGATATCCATTTTCAGCCGAAGGCCGCTTTCGAGGCTCTCAAGTGGGTCGAAAAGGTCCGCATCAACCCGGGAAACTTTGTCGATTCGGGCATCGCGACGCTCGACAGGCAGTCCGACAGGAATTTCGAGGAAGGCCGGGAAAAGGTCTTCGAAACGTTTACTCCGTTCGTGAAGGAGGCGGCGCGTCTTGGTCGCGCGATCCGGATCGGGGTGAACCACGGTTCGCTTTCCGCCCGGATGCTCTACCGCTACGGCGATACGGTCGAAGGCATGGTCGAAAGCGCGATGGAATATCTCGCCGTGTGCGAAGCGGAGCGTTTTGACCAGGTGGTCGTAAGTCTCAAGTCCTCGACGCCGCGCGTGGCGATTTGTGCCTACCGGATGCTCGCCGCGCGTCTCGAAGCGGAGCGTTTCAAGCCGTATCCTTTCCATGTCGGCGTGACGGAAGCGGGCGCCGGCGAAGACGGAAGGCTCAAGTCTGCGGTCGGGATAGGTTCGCTTCTGCTCGACGGCCTTGCGGATACGATTCGCGTTTCGCTGACGGAAGACCCGGTGGCGGAGGTGCCCGTTGCGCGGGAGCTAGTTCGGGTTTGCGAACTGCCGCGCGAAGAGCTGAAATTTGAAATCCCCGAATGGAAAAAGGATCCGTATCACTATGCGCGTCTCGAAACCTCTCCGGTGAACTTTTCTGGCGTTTCGCTCGGCGGAAAGGAGGCTGTGCGGGTAGGTGAAGTGGCGGATGTCGTAAACATTTCGGGAAAGTCTCGCACGCCCGAATTCGCCTTTACCGGGCTCACTTCCCAGGAAATCGTCGAATTCAGGGACGCCTTCGATATCGCCGCCTTCGCTTCTGGCGAAAGAAGCGTCCCGGCAGGTTCGCTTGTCGCCTACACCGGCGAGAATTTCACGTTCGGTGTCCGCGCACTCGTTGCCGCCCTCGCCTCGAAAAACGCGAAAAACCCGATTCTCCTTTACCGGAAAATTTCCGGCGCGGAGAGCGAAAATCTGAAAGTCGCCGCGGAACTTGGCTGTCTTCTCTCGGACGGGATCGGCGATGCTGTCGTTATCGATGCCGCCGATAGAAAGCTTGCCGTTTCGCTTGCCTTTGACATCTTGCAGGCCGCGGGAGTTCGTCGCAGCAAGACGGAATTCATCAGCTGCCCGAGCTGCGGACGCACGCTCTACAACATCCAGGATGTGCTCGGAAAAATCAAGGCCAGGCTCGGGCATCTCCAGAACCTTTCGATTGCGGTCATGGGCTGCATCGTGAACGGAACGGGCGAAATGGCGGATGCCGACTTCGGCTATGTCGGAGGCGCGCCCGGTTTCATCAATCTCTTCGAAGGCAAGACGTGCGTAAAGAAGAACGTACCCGAATCGCAGGCTCTCGACGAACTCGTGGAACTAATCAGGAGTCGCGGTCGCTATGTCGAAGAATAAGTCTATATCAAGGAACCTTCACAAAGGAACTCACAATGCGTAAAATCAAAACTCTGAACAATATTTCCAGGAAAGGTCTCGATCTCTTCGGAAACGGCTACGAAGTCTCGGAATCCGTCGAATCCCCGGACGCGATTCTCGTCCGCAGCGCACAGGTCGATACGGATTCTTTTGATGGTCTGCTCGCTGTCGCCCGTGCCGGCGCTGGCGTGAACAACATCACTATCGACAAGGCGAGTTCCAAGGGCGTGTGCGTTTTCAATACGCCGGGTGCAAACGCGAATGCCGTCGCGGAACTCGTGATGACGATTCTCGGAATGTCCGTCCGCCACGTGTCGGAAGCGGAAGCCTGGGTCAAGTCCCTCGATCCGAACGATCCGGCTCTCGACAAGACGATCGAAAAGGGCAAGAAGATGTTCGCCGGGACGGAACTTGCCGGGAAGACGCTCGGTGTCATCGGACTAGGAAAGATTGGCGTTCTCGTTTCGAACTATGCCCGCTGGAAAAACATGAAAGTGGTCGCCTACGAACCGTACCCGAGCGCAGCGAACATGCACAAGCTATCGAACGTCGTCACCGTGGTAAAGACGATTGAAGAGGTGATCGCGAAGTCCGATTTCATCACCGTGCACGTACCGTTCATCAAGGGCGTTACCGAGAACATGCTGAACGAAAAGAATCTCGCGGCGTTCAAGGGGTCGATCATCATGAACTTTGCGCGTGGCGGCATCGTGAACATGGACACGGTTTACAAGATGCTCGACGAAGGGCGTCTCCAGGCCTATCTCACCGACTTTGCCGATCCGAAGTCCATGCAGAACCCGAAGATCAAGATCTTCCCGCATCTGGGAGCTTCTACCGAAGAAGCCGAGGAAAACTGCGCGGTGATGGCCGTCGAAGAGTTGAAGGACTATCTCGAATTCGGCGTGGTCCGCAATTCGGTGAACTTCCCGCCGCTAGACAGTTTCCCCCATGCGGAAGTCAAGAGCCGCGTCGTCGTGATAAACCAGGACGTTCCGAACATGATTGCGGAAATCACGAAGGTCTTTGGCGCGGCGAACATCAACATCGCAAGCTTCAGCAACAAGTCGAACGGCAAGATCGGTTACAACCTGATCGACGTGGAATCGGTCGTCGATGATTCCATTATCGATGAGCTGAAGAAACTCGACAAGGTGATTCGCGTCCGCGTGATTCATTTCTAGTTTTCGAAAGATTCAAAAATTCAAGGGTCGCCGAAGATTTTCGGCGACCCTTGTGTTTAAATACAAGGTAATTTACTGGGCGGAGAGTCTTTCTCCGGAATGGAAAATTGGAAATTCTTGATGCAACGATGTTTCTATAAATTTACTTGCGACTTGATGGACGGCATATTATCTTTTTCTTGTTGAGGTTATGGTATGGAAAATTTTTACTGCAAGTTTGCTTT
>CAVKYI010000027.1:0-27773 GCA_963660435.1 Sodaliphilus sp.
GCCGGTCAGAACGTCGGAATCGTAGTAGCAGTTGGTGACGGTGGTTGTGTTGTCGGCGGTGTAGAGGATGCCGTAAGACGCTTCGCTCGCAACGCTGAAGCTGTTGAACACTCTGCCATAATAATAAGAGCGCTTTCCACTCTCGAAATATCTGTTTTTGGCGACAATGGCCATCACCGAAGTCACACAGTTAGAAACCGTCCCCCCGTTATTATAAACGAGATATCCGGAACCACTGTTTGTGCATCTCTTAATCGTCCCTAAATTCACGTCAGCGATACCGCCTTCTCCAGCATTATCGCAATCAAAAATTTTTCCAGCGTTCAAGCCCGCAATGCCGCCCGCATAATAATCTTCGGAGGAGACCTCGTTACCATTCACACAATTTTCAATTCGTCCATTGTTAAACGCAATAATACCGCCTGCATATTTGCCATATTTCACTATTCCATTTTTTGAATTCACATTCTTGACAACGGCACTCGAATCCGTCACCCCGAACATCCCGGCATAGGTACCCTGACGTGAATACAGTCCGTAAATCGTCTTTCCTGCACCGTCAAAAGTTCCGTTAAACATCGCCGTGGAATCCTTCCCGATCGGTGTCCAGTTTACGGAGCTCGTCTTGCTTGTGTCCGTCATGAACTTGATATCGTTCGCTAGCACAGCGTTGATTGTTGATTTTCCACTGTTCACCTGGGCGGCAAACCAGGCCAGTTCCTCGGCACTCGTGATCACGTAAAAGACCTTGCCGTCTATCTTTTTCGTATTCTCCGGCTCGCTTGTGGAGCCCGTCCAGTTTGCCGCAAATGCGGAGACGGACAGAAGCATTCCAATAAAAATCAATCTGAACGTTCTAAACATTTATCTGTTCTCCTCTTGTTTCTTTGCCCATCCTTTAAGAGTTTTGGAAATATTCTCCATTGCACTAGAATTCCACAACTCACGAAAGTTTTTATTTAACTCTTTATCAGAAGCATCCTCCTTCGCAATATGGCCTATTAAGAACTCCGCCATTTTCAAAAATCTTCCTAAAGGAATCTCTTCACTTTGTGGCGACCATCGACCACCGTCTTTTTTCCTAAAGACCTTTATTGAAAAATTTTTATCTGCATTATCCCATTGAGGCTTGCCTATCGAAAAAAATCTAGCATCGCTATCATCTACGATTTCTTTAGACCAACAATTGGCCTATGTTTTAAATTCTGCGGTAAATTCATCGATTTTTTCTCCCTTAAATTAGTGAAACCTTTTGAACGGACATATCGTCTTTCACTTCCAGCCAAACTTTCAACCGGCTCGCCTTGGCTGTCAAAAGCAGTTGAAAGTTTTCTTTGGAAACCTTGAAAATTCCGTGTTGTTCAGACCCTGCCGAGTTTAGATCGCCCATAGGAAGAAGCTTGACGTTCAAAGAGCCGTCTTCCCAGAGCACATTATACATCTTGTCACCCCGTTCCAGCCGGTAGCCGTCAACCCCGCGAACAGTCACTTTTCCATCCGAGGAAACCGTCTCCACATAGCATTCGATTTTGTACGCCATTTCCGTTCTCCCTATTTGTAAAATTCCCTTGCGCTTTTCCCGTAGAACCGCGCAAAATAATCGCTCACGCCGCTCCAGTCCGGGTAAATGACATCGACGGTCCGGGCGAGCAGCCGCAGTTCCTCGCGAACCTTCTCCTTGGCCGAGCAAGGAATGCGGATTTTCCGCATCCAAATTTTTTCCTTTCGCCTGCTGCTTTCGAGCGTCGCCAGTTTCCGCTTGTTTCCGTTTATGCCAAAAAGCAAAAATGCACCCTGTTGGGCCCTAATCCGAGGATTCGTAAGTAGCGGATGCACGCAAAAGACCGATTCCAGGTCTTCCGGATTAATCCAATCAAAAAAATGAGGCTTTTCCGCCTTGATTTCGTGAAGCAAATACTTGACGGATTCGTTTTTGTTAAAGGCTTCGCGGTCTTTTCCGGACTTTCTGAAAACCTCCGCCATCTCAAAATCGTCATGCGAATAGACGGCCAGGTTCGACACGACGCTCACCGCATCGGAATGGTAGTTCTTGATGCTGTCTTCCGGAACTTCATAGACCAAAACAACGGAGTCGCCGCTGTCCTCCTTTTTTCCGCGAGGGTCCAGGTACAAGGCAAAAAAGAGAGCCACAAGCGGATCTAGCGAAACATCGAGAATCCGAGTCGGGATTCCATAATGCTGCATCATCACCAGTTTTTCAAATGTCGATTTGCACGGCAAGAATTCCGCTGTCAAGCGGCGCTCGCATTCCCGGAAGAGCTTCGCTTCGTTGCCATCATCAAGCCACTTTCCGCGCCCAATCATCGCCTGACCGCTCGTCGCCCCGTAATCCCTGGATTCGCCGCAGTAATAATAGCGAACCTCCTGGCGACAGCCATTTAGACCATCGCTCCGGAAACCCTTTAGGCATTCGATGTATTCGGCTATCGAACGAACGTCTTCCATTCTCATCCTTTACAAGCAGAAGCAGGAGCTTTTAAAAAGATAACAGACTTTCCGCCTACTTACGCTTTAAACATAAGAAAGAAAAAAAAACGTTGTCAATAGATTTTTTAGGTCACCTCTAAAAACCGCCTAGGTCAAGAAAATTTGAGCAAGACCAAGCGACGGCAGGACTGACGAACCCGCGCAACGTCGCAACTACTCCCCAGGCACCCAAAATTCACAGGCATAATAATATTTTTTCTTCACAATCGTCGTCTCGCCCCATTTTCCATCGACATTCACCCACGCTCTCTGCCAAGGCGTTTTCGCAACTCTATCGCCTTGACGATAAAAGAACATCTCTTTTACCTCGGGCAACTCCTTGTTCAAAATCTTCTTTCTCAACTTTGCATATTCCCTACTGGTCACTTCATACGTCGGTCTCCATTCAAAATAAAGCCAGCAATCGGTTTCGACCCCGAAATCCGGGCACGCGAATTTTTCTTCTTGCCTCGTATAAAGGCAGCCATAATAAAAATCCTTTCCTTTTTCACACTCGGCATTCGGCGACTTGTATCGAGAATTTTCCACATAGTGTATGTGACAAGCTCCTCCTTCGGAAAGAGGCTTGCACGCCTTTATCGAGAGATACTCCTGTCCGTCGCGCGGGTCTTTTACAAGCGCCCAGCATTTTCCGTCTTCATCCGGTTTCGAAATACAGGGGAAATCCTTTGCGGAAACGGCGAAGGAAATCCCTGCGAAAAAAAGAATCGACAAGATTTGTTTTTTCATGGCATCAATATTTTGGAAAGATATTCGTCATAGACATCCTTGAGGAGCGGAATATTGCTATACCGATGAAGTCCCAGGGTATTTTCGTTTTCCATAAAGTCAAGGCGTCCTTGCATATTTTTCAATCTTACGTCCAATAAAGAATCATTGGCTTTAATCCAAGTGTCAAGCATCCCGTTTAGATTCGACCAGCACCATTCCTTGCCACGGACAGCGCGCAACGCCCAATCCAGTTTACGAAACTCGTTCAGTCCATAAATATACGACAAATTTTGCAAAAGAGGCAAGTCCACGACATGCTTGAATTCATGAGTCAATATTTCGAGATCGGGATAGCGGTTTGCGTCCAGATGCATCGTGATTTCGGTATTCGGATACGTCGTCAAGGGAATGTCTTCCTCATACAGAAAATTATCCACAATGTACTTTGACATTTCAAGCGCCAACTTTTTATTGGCTTCCCGATAAGTCCAGTTAAAAGCCTCGACACCGTTGGGGTAACCCGGCTCGTATTCAGCAACGTATCGAATCTTTGGTCGGACATACCGAATGCCATAAGGCTCGAGAACGTTCTGAAACTTCGCCTCGACATCTTCCGGCGAAGTTGGAGCCTCGGGCAAGTCCAAGAACTGCGGAGTATAAAGCGGACTTGTTTTGTCGTACCGATAAGGTTCCGTATTTCGCTCGTACGAAAGCATAAAGTCTTTACAGCCCTCGTCCTTGTCGTGCGTCGTATTCTTTTCGACTTCTTCGCAGATTATCCCAATCACTTCGTCCAAGGTCGGCGATTTGACCCGTTTTTCTTCCAATCCGGATTCTAGCAACAGATCGCCTTTCGCTATGTCCGAAAGTTTCACCGACGTCTTGTCAGCAGGCAAGTTCCTGTTTCCAAAGATTTCTTCTATGGAAGGCAAGCTCCGATCTCTGCGAGAATTGTCTTTAGGCATAACTTCTCCTATATTCCCAAAGCTTAATCTAACCAATAAGCTCGATTTTTCCAAGTAAAATTTAATTTCATTCTGGAGAAAGCGGAACAAGCCAAAAAAGAAATTGGAGGTCACCTCTAAAAATTGCTTTGGTTAAGAAAATTTGAATGAGACCAAGCGAAGGCAGGAATGAAAAGTGGCGAATACTGGATGTATTTGCCTCTTTGAATGACGAACCAGCACGAAGCGTCGCAACCAAATTTTTGAAAATTGAATTTTTAGAGGGGACCTGGAGTTATATGACAAAAGGAAACCCGAGCTTTCCACGGCTACTCCCCAGGCATCCAAAATCGACATGCACAATAGACATTTTTCTTTACAATCGTCGTCTCTCCCCATTTGCCATCGACATTCACCCACGCCCTAGATCCCGACATCGCTGCGACATTATCACCTTTTCGATAAAAAAACACCTCCATTACTTCCTTGTCCTTTTTATTCAAGATCTCCTTTCTAAGTTTTGCATATTCTTCGCCAGTAACAGTATATGTTGGCGTTACCCCCAAATAAAAAGAACACATCTGCCAACTCCCTAAATCTGGACAGGCCAACTTTTCTTCTTGCCTCGTATAAAGGCAGCCATAAAAAAAGTCCTTTCCTTTGCCACACTCGGCATTCGGCGACTTGTATCGAGAATTTTCCACAAAAGAAACCGTACATGTGTCTCTCGGAGAATCCGGATTATAAGCTCCGCAAAACTTTACCGCAAGATATTCCTGTCCGTCGCGCGGATCTTTTACAAGCGTCCAACATTTTCCTAGCGCATCCGGTTTCGAAATACAAGGGAAATCCTTTGCGGAAACGGCAAAGGAAATCCCCACGGCCAAAAGAATCAACAAGATTTGCTTTTTCATGGTTTCAATATTTTGGAAAGATATTCGTCATAGACTTCCTAGCCCCAAAGCTAACAAGAACGCCCTATTCCGCCCGTCGATATTCCAAAAACCGCAGCGAGTATTCCGCGCGACCCTTGCAACCGGAACGGACCGCCGTCGCATAGCCGAACAGCTTCCGCAGCGGGAGTTCCGCGACCATCGAATGCAAGACGCCGTTTCCGCCGACCGAAACGATTTTCCCTTCGCGAGCGAGAACGTCTCCGCCGAGGAGACCAGCATATTCCGCCGGGCATTCGAGCGAAAGCTCCATGTATGGCTCATACAGGCAAATGTCCGACGGGCGAACGAGCTTTGCGACCGCATCCGAGCACGCCTTCTTGATCATCGGGACCGGAGCGTTTTCGGAAGCGGAAAATTCATCGATCAAAAATTCCACGCCCACGAGCGAACCTTTTCCCAGGATTCCGACAGCGGCGCTTTCCAGAACCGCCGACCGGAGCCCCGCGAGAACATCCTGCGAAAGATTTTCCAAGGCGTTTCCCGCGAGCGAAACTTCCGTCGAATCTTCGGGGAGTCTTTTGGCGGCGAGGGAAAGCTTCACCGAAAACGGTCCGGCCTGGAAGGAATTTTCTACCGGAGAAAGCGGACACTTCAAGCGTTCCTGCCACAGCACATCGGGATTCCCCGCCCGGACATCACAGCCGAATTCCCGCTTGAGCCGTTCGAGAATCACTTCCAGTTGGACTTCGCCGACCGTGTGCAAGACCCAGAATCCGGCCTCGGGATGCGGCGTCACGCGGATAGAAGGATCCATCCGGCACAACAACCGAAGATTCCTTTCCACCGAGGGAAAATCCTCCGCACGAGCGCATTCGAGATGCGTCTGCAAAAGCGAGTCGTAGCTTTTCCGCGAAACGATCTCTTCCGAAACGGTTCCGTCCAAGGCGATTCTTTCCCCGAGCGAAAGCTTCCGCGGCGAGCGGAGCGCGTAGATGTCGCCGGCCAAAATCCGCGAAACCGGTTCGAGCGACGAAGCCTTCAATCGGAAGAATTCGAGGCCTTCGGGCCACTTCGCCTTTTCAAGATTCGCCATGCTGCGGAACAGGGAAATTTCCCCGCTTCCCTGAAAATGCCGCAAGCGGATTACTTCGCCCAGGAACCTTTTTTTGAACTTCGGCGGATCCGGCAAGAAGAACGAAAGCCCGTTCATCAGGCTTCGCACGCCGAAATTTTCCTTGGCGGAACCCGCATAGCAAAGAACATACTTGTCCGAAGCCGCAAGCTCTTTCAGTCCGCGCACGAGCATCTTGGGCGGAACGCTTTTCCCTTCGAGCGCAAGCGAGAGAATTTCGTCGTCGAACTCGGAGGCCGCCTCCACCGCTTCCGCAAAGGCGCCTTTCCACCGGGACTTCGACGCGGCATCTTCAACCGCCTCGGGTTCTTCCTTGCCGTCCAAAAGCGCAAGTCTCGTTCCGCTCACGACATCGAGTTCGGAGCGAACCTTTCGCTCGCCCCGGGCATCCGCGAATTCCGGAACGGAAAGCAGCACGGGCCGCGCGCCGAGATATTCCTCGATGGCAATCAGCGTTTCGTCGAGCGAGCTTGCGGAACAGTCCAGCTTGTTGATAAAGACTATCGTGCTGACGCCATTTCCCTTCAACTTTTTCCAGGCGGAAAGCGTCTGCGTTTCCACGCCATCCGTCGCGGAAACAACGAGAACCGCGCCGTCCACGGCAGACAGAGCCATATCGACTTCGGCGCCAAAATCTACGTGCCCCGGCGTATCGATAAAATTGAACCAGATTCCACGCCATTCAAAATGCGCCACGCCCGATTCGATCGTAATGCCGCGCTTCCGCTCCTCGGGCATATAGTCCATCGTCGCAAGGCCGTCTTCCACGTTTCCCGGAAGGCGCACTTCGCCCGCGGTAAAGAGAATCCGCTCGGAAAGCGTCGTCTTTCCCGCATCGACATGGGCGAGAATCGCAATGTTTCGAATCGGCTGCATCGGCATATCAAAAAGCCCGGTCGAAACCGGGCTCGTTCAAGAGATTTGGAATCAACCCTGCGAACTTGCCACTTCCGCCTGGTGCTTCTTGGAGCGATGGCTGTTCGGAATCCACTCGTCCTTGTGCACTTCGGGAATGTCGTCGAGCAGGCGGAGCGTATTCGGTTCCGTCGTATGGTCGAGAACTTCGGCAGGCGTTCCCTGGTTCACGATCTTGCCTTCGTGCATGATGAAGATTCGGTCGCTCACGTAGTTCGCAAGTCCGATATCGTGCGTCACAAAGACGACCGTCATCTTGAGCTGATCCTTCAGCTTGCGGAGATAGTCGAGGATATTCGCGCGGACGCAGGCATCGACCATCGATGTCGCTTCGTCGGCGATCAGAACCTTTGGACGGAGCGCAAAGATTCGGGCAAGCAGCATACGCTGCATCTGTCCACCGGAAAGTTCGAACGGATACTTTCCTTCGATGTCCGCCGGGGTGACGTTCACCGCGAGAAGGCCTTCATCGACGCGGCGGCGAACCTCTTCCTTCGAAGGCTTGTCCTTGAGAATGTTCAGGGCGTCTTCGAGCTGGGAGCGGATGGTGAAGAACTGGTTGAAGCAGCCGAACGGATCCTGGAACACCGACTGGACTTCGTTCCAGTGTTCCTTCAGGTTCTTGATCTGGTGCCCGCGATAGAGAAATTCACCGTGCGTCGGCTTGTAAAGCCCGAGCATGATTTTCGCGAGAACGGACTTTCCGCAGCCCGAACCGCCGACTATCGAAATGAACTCTTCATCGTAGATGTCGAACGAGACATCGCTCACGGCGACTTTCAGGTTCTTGCCCGCGCCAAATTCCTTCGAAACGTTCCGGGCGGAAAAAACGACAGCCTTATCAGTTTGCATAATCGCACCTCACATCACGACCGCCGACAACGCGGAGGTTCTGGGCATTTTTCTTGCAATCTTCACACGCCACCTTGCAACGCGGAGCGAAGCGGCAGCCCGCAATCTTGTTCTTGAGACTTGGCGGAGCGCCTTCGATAGCGACCGGGTGACGGGAACGCTGGCTCGCTTCCGTGCTGAGCATGGCGCCCATCAACGCCTTGGTGTAGGGATGACGCGGATCCTTCACGACCTGTTCCGCGGTTCCCTTTTCCACGATTTCTCCCGCATACATAATCGCGATATTGTCCGCGACATGGTAGAGAAGCGGAAGCTCGTGCGTGATGAAGATCATCGTCGAGAAGATTCCCTTGTCGAGAAGATCGAAGATCATCTTGATGACTTCCTTCTGCGTGGAAACGTCAAGCGCGGAAGTCGGTTCGTCGGCAATCACCATCTGCGGGTTGAGCAGGGTCGAAATTCCGATAACGGAACGCTGGCGTTCACCGGCTGTAAGCTGGATGGGGAACGAGTTCAGAACGCGCGTCGTGTCCATTCCGAAGAGGTCGAACCGTTCGCACAGACGATCGTAGATTTCCTTCTTGTCGAGAGACTTGCCCGGCTGCGTGTGCGCCGCGATGACATCTGCCGCGATGTCCTTGATCTTGCGAACCGGATTCAGCGCGTTGAACGCGCCCTGCGGAATCATGGAGACTTTCTGGGCGAGAACGTTCGCGCGGATATCCTCGATGGAGCGGTTCATCAGCGATTCCATCTTGTCGCCGTTCTTGACGCGGACGTCGCCGTTTTCCGGATAAAGCGGCGGGATGCACATGCCCATGAGACCGCTCACGAGCGTCGATTTTCCGCAGCC
The DNA here is from genome assembly GCA_963660435.1 of Sodaliphilus sp. Lineage (GTDB taxonomy): Bacteria > Fibrobacterota > Fibrobacteria > Fibrobacterales > Fibrobacteraceae > Hallerella. Next base: position 8,812 of record CAVKYI010000027.1, read on the forward strand.
CGATTCCCCGGCGATGCCCAGGATTTCACCCTGCTTCATCGAAAAGGAAACATCCGTCACGGCATGCGTCTTGTCTCCAAAACGTCCGAGATAATAGAGGCTCAGGTGTTCTACTTCAAAAACATTGTCTGACATGGTTACCTCTTACTTGCGAAGACGCGGGTTGAATACGCCTTCCATCGACGTATTGATAAGATACAGCGCAAACACGGTCAAGGTGATGACAAGCGTTGCCGGGAGGAATGCAATCCAGATGCTGTCCGACAGGGCACCGTTGTCCTTCGCCTGGTTCAGGATGATGCCGAGCGACGTGGAATCCAGAGGACCGAGACCGATCATCGAAATGGAAGCCTCGGAAAGGATTCCCGAAGAGACCTGCATGATGAAGACCATGAACACGTAGGAAAGCAGATACGGCAAGACGTGCTTGATGACAATCTTCAGGGAACCGGCACCGTTCATCCGGGCAAGCGCGATGTGATCGCGGCTTCTGAGCGAAGAGGCCTGGGCGCGCACGGCACGAGCCGACCAGCTCCACGAAGTGAGACCGATGATAAGGCCGATAAGCGTGAGCGAACGCCCTTCCTTGACCGCCGAGCTGATGAGAACGAGAATCACGAACTGCGGGATAACGATAAACAGGTTCGTTCCCATGTTCAGGATTTCGTCGATCCAGCCGCCGCGGAAGCCGCCGAAAAGCCCGATGAAAACACCGATCGTCGTCGCGATGACGCCAGCGATCAGGCCGACATACAGGGAACTCCGAAGCCCGGCAATCAGAAGCGACACGTAGTCGCGCCCCAGATGGTCGGTTCCGAGGAGATGTTCCGCGCTAGACGGAGCGTAAGGACCTGCCACGATGTCGCGAGCGTTGATATCGACATGGTAAAAGAGCGGGCCAAAGATCGCGACAAAGAGCGACAGGAAGAAGATGGCGACACCGATAACGAACATCGGCGACTTCATTAGATTCTTGAGAAGTTTCAACATGTTATTTACCTCCCATCTGCAAACCGGCCTTGACGCGCGGGTCAAAGACAGCGATCAGGATGTCCACGAGGAAGTTGGCGAGCAGGACGCAGGTAGAAATCATGAGCGTGCAGCCCTGGATCGTCGCATAGTCGTTCTGCTGGATAGCGGTGAGCATCGCCATGCCAAGCCCCGGATAAGAGAAAATCATTTCGGTAATGAGGGCTCCGCCGACCATCGCGCCGAGAGACTGGGCAAGACCGGTGAGCTGCGGAAGCATCGCGTTGCGGAATACGTAGCCGATGATCTTTCCTTCGCGGAGACCGAGCCACTTGGCATACTTCATGTAATCCGTTCCGAGTTCATAGATGGCCATGGAGCGCATACCGGTCGCCTGACCCGAAGCGAGGATCGGGAAGCAGGAGAAGAACGGAAGCACGTAGTAGAACCCGACGGACTTGATGAACGCCCAGTTGAATCCCGGAATCACGTCCATGCCGTAAGCGTTCATCGCCGGGAACCATCCGAGCGTAATCGAGAACAGCGCAACGAGAAGCATACCGAAGACGAAGTAGGGAATTCCGTTCAGGAACATCGCCACGGGGAAGAAGACCTTGTCGAAGATTCCGCGCTTGTAGGCGGCGTAGGCTCCGAGCAGGTTGCCGAAGATCCAGCCGAGAACGATTGTCGGGAACTGGATGGCGAGCGTCCACGGAAGCGATTCCTTGATGATTTCGAGAACGGGCTTCGGATACTGGCTATAGGAAAGTCCAAAGTCTCCGTGGAAAACATTGATCACGTAGGAAACGAACTGCGAAAATCCCGAAGCGAGGCGCGGCTTTGCTTCCGTCTTCGGATTCGAATTTTCGTCGAGCACGGGCTTTCCCGTCGCGTCGAGTACCGCGACAGTGTCATAGATGACATTTCCCTCGTCGGAGAGTTCTGCCATGCCAAAGGCCTTGAGCAGGGTTTCCTTTTTCTGCATCGCCTCATCCGGGGTCAGTCCCTGGGCAGCCTTGCCCATGACGATATCGACCGGATTGTTTTCCCCGAGTCGCGGGAGAGCGAAGTTGATGGCGATAGCGACAATAAATGTCAGGAAATACCAAAAACCCTTTTGCAGGACATAACGAAGTGTGGGATATTGTTTCAGCATTGTCCGTCCTTATTTTCTGAGCTTTAAGTTCCAGAGGATGTTCGTACCGTAAGCAATCCACGGAAGCTGTTGCGGCGCATACGGGTTCTTGGCGTTCGGCCAGTTCGTCCAGACGCGCTCGCTATATTCGTAATACTGTTCCGGTAGGTAGGCGAGCGGAATCGACACCTGGTCTTCCATAAAGATGCGGTTGAGCGTGCGATAGGCTGCGGCGATCGAATCCTCGTTCGTCATCAGAGGGACATGGGCGAGAAGGCTATCGACTTCGGGACGGTATTCCGGAGTTCCCGGCTTGTTGTAGCGTCCGATGTTCGTACCGGCCCAGCTTCCGAGAGGCGCCCAGTCGCGCGACGACATCACTTCGTTGAAACGGCTCCACGGAAGAGACGGGGTAACGTCGGCCTGCGGTTTGTGCATCACCAGGTCAAAGTTTCCCTGGCCCATCGCCGGCCAGTAGGAACCGCCATCCACAAAGCCTTCGCGGATATCGAGACCTGCCTTGCGCAAGCTTTCGACGGCAATCGTCACCATCGCTTCCCAGTCAGTCCAGCCGTTCGGGCTGGTGATGAACATCGTCTTGACGCGTTCGCCCTTTTCGTTTTCCATGTGGTCGAGCGTTCCGTCTTCGCCAAACACGGACTTGTAGCCTGCGAGCTTGAGCAGGGCCTGGACGGAATCGATCCGTTCCTGTCCGGAAAGGTTCAGCTTCACGCCATACTTCGCGCAATCTTCCTCGTTGATGTACTTGCCTTCGATGGCAGTCGGCATGACAAGTCCCGGCTTAAGCTCGGACGTGTAGTTCGACACGGCGAACTGGCGAATCGCCGCATAGTCGATCGCCGTGGCGATGGCCCTGCGGAAATACTTGTTGTCAAGAGGCGGACGGAGCGTGTTCACCATCATCATCGGCATCGCGCCCGGCATAAAGTAAGGCGGCTCGTCGAGCCACGCATGGACGCCCGCACCGGCCTTGTGCCAGATACGCGGCACGAAACTCATGGAAGCGTCGAGCGATCCGTCGCGAAGGGCGATCGTGCTGTGCTCGTTCGACTTGTAAATCGGATGGACGATGTACTTCGGAGCGGGCAGCTTGCCTTCGTGCATCGCGGCATTTCCCCAGTAATCGTCGCGACGCTGCAGGATGATCTTCGTCGTCGAGTATCCGGCGAGATTGTACGGACCGGAAACGACCGGAGCCTTGCCGTCCGCCGGGTTCACGTCGAGCTTGAGCTTCTTCACTTCTTCGACCGAATTTCCGTGTTCCGCGATAAGCTTGCTGAAAATATGCTCCGGAACGATACGGATCGCCTGCAGAAGGTCCTTGATGGAAAGCGGGTTGTTGCGTCCCTTCTTGTTGATCATGAAGGAAAGACGTTCCAATTCGACGGAATCTCCGGCAGCGTTGACCGAAGCGATTTTTTGGACGTTTACGCCCGTAATCTGTTCCGACGTATTGACGGCGACGCCCGAATAGTGATGTCCCAGTTCAAAGATGAACTTCACGTCCTTCGCCGAAACGGGAACACCGTCGCTCCACTTCGCATTCGGGTTCAAATCGACCACGATGCTGTCGTTATTGCTGAGACTATCGACGAGCGTGCCGAGAAGCGGCTCCATCTGGCCGTTCAGCGTGTTATACGTGATAAGCGGTTCATACATCAGGTTGAAGCGACCGCTGACAGGCCACGCCGAGCTCCAGCTTTCGGAAAGCGGATTGAAGGACGAAGGAGTCCCCCACTGCTGGCCGGAAAGATACAGCGTTTCTTCTCTCGGCAAGGAATCGGAAGCCGCTTCGGCGTTATCGGAACCTCCGGAACAACCGACCAAAACGCCAAAACACGCCGACAAGGCGACCGTGCCTCTGGCGATCGTTTTTAAACAATTCATCTATAGTCCTCTTGATTTTTCGGCACAAGAAAGTCCAGTTTAAACTTGACACGCATAATTTACATTTGTTTTGCGACAATGCATCCGATGTAAATTTTTTTTCATCCTTTATCGGGGAAAATACGGTTCGACAAAAAAAAGGTTCCCCAAAAGAGGAACCTTTTTTCGCAAAAAATTCGCGACTACTTGTTCTTGCGCGGATCGCCGGCATAGACGGCGTTCTTGCCAAGTTCCGCTTCGATAGCGAGGAGGCGGTTGTACTTGCAAACGCGGTCCGTGCGGGAGAGCGAGCCGGTCTTGATCTGGCCCGCGGCGGTTCCCACGGCGAGGTCGGCGATGAACGTATCTTCGGTTTCGCCGGAACGGTGAGAAACGATCGGGGCGTAGCCCTTTTCCTGGGCGGTCTTGATGGCTTCGAGAGTTTCGGAGATGGAACCGACCTGGTTCACCTTGATGAGAATCGCGTTCGCGATGCCCGCTTCGATGCCTTCGTTGAAGATAGTCGGATTCGTCACGAACAGATCGTCGCCGACCAGGTTGATCTTCTTGCCGAGATCTTCGGTGAGGACCTTCCAGCCAGCCCAGTCATGTTCGTCGAGACCGTCTTCGATCGAGAAGATGGAGAACTTATCGACGAGCTTTTCGTAATACTTGACGAGCTGGGCGCCCTTGAAGGTCTTGCCCGAGGACTTCTTGAAGGTGTAGGTTTCGCCCTTGTCCCACTTGTCCTTGATCTTCTTGTCGCAGAATTCGGAAGAAGCGACGTCGAGAGCGATCTTGATATCCTTGCCGAACTTGTAACCGGCAGCTTCGGTCGCGTCCTTGAGAGCGGTCAGAGCCTTTTCGAGGGTCATCACGCCGGTAATCTTCCAGCCGAACTTGTTCTTCGGATCCTTCTTGATGGCAACGCCCGGAGCGAATCCGCCTTCGTCGCCGACGGTCGTTTCGTAGCCGGCCTTCTTCAGGACGCTCTTCAAGGCGTGGAAGATTTCCGTCACCATCTGGAGACCCTTCGCAAAGGTCTTCGCGCCAACCGGCGCAATCATGAATTCCTGGAAGTCGATCGGAGCGGAAGAATGCGCACCGCCGTTGATCACGTTGCACATCGGGCACGGAAGAGTCATCTTCTTCGTTCCGTGGAGCTTCGCGATATACTGGTAAAGCGGCATGCCGGCTTCCTTCGCGGCGGCAACGCAGACAGCCATCGAAACGGCGAGAATCGCGTTCGCGCCGAGAGTGTCCTTGTGCATGCGGTCGCCGTCGAGTTCGATCATCGCGTCGTCAACGCCCTTCTGGTCGAAAGCGTCCATGCCGGCGATCTTCTTCGCGATCTTTTCGTTTACGTTTTTCACAGCCTTTGTCGTACCCTTGCCGCAATACGCCTTGCCGCCGTCGCGAAGCTCGCAGGCTTCGCGTTCGCCGGTAGAAGCGCCACTCGGAACCTTCGCAACGCCTTCTACGCCGGATTCGAGGGTGACAATCGCTTCGACAGTCGGATTTCCACGGGAATCCAGAATCTGACGAGCCACAACAGACTTGATTTTAGCAGCCATATTTTTGCCTTTTGGTTAGAGTGTAAAAATCTATGCGAAGAATATAGAAAAAAATGTGGACAACCGGCAGACACGGTGAGCGGAAATCATCCGACAGAATCGTCGTCCAGCCCAGAAAAACGTTTTCGATTCACCCCCCGACCGAACATTGTCCGTTGCGAAAATCGGACGTTAAAAAGTTCACGCTCTTGTGGTCCAAAAGGAAGGTCTCTACAAGACCGTTTCCGAATCGCCAAGACACAAAAAAAAAGCCCCGCTTCGCAAGCGAGACTTTTTCCAAAACAAAGGATTGAACGATATTAGAAGCGGAAGTGCGCAAAGGCGCGGTTCGCTTCGGCCATCTTGTGCACGTCCTGCTTCTTGCGAACGGCATTGCCTTCGTTGTTCTTGGCGGAAACGAGTTCCGCGGCGAGACGTTCGGCCATGTTCGCTTCGGTGCGGTTACGGGCGGCGTCAAGCAGCCAGCGGAGCGCCAGAGCCTTGGCGCGATCCGGTGCGACTTCCATCGGCACCTGGTAGTTCGCGCCGCCGATGCGACGGGACTTCACTTCGAGCTTCGGCTTGATGTTCTCGAGGCATTCTTCGAACTTTTCGAGCGGAGAGCCTTCGCCTTCCACCTTCTTGTTCAGAATGTCGAGAGCCGTGTAAACGATCTGTTCCGCAATCGTCTTCTTGCCCTGCTTGAGAACCACGCCGATGAGTTCCGTGATGAGAACGGAGTGGTAGCGCGGATCCGGAATGGTGTGCTTGTGAATGGTCTTTCTTCTTCTAGACATGTAGCCCTTCCTTTACTTCTTCGCCGGAGCTTTTCTCTTGACGCCGTACTTGGAACGCGCCTGGTTGCGGCCGTTCACAGCCTGGGTATCGAGCGTGCCGCGGATAATGTGGTAACGGACACCCGGAACATCCTTGACACGACCGCCGCGAATAAGGACGATGGAGTGTTCCTGAAGGTTGTGACCTTCGCCCGGAATGTAGGCGGTAACTTCCATCTTGTTCGAAAGGCGGACACGCGCAATCTTGCGGAGAGCGGAGTTCGGCTTTTTCGGCGTGGTGGTATAGACACGGGTGCAGACACCGCGCTTTTGCGGGCTTTGCTTCAAAGCCGGCGAAGCGGTTCTGTTGAGAATTTTCTCGCGGCCCTTGCGGACGAGCTGTTGTATAGTAGGCATTTTTCTTTTTCCCTAATTTTGGAAGTCCAAATATAGTTCTTTTTCGAATAATTTCAAGTTTTACCTCTCGATTATTCGGGATTTTCACCATTATCTTCCGAGGCTTCGGAACCGGTATCCGGCATCGTAAATTCGATACCGCCGATTTGGCCGTCGCTACCCTGAGCCTGGGCAGCGCGACTTGCGGCGGCTTCCTCCTCGGCATCGGCATCGATGACCACAACGTCACGCAGGTGACGAGCGCCCGTTCCGCAAGGAATCAGGTGTCCCATGATGACGTTTTCCTTAAGACCCATCAACGGATCCACACTACCTTCGATAGCAGCACGAGTGAGGATCTTGGTTGTTTCCTGGAAGGACGCCGCGGAGATGAAGCTATCCGTCGAGAGCGAGGACTTGGTGATACCGAGGAGCATCGGATTGCCCGAAGCTTCCTTCTTGCCTTCTTTTCTCAACGAATCGTTTTTCACGCGCAAGCGTGCCTTGGAGATTTCTTCGTCTTGCAAGAGATCGGAATCCCCAGGATCGGAAATTTTAACCTTACGCATCATCTGACGGACAATGCATTCGATGTGCTTATCGGCGATGGCCACGCCCTGCAAGCGATAGACCGCCTGGATTTCGTTCACCAGGTGGCGCTGGACCGCTTCGGGCCCCTGCACACTGAGAATATCGTGCGGATCCACGGAACCGTCGCAAATCTTTTGGCCTCTGCTAACACGGTCGCCTTCGAGGACCGCCAGGTGACGTCCGCGCGGGACAAGAACGCTTTTTTCTTCGTCTTTGTTCTTGATTATCACCTTCTGGTTGCCGCGTTCTTCGTTGCCGTAAGAAACGACGCCGTCGATCGGGGCGATGACCGCGACATTCTTCGGAATGCGCGCTTCGAAAAGTTCCGCGACACGGGGAAGACCGCCGGTAATGTCCTTCGTCTTTCCGACCGCGCGGGGAAGCTTGGCGAGAATTTCGCCCGGTTCCGCCTTGTCGCCTTCGTGAACCGTAAGGATGGCTCCATCCGGCAGATAGTAAACGCCCTGGCGTTCGCCGCTCGCATCGACGACGTTAATCGCCGGGCGGTGCTTGCCGTGACGGTCGCTGATGACGGTCCACGTTTCCACGCCCGTCACATCGTCCTTATCGACGCGGTAAGTCGTATTTTCGATCAAATCGACGAACTGAATCTTACCGCTCGCGTTGCTGAGAACGGGCTGGGTGTAAGGATCCCATTCAAAGAGCTTGGCATCCTTCTTGACCATATCGCCATCGTTTACGTAAAGCGTTGCGCCATACGGAATCTGCCAGCGTCCCTTGTTGATTCCGGTAGAGTCAAAGATGACAAGTTCGCCCATCCGGCTCACCACGACCTTGTTGCCCCCATGTTCGAGAGTATTGACATTGTCAAGCTCGATACGGCCATCCACGGGCGCGCTCTTCGAGTTTTCGACGGTCAGACGGCTCGAAGCGCCACCGATATGGAACGTTCTCAGCGTCAGCTGCGTACCCGGTTCACCGATAGACTGCGCCGCGATAACGCCGACGGCTTCGCCCAGATCCACCGGACGACCGGAAGCGAGCATACGTCCGTAGCACTTGGCGCAGACGCCGTTGCGCGCTTCGCAAGTCAGGACAGAACGCATCTTCACATGTTCGAGACCCGTCGCGGAGATTTTCGAAAGATCGCGTTCCGTGACAAGATCGCCTGCCTTGACAATCACTTCGCCCGAAACCGGGTGAACGATGTCTTCGACCGGAGCGCGTCCCAGGAGACGTTCTTCAAGCGAGATGATCGTGTCGTCGCCGTCCTTGTAGGCGGAAATGTCGATGCCGTCCTTCGTATGGCAATCCTCTTCGACGATGACTAGATCCTGCGCCACATCGACGAGACGGCGGGTCAGGTAACCGGCGTCAGCCGTTTTCAGAGCGGTATCGGCAAGACCCTTGCGGGCACCGTGAGCCGAAATGAAGTATTCCATTTCGTTCAGGCCTTCGCGGAAGCAGGACTTGATCGGGTTTTCGATAACTTCCTGGCCACCGAGCTGCTTTGTCGGCTTTTGCATCAGGCCGCGCATACCGGACAGCTGCTTGATCTGTTCACGGCTACCGCGGGCACCGGAATCCGCCATCATATAGACCGGATTGAATCCGTCGCGGTCATGGGACAGAAGATCCCACTGCTTGGCAGCCACGTCGCTCGTCGTCTTGGACCACACGTCGATTATCTGGTTATAGCGTTCGCCGTCGGTAATCACGCCGTCTTCGTAGAGTTCGCGGATGCGGTTGACCTTTTCCGTCGCTTCGTCAAGCATCGCTTGCTTCTCGGGCGGGATGATCATTTCCGCGATGGCGACGGACGAGCCCGAAATCATGGCCCACTTGTAACCAAGCGCCTTGAGGTCATCGAGGTATTCGACCGTCACGCGGTTTCCCGTGCGGCGATAGAGATCGTCGATGGACTTCGCGATGACTTTCTTGCTGAACGTCTCGTTTGCAAAGCCGACATCGTTCGGAATGATTTCGTTCAGTACAATGCGTCCCATCGTCGTCTTGATGACAGCCGGTTCCTTCAACGTGAGGAACTTGACCTTCTGTCCGGCCTTCGCCACGACGTCGCGGTTGCCGTTATCGTCCGGCTGTTCCGTAAAGCAAGGAGTGTCCGTTTCGAGCGCACCCATATAGATCTTTCTGCCGGCGGGCAACTGGAGGTAGCACTCGGCATTCAAGTCGATAACGCCGTTTCCGTAAGCGCGGAGAGCTTCATCCGCGTCATAGAAGCGCATTCCGGCACCCTTGCGGTTCGGGCGAGGCTTCGAAATGTAGTAGAGGCCAAGCACGATATCCTGTCCCGGAACAGCTATCGGCTGACCGGACGCCGGATGCAGAATGTTGTTCGACGAAAGCATGAGAACGCGGCATTCGAGCTGCGTTTCAAAGGAAAGCGGAAGGTGCACAGCCATCTGGTCACCGTCGAAGTCCGCGTTGAACGCGGTACAGACGAGCGGGTGCAGGCGAATGGCGCTGCCTTCGATGAGTTTCGGGTAGAAAGCCTGGATACCCAAGCGGTGAAGGGTCGGTGCGCGGTTCAGCATCACCGGGTGGTCTTCGATAATCGCTTCGAGAATATCCCAGACTTCGGGACGTTCCGCATCGACATACTTCTTTGCCGCCTTGAGCGTATAGACGATGCCGTCCTCCTCCAGACGCTGGATGATAAACGGCTTGTAAAGTTCGAGAGCCATCCGTTTCGGAAGTCCGCACTGGTGCATTTTCAGTTCCGGTCCGACGACAATGACGGAACGTCCCGAATAGTCCACGCGCTTGCCGAGGAGGTTCATACGGAAACGCCCCTGCTTGCCCTTCAGAAGTTCGGAGAGAGACTTGAGCGGACGGTTGGAACCGGCGCGAGCCGTGCGACGACCGCTATCGAACAGCTGATCCACCGCTTCCTGGAGCATTCGCTTTTCGTTGCAGAGAATCACGTCCGGAGCCTTGATGTCGATAAGCTTCTTCAGACGGTTGTTACGGTTGATGACCCGACGATAGAGCTCGTTCAGGTCGGAAGTCGCAAAACGGCCTCCATCCAGCGGAACGAGCGGACGCAGATCGGGCGGAATCACCGGGAGAACGTCCAGGATCATCCATTCGGGCTGGTTCGAAAGGTTCTTCGCCTGCGCGGGATACATCTTGCGGAATTCGCACAGGGCGTCGAGCAGGTCAAATTCCTTGCCTTCGCACCTTGCGGCATAGCCGCCCTTGCGTTCCCCGTCGGAACCGATGACGCCGTACTTGAAGTCTTCGACCTTTTCGGCGAGTTCCTTCGCCCACGGCATGTCGCTGTTCTTTTTCTTTTCCGGATTTTCGTAGTAGGAATAGAAGTCGTCCATCTGGGACTTCTTGAACGCTTCGACGATTTTCAGACGCTTGATAGCCTCGTCGCGCTTTGTCTTGGACTTGGACAGGGCATCCACGCGGAGCTTGTCCGAAAGCTCGACAAAATCGACCTGTGCGAGAAGCTGCTTCAGGGCGGCTGCGCCCATCTTCGCCGTGAAATGACGGCCTTCCCTTTCGAGATCGATATACTTGTTCTCGTCGATGAGCTCGTTCGGTTTAAGATCCGTATCGCCCGGATCAAGAACGATGTACTTCTCGTAATAGATGACGTTGTCAAGAGACTTGGTGTCCAGATCCAAAAGTGCGCCGAGTACGCAGGGCTGGTTCTTGACAAACCAGACGTGCGCAAGCGGAATGGCGAGTTCGATGTGTCCCATGCGCTCGCGACGAACCTTGGAATGGGTAACTTCCACACCACAGCGGTCGCAGATGACGCCCTTGAAGCGAATCCGCTTGTACTTGCCGCAGTTGCATTCCCAGTTCTTGACCGGTCCGAAGATGCGTTCGCAGAACAGACCGTCGCGTTCCGGCTTGAAAGAACGGTAATTGATCGTTTCTGGCTTGGTGACTTCACCATAAGACCACTGACGAATCAATTCAGGAGAAGCGAGGTGAATGGAAACTTCACCATTATTGCTTTCAGAATAATCGAAAGTTTCTTCTGACATATTACTTTTCTCCAATAGTCTTGATGTCAAGGCAGAGCGAACGGACTTCGCGGATCATTACGTTGAACGATTCGGGAATGCCCGGTTCCGGCGTGTTCTTGCCGTGGACAATCGCGTCGTAAATCTTGGAACGGCCCATCACGTCGTCGGACTTCACCGTGAGAAGTTCCTGGAGCGTGTAAGCGGCACCGTAGGCTTCGAGAGCCCAGACTTCCATTTCGCCGAAGCGCTGACCACCGAACTGGCTCTTGCCGCCTAGCGGCTGTTGCGTCACAAGCGCATACGAACCTATCGAACGGGCGTGGATCTTGTCTTCCACCAGGTGCCCGAGCTTGAGGTAATACATGTAGCCGATAGTCACCGGGTTCAGGAAGGCTTCGCCGGTACGTCCGTCGTAAAGCTTCGCCTTGCCGATGATATGACCGTTCTCGGGATCCATCCTGTAATCGACAATCGGCATCTTCTGGTAAGCCTTTTCGAGCTCGCCGACAATGTCGTCGAAAGACGCGCCGTCAAACACGGGAGTAGCGATCTTCATGCCGAGAACCTTCGCAGCCCAGCCCAGGTGGACTTCAAGAACCTGTCCGACGTTCATACGGGACGGAACGCCCAGCGGATTCAGAAGAATCTGGATCGGACGACCGTCTTCGGTAAACGGCATGTCCTCGACCGGCACGATCTTCGAAACGCAACCCTTGTTACCGTGACGACCCGCCATCTTGTCGCCCACCGAGAGACGACGCTTCTTGGCAATATAGACTTTCACCGTCTGGAGGACGCCGGGCTTGAGTTCGTCACCCTTCGTCACCTTGTCGATTTCCTTTTCCATCGTCCGAGTCAGGCGATCGACCGATTCGCGGGCAACCGAGAGCAGGCTGGAAGCTTTTTCCTGAACCTCTTCATCGTCTCGCGCAAAGACCGAGGACGGGGCAAGCGACAGAAGGTCCAGACTGCGGAGCGTCCTTTCCGAAAGGGTGGAGCCGTCCGGAATGCGGACTTCATGCGTATCGAAATCGACGATATTGCCCGAAGTCTTGCCGACAAGCATTCCGACCATCGCGTTTGCGCAGGTGCTCTTGATCTTGTCGATATCGGACTGGAACTTTTCCTTGATCTCGTTGATCTTTTCCTGGTCTTCGGCGCGGCACTTCTTGTCGTTATGATCCTTGCGGCTGAAGACTCGCGTTTCGATCACGACGCCTTTCATGCCCGGAGGCGCGACAAGCGACGTATCGCGGACATCGCCGGCCTTTTCGCCAAAGATGGCGCGAAGCAGACGTTCTTCCGGAGAAAGTTCCGTTTCGCCCTTCGGGGTTACCTTTCCAACGAGAATGTCGTCGGCATGGACTTCGGCACCGACGCGGATGATGCCGCGTTCATCGAGATTCTTCAGGGCGTCTTCGCCGACATTCGGAATTTCTCGGGTGAGCTCTTCCGGTCCGCGTTTCGTCTCGCGAACTTCCACTTCGTATTCTTCGATGTGGATAGAAGTGAAAGCGTCCTTGATGGCGAGTTCTTCGGAAACGATGACAGCGTCTTCGTAGTTGTAACCGTTCCACGGGATAAAGGCGATAAGGATGTTCTTTCCGAGAGCGAGCTCGCCGTGTTCCGTCGAAGCGCCATCGGCGAGAACGTCGCCCTTCTTCACAAAGTCACCGACGTTCACCACAGGCTTCTGGTTGATGCAGGAATCCTGGTTGGAACGTTCAAACTTGCGCAGTCTGTATTCGTCAATCGGTTCGTGGTCGAGGAACTCGAAATTCTCGCCGAGACCTTCCAGCGGCTGGAACTCTCCATTCGCATCGAGCGTTCCGCGTTCCACGACAACCGTTGTCGCATCGACAAACTTGATGCGGCCTTCGTGCCTTGCGCGAACAACCGTTCCCGAATCCAGGGCGGCGCGACGCTCAAGGCCTGTCCCGACCACCGGAGCTTCCGATCGGAGCAGCGGTACAGCCTGACGCTGCATGTTGGAACCCATCAGGGCGCGGTTTGCGTCATCGTGCTCGAGGAACGGAATCAGGCCAGCGGCAACCGAAATAATCTGCTGCGGAGAAACATCCATCAGGTCGATGCGAGCTCCAATCGCCTCTTCGTCCAAGGCGTTTACGTCAATTTTCGGAACAGAGCCTTCGGCAAAGCGACCGGAATCGTCAATCTCGCCACCCGGAATGACACGCGCCTTGAGCGGATACTCATCCTTTTCCCGAACCATCACGAAATCTTCCGCAAAGGCGGCAAGCTGGTGACGATCGGAAACGTTCTTTTTCTCTTCTTCTGTCGAAGCGTCCGAGAGCATCGAATCGAACAGCGGGTCGAACGCGGCAGAAACAAGTGCCGTATTCGCCGGAGCGATGTTGAACGCGTCTTCTTCATCCGCCGTCAGATAGACGATGAACGACGAGACAACCTCGTAAAGCATCGAGGAAACAAGGACATAGTCCGCCTTGCCGGAGAACGCCTCTAGCGGCGTACCGTTGCGAACAAAGTAACTAGAGCCGTCCGCGTTCTTGAATTCGAAGACCTTGTTTACAAAGGAATCGAACAGGACGCGCTGGTTACCGTCTAGATTCGAGCGAACTTCCGCGATTTCCCTTGCGGAAAGCTCCAGCTGCACGAAGAGACGCGGTTCGCGGACAAAGCCCTTGTACAGTCCAAAGTGCCATTTCTCTTCGGGGAAATAGCAGGACTTTCCGTTAGAGTCCTTGAATTCCATCAGGCCGACAACGCGATAGGGCGTTTCGATAAAGCCGAAATGGTTCACCACGGCAAACGTGGCGAGCGAGTTGATAAGACCGATATTCGGGCCTTCCGGCGTTTCGATCGGGCAAAGACGTCCGTAATGCGTATAATGAACGTCGCGGACTTCAAAGCCAGCGCGTTCGCGGGAAAGACCTCCCGGACCGAGAGCCGAAAGACGGCGCTTGTGCGTGAGCTCGGAAAGCGGGTTCATCTGGTCCATGAACTGGGAAAGCTGGCTAGAGCAGAAGAACGCCTGCACAACGGAATTCACCGTACGGGTGTTCACCAGGTCGCGCGGAGTCGGAGTCTCGTTATCGCCGGAAGTGAAGTTTTCACGGATTACGCGGCTCATGCGGGAAAGCCCGACAGAAAGCTGGTTTGCGACAAGTTCGCCGACGGAACGCGTACGACGGTTGCCCAGGTGGTCGATATCGTCAAGGCTGTAACCGTCAAGGTCGCAATAGAGGCCGACCATGTATTCGATGATGCCGAGGAAGTCCGCTTCCGTCATCGTCATCGTGTTGAGGGAAGGCTTCGAAAGATTGTTTTCCGAAAGGATCTTTTCTATCGCCGGTGTATAGACTTTTGCGTTCAGGCGATAGCGTCCCACTTCTCCCAGATCATACTTGCGCGGATCGTCGAGGAAAGTGCTTTCGAAAGCGATCTGCGCAGTCGCCATGTTCGGCGCCTCTTCCTGGGACTGGTGCATCACAAAGTAAATGAGCTTCAGCGCATCTTCCTTCGTCTTGCACTTGTCGGCGAGAAGCGTATTGTGGATGAGCAGGTTCTCTTCGTCCTTCGCGAGGAACGAGACTTCGAAGATTCCGCTTTCCGTCAAGCGAGCGGCGCACTTGTCGTCAAACACGCGGTTCGCGTCGAGAATCACTTCGCCCGAAGACGTATCGATAACGTCCGCGGCGACAATGCGACCGTAATACTGATCCATGTCTCCGACGGAGAGCGTGACCTTTTCGAGATTCTTGTAGAACAGGGAAATGATCTCGGCGGTCGTTTCGAAACCGATGCAGCGGAGAAGCGCGGTCGCCGGAATCTTCTTCTTGCGATCGATAATCAGGTAAAGGATATCGCCGTCCGTATTGAATTCGACCCACGCACCGCGATGCGGGATGATACGGCTCTTGTAGTTGGAACGTCCGTTGGGGAGCAGTTCTTCGTCAAAGCTCACGCCGGGAGAACGGTGCAACTGGGAAACGACAACGCGTTCCGCCCCGTTGATGATAAACGTTCCGTTGTCCGTCATGATCGGAAGTTCGCAAATCAGGACGTCATTCTTGATTTCTTCCTTCAGCTTGCGATCTTCCCCGTCTTCCTCAAAGACCTGGAGCGAAAGATTCGCATGCAGCGGAATGGAGTGTGTTAGACCGCGTTCACGGCATTCGCGAAGGCTATACTTGGGAATACCGAAGAAGTAGCCTTCGTACTTCAGCGCGAAGAGCCTCTTCATGTCTGTGATGGGGAAAATGTCTTGGAAAACGCGTTCCAGACCTACTTTGAGACGCTTCTCGGGAGGAACGCCTTTTTGGAGGAAGTGGTCATAAGAAGCTTTCTGCACTTCGACCAGATACGGAAGTTCCAACTGGAACTTATTGGAGGAATAATTCTTTCGCTCCGTCATTTAAAAACCTCATCCAGTGAAAAAACCTTGAACACGGGAAAAACACCAAAAGCCCACACATGTGTGCAGGCATTTGGAGTGTTCTAATTAAAGAACTGAAGACATTACTTCAGGACGACCTTGGCGCCAAGGTCTTCGAGTTCCTTCTTCATCTTTTCGGCGTCGGCCTTCGGAGCGGCTTCCTTCACAACGCTGTTGGCCTTTTCGACCATTTCCTTGGCTTCCTTCAAGCCGAGACCCGTGATTGCACGGACAGCCTTGAGGACAGCCATCTTGTTGGCGCCGCATTCCGCGAGGATAACGTCAAATTCGGTCTTTTCTTCTGCGGCAGCACCGGCAGCGGCTGCAGCGACGACAACGCCACCAGCGGCAGCTTCGATGCCGTGCGCTTCCTTGAGGTAGTCAGCCAATTGCTTGGCTTCGAGAAGGGTGAGACCCGCGATTTGATCACCAATAGCCTTGATATCTGTTGCCATGATGTTTTTCTCCAATTGTTCCGTTTTGAAAAAGTTGTTTGTGAATGGTTGTGTTGGGGATTAGGCGGTAGCTCCGGCCTGTTCCTTTTCCAGTTTTTCCGTGAGGGATTTGATTTGGCCCGCGATTGTGGAACCCGGTCCAAGAATGATCGTGACCAACTGGGCAAGCATACCCTTGCGATCCGGAATCTTGGAAAGTTCGACAACGTCGGTTCCCGGTCTGACTTTACCTTCGAGGTAAACGCTCTTGGCGACGAGGAAATCGGGATTGTCCTTGTGGAAGTTCTCGATTTCGCGCGCCGGCAGAATCGGATCGTCTGCAGGCCCTACCATGACGGAAGTCGCGCCCGTGAGCACATCGTCCAAGCCGGTGATGTTCATCTTTTCGAGAACTCTCTTCAAGAGAGTGTTCTTGACAGCGATGTACTTGACGTTCTTGGACTTGAGATCCTTACGCAGCTTGTTGTCGAGTTCTACGGGAATCTTCTCGTAGTTGAGAAGATAGATGGACGCAGCACCTTCAAAAGCTTTGACGATGGAATCAACTTTCTGTTGTTTTTTAACTACAGCTTTCATTGTTCAACTCCTATCGCGTAAGGCTCATGTCGAGCTTGAGGCTCGGGGTCATGGTAGCCGTAATGAACAGGGACTTGATATAGGTTCCCTTGGATGTTTGCGGCTTGTTCTTGATGACGGAATCAATCACGGCCTTCGCGTTTTCGACAAGCTGGGATTCCGAGAAAGAGAGCTTGCCAATCGGGGCGTGGATATTTGCGCCCTTATCGACACGATACTGGATTTTACCGGCCTTGAGTTCCTTCACGGTCTGGGCGACGTTGATAGTCACCGTTCCGGATTTCGGACTCGGCATCAAGCCACGGGGACCGAGCACGCGAGCCACCTTGCTAATCACCGGCATCATGTCGGGAGTCGCAACGACGGCATCAAAGTCGAGCCAGCCTTCCTGGATTTTCTGGACCAAGTCTGCGCCACCGACATAATCGGCTCCCGCATCCTTTGCTGCCTGGAAATTGTTGTCCTTGCAGAAAACGAGAACGCGAACCTGACGGCCGGTACCATTCGGCAGCACAACCGTGCCACGAACAGCTTGATCGGAGTTTTTGGGATCGACACCGAGGTTGAAATGAAGCTCGACAGTCTGGTCGAACTTAACCTCGGATTTTTTAAGAATTTCAAGTGCCTGCTCCAGACCGAACGCTTGGGTCCGGTCAAAGGATTCAGCCACTTTCTTATACTTTTTTCCTCTGAACATGGTGTTTCCTGTCAGAAATAGGGTTAAGGTCTGCCTGATTAGTCGACAACATCCACGCCCATCGAGCGTGCCGTGCCCGCAACCATGCGCATTGCGGCTTCAATGTCGATTGTATTCAGGTCCGGCATCTTCTGGGTAGCGATTTCCTTGACCTGAGCCTTGGTGATCTTGCCGACCTTTTTACGGTTCGGTTCGCCCGAGGCGGTTTCAATGCCGGCAGCCTTCTTGACGAGGACCGCGACAGGCGGCACTTTCGTAATGAAAGTGAAGCTCTTGTCGGCATAGACCGTAATGACCACGGGGATGATCATTCCCTTTTCGTTCTGGGTCTGGGCATTGAACGCCTTGCAGAACTGCATGATGTTCACACCCTTCTGACCCAGGGCAGGACCCACCGGAGGAGACGGATTTGCGGCACCGCCGGGGATCTGAAGCTTAATAAAACCTGTGATTTTCTTAGCCACGTTATTTCTCCATTTCAGAACCGGACACTATACGGAAGCGGCTTCCACCTGGTTGAAGCCCAATTCGACGGGCGTGGAACGGCCAAAGACGGAGACCATCACGCGAAGCTTGCTCTTCTCCGTGATGATTTCCTCGACCGAACCGATAAAGCCCTTGAAAGGACCATCCTTGATGGAAACACTGTCCCCGACAATATACGGATTCTGGATCACATCCTGCGAAGCGTCTTGTGATTCGACGCCAAGCAGTCTATCGACCTCGCTCTGACGCAGAGGAATCGGCACCTTGTTCTGGCGACTGGTTCCTCCAAAATGGGTAACGCCCTGAATGGACGTTACCAGGTGCTGGGTGAGCTCGTCCAGCTCCATTTCTATAATCAAATAGGCCGGGAAAAGCTTCTGGACGACCGTCTTGCGCTTTCCTCGGACATTGACCTGGACCGCCTTCTCCGGAATGAGAATGCGACCGAACTTGTCTTGAACGCCTTCGCGTTCAATCAACATTTCCAAATTCTTCTTAATTGTGCTTTCCTGGCCGGAAAACGTATGGACTGCATACCATAACATCGCCATGATTTACCCACGTCCTAACAGTTTATCGACGAGAAAGGAAAGTCCTAAATCAATCGCAGCAATATAGATACCCATGATAACGCTAAAAATCATCACAACCAAAGTAGAACCTTTCAGCTCTTCAAGAGTCGGCCATGTAACCTTTTTCATCTCTTGGATAACTTCTTTGATGTATTGCTGAATCTTTTGCATATCATGACTCCGAAAGGAAGGAAGCAGGTCGGGAGGGACTCGAACCCCCAACCAACGGTTTTGGAGACCGTGACTCTACCAATTGAGCTACCGACCTAAAAGCCTTCCTTACTTGGTTTCCTTATGAACTGTATGCTTGCGGCAGAACGGGCAGTACTTCTTGTACTCCACACGGGAAGGGTGAAGACGCTTGTTCTTGTCGCAATCATAGTTACGCTGATGGCAAACAGTGCATTCGAGCGTAATAAGTTCTCTTGGCATTTTTATTCCTTACTTGATGATTTCGGTTACGGATCCGGCGCCGACGGTGCGG
>CAVKYI010000028.1:0-27613 GCA_963660435.1 Sodaliphilus sp.
CGATCGTGCCGATGTTGCAGTGCGGCTTGGTTCTTTCAAAATGCTCTTTTGCCATAAAACTTAACCTCCGAATTGTTAAGAGCCCAGATCGGGATTTGAACTCGAGACCTCTTCCTTACCAAGGAAGTGCTCTACCACTGAGCTACCTGGGCATTACCCCCTCGCTACATTCGTAACGAGGGGGCTAATGAAGCGTGGGCCGTCGTGGTTTCGAACCACGGTAGACGTAAGTCAACGGATTTACAGTCCGTCCCCTTTAACCACTCGGGCAACGACCCATTTTCAAGCCAAAGATAGGAATCGAACCTACGACCGGCTGATTACAAATCAGCTGCTCTACCAGCTGAGCTACTTTGGCATGCAACTCCTTGCCAGGCTCATAAAAAGCCAAGCTAGAAGTTTTGCCAAATCTAGATGGGTTTCGGGATTTTGTCAAGGACAAAAAAAATCTTTTGGGGAAATTTTTCGTTTTCTCCAAACTTTTATGTGAATAGATTGTTTATACAAAGAAGATTCGTTTGAAGAAACTCAAATTCGGCCAAACCCCGACCCTTTTCGCCTTCGGCTTTTTAAATTATTCTCGATGAAGCAAGCCAAAGCAAGATACGGTCAATACTTTACCATAGCGCCCATCGCGGACTTTATGGTATCGCTAGTGTCCAAGGAAAAGTCCGCCAGGATTCTGGAACCATCCTGTGGCAAGGGAATCTTTCTCGAAGCCCTTCAAAGACATGAATTTTCAAACGTCAATGCTTTCGAAATCGACAAAAGTCTCGCCCAGAACTTCCCCAATGTCAGGCATGAGAGCTTCATATCGGCATCGATGGAGGACAAATACGATTGCGTCATCGGAAACCCGCCCTATATCCGTTGGAAAAATCTCGAACCGGAACTAAAGGAAGAACTGACGCGTTCCCTACTCTGGAATACCTATTTCAACAGTCTGTGCGACTATCTGTTTATCTTTATCCTGAAAAGCATCGAGCAGCTGAATGAAAACGGCGAATTGATTTTCATCTGTACCGATTACTGGCTAAACACGACTCACGCCCGATCCTTGCGAAATTACATGGTGGATTCGGGTTTTTTCGAAAGCATCTACCACTTCAACGAAGCGGCTCTTTTCGAAAACGTAACGGCATCTTTCATCATCTTCAAATACATCAAGAAAAAAGACAAGGCGAAGCAACCAATAACGCTCTATGAATACACAAAGCGCAAATGCCCGACAACACGCGATCTCGACAGCGCATCCGCTTTTATCAAGAAATCTATTCCGCAATTTGAAAGGGATTCGCGATGGGTGCTTGATGACGCGAGCATCCAAGAGCGGATTTCCCAACTAGAAAAGGTTTGCCGTAAAGAGAACGATCTTTTTCTTGAATCTTTCTACCGTGTTGGCGACTTTTGCGATATAGGAAACGGCATGGTTTCGGGTCTCGACAAAGCATTCAACCTGTCCGAAGTTTCTCTTTCTCCGAAAGAACGTTCCCAAACGGTCCAAGTCGTCAAGTCAAAAGACATCTCGCCTTACTCTTATCGAAATACATCGACCTATCTCTTTTCGAACGAAACATCCTCTTTCGAGTCTTTTGCCAAAAGCTACCCCAACATTGGCGCCCATTTAAGGCCTTGCCTATCCGAGCTTTCTAAACGGTACAGCTATGGAAAGAATCTTCAGCCCCAACAGTTCGCGTTTCCAAGGAATCAACAGCTGTTCGAAAGAGATTGCCTAAAAATCTTCGTTCCGTGTAAAGACAGAATTACCACGCGAAAAAAGTTTCGTTTTTGCCTTGTTGAATCCGGGATATACGCGTTACAGGATGTCACGGGAATAGTCCCAAAAAAGAATCTAAAGGAGAGCATCTACTACCTACTAGCCTTTCTGAATACCGAAGAAGTCTATAACTGGCTATACCACAACGGCATAAAGAAAGGCGACGTCGTCGAGTTTTCGGAAGCGCCAGTTTCCAGCATTCCTTACAGGCCTATCGACTGGGAAAATTCCAGAGAAGTCGCTTTGCACAACGCAGTCGTCTCCAATGTAAAGGACTATCTTCAATCAGGTGACACAGGCAGGATTTCTCTCATTTCCCAAGCCTTCAAAACCTTATTTCGAGAAGCAAAATGATTGATTATTCGAGCCTTTTAAGCCGATTGAAAGGTGTCGGCGTAGAACGTCCCAACAAACAAGATAAAGGTACGCTTGCCGGTCATGCTGCGGGAGAACCTTTTGAAAAAGCAGCCTACAGAATTTTAAAATCGAAATATCCGACCCAAGTTTTCAAGCAATTTGAATTTCTGAACGACATCTATCTTAAAAATCCGAAATGCATTTCACTCGCACAGCGAAACGCTCTGATTCAATCCCCGACAGTTCTCTTTCTTTTGACCCGAGGAGACAAGGCCACCATCAACTGGAATCCTGAAAATGTTTTCGAAGAAAAACAGAACGACACGGCAGACATAATCTTTCTAGAAAACGACCGTTATTCTCTCATAGACATAAAGACAAAAAACGCCTTGAAAGCGTCACAACCACCAAACATCATCTCGGCATACAAGCTGGCAAAAATGTGTGCCAACATGCTGGACAACGAGGATTTCGAATCCTTTTCCTTAAACTATATCGAAATCGAATGGATTGAAAAAAACGAATTTCTGGAATGTTCAAACGCCTACTATGCAAATCTGTTCAAGGCAACGCCAAAGAGCCTTTACATCAATTGGGCGGCTGCTCTACAAATCCAGTTTTTTGTTTCTTCACTGGATCAGTCGTTTGGTGAAACCAGAAAAATCTGGTGCCAAGAATATCTTCGAAATTTCGTCGAAAGCGCCTTGCGACGTTGCGAAAAAATGAGACGCGATTACATCACCCCATTTCTCAAATACCTATGAAAGCAAGCCCTATCGAATATACCGCGCACATCGATGTTCGCTACGCCGAAACGGACGCGATGGGAATCGTCCACCATTCCGTCTATGCCATCTGGTTTGAACAGGCGAGGTCCGAAATATTCAAGGCGAACGGAATTCCCTTCTCCCTCTTCGAAGCCGAAGGCTATCACAGCCCGCTCCTGTCGCTCGAAGTGCAGTTCCTGAAACCTTGTCGCTACGGGGAAACCGTCGATATCCATCTGCATCTTGCGCAAATCGACCGGCTGCGGTTCTGCTTCGAGTACAGGCTGACCGTCGCCGGGGAGCTTCGGACAACCGGCAGGACGACGCACGTCTTTACCTTTCACGACAAGCCGTGTCGCCATGCGCCGGAAGCGGTCATGAAGACCTTTTTCGCAAACGAAGCGACCGGTCCGTAAAGCGCTATCTACTCCGCGGGCAGGATGATTTCGATGTGGCTCGTGCTGACGTTCAGAAAATGCGTTCGAAAGAGGTCCTTTCCTTCGCGGTCCGCGACATTCACCTGCGTCACTGCGATGAATTCCTTGTTTTCGCGAACGTAGTCGGTAAGACGTTCGTCACGCATCGTGTCGATTTCGCCCGTGATGATAAACGTTTCTGTCCAGATTTTTACAAGCATATTCAAAATATAATCAATTCGGGAGAAAATAAGAGACTCGCTTTTTCAGAGCTGGGTTGAAAGAGCTTGGAGCCTAGAGCAGTGAACGATTCTGCTTCTAGAATGCGTAACATCAATGTCTGCAAATTTTTAGATGTTTCTATTTACGGTCACCTCTAAAAATTCATTTTTCAAAAATTTGGTTGCGACTCTTCGCGCTGGTTCGTCATTCAAAGTGGCAAATACATCCAGTATTCGCCACTTTTCATTCCTGCCTTCGCTTGGTCTCATTCAAATTTTCTTAACCAAAGCAATTTTTAGAGGTGACCTTACCGTCATTCTGGAGAGGCGAAGCCTCGACCCGCCTGCTGCGGGCAGGTAGAATCCATTCGCAGCGTTTCTTTCGAAATGGATCCTATCGCTCCGCGCTGCTTCGCTCCAGGATGACCGTTTATCGTACAAGCCTTTACAAGGTCCGCTTAGCGAACTATCAACTATCTACTACCTACTATCAACTCTCCACTCTTCACCCTCCACTCTCACCTAAGTTCCAAGTTCTAAGCTCTGACCATGGATCCTACCTGCCTGTCGGCAGACAGGTCGGTCGCGGTGCTCCCTCCAGGATGACATTCACGCTCCCAAGGCGCCGCCTACGGCGTGGGTTCAAAACGGATCACCCAGATTTCCGTCTGACTCCCGACGCGAACGGGCGGTCCCCAGGAATCGATACCGCTTGAAACCAGCCACGGCACCCCGTCCAAGCTTCCAAAACCCGACGCTAGACGCCAAAAAAGCCCGATGAACAGAGTCGCCGGGAAAAACTGTCCGTCGTGCGTATGTCCGGAAAGTAAAAGGGTCGGAAGGCGTCCCGCATAATCCGTCTCGATTCCCCTAGGCTGGTGATCCATCACAATCCACGGCAGGGCTGAATCGCCGGGAAGAAGCCGTTCGAGAGAAGCGCGTTCCACGCCGCGTTCCCTTGCCACGGAAAAATCCGTTCGCCCGGAAAGGCAGACCGTCTGGCGACAGACCGTCGAATCGTCCAGGACAATCATTCCGTTTTCACGCATCCAACGTTCGGGATTCGAACCGGCGCGTTCCATGAAGCCTTCGTGATTGCCGTTGATTCCGAATGCGCCGACCCGAGCCTTTTCGACCACGCTTCGAAAAAGGGAATCGTAGCCTTCCGCTCGAAGCGCCGAATCCTTTATATCCGCGAGATCGCCTCCGAACAGTATGAAATCCGGACCGATGCTGTCCATTTCCGCGGCAAGGCGCGAGAGCTTCTGTCGATGAAAAAGCGGATCGATGTGCAAGTCGCTAAGAAAGACCGCCGAAAAAGGCGCCGAATCTTTCGGAATCCCGACGACCAGTTCCCTGACCAGATAATGGTTGTTTGCCGGAACGCCGAGAGCGAAGAAAATCGCCGACAGCAAGATTCCGAGACCGAAAACGATCCGGTTTCCGAGAAGGCGAATCCTTGCATCCAGGGGTTTCCGAACGACCAGCCAACGAATCAGGCGAAAGATGTCCCAGGCAAGAAACAGTAGGGCCGCTTCGCAAAACCACACCGTAAAAACCGCTTCGAGAAGCGTTCCCGCGAAATGCTCGCGCAAGTAGAACCCGCAGAAAAAGACGACGAGAATCGACGCGGCGAGGAACGTTCCGCGCACACCGGAAAGGACACTGCGAAAATGGAAAAAAAGATAAAGCGTGAAAGCGACAAGAAGGAGCAGGAATACCATAGGACAAATCCGAAGAAAAGATTTCGCCGACAAATTCCGACCAGGGAAATTCGCCAGACCCGACCTCTCGGCAATGTAAAAAAACATCCTGTCAAAAATTTTGTTCCAAACGCTATTTTTTGGTGTATTTTGAAATCGTAACCAACCAAGGAATTTTTATGGCTATCAAAAGGCAATCAACCGTTCTCGCATACCAAAACCAGCAGTTTCTCGAAAGCGATGCCGGTCGCCAAGTTCGAATTCTTTCGGAGTTCCGCGCTCCGGGAGTCGTGTTGCAGGAAGGCGGCATCGAGAACACAATCGTCATGTTCGGTTCCGCAAGGACCATCGGGACAAAGGATCTGAAGAAACGCATCCGGGAAGCCACGTCCCCGAAAGAAATCCAGACATACAGAAAGCTTTCCCTCGTCGCCGAATACTACGATGCGGCAAGGGAACTCTCCAAGCGTTTCGGTGCCTGGATAAAGAAGCATCCGGAAGGTCGTTACGGCATCTGCACGGGCGGCGGTCCGGGAATCATGGAAGCGGGAAACCGCGGCGCTCGCGAATCGAAGGTTCCGTCCCTGGGCTTCAACATCAAGCTGCCCTACGAACAGCACCCGAATCCCTATATCGATTCTCGCTTCAATCTGCAATTTCGCTACTTCTTTATCCGAAAGTTCTGGTTCCTCTTCAAGGCCCGCGCACTGATAGCCTTTCCCGGCGGATTCGGGACTCTCGACGAACTGTTCGAAACGCTCACGCTTATCCAGACGAACAAGCTGCATGAACAGATTCCGGTCGTCCTGTTCGGCGAAGAATACTGGAATAGACTAGTCAACTGGGACTTTCTCGTCGAAACGGGGATGATCAACGAAAACGACCTGAAGATTTTCCATCCGACAAGCGACATCGACGACGCCTATTCCTACGTGACAAGAATCCTGGAAAAGCGGGAGAAAGTTCCCTCGGCGACAGGAGTGCATGCGTTCGGCACCCACAAATAGCTAAATTGCGGTCGTGATTCAAAACCGTTTTGCAGAATTTCTGGACAGACTGTCGCGAAATCTCGCCATGCGCGAGCATTACACGATGGAAGATTACCAATGTTGGCTCGACCACAACCCCGTCTGCCTGCACAGCGGCGCTGTCGAAAGGATCCAGCTGCGCGACCGTCTGACGCTCGACGGGACGAACGACCTGTTCCGGGCCTCTTACTGGATCGCTCGACCGGGAGATCTCGAGCGACATGGCGAGCGGGACATCGTCGTCAAGTTCTGCAAGTATTACGTGCCACCCGGAAAGAACCGGCTCCACCGTCTGAACATGATCATCAGTTCGTTCGAAGACGAAATCCGGATAAACAACCTGATTCGGGCGACAAACATCGAAGGCGTCGCCCAGAGCCTCGGAGGCGGAATCGCCGGAAGACTGCCCTATCTCAAGATGGAACTCATCAAGGGATGCTCGCTCGACAAGATGTTCAAGACGGACATTTCAAGGGACGAACTCGTTCCGCGCGTAGCGCAAATCGCCTATCTCGCCAATACGATAAGCCAGCTCCATTATTATCAGATCGTCCACAAGGACCTGAAGCCGAAAAATCTTCTCCTTTGTCAGGATCCGACGCATATCAACAATCACAAGATCCTGATCTGCGACTTTGGCTACGCCCAGGCAAAGCTTCGGGAAAGCGTTACCGAATATGGCGGACAGATGACTCCGGCCTACAGCGCACCGGAACAGGCCGTCATGGGCGAGAACCTTTCGAGTTCCGTCGATTATTTCAGCTTCGGCATCATCATGCACGAATACCTCACGGGAAAGAATCCGTTCCCGGAGACCATCAGGATTTTTACCGAAGACCGCTTCCACATCACGGAACGTTACCTGGAATATCTGCGGACCGGGAGACAGAACATCTTTTACGACGATCGCTTCCCGGAAATTCACGACTGGATAGACCAGCTCACCACGTTTGACAGCATCGAGCGGATGCAAAAGAGCGAGAACCTGTTCAACATCGCGCACAAGCTGCGCGAACGGGTCAACGCGCTAGGCTATCACGACGTCAATACGGACTTTCTGTGGAACCAGCTTCGCGAATACCGCGGAGAAGTTCGGTAAGAAGAGGTTTCGAATGCCCCGCCTAAAATTTCGCAAGACGCCATACCTGCTCTGCGTTTTCCTAGTCTTTGCCCTTGCCGCGGTAAACATCGCAGTCCAATGTTCCCCATCCGTCAAGGAATGGAACCGCGAGCGAAAGGCGGTGGCCCATTTCGACGAATACTGGAAGACGGAAGGCGCCAAGACTTTTCGAGATGTCGGCGTCGAACCGACAGAGAAGATTTACCGGGAAGAACTCGACAGCTACCTCAAGAAGTTCCACGCGGCAAACCAGCCGCTCGTTCCGGAAAAGCGCATCGAGAAGATGGAACGCGAGTTTCGGGAATGGTGGGAAACCAGCGGAAAGAAATCCTATGCGGCAAACGAGGTTTCCCCCGACGAAAAGCTTTACCGGGCGGAACTCAGACGCTATATCCAGGGTTACACGAGAAACGTCCCGAAATACCAAATTGCGTATATCCCGAACAGTTCGAGCATCGCTTCGCTTCTTACGAGCTGGATCCTGTCCCCGAGCGTTCCGTCGTTCCTGTTTTTCGCCGTGGGATTTCTCCTTTCGATGAAAGTCCTCGCAAGTCGATGGGGTTTTCCGCAATCGTGGATTTTCCTCGCCGCAGGAACTCTCGTTTCCAGTTTCGTGTTCGCGGCGGCAGTTTCGATATCGTATTTCGAACGCTACGGCAACACGCCGTTTATGGGCATGAGCCTTTCGATAGCGATGCTCCTCGGGTGCGCAGGGTTCGGACCCAAGCGGGAAATTCCCAAGCCTGTACCCTATGCGGCGATTCTGCTCGTTCTTTTCGACATTCTCGTCAATTGGAACTTCAATCCGAATCTCTACGGTCTTGTCGCCATTTTCGACATTCCGTTCTTCGGCCTGGGAATCTTTCTCGGCAACAAGGCGCCTCGACTTTTTTGCCAGAAGGCAAGCCTCGGGAACGCAACGGAAAAAGTCGAGGCCGCCGATCCGAAGAAGAGCCTCCGCAAGGATCTCGACGACGCGATCGATTTGGCGAACAAGGCGGAATACGAACACGCGGCGCAGATTCTCGCCGAAAAATTCGGGAAGCTTTTCCACGAGAACCCGCTCGACACGGAAACAATCGGCAAGACGGTCGAAGCGATACTCTATCCGCACTTTTTCTTCCCGATTCCGGGAATGCAATGGATTTCCTGGGGAAGCGAAGCCCAGAAGAAAGGTCTCCCGGAAGTCGCCGTTCGGCTCTTCGAAAAAGGCGCATCGGTCGAAGAAGACGAAAAAGTCAGACGGCGAGCGCTTTTCTACGCGGGAGATCTTCGGATGCGGCATCATCTAGACGAAAAGACGGGTCGCGAAGAGCTTGAACAGGTCGCGCAGACAAATCCGACGGATATTTTGGCGACCGAAGCGAAAAAACTTCTCGGGAAATAGCTATCTTGAAGGCATTATGAGTAACGTCCAGATTTTCGATACGACTTTCGCCTTGGCAGTTCTCGTCATTCTAGCCATCGCCGTTCCCCTGCTTCTCCTTTTCGCCAACTGGATCCTGCACCCGGGAAAGATCAAGCAGACCCTCATCAAGGGAACAGCCTACGAATGCGGACTAGCCCATGTCGCGGGAAGCGCCAACGAACGCTACCCGATCAAATACTACATGGTCGCCATGCTCTTTCTCGTTTTCGATATCGAAGTCGCGTTTCTCTACCCGCTAGCGGTCGTCTTCCTGTCTAGCCCGTGGAGCCTGCTCTTTGTTCTCCTCGCGTTCCTCGCCATTCTCGAAAGCGGTTACCTTTACCTGTATCGCAAAGGCGTCCTCGACTGGAACAAGCTGTCGGACTGATTTTCTAGAACGCTTCCCGCAAATAGATGGTCAGCCCGAAATACTTTCCATCGACAAGGGAGAAATCGCAACGGGCGTAAGTCTTTTCCGATCGGTTCAAGAGGAGCCTGCCCCCAAGGCCCATCGCGTAATGCCAATCGTTTTCCCAAAGTTCCGAAAAATAGGGACCAACTTTCCCCGCTTCGAGGAAAAGCGTTCCCGCCAGGCGCCAAAGGAGCTTTTTCCGCAATTCCGCTTGCGCACTGAAAGCCTGCCTATCCAGGAAAAGCCCTCGTTCCACGCCGCGAAAGCGCTTTACGCCGTCTAGCGTCGCAAGCATGTCGAACGGAACGTCCCCCTTCCGCATCTCGTAGTTTGCCCCAAGAGCGATCGACGTGTTCCAAAAGAGCATCGAATAGGCTCGAAAGTCGAGCATCTGCGAAAAGAAGTCGTACTCGCCGCCAAAAGCCCTTGCGTAAAAGATCTGACGGTAGCTCGCGAAGATTCCGTCTTCCGGCCAGTTCACGTTGTCACGCAGATCCAGTGTTGCCTGGAAGCCCAGCCCGGTCCGAAGGCCACCGCCAAGTTCCGGCTTTGGCAACTCCCCCTTGCGGAACGATACTCGGTTCGTTTCGAAATACAGATAGGGTCCGACACTCAGCGTCCGAGCCTTCGGGGGAGACAGGATTCCGATATCGACCGGAACATATAGCTTGAAAAGATCCATGTCGTAGCGCAAGAAAACATCCCTGTCCGGAGCGTTCCCGATTCCGTAATACTTTGCGCGCCAATTCCAATAGACAAGAGAAATGTCCGAATGGATTCGTCCGCCGAACAGATAGAGATCCGGCGAAGCGTTTACCTCTACCTGTCCCTTCGTCGTTCCCGTCACGATAAGATCGAGCGACGACGCGTCACCGCCAGGTGCGTCGGGCCTTGTAAAAAGAAGCAGCATCGCTCCGTACTTCAGCCCAGTTTCCTCGGAATATCCCAGGACGGGGAGCGCGGCAAATCGTTGAAAAGCCTTGTCTTCGCCCGTCGCTGCGGAATCCACCGTTCCTTCGGCGAACAAAAAGACAACGGTGCACAAAAGCGCGACCGTTCCGCGCACAAAGACATTCATGAGCGATTCTCCCGCAAATTCCGAAGGATCTCCGCCGCAAACCCGCGAATCCATTCCGGGCGAACGTTCGGACAGGGAACGCGATCGAAACATTTCCCGCCCGCGGCAAGAAACTTCTGTTTCAGTTCCACATCGACCTCGTACAGGGTTTCCAGATTGTCCGCGGTAAAGGACGGGCAGACGCAAAGAACGCTTTCCCCCTTTCTGCCCAAATCTTCCAGGACGCGCAGAGAATAAGGTTCAAGCCACTTGATAGGCCCGAGACGGCTCTGGAACGAAAGGTGGACTTTCGCGCCGGGAACCACTTCGAGAAGCCTTTTCCGCCAGAATTCGAATTCCGACCGGCACTCTTCCGCATAAGGGTCACCGTTTCGCTCAAAGCGAAGCGGCGTCCCGTGGAACGAAAAGACGATCGAACTCTTTCGGTCCCAGACGTCCAGGATTCCGCACAGAATTTCGTCAAGAAAGAACCCCTTCATCGCGAAGCCATCGACAAAGCGCATCGTCAGGTTCGGAAATTTCCGGAACGCGTCCATCGAAAGATCCCGCACGGCGACAGTCGTCACCAGGGAACGCTGCGGAAAAAGCGGAACGACCCAGACATCCTGCAGGCCCCGCTTCGAAAATTCAGCGAGAGCGTCCGCAATCGAAGGCTTCGAACCGAACTCGAAAGCGTAGCCCACCGGAATTTGACCGATTTCCGATTCCATCTTTTCGGCAAAAAGCCGGGTATGGCGAATCAGCGGCATTTCTCCGAAGCCGGACTCGCCTATCATCTGCCGATATTTTTCGGCGCTTTTCACCGAGCGGCGCGGCGCGATTACCTTGCGAAGAAGCCACTTCCAGAAAAACGGAGGATTTCCGAGCGTATGCGGATCTCCCAGAAAATCGACGAGGTAGCTTTCTACGCTTTGCGGCGAAGCATCGGACGGAGAACCCAGCTGGACGAAAAGAATCGCATCGGACATGCCCCTATTTTAGAAAAATCGTCTATATTTTTGAAACACAAGGAGCGCATATGACACTTGCGGAAAGAATCCGGAAATTGCTGTCCGAACTGGAAAAAGGCCTGATCGAACGAGAGAACCTCTTGCGGCTAGCTTTTTTGGCAGTTGTCACGCAGCAGCCGACCTATCTCTACGGACGGGCCGGTTCCGGAAAGCGCGCCCTGGTGGAACATCTCGTTTCCGGATTCCGCGAATTGAACGTCCAGTCGTATGGTCGGCGCATTTCCGAGCTTCCGGAAGAATCGAAGACTCTGGACATTGCCGTCTTTACGGGGTTCGAAGCGTCCGTCTCCCCGATGACGACCGCCATCCGGGCGATTCTCGACGAAAGGCTTTCTCGCGCACTCCTGATCTGCGGCAGAAACCGACCGGAAGCCTGCCTCGCCGAAGCGGGCCTTGCGGACAGCATTCATCTGGTCCTGACATTCCCCGACAGCGTTTCTCCGGATGCGCTCAAGGACCTGCTTTCTTCCGTCGGCGACCCGAACCTCTTTGCCGCCGAAGAAGAACTCAAGATTTCCCGAGACGAACTGGATTCCTGGGACAAGAGCATCGAACAGGTCGGAATTTCCGAAGACAGCCTCGCCATTCTCAAGCAGATCGCCGCCGAATGCGAACGGAGCAACATCTACATATCGGTAAAGCGTTGGCGCGGCCTTGCCAAGATGGCCAAGGCCCAGGCCTTTTTCGCCGGAAGAACCGAAACGAATGTCACCGACTTTCTCTTTCTTTCCGAAGATCTCTGGGGAAAGCGCACCACGAACGAAGCGATAGGCAGAGGATTCCAGAACGGAATCGGCGCATTCCTCGACACATACGCTCCGAACCCGGAAACGCTCCAGGCAGACGCCAAGGAGCTCTTGCAGTCCGCGGAACATTACAGAAATTCGACAGGCAGCCTCTACAAGACGACGCAAATCAACGGCAAGGAGTACATCGGCTATTCCATCACCGTCTTTAACGAACCCATCACCCTTTTCTGCCCGCTATCCCGTGTAGGCACAAACGAGGATTTCTTTCCGCTGAACATCCTGCACCGCGAAGAGACCCGCGCCAAGTGCAACTACATGGGCGGAGACATCTGCAAGATTTCCATCGATTCCAAGGCAAAGCGAAACGGAATGCGCGCCTCGTCGAGCATGATATCCAAATCGACATCCATGACGCCGAACGCGAATACGGTCTATGAAGATTACGCGAAGCTCCCCTCCGAAATCTTGCGTACAAACGACCCGACCGTCGTGGAAAAAAACCGCATGGGATTGCAGGACGCCCACGAAAAGCTCTTCGAACTCATCACCCATACGCTCCAAAGTCTCAAGCAGATAAAGGCTCTCTACAACAAGAACTTCGAATACCAGAACGATCCGTTCCTCTCGATCGAATCCTACAAGGTCTTCATGAACCGCATTCTGAAACGCTACAAGGCCCTCGGCGAATTCAGCAAGGAGTTGCAGCAATACGAATCGCTTCTCTCGCAGATTTCAAAGTAAGGCGGAGAGGCCCGGTCAGCGAGTCAGCGGAACGCGAAATAGACCGCTCCGACAAGGCAAAGCGCCGACCAGAGATAATCCAGTTTCAGCGGCTGGTTCATCATGAACACGGCGAACGGCGCAAAGACGGAAAGCGCGACAACTTCCTGGATCACTTTCAGCTGGACGACGTTCAACGCCGTATAGCCGTAACGGTTCGCCGGAACCTGGATCATGTATTCGAAGAACGCGATTCCCCAGCTAGCCACCGCGGCGACAATCCAGGGCCTTGCGTTCAGAAACTTCAAGTGCCCATACCAGGCAAAAGTCATGAAGAGATTGGAACAGACGAGCATTCCCGCCGTTATCAAGGCGACTTTCAGCATTTTATCATTCCCGAATCCAGAACGCCATGCGGCGTTCTTTTTCGCATAAAGTAAATCGCAAGCAAGACGAGCAGAAGAACGGAAGACGCGCAATGCGCCGCGACAAGCCCGCCAAACAGCGCCGCGGCAAGCATTCCGAGCACAACGGAAACCTCCTGGATATCGGCCAGGGATTCTCCGTCAAGAGTGTCGAATTCCGCAGGAGAAAGCCCCCACAGGTAAGTCATCAGGCCGCTTCCCGTATCCACATCCGCATAGAGCACGGTCCCGAACTGATAGTCCAGGATGGATTCGAAAACGCGACAGCCGCTAAAATCGGTCAAGAATGCCGCGGAGAGCGCAAGCCCTATCCCAAAGGCAAGCCATTTCCTTACCCGGAACGCGCGATACGCAAGCAAAAGCCCCAAAGCCACGCCGGTCACAAGCTCGATCGAAAACGCGAAGGTCCATACCACGCAAATCGCGACACTATCCGGGAAAACGGAATAGAGCGGAGAGAGAGCGCTCAGCGCGCATGCAAAGCAAGCCAAAAGGCGAAAAAGTCCAAGAAGCGACTTCCTTTCCCCGTACACGTCCGGCAATCCTTTCAGAAAAACCGACAGCAGATAGAGGATTCCCCATAGCGACAAAAGGAAAAGAACAGACAGAAGAACATCCAGCACAGTCGAAAGCGTTCCGAAAATCGAAAGCAGCCCGACGAGTTCCACCGCGTAGAGACCGGCATAGCCAAGCGCGAGCATCGGGATTCCCAGGAGAGAAAGCGCGGCGAGCCCAAGCGACATCTTGACCGGAAAGCGATTCATCTAGACTCCGAGTTCCGAAAGCCCGTCGTCGCGAATAACCAGCAAGACGGCATTCTGCCCCACGACTTCGTAGCGATCCCCGTTCACTTCGATTTCAAAGGCGTTTCCATGCAGGTAAAGCGCCTGGTCTCCGACTTCCACCTGGAGCGGAACATAGCTAACAGGATCCGCAGCCTCCTTCAGGAACGAATCCGGATCGGTCGAAGGCACAGCGTATCCCGGACCGACCTTTACCACGATTCCCGCGCGGACAGCGTCCTTTTCCCGAACACCGGGCGGCAGATAAAGCCCGCTTCCCGTTTTCGAAGCCGCTTCGAGAGGCTTCACCAGGATACGATCCCCGATCATCACGATTTTTTCCACATTTTTATCCATGCGCTCAAAAATAGAATTGTTTGACCGGAAATCACCTCGATTTTACACATTCGATTTTGCTTTTTCTCTTTTTTTATGTATAATATAGGCGTCTGCTTAGAAAAGAAGACATAACCGCTGGGAAGACAACCTCAGCAAGGAGAATACAATGAAAGAAAAGAACAACTTCCGGTTCGAGCGCGAACTCGAACTGGACTATCGGAATCAATACGGCCCGTTCAACGCGGCAAGAACCGACGACGAAGATGACGGTTCCTGGTGGGTTGACGAAAAGTAGGAATTCCCAAAGCTCTGGCCCTGGTGATTTTCACCGGGGTTAGTTTGTTTTAAAAATCGTCCGAAGCGTTCCCGCAAAGAGTGTCGAGAACATAGTCTTCCGGCTCTCCGCGAAGGTAAAACGCATACAGGCTCTCGTCGTCGGCAAAATCTTCCAGGTTCACGCCTCGACGAAGCTGCAACTCCTGCGAAATGCGCTTTTTAAAAGACTGGAAACCGGAGCTTAGAAGATACAGGGAAAGCGAAACCGGCTTGTGAAGAATCTTCATCATAGGTTGCCTTCTTTGCTTGTGTTTTCGGACGCGATGAAATCCATCGGTGCCTCTTTCTAGATATATACAAATTGTTCCCCGGAGATTGTTTACAAATTCATTATTTCAAAATCGCCGACAGGCCTTATCCAGAGGGCTTTCCAGGGTTTACAACAAATTAATTCTCGCAAAAATCGTCGGTCAAAATCTGACAAGAAACTTTAACCCGTTGATTCAAAAGAAGTTAGGTAGCTTACGCATCAGAGTGCTTGTCGTCGGAAACCCTATTTTCTTCGGCGCTTTTTTCTAGATTTGAATTTGGCGGTAAACCTTTCGAAACCAGAATACAAGGACAAATGAAATTTACAAGCCCAATCAAGAACTTCCTCTGTGCAACATTTCTACTGGCGACGGTCGCCCGCGCTTCCGACAGCACTCTCTTCGCGTTGCCCGGGACACTCCAGGCCGAAGCGAAACGCGCCTTTGGGATGGCTCTCGGGACAAACTACGCCGAAGCCTACGCGACAATTCAAAAAATCAAGGAAAAGGATTCGGGAGCGGCCTGCGTTATCCGGGGAATGATCCTTCTGAGCGAATTTGACGACACGGGAGACACGCTTGCGCTATTCTCGTCAGAAAAGGAACTTTCCGAATGCGCGGCAAAAAACGGCTGGGACGTTTTGCGCGAGTTTGAACGGGGATACGCACAAACCGCCATGGGACATTCCATCAAGGGCGCGCTCGGGACCCGAAAGGCTGCCAAGAAGTTCGAGGATGTCGAAGATCCGGATGCCCGAGCCTTTTACGCGATTTACGCCTATTATGTCGATGACGGCCTGAGCTTTTTGCCGTTTGTCTCCGATAACCGCGAAGAATACCTGAAGATTCTCGAAAGGGGCGTCGATCGATCCGAATTCTTCTGGGCTCTCTACGCCACATCGCTCGCCTGGATGTATTACGACAGGGCGGAATACGCCAAGGCCCTGGATGTCGTAGAGCGTTCCCTTGCCAAGGCTGCGAAAAATCCCGTTTTCCTGCAGATGAAAGCCGACATGCTCTTCAAGCTAGAACGCCTTGCCGAAGCCGCGAAAATTTACGAAGAGAGCGCAAGCGATTACCTGAAGCGCACGGGAAAATCGGTGCGCTACTGGTGCGCGATAGGAAACCTTGCCCGAATCTACCTGCAAATGGGAAAGGACGACAAATCCGCGCAAAACGCGAACTTGCTAAAAAGTCCCGAATACAGGAAAATCGAAAAGTGGATGCCCGCTTCGCTTGTCAAGGATCTAAAAAAGAAAAAGCTCTACCCGTGAGCAGAGCCTAGAATCCAGAATCGACATCTCGGCTTTTCAAGACACGGAATCGGAAAGACAAAGGTTCCCGGACCTTTGTCCAGGAACTTTTCAATGGAAAGAGACTAGTACTGCGCCTTGAGAGCGGCCGGGCATTCCACTTCCCGATAGGTGTGGTTCGGATTTCCCGCGGCATTCATCCAGTTCGCAAGGAAGAGACATCCCTGCTTCGCCTGGGAATCGTTAGAAAAGACCGAGTTGCACTTGCTTACGAGGCAGGACTTGCGCGCCGATGTGAGGGCAGAACCCGATTTGCTGTAGCCGACTTCCTTTTCGCAGTCGGAGAGAAGTCCGCCGTACTGCTCGCCCTGGGAACCCCAGCCAAACGCGGCGCATCCGTTATAAATTCCAACGCCTCCGCCGGGGATCATCACGTCGAACTGGCCTGGAGTCACATCCGTCCCCACGTTGGAAGCCATCACCACAAGGACCTTTCCCTTTAGCGACTGGTGCGGCGCCTTGGTCTCGTATTTTCCCGTTCCGTCAAAAGTCAAGGCAAAGCATTTTCCGCAAGCGCCTCCGTTCGAAGCCGGCACCGCGGCAAAGGCGTACGCCAAGTTATCGTTTACGACAATCGGAATCTGGCTTGTGCAGGTAGAAGCGCTTCCGCCTTCGCAAATGCTCGTTTCGCCATAATTCGAAATCTTGCTTCCGTTCGCGGTACACATTCTCGCTTCGTTGCCGCTGCCCGCGTTCTCCGTCCAGGAACAGCTCGGCTTGCAGCAATCCCAATAGCGCGTGGCCCAGCCGCTTCCAGAAGCTCCTCCGGAGACGTATTTCAGTTCCGTGCTCGTCCCGCCCGAGACCGAGCTGCTAGACTTTGCCGAAGAACTGGACCGGACAACGACCTGCGCGCTCGACGAAGATCTTGCCGCCGAACTGCTCGAGCGAACCGCCGCGACGCTCGAAGAACTTTTCACCGTCGCGCTCCCGACGTTCAGCGTGAGCGTGTATTCCTTTCCGTCAATCGTCAGCTTGTCGCTCGTGCTTCCTTCCTGGAAATATTCGGGAACCGTTCCCGAAATGGTGTAGGTTCCCTTGGCCTTGTCGAAGTTCATCTGCAAGAAGTAGAGGTTCCAGGATCGGGCCGGTTCGGACGAGACGCCACTGAACACGACCGTTTCGATGTTTGCCCCTTTTTGCACGTTCTGCGTAAGGCTCCCCGTCACGCTTCCCGGCAAAACGCTCGCGGAAGAGGAGAGAACCTGTGTGGAAGAGGAACTGAGAACGGGAACTTCCCCGCCGGAAGAAACCGGAATTTCGGTTTGCGCGCTGGAAATATTCGGCACGTCCGGACCGCTTGCGGAAGAAAGCGCGAGAGAATCCGGATTCTGCGGAGTCAAAATCGAATCGTTTTCCGGAAGCGCGATGACGTTCCCCTCCAAATCGACAAGCGTACCGTCAAGGAGCCGAACCGTCACCCCGTCTGCGGCAAGATTTCCGATGGGCGTTCCGCTCAAGTCCGTAACGACGCCGTTCTTGTTTACGAGGTAACCAGCCGAAGAAAGCGTAGGAAGAACCGTCGTGTCGCAAGCGAAAAGCGGCGTGGCGCCGTCGGCAAGGCTCACCACGGTTCCGTCGGCGAGAATCTGCCCCACCGCAATCCCGGTCGCAGCCTCGTAAACGATTCCCGTCGAAGGCTCGATGGTAAATCCGCCGAGGTAATAGGGATAACTGGCAACGGTCAGAGACGATGGAGCCTCTCCGTTTCCAAGGCCCGAAGCCGCGTTTGAATCGTCACCGCAATGCCACGCAAGGAGCGCCGCCGCAGCGAGAAGTGACAGGTAGTGTCTTTTCATGTTTCATCCTTCTGTTCTGTGAAAACTTTACCACACACCACCCATTTTTCCACTTGCCTTTACGGGCATCCCGTATCGTCGCAATCCTTTGTTTCGAAAGCTCCGCCGGTATAGCTAGACCAGTCGTCCTGCCAAGCGATATTCGTTTCGATTTCCGTATTGATCGTCGTCATATATTTGTCGATCAGATACTGCGGGCATTCGATAGCTTCCCAGTTATACGTGGGATTGTCCGCCGCCATATACCATTCGGCAAACCACTTGCAGCCGCGCAAAAGGTTCGGATGGTTCGGGAAGACGGCTTCGCACATTTCGATGACGCACGTCTGGTATTTTGCCACAGCGGCATCGTAACCGAGCGTCTGCTGGCACGACGAAAGGAATCCGCCATAAGTGACGCCGAGCTTGTCCTTCGAAACGCCTATCTGCGAGGAAAGCGCGTCGAACTGCCCGACTCCGCCGCCCGGCACCATCATGTCGAACTGGCCTTCTTCCACGTCATGCCCGATATTCGAAGCCATCACGATCAGATGCTTTCCCTTTAAAGCCTTGTGCGCCGCCTTGACGTTTCCATCGTGATTGCCACCGTTAAACTGCAGGTGATAGCACTTTCCGCAACCCTTGACTCCCGAGCCGGGTCCCGCGACAAACGCATACGCCAGGGTATCGTTCACGGCGACCGGCGCCATGTCCGTGCAGACAAAGGCGCCGCCGTTTCCACCGCCCCGGTCGCTTGTACACGCGCTGGTCGTTCCCTGGTAACCTTTCCAATACTGCTGCACATTGTAGCTGAGCGTCCAGGCGGGAATTTCGAAATCGTTGATGTTGCAATTCCTGGCGGCACCGTAATCCGCCTTGTAAGCGGCGAGAGAACTCGTATCGACATTTCCGGGCCACGAACAGTGCGGCTTGCAGGCATCCCAGTAGCGGGAGCTCCAACCGGTCTGATCGTTGTTCAGAATATTCGCGTAATTCATTATTTCGTAACCGCTCGGATCCATTTCGCCGGAACCGGAAATCTTCGAACTGGAGCTTGCCGCAAGCGAGCCGCTCGAACACGAAGCGCCTTCGCCCGAAGAAAGCGGAATCGTCGCCGAGGAGTTCGGATCGACCGTTTCCGAAGAGGTCGGCAAAATCGGGTCGCCGCTCGAACTCGAAAGTTCGACAGTCCCCGGCACGAAGTTTCCGTTTTCGTCAATCCGTCCGAGCGAGCTTCCATCGACCGCGGTCACGAGGCAGTTTTTGTAAATTAGCTTTTCCCCGTCGAAGTAGGGCTGGGTCGAAACGTCGATCGTCGCGATCGTCGCGCCGCTCGCGTCCAAGATGTTTCCCGTCGCGAAGTCGAAGGTTCCCACGGCATTTGTCCCGTCCGAAACCGAGCCGTCCGCGTTGATGAGATAGGCGCCCGTCCAAAGCGGGAGCGTTCCGTATGCGGACAAGTCGCACACCGGTTGTTCGCTCGAACTGGAAATTTCCGCAGGCGGATTGGAAGAGGAATCGTCACCGCAATTCCAGGCGAGAATACAGGCAGACGCAAGAACGCCCATTTTGAAAGCTTTCATTCTGAACCTCAATCGATTTTGGCACACAAGCCGAATGGCTCTAAAATACTCTCGAAAACCCGGATTCTTCCGTTTGAAAACAAAAAGTAGCCTTAAACTGTTCCGAAATCGTTCCCAAGGGAAAGGCCAAGGCAGGGACACTTGTCCCATCCAGCTAAAATAAACGGACATTCAACAGTAAAATTTGCTTTTTTGTCCAAATTCGCCATTTTCACCCCATGCGTTTGTTATTTTATCCGATACTATGAAACGGACCGTAACGATTTGTTTACTTTTCGGAATCTTGCAGGCGGCAGGCGCAACCCCGCTTTCCATCGACGACGCCATCGCCATCGCCAAGCAAAAGAATCCCCAGCTAGTCGTAAATCGGACGCATCTAGACAAGGCGGAAAGCCAAAAGACATCCGCACGCTCCCTTTTTATGCCAAAGCTCACGCTTTCCGGCAAGGTGACAAGGATAAACGATCCGATTACGATAGACCTTTCCCCGATACGCTCCGCAATTCTGGGTTCAAATTACGCTTCGACTTACGCGGCGACATACGGCGGGCTGATGGCTCCCTATGTCTCTTCGACCGACATGGCGGCAATCGCCGCGGCAGACGCCAAGGCAAAGGAATACGCCCAGAACGTCGCCGGGAACGGACAGGCTCAACTCGCTTCGCAGATTCCCGAAGACAAGTTTAAAATCAAGGTCCAGGACGAACTGTTCTTCAACGCGTCCGCGACGCTTCTCTGGCCGATTTTTACCGGGGGAAAGATATTCTCGGCATACGCCGCCTCGACGGAAAACATCGAAGCGCAGAAATCCGCATACAGCCTGGTCGAAAACACGGTCCTTTCCGAGATCTGCACGCGCTATTTCAGCATGAGACTCGCCGAAGAGATGGTCGTACTCCGCACCGAAGCGTTCAATACGATAAGCGAGCATGTTGAACAGGCGAAGAAACTCGAAGCGGGCGGCCAGATTTCCCGAGCGGAAAGGCTCCGCGCCGAAGTGGCTCTCGTCGAAGCGATGACCGAAAAGGACAACGCCGAGCGCGATCTTTCGCTTGCGCGGCTCGCTCTCGCAAACAGCCTAGGCGCAAGCGACACGGCCCTTACCGCGACAACTTCCATCGAACCGGTCGAACTGGACAGGACGCTCGAAGAATACAAGAAGCGCGCTTCCGAAAACTATCCGGGAATCCGCCAGCTCGAACAGGAAAGAAAGCGCGCAGGTCGCGCCGTGACAGCAGCCCGGGGAGACTACTTCCCGACAGTCGCCCTTTTCGGCAAGAAGGAACTCTATACCAGAGACTTGACTATCCTTGAACCGGAGTGGGCCGTGGGTGTCGCCGTCGAATGGGACATTTTCCATGGTGGCGAAACCGTCGGAAAAGTCGCCGAAGCGAAAGCGACCAGACGAGAAGTCGAAAACATGCAGAACCAGGCGGTCCAGAACATTTCCCTTTTGGTCGAAAAGAGGTTCCGCGAATACGAACATGCGAAAAGCCAGCTGGAAACCCTCAAGAAGACCGAGGAACTCGCCAAGGAATCCCTCGAAGACCAGGAAAAAGCCTTTAACGCCGGCATGGGAACTAGCCTAAACGTTGTCGATGCCGAACTTTCCCTCGAACGTCTGCGCGTGGCGACCTTGAAGGCGAACTATGACGCGATGATGGCGCTCGTCGGGCTTCTCGAAACCTGCGGCGAAGTGGAAAACATCGGAAAATATCTGGAGAACCGAAAATGAAACGAGTACCTGCCATTTTGATGTTGCTGATAATCGTCCTGCTCCTCGTTGCGGGATTTGCCGCGATCAAGCACTTTGCGCTCGCGCCGCAACCCGAATACCTGCAAGGGCAAATCGAGGCTCGACGAGTAATGGTCGCGGGAAAGCTACCCGGACGGATCAGCGAATTTGCCGTACGCGAAGGCGACAGCGTTTCGAAAGGCGATATCATCGCCGAAATTTCGAGTCCCGAAGTCGAAGCGAAGAAGATGCAGGCGGAAGGCGCCTACAAGGCGGCAAAGGCTCAGGCGAACAAGGCGAAAAACGGTGCGCGTTCCGAGCAGATAAGCGCGGCAAAGGCCGTGATGAACCGCGCCGAGGAAGCGGCAAAGCTTGCAAAGA
The DNA here is from genome assembly GCA_963660435.1 of Sodaliphilus sp. Classification (GTDB taxonomy): domain Bacteria; phylum Fibrobacterota; class Fibrobacteria; order Fibrobacterales; family Fibrobacteraceae; genus Hallerella. The sequence continues at coordinate 21,687 of CAVKYI010000028.1, forward strand.
CGACTTACGAGCGCGTCCAGAAGCTCTACGACGAAGGCGTCCTTCCCGTTCAAAAGAGAGACGAAGCCGAAACGCAGATGAACGCGGCGAACGCCCAGGTGGAAGCGGCAAAGGCGCAATACACCGAAGCGACGAACGGAGCGCGTGCAGAAGACAAGGACGCGGCAAACGCGCTCGTGTTGCAGGCAAACGGAGCGAAAGCGGAAGTAAAGGCCTATCTCGACGAGACAAGGATCGTCGCGCCGATTTCCGGAGAGGTCACGCTCAAGATTTCGGAAGAAGGCGAAGTCGTCGGAGCGGGAATGCCGATTGTCGCCATTACCGACCTGAAGGACGCATGGGCTGTTTTCAACATCCGCGAAGATGAACTTCAGGACATTTCCAAGGGGAAGACATTCGAACTGTATATTCCCGCGCTAGGCAGGAACGTCTCGATGGAAGTCTATTACATCGCAAGCGCAGGCAGCTACGCCATATGGAAGAGCAGCAAGGAAAGCGGCGGATTCGACCTGAAGACTTTCGAGATTCGCTTGCGGCCAAAGGCTCCCGTCGAAGGTCTTCGTCCGGGAATGACCGCGCTCTGGAAGCGTTCCCAGGAGAAATAGATTGGCGAAGAACCTCTGGTCAGCCGTCAAGAATGCTTACGGTCGGTGGAATCCACCGATGGTCATTCTGCTGTTCATCTTTCCCGTCGGACTCAGCCTCGGAATTCTTTCCCTCTTTTCGGCGGAAACACCCAGCCATCTGGAAATCGGAGTTGTCGCGGAAAGCGGCGGAGACTTGCAAGGAAAACTTTTAAGAGCGATCGAAGCCTCCCCGACGACAAAAATCGCCAAGCGCTGCAAGAGCGTCTCGGAATGCGCTTCGGCCATGCGCAGCGGAGAGATCTACGCGTTTCTCCACATCCCCCCGGAACTCGAAAAGAATGCGCTCCGTCTGGAGACCCCGATAATCACGGTCTATACCAATGGACAGTCCCTGCTCACAAGCAAGCTCGTCACCAACGATCTGCGGACAGCCATCGGGACACAGGGCGCACTGCTTGTCAAGAACGCGGTCATGCCGCCTGTCACGACGGAACTTCACATCGTCGGAAATCCGACGGGAAACTACGAGCGTTTTTTGGGAATCGGACTTGTCACCGCGTTTTTCCACGTCATCTCGATGATTTTCGGTGCCTATATATTTGCCTATCCGATTCGAGAAAAACGAGTCCGGGAATGGTTTGACGCAGCCGGGAATTCAACGGTCACCGCCTTTTTCGGAAGATTTCTGCCCGCTCTGCTCGTCCTCGGAACGGAAATGGTCGTCTTGATCTTCTTTGCGAGAAAGGGGATGCCCGCGCTCCAGAAAATCGACATTGTCGTTCTTGTCTGCGGCATCTACGCCATGGTCGGCGCATGCCTTGCCGCAGGAGCCGCCTTTGTCGGGTTTATCGGGGAGATGCGCATTGCGCTCAGCTCCGCAGCGGTCGCCGGAGGACCGGCGTTCGCCTTTTGCGGTCAGACTTTCCCCCTGTTCGCAATGCCTCTCGGGCTTCGCGCCTGGGCCTTTGTCCTGCCGATTACGCACTTCATGCAGCTCCAGTCGGCATTTTTTATCGGGCACATCGGAATTGTCCGAGCTTTTCACTCGCTTGAAATTCTTTGCGGGGAACTTCTGTTCTGGACATTGCTCGCCATCTTTACGCTTCGCATCCGGATTCCGAAAACAATCGAAAAGGAAGAGGCGGCTCCATGATGCAACGCGTTGGACAGTTTTTCCGCATCGTTCTCGCGGAATGGAAAACGATGCTACGCGATCCGGCCTGTATGCTGATAGTCGTCGCAGGCGTTGTCCTCTATTCGTTCTACTATCCGTTTCCCTATGTCCATGAAGTCGCGAACAAGGCTCCTGTCGCCATTGTCGATCTGGATCGTTCCGCGATGTCCCGCGAACTGATTCGAATGGCGTCGTCCATGCAGGAAGATACCGTTGTCGCCATTTACGGCAACGAACGCGACGCGGAACTCGCCCTCGCTAACGAGGAAATCTACGGCTACATGAAGATTCCCAAAGGGATGGAAACGGACCTCAGAAAGGGAAACAACGTTTCGGTCGGCGTCTATGCGCACGGCGCGTTCATCCTTCTCTACGGAAACGTCGCCACGGCATTCGCCACGGCGGCGGGAACACTAGGCGCAACCGTACAGGTCAAGCGCATCGTTGCGAACGGCAAGACTCTCGCCGAAGCCAAAGCGATCCGCGATCCGATTCCCACGAGATTCTTCCGGATGTTCAACCAGTCCGGCGGCTATGGCATCTACGCGGTTTCCGCCGTGCTGATGATCATCTTGCAGCAGACATGCCTTGTCGGAATCGGCGTCATGGGCGGTCCGCGCAAGAACAGACACTTTCACTATCTGAAAGGTTGCGAGGAGACGGAAAGCGCCCCGCTGCTTCTGCGCTATTTCGGACGTTCCACGGCGTTCATTCTGCACTATCTCGTTGCGCTTTTCTTTTACAAGCTGGTGATTTACCACATTTTCGGCTTCCCGGACCGCGGAAGCATGTGGTTAGTCCTCGTATTCGGAATCCTTTTCTTTGGCGCGACAGTCAATATGGGAATGTGGATGGCGCAATTCTTTAGACATCGCGAGACCGCGCTCCTGTTCTTTGCCTGCGTTCCGATTCTCGTCCTGTTCGTTTCCGGTTTCAGCTGGCCCCAGGGAAACATGCCGTCATGGCTGCGCATCTGCGGAGCGTTCTTCCCTTCGACATACGCGATTCCCGCCTGGCTAAAAATTCAGAATATCGGAGCGTCCTTTACGGAAGTCGCCCCGAACCTTCTCCGTCTGTTCGAACAATCCGTTTTCTACCTCGTTCTCGGCCTCTTGCACGCCAAGCGGCACGATCTGCTTTCCCCGCTTTTCGAAAAGATTCGCCTCTTGCGGAAAAGGCGGAACGGATCGGTCTGAGCCTAGTCGAGTGTGGAGAGTTGATAGTAGGTAGTAGATAGTTCGTTAAGCGGATCGCTTCGCGCCTCTAAGCTCCAAGATCTCCTAACTAAGCTCTGAACACCGGGTAAGCCAAAACGTTCGCTTGAAGAAAAAAGCCTAGACGTTCTGACGCGTCCAGGCTTCAAATCTTCGTCAGAGACTACTTTTTCTTGACGACAACCGCATCCTTGACCTTCTTGCCTTTCAGCTTGTCCGAAGCTTCTTCCGCCTTGCGGACACGGTTCACGATCGCATACTGGCCGATACCCCAGAGGTTCGAAATTATCCAGTAGAGTACAAGTCCCGAAGGCATCACCGCGCTGAACAGGAACATCATCGCGGGCATCATCCAGACCATCATTTTCTGCTGGGCAGGATCCGTCATCTGAGACATCGACTGCTTGGTCTGGAAATATGTCGTAAACACCATCACGATCGGAAGAATCGCAAGGCCATCCGGCATGATGAACGGAATCGTTAGACCATTCCAGATAACGTCGGAGCGAGACAGGTCGGAGATCCACCCGACAAAGGGCTGACCGCGCAGCTCGATCGCGCGTCCAAAGACCATGAAGAGAGCAAAGAATATCGGCATCTGGATAAGCATCGGAAGGCAGCCACCCGTGCAGGAAGCCATCGGATTGATGTGATGCTTCGCGTAGAGCTCCATGATCGCGGCCTGTTTCTTTTGCGGTTCGGAACGATACTTGACGTTGATGGCGTCGATTTCCGGCTTGAGCTTGCTCATTCCGCGGGTCGAGCGAAGTTGCTTGAGCGTAAGCGGCGTCGTAATCATGCGCACGAGAATCGTGAGAAGAATGATGCCCACGCCGTAGTTCGGGATGATGGCATGGAACGCCTTGAGAAGCCAGAGCAAAAATCCGCACAGAGCGACAAACCAGACGTCCGCGCCGCACCAAGTCCAGCCGCTCACGATAATCTTTTCGAACCCTACGTCGAAGCTCTTGATTTCACTCCAGTTAAGCGGAAGAACCATAAAGTCGAACGCAAGCGTATCGTTATCCTGCATGTAGTCGGAAAGGGAAATCCGGTATGTTCCGGGATCCTTGCTGTCCGCACCCGCTTCGGTGAAATGTTCCGCCTTGAGCGTCGCCTCGGACGCGCCTGGGAACTTGATGACCGCGGCGACATACTTGCGGCGCATTCCCGCCCAGAGGATTTTCCCATCCTTCGCATTGAACGTTTCCTTGCCGCGAACAGCCTCGCGTTCCACGCTATACATGTCATTGAAGACGACTTCGCTAAAGAAATAGGAACCTCCGCCGAAGCTTCTGCCCTTCGGGAAGACCTCCGTTTCCTTCATGCCGCCCTGCCAAAGAATCTCGTAGTCGTTCGGCTTGAATCCCTCGAACGAGACCGTCTGCCCGATATCGACTCCCGACCTGGTGAAAGCATAGCGGCGAACGACCTTGTTGCCGTTCGGGTCGGCAAAAGTAAACACGAGCGACGTATCGCCTTCGACGAAGATGGAATCCGGCGTATTCTCCGCGATGGCAAACAGCTGGTTCGAAAGATCGACGTCATCGACTTTAAGTCCCAATGCGCCCAAAGCGGTATCCCCGATAATTTCCGGGAAATTTCCCGCGGAATCGGGAAGCGCCTTGACAACGATGCTAGAAATCTTTGCGCCGAGATTGTCGAAGACAACCGTGAAATGTTCGTTTTCCACCCGAACCTTCCTGCGAGCAATCGGAGCGGATACTTTCGCGGAATCCGAAAGCGCTGAATCCTTTACGGCAACCGGTTCTTTCTCCTTTGCGGGAGCGAGCGTTGCCGGTACAAGCTTCGACGAATCCAGAGCGGAGAGTTCCGGCACGGAAAGCGAGCTTTTCCGGGCAGACGCCGTCTGTTCGGTTTTCGATTTTTCGACAGCTTGCCGCTGGGCGCGATTCGTGGAAATCGTCATCGACCAGATGAAGAGCAGGACCAGGAGAAGAAGACCGATTACGGTTGACTTTTTCATATTCTTTTTTTCTCTTTCTTAGGCGGAACGGGATCGAAGCCTCCCCGGCAAAAGGGGTTGCAACGGATTATCCGAAAAAAGGCAAGATAGAAACCTTTGAAGATTCCGTGGACACGGATAGCCTCGATCGCATACTCGGAGCATGTCGGAGAGAACCGGCAAACGCCCCGGAAAAAATAGGGATGGATTTTCCGATAGACGCGGATGGGAAAGACAAGCGCTTCTTCCAGGATATGTCCGAAATTCATCGCCAACCCATCTTCTCGAAAATGCGAACGGCGGACCCGCGCAAGCGTTCCGAAGTCATTTCGCATTCCCTGTCGTTTACAAAAATCATCGCCCACACGGGAGCGATCGTCGAAGCCTTTTCAAAAAAAATCGGGCGAAGAATCCGCCGGCAGCGGTTTCGATAGACCGCCGAACCGTTTTTCTTTCGCGCCAAAAAGCAAAAACGACAAACGCCATCCGGGCTTTCAATCCATTGCATCGTCAGGGACTTCGCATGGACCCGCTTGCCGTGATGGGCTATTTGTCGATAATCGGACTCGGACTTGAGCCGAAAGGAGCGAAGACTGGGGATACCAGGCCCTACTTCTTGTAGATGGTGTCACTGACCGTGAGACGCTTGCGACCCTTGGCGCGACGGCGGCTGAGAACAGCGCGACCCCAGCGATCTTCCATGCGGGCGCGGAATCCATGGGTGTTATGACGCTTGCGGTTGTGCGGCTGGAATGTTCTTTTCATAGTTCTAAACCTTTAGGCAACAATGCGTTACCGTTGAAAAACTTTTTGGAGCTACAAAAATAGTAAAATTTTGAAATTTCACAAGGTCACCTCTAAAAATTGCTTTGGTCAAGAAAATTTGAATGAGACCAAGCGAAGGCAGGAATGAAAAGTGGTGAATACTCTCGATATTCGCCACTTTGAATGACGAACCAGCGCGAAGCGTCGCAACCAAATTTTTG
>CAVKYI010000029.1:0-27363 GCA_963660435.1 Sodaliphilus sp.
CATTACTGGAACATGAAAACGACGAGCGCCGTGACGCCGCAATCGGGAGAATACGCGCTCTTGCCGACAACGTATAAGGAAACATACGCCCGGGGAATAGAAAATTACTTCACGAAAAAAAGATACGGTGATAAATACCAGAGATTTGATTACACAAGCCAATACACCGGGCTTATTGATGATTTAATAGACGATAATTCTTCTTCGTTTTGCAGCAGTAGCTTCATAGACAAGGTGTCCGGTTTTTCGATAGGGAACATCGAAACGGCGTTCTTCCAGAACAAGAAATTCTCGTCGATGAAGTCGTATTTGACAAGCAAGAATCCGTCTGGCAAGAACGGCGTGCGGTACACATTGAAAGCCATCGATGACTTGTTCAAATGTTGGGGGTTGCAATGAGATTCTTTTTACTGACACAAGCTATCCTGCTCTTTCTGTCTGGATGCTACCGCTCTAACGATCACCAAGAATGCTATGAACCAATCTACCTGAACGAAATGAACTTTGATGTTTTGCTTCTGTATGGAAACATGGAAAATGAACTAAATCTAGATTCCTTGGTTATAAGTAAAAAAGATTCGATATTCTGCAAGCCTGGGATGGATTTCCCTTTTTTGCATAAAGAAGGTTTGAGTACATTTAAATCGAATTTATATGATGTTCGTTTGGAATTCAGTACAACACCTCGAAAGTGTTTGACATTCAAAGATCGTAATTTTCAAGAACATGATATTAGAAATTTTTTGTCCTACAAAAACATTGGAAAATGCGATGAATGCATGGCTCGTGGCCAGTCCGTTCCCGACGGCATGCTTTACCGCATCACGGACGATTTGCTCGAACAGGCAGAACCTTGCGAATAGGGGTGAAATTCGTTTTGAAAAGTCGAGATCCGGGACTCGAATGCCAAATGTTCGTCCCTCACCCCTTTTTCCTGTCCGTCCAGGTTTCGGTATGGAAAAGCTGCCCCTGCGAAACGCCGTATCGTTCTTCCGCTCCGATGAGCCTTGCCGCGGTCTTGAGGGAAAGCCTTCCGCGTAGCGCTTCGGTATAGAGACGCGTCTTGTCGGCGACTTCGGAGGGGGACTCGTCGAGCATTTCTATCCGGAAACGCCGAACGCCCAGCTCGATAAAATCGGGGACGAAGTTCAGCGCGGACTGCGGGCGTTGCAGGTAAAGCGTATTGCGGCATTCCGCGTCGGGAACAAGCGAATGGCGCGCGCCTTTGTGGTCGATGATGTCGATACGGTGCCTTGAACAGACTTGTCCGCAGCGGGGAAACTTTTCCGCTTCTGTCAGGCAGGCGGCATACAGGCAATGCTCCATGTAGAACGCCGGGAGATGCTCGAAGACGGAAATTTCAAAGCGGGAGCCTCCAAGGTTTCGTACAAGTTCTTCGGTTCCCGTGGCGTTCAGGTCGAGTGACGGATGCAAGGTCCGCAGGCCTTGTCCGATAAACCATTCGGCGGAAAGCGAGTTGGAAATGTTCAGACTGTAATCGCCTTCGAGCGGAATTTCAAATTCTTGCAGGTAAAGCAATGCGCCGGGATTTCGGACGAGGACGAAATCGGGCGAAAGTTCGACGATTTTCTTCAGATGGTAGGTTTCGCCTTCCTTGAGTACGCGGATTGTCGCGATTCCCGCCCGAAAGCCAAGGTCTCTCGCCCGTTCGAGAGATTCCCGGTAATCGACGCCCCAGTCGAAGTCGAGAATGACGCGGTCAATGTCTAGGCCTTTTAATTTCTGTAGCTGGTCGGGATTTCGAACGAGGACGGAAATCTGAATCCTTTCTTCGGCTCTCGGGTCGGCATGGAATTCCTTTCTGGCGTTCGCGATAAGGGAAGTTCCCCTTTCGGAAAATGTTCGGGAAGGCTTTGATTCCAGCCGCAGGGCGTCCAGACTTTCGACTGCGCGTTTTCGGAGACCTCGGAGCGTTTTGTCCAGAACGAAGGATGCTGCGGGAATCTCGACGTGGATTTCTTTCGCCCGGTAGGCGGTGCCGCTCAACGCGGAGAGTTCCTTCTCAAATCTCTGGAAATTGTCCTGAGGCGTTTTCGCCTTTTCCAGGATGAAGTCGGACGGGACGCTTGCCGTGTGGCCATCCGAATCGGAAATTTCCAACGACAGAGGCTTTCCGAAAGAGCCCAAAAGACGGATGCGGACAGGGATCCTTTTTTCGCTTTCCCTGTCGGTAAAAGTTCTGCGCAGGCGCTTTTCCATTGTCGGGGAATCGTTCCTGTAGGCGGACATTCCGGGATGCACCTTGAAAGAATCGAAGGAATTTCCAAATTCCAGAAAAGTCCCGTCATGGGCGAATCTGTAAGAAAACAGGCGTCCTCCCGTGGAGTTTTCTTCTCCGGGATCTTCGAAAAGGATGCCATCGCCCGCTTCGAGCGGGTTCCTGCCTTCGATCAGGATTCCGTGACGATCCGCCTGGAGAACCTTGCCGAGAAACATGCCGTGATGATTGGAAAACGTGCCGTTTACGAGTGTCTGCTGGTTTACTCCGAGAAGCCATCCCGGGCCGAGACCGCGGGAAAAGAGAACTTCGAGTGGTTCGCGATTCTTTGCGCAAAGAGTCCCCGTATCCAGCTTTTCGCGAAAGGCTTTCGCGACAGCCGCGACATATTCCGGACTTTTCAGTCTCCCTTCGACCTTGAACGACCTGACTCCGATTTCCTTCAGGGCGTCCAGATGGTCTATCGCCGAAAGATCGTGCGGGCTAAAGATGAATCTTTTCCCTTCCTGGTCGAAAGGCTTCTCATCGACTAGAATCCTGTAGGGAAGCCTGCAACTCTGGGCGCATTGTCCACGATTCGCCGATCGTCCTCCCAGGTTTTCGCTCGTGAGACATTGTCCGCTGAACGAGACGCAGAGTGCCCCGTGGACAAATACTTCGAGTTCAAGCGCTGTACGTTTCGCTATTTTCCGGATGTCGGAAAGGGAAAGTTCCCTGGCGAGAACGGCTCGCTTGCATCCTAGACGTTCCGCCATCTTGACGCCTTCCGCGGAAGCGATTGTCATTTGCGTCGAAGCGTGAATTTCCACTTCGGGTGCGACCGTCTTGAAAAGTCGCGCAAGGCCTACGTCCTGGATGATCACCGCATCCGGTTCCAGTGCGGCAATTCCTTCGATAAATTCGGGAAGGGAATCCAGCTCGCTTTCGAAGACCAGGATGTTCATCGCGAGAAATGTCCGTACGTTTCGAATCCTTGCGTAACGAATCATTTCGCGGACATCGTCAAGGGAAAAGTCGAGAGTCCTTCCGCGCGCGTTCCAACGGGGAACGCCGAAGTAAACCGCGTCGGCTCCGTTTTGGATTGCGGCGTAGAACATGTCCTTGTCGCCTACGGGGAGCATCAGCTCGAAATTTCTTGCGGAATCTTTCATTTCCCGAAATTTAAATAACGGTCGGGACGGTCGGAGCATGTACGAGCGCTTGGTCAATATTTTGGCGCATTTTATCGAAATGCCTTTTTGTCGGTGTCATTTTTGAAAAATAAAGTGTTATATATGTGAGGTATCTATGTTTCCGTTTCCAAGGAATGCTCTTTTTATAATTCTTCTCGCCTGCAGCTTTTGCGTGACTTTTTCCCTTGCGGATGAAAGTCCGGAAATGTCCGCGGATTCGCTTCCGCTTGTCCGGACCGAAGTGGAACACGGACTTTCGTTTTCCGCGGTAGTACTTTCGCACCGTGCGCTTCGCAATTCGAAATCCTTGCACGACTGGCCGTTTTTCGCCTTTGCGATGCCGATGGGCTGGACGTCGAATCTTAAGCTAGAGGTGGACTTGAACCGGATTCTTTCGGCAAAGGGCGTTCTTGGGGGAAGCTTGACGTTTTTTGGTGCGGGAATCAAGGCTGGCGTTAAGCTTGAACTCTTGCACATGCTTGAAATCGGGGTCGAAGCGAATGCCGGCTCCGCCATAAACTACGGTGACATGAGTACATTTATGGGAGTTTACGATCCGGAAAGAAAGGACTATTCGCAAGATGTCTTCATGACGGAATTTTCGTATGGTGTCCGCTACGATGCGGGAATATCCTTGCCGCTGTTAGCGCTGTTGCCCAAGTCGAAATGGACGAAGATCATTTTGCGTCCGACGGCGAGTCTTTCGTATTCGGCCTATACGGGGGCTTCCGACGGAGAAGTCTGGAAGTCCGGAGAACTGAACATGGTGAACGGCTACAATTACCGGTATGGCGGCTCGTTAATCTACATGCTCCCGTTTCGGCATTTTCCGATGGCGATGGTTTCGACGAACGTGCAGGGGTTCTTGCATGAATCGGATTTTGACGATTGCTACCGCGCCTATGATCCGGGATTCAGGACCGTTTCGGTGACGCCAATGCTTTCGATCCGGCTAGACGAAAAGTGGAGCGGCATGTTGATGGCTCCGATTTCTCGCGACAGGCGCTATCGAAATTATCGCTATGAAACAGGACAGGAGCTTTTGCAGGAACGCATCGGTTCGGAATGGACCTTGAAAGCGGTAATCCTTGTCCTGACGCGAAAATTTTAATTGAAGGAACACGACGCCCTTTCGCGACAGGTGTTCCGTACATCCATAATCAGGATGAATCTGGCAAACAGCCATTCGCGTTCTTTTTGAATTTCTACCTTTTTCAAAAAATTCAACCTTCGAGGTTCTGATGACTTTTGAAGAAATGTACGCTCTTGCCTGCGAGCGTAAAAAAGAGATGCCGGAAGGCAAGGGTACGACGGAACTTTTCAGGAAAGGCCCACACGGAATCGGCAAGAAGCTTGTCGAGGAGGCTGCCGAATCGTGGATGGCGGCCCGCTTCGAGTCCCACGATGCGCAATGCCTGGAACTTTCCCAGGTCCTCTACTATGTCGCCGTGATGATGGCGGAAAAGGGAATCAAGCTCGAAGAGGTGTATGCGAAACTATGATCAAGGTAGCGCTTCCGAACAAGGGGATGCTTTTCGAGCCGACGCAGGAACTGTTGAAGGAATGCGGTTACAAGGCGACGAAACCCTATAAGACTTTGACGCAGCTCGATACGAAGAACGGAATCGAATTCTTCTTTCTTCGCCCGAGCGATATCCCGATGTATGTCGGTCGCGGAATCATCGACGCGGGCATTACTGGCGTGGATTTCAACGCCGAAGCGAAGAGTCCCGCTGTAAAGGTCCTGGACCTGCCCTTTGGGGCGAGCAAGATGTGCGCCGCGGTTCCGAACGAAAGTCCCGTGCAGACGCTCGAAGAACTTTCGAACGCGACGATTGCGACTAGCTTCCCGAACATCGTAAACGGCTTCTACAAGAAGGAAATGAATTTTGTCGTGCTGGAAGGCGCTGTCGAAATTTCCGTAAGCCTAGGCGTCGCCGATGCTATCGTGGATGTCGTCGAAACGGGTACGACGCTCAAGCAGGCCGGTCTCCGCATTGTGGGAGAACCTCTCTTCCGCAGCAACGCGGCGCTCTTCTGCCATCCCGAAAAGCAGGGACTGGATGAAGTCCATACGCTTGTCCGCAGAATCGAAGGAAAGCTTGTCGCGAAGACATACATGATGATCGAGTATGACTGCCCGGCGGAACTACTCGATCGGGCTTGCAGCGTGACGCCGGGGCTTGACGCTCCGACGATATCGAAGCTTCACGGTCGCGACTGGTATGCGGTGAAGGCGATGGTTCCCGAGGAGGATGCCAATTCCATCATGGACCGGCTTTGGGATGTCGGTTGCCGTAGCATTCTTCTCTTCAGCATCAAGTCGGCGAGAATCTAGGACGGATTCCGATGGCTCCCGTGGAATCTCCGGCCTATCTTGCGCGCCAGCCGATTCTCGATTCGAATCGGGGTATTTTCGCCTATGAGCTCCTGTTCCGCGATTCGCCGGAAGGTCGTGTCGCCGTTATCGAGAACGGTGTCCGTGAAACAGCCCAGGTCCTCGAAAACGTCCTGAACAACATCGGACTTTCCCGTCTGGTCGGAAACCACAAGGTTTTCATCAACTGCAGTCGCGAAATGCTTCTCGACAATATTTTCGGACCGCTGGATTCCGATCGCTTTGTCCTGGAAATCCTGGAGACCGTTCCCGCCGAAGCGCCCGTAATTTCCGTTGTCAGGAATTACTTTGATCGCGGATTCGAATTCGCTCTCGACGATGTCGTGTTCGAACCGGAGTATGTCGCCCGCATCGAACCCTTCTTTCCGTATGTCAAGTATGTAAAGCTCGACTTGGCCGAAAATACGCCCGAAGCCCTTTCTGCCGCCGTTCCCTATTTTAAAAAGCGTGGAATGATTCTGCTTGCGGAAAAGGTGGAGACCGAGGAGGATTTCAAGACGAGGCTTTCGGAAGGCTATGATCTTTTCCAGGGCTATTTCTTTGCGAAACCGGAAATTGTCCGGGGCAAGAGGATGGATGGCTCGCTCTCGTCCATCTTGCACCTGATCCAGTTCTTGCGCAGTGACGCGACGCTTGCCGAAATCGAGAAAGCCTTTTTGAAACAGCCCGCCTTGGCGAAGAGTCTAATCCAGTATGCGAACTCCCAGAAGTCGTTTCGGCGGCATCCGGTGGAAACAGTCCAGGATGCGATTGCGTGGCTCGGCGTTCCTCACTTGCAGGACTGGCTGATGCTTCTTCTGTATGCGCAACCGGAAATGGGGCGCTGCGAACAAGGGTCGGCGCTTTTCCAGAACGTTTCGCAGCGGGCGAGATTTCTTGAATCCCTTGCGGAAGCGATCGATCCGGAAGGACCGCTCTCGGGGCAGGCTTTCATCATGGGAATCATCAGCCGGATGGACGCCCTGGTCAAGGCCCCGATGCCTGCGATTCTCGAAGACCTGGAAATCGACAAGGAAATTTCCGGAGCGATTCTGCACGGTTCGGGAAAACTCGGCACTCTCCTCGCGCTAGCGGAAGCGGTGGAAAACGATCGAAAGGAACGCATCGGAATATTGATGAAGCGGCTTTCGCTTTCGAGCAAGGATGTCGCGGACAGCCTGAACGCCGCTTACGGATGGATGGACCATGGTTGAACCGCCAAGCCTTGAAAAGCTTATCCAGGAGTTTTCCGCATTGCCGGGCATCGGGAAGAAAACCGCTCGGCGCCTTGCCTACTTTGTACTCATGCGTCCGCGGGAACGCGCGGAATCCCTTTCTCGGGCGATTGTCGAAGCTTGCGACAAGGTGAAGCGCTGCGATCGTTGCCATTCGTTTGCCGAAGAAAGTCCCTGCCCGATCTGCAAGGCTAGAGAAAATTCCAGGACGCTTTGCGTGGTCGAAAAGTTCTCGGACATCCTGCCCTTCGAGAATTCGGGCATCTATCGCGGACTTTACTTTGTTCTCGGCGGCGTGCTTTCCCCGCTAGACGGTATCGGACCGGAAGCCTTGCACATTCCGCAGCTCGTGGAGCGGATTCGAACGGAAAAGATCGAGGAGGTCATTTTTGCCCTGGGTTCGAGCCCAGAAGCGGATTCGACGCTCCTTCTCATCGACAAGCTTCTCGAAGGCGTCCCTGTCAAGCGCTCGAGCCTTGCCCGCGGAATTCCGATGGGCAGCGAATTAGAGTATATTGATGAAGTCACCGTGCTCAGGGCTTTTGAATCGAGGACCGGAATATGAATCGGGAATTGGATTTTCGGGAAAATATCAATGCGGAATTTGTCACCGCGGCGACAAGGCCCTCGCAAATTCCAACGGACGGGCTTCCGCAGATCGCGTTCCTCGGACGTTCGAACGTGGGAAAATCCTCTCTCCTGAACGCGCTGACCGGAAAGAAAAAGCTGGTGCGTATCAGTTCGAAACCCGGCAAGACAAAGGAAATCAACTTTTTTAGAATCAACGGGGCGTTCTACCTGGTGGATCTTCCGGGGGTGGGGTTTGCCGGCGTGAATTTCGGAAAGGTCGATGAAATGGAAGGCGGAATCCGTTCCTTTGTCGAACATTCGAAGACGCTTCGCGGTATCGTCTATCTGATAGATTCCAGGCTGGGACCGCAACCGGTCGATCTGGAAACGATTGAAGGGCTCCGCAGCCTAGGATGCCCCGTGATGCCCGTGATGAGCAAGTGCGACAAGGCGAACCAGTCCGAGACGGCAAGAACGCGGAATGCGATCGGGGAGATTTTCGGGAAGGAAGTTCGACCGATCCGCTTGAGCACTCTCCGCAAGATAGGCCTGTTCGATCTGTGGCGGGAAATCCTTTCGGCTGTCGCTTCCGAGGAAGAATGAAGTTCCGGCGCACCCTTGACGACTGGACGCTGTTCGGATCTATTTTCGACAAAATGGGCCGCTTCTTTCTTTCGACGGTCCTGGGTCGGCAACTGCTTCTTTTCTTTCGTGTCGTCCATTCGATTTTTTCGGAAGGGAGAAATCTGCGGGCGGATATCCGAAACATTATCCGGCAGGTATTTTTCACGGCGGTCGAGGTCTTTCCGGTTCTCTTCATCGTGGCGACGCTGACAGGGACCGTAACGATTATCGAAGCTCTCACGGTGATGCCGCGTGTCGGTTTTTCGGATGCGTTCGGCGGGCTGATGGTCGTCGTGCTTGTCCGCGAAATTGGTCCGATTCTCACGGCGTTCCTGATCTCCGGCCGTAGCGGTTCCGCGCTGACGACGATGATCGGGTCGATGGCCATCAATTCCGAAGTGGATGCGCTTTCCACGCTCGGGGTAAGCCCTGTCCGCTATCTCGTGATGCCCGCTCTTGTCGGAGGGACGCTTTCCATGCTGATCGCGAACATCCTGTTTTCCGTGTCGGGCATTTGCGCGGGCTTTGCCGTGACGAAGATAATCGTAGCCGTTTCGGGAGACGCCTTGAATCTGCATGTTTCCTGGCATTACCTTTCCACGTCGATTCTGAATTCCCTGACCGCGACGGATTTTGTCATGGCGATAGTCAAGCCGCTTGTCTTTGGAATCATCATTTTCACCAACGCCTGCTACCATGGCTTGAACATTCGAAAGGACATTCGGCAGGTTCCCAAGGCGACATCGCGCTCGGTCATCTACTCGTTCCTCTTTGTCATCGTCACGGACGTTCTCTTTTCCCTCTTCTATATTTTCGACTACGTCAATCAAGTGTCGAGGATTATCTGATGGGCTCTTACCAAGGCGAGGCACTTCGAATCGAGAACCTGCATTTTCGCTATGCGGGAGAAGATAGCGAGGTCATTTCGGGCCTGGATCTTGTCCTTGAACGAGGCGAGACGCTTTGTGTCGCGGGGGCTTCGGGGCAGGGCAAGAGTCTATTGCTTCGCCTGATCGCCGGGCTCGATGTTCCGACTTCCGGGAATTTCTACTACTTCGGGGAGCATTTGCCGAAGTCTCTGCACGATCCGCTCGAAACCGCCAAGCGGGGGACGGAACTCATTTTCCAGAACGCCGCGCTGATTTCGAATCTGACCGTTCGCGAGAACGTATCGATGCCGCTTTACTACCATCATCGGGGAAGCGTCGAAGAAATCGAAAAGCGGGCTAGCATGGCGCTGGATCTGATGCGGGTTCGCGCCGAGGAGTCCAAGTTTCCGCATACGCTGAGTTCCGGAGTTGCCAAGCGAGTGGCCATTGCGCGCGCCTGGGCGATGGATCCGAGACTTCTCCTGATGGACGAGCCGACTGCGGGACTTGACAATTACAACCGGAACATGCTCATACCGTTGATAGACAACATGCAGGCGATGTTCAAGACATCCCTCATCCTGGTGACTCACGACCTGCTGATTGCGCGGGAGCTCGATGCGGACCTCTGCTTTCTTTCGGGAAAGAAACTGACCCCTCGCCTGAAGTTCGACGAATGGCTGAAGTCGGATTTGCCGATTGCGCACGAAATGTTTCGCAATTTGAGGGAATTTCAGGACAGGGATTCCCATTCCTAGAGAAAAATATATCTTTCAAGTTGCCTGCATTTTGGGCGGGACAAGGAGATTTGCTGTTTGTTGAGGTCTGTACGGAAAATCAATTGGATGGACCTGTCCGGGCTCCTGGTCGGTGTCTTCGTCACTTTCTCGGTGATGGCTTTCCTGACCGTTCTCTATGCGCGAATGACTTCTGCCGGCGTAATCGGAATCGAGGAATACAGGCTCTACAGCAATTTCGAAAAGGCGCAGGGGCTTCACGCCGGAACGGAAGTCCAGATAAGCGGAGTGCGCATCGGGCATGTTTCGGACATGAAAATCGAAAGTTCGGGCAAGGTCCGCATGGAGTTTACCATTCGACGCGAATTTCAGCAGTGGATTACGGACAGGGCGACGATTTATGCCATCCGCGACCAGAACGTGATTTCGGAGCGCGTGATCAACATTGACGTGCGGAAAGGCGAAGGTCGCGTTCTCGATGACGGGGAATTCATCTCGGCGGGAAAGGCGCAAGACATCGAGACGGTTCTCGAAACGCTAGACGATGTCCTGGGGCGCGTAACGGTCCTGATAAACGAGGTCGATACGCTGGTAGCCTTGACGATGGACACCGGAACGACGATCGGAGCCCTTCTCGGGTCGAAGACGATTTACGAAAAGCTGAATACCCAGCTGGATCGCCTGGACCATTTTTCATACGAGGGAACGATTCTTCTAGACAAGGTCAGCGGGTCCCTGCCCGCGATTCTCTACCGGACGGATACGCTTACCCGAAAGCTTTCGACGATGACGGACGAACTGGAGGGAACCCCGAAAAAAATCGACAATGTCTTCACTTCGCTTGATGGCGTGTTCGGACGCTTGAATGGAACGATGGATTCGCTCGGCCTGGTCGTCGGGAGCATGAACGGCATCGTGTCGCAGGGCGAAGAGACTCTCAAGAATGCGGATGACCTGATCGAAGGCGCTTCGAACATGTGGATTTTCAAGCGTTCCATGCCTCGGCGCGATTCCGTTCCCCTTGTCGCGGAGGATCCGTGGTGATGCGTCGAATCGTTCTTGTTCTTCTGCTTTCGGTGTGCGCTTTTGCGGCGGAATCCAAGGACTTGGCGTTTCGGGCGGAAAAGGCGCTCAAGGCGGGGAAGTTTTCGAAAGCGAATGCGCTTTACGAGCGAGCCCTTCTTTCGAGCCGAAAGGAATCCGACCTGGAATCCGAGGGGAGAATCCTTATCGCGATGGCGAGCTTGCGCACGAGGAGCCTCGACCTGGAATTTGCGGAACGGCTGCTTTCGAGCGTACGCAAGACGGAACTCGATACGGCATCCCTTTCCGCCTACAGTCTCGCATGGATGGAACTTTTTCTGGAAAAGCGAAAATATGACAAGGTCATCGAAATCAAGCATTCGATGAGCGAAAAGTTCCTGAAGCGGATTCCGGATGGAATTCTTGGAAACATCCTTTGCGTGGCGGCGGTGGCCTTTGCCGGGAACGGCGATGCGGAACGTTCGGAGCGATACCTGATCGATGGTGAAAAAGCCTTTGGCGGGGAGGCGCCCGGTACGGTCGCCTTTGCGGCGGCAAGATCCGCGGAACTTTTGCGGAATCCCGAAGCGGACTCGCTCTACGAAGCGGCCTTGAAGCATTCGATTCGGGCGGGAAGACCGTTCATGTCGGCGACAATTCTCTATTACCGGGCCTTAGGCGAATCGCAACCGCAGGTTGCCTTGGATTATCTTGTTCGCTGCGCGAACGCCTTCGATCTGATGGGGCTTTCCCGTAATCGCGACCGTGCCGATTCCCTGTCGAAGACCGTTCGCTTCAAGGAAAGCAGGTAGTTTCCGGTTTTTCTGGGACGTTTCGCGTGAACCGTCTCGACCTGCGTGGTCAGTTCGATTCTTCCTTTTTCAGTGAAAGCAGCCTGTGGTAGGCGTAATTCGGGTCGATCGCGTGTTCCGTCAGCTTTTGCATAATGGACTTGATTTCCTTGACTTCGGTGGAATCCGTCCATGTTCTGTGCAAGACTCGCATCGCCTTGGGGTAGAGGCTCCCGAAAAGGCCCTTGTTCTGCGGATTCAGCGCATCGTTTACGAGAAGTTCCACCGCCATTTCCGTCTGCATCGCGTTCAGTTCGAAGTTTCGGTAGATGGTCTTGATGTGCGGGGGAATTGCCGTGTCGGGATTTGACGAGAAGCGCCGCATGACGTCTGCCGCTTCCGCATAGTTGTGCGTCGGTCCGTTGGCGAGCCTCAAGGCTAGGTAGATGGCGAATTTCCAGTTGTCGGGATAGACGCGAACCGCTCGCCGCATGACGGTAAAATCGGTCGTGTCCTTTTCGTCGGTGTTGGTGACGCTTCCGACAACGGCGTATGGCGTGGTAAAAAGCGAGTCGAGTTCCGTGGAAAGGTTTCCGACATGGGAAAGCCAGGAGTAGGATTGTCCCGACAGATAGCTGTCTCCCAGATCGATGAGGCCGCTTATCCAGAAAAGTCCCGCCGCGGTCACGTTATGCCCGACGGCAATCGCTTTCGCGTAGTTCGCCTTGGGCAGGAATTCTTCCTTTTGCGGCAGATCGGGAAGGGGCTTTGCAAAGTGAAAAGCAAAAGCGACGATCGCGACAGAAAGAAGAACGATGATGACGTGACGCATGGTTTTTTCCTAGGTGTCAGCGGAGCGCGTCGGCAAGGGATTCCAGCGCATCGACGCAGGCGACCGCGTATTCCGCCTCCTTGCCGGTTCGCTGCCAGGCGAAGTTCAGCCCGCTCGAACTGTTGAGAACATGGAACTTGCGCTTTCCGCCTCCATTCGAAATCGCTTGCAGGACGGTTTTCGCGTCGCCGCCTTGGCCTCCGGGAACTCCCGGAATGGAAACGCCCGGGATGAGGAAGGGAATTTCGTGCTTCGCTTCGGCAAAGAAGGCGGTAATCCTTTCGAGTTCTTCGGGACGGGTCGCTCCGACGACAGCGCCGAGGTTGCCGTTGTCCCATTCGAGAATCTTTTCTGCAACCGAAAAGAACGCCGGCTTGCCGTTTACGGGCATGTCCTGAAAATCCGCCGCGCCTTTGTTGCTTGTACGAAGAAGCAGATAGACGCCGTTTCCTGTCGGGTGGTCCAGGAACGGCCCGACGGAATCCTTTCCCATCCAGGGGCTGACCGTGACCGCATCCGCTCCATAGACGTTGAAAGCCGCATCCGCATAGGCGGCGCTTGTCTTGCCGATGTCGCCGCGTTTCGCGTCGAGAATGACCGGAATTCCTTCGCCTTTGTAGGCGCAAATCAGGTCATGGAGAACTTTCATCCCTTCGATGCTCACGCATTCGTAGTAGGCGCTGTTTGGCTTGACGACTGCCGGCGCGACGTTTCGCCTGGCGCATTCTTCCAGAATGTCCATGTAGAAGAATCGAATCTTTTCTTCGGCGGTCCTTGCGTTCGGGTGCTTCCGTTCCACGGGCATCAGCGAAAGCTTGGGATCCATGCCCAGGCAAATCGGATTTCCGCAAGCCTGGATGCGGGCTTCTAGGCGGTCAGAAAATTTCATCAGCCAAGCTCCTTCTGGATCTTCGCCATTTCGTAGGAGAGAATTCCGTGCGCGACAGCGACATTCAAGGATTCGAGCTCGCTTGACATCGGAATCCTGACCGTCTCGTCGGAAATGTCGATGAGATGGCGATCGGTACCGGCGCCTTCGTTTCCGACGAGAAATGCGACCTTGCGCAGCTTGCGCGGTTCGATTTCGGAAAGGCTCTGCTTGCCGTGCAAGTCTGTCGCTATGATCGTGTAACCATAGCGGTGGAGCTCGTTGATGGTTTCAATCAGGTCGCGGTCCTTTTCGAACGGGACACGGAGGAACGTTCCCGACGAGCCGCGGATGACTTTCGGGTTGAAGGGATTTACGGAGCCTTTCCCGATGACGATTCCCGACGAGCTGAATCCGAGACTCGTGCGGAAAATGGCTCCCAGGTTTCCCGGGTCCTGGACGGCATCGACAAGCGTGAGAATGCTGCGGCTCTTTTCGTAGTTCGGTTTGGTGCTCGCCATGCGGCAGACTGCAAGAATGCCTTGGGGCGTGACGGTCGAGGAAAGTCTCTGGACCTGGTCTTCTCCGATGATCTTGACGCTTGCGCCCGCCTTGCGGGCTCGGTCAATGAGCTCCTGGAGCGTGGGAATCGGTTCGTAAACGTTTTCGCCTTCTTCGTTCAATACCGGTTCGCCGGATTCGTCGAGCTTTTTCTTGCCGGCGGCATAGATGCCGATGATTACGTCCTGGTGGTTTGCGACGATTTCTTCGACAACGCGGACGCCTTCGGCGATGAACTGTCCTTCGCGGGAGCGGCCTTTTTCGGTCGTCAGCGCGAGCAGCTTGCGGAACCACGGAGGGTTCGCCCCGGCCTTTTCCGGCAAGATGTCCGGCGAATCCGCATACTGGAGAACCGCTTCTTCGTCGCGGACCGCTTCGTCGTCCTCGATAAACTTCTGTTCGGGTCTCTGGCGGAAAACGGGACGATTCTCGTTTCTGTCGAAAGACCTGCCGCGATCTCCGAAGGAACGCCTGCCTTCGCGGTTCCTGTCAAAAGACCGTTCTCTCCGATCGAAACTTCTTTCGCCGTCGCGGTCGCGGAACGAACGCCTGTCGCGGTCTCCGAACGGTCTGCGTTCGCGGTCGAAGGGACGTTCCCTGTCCCTGAAGGAACGTCTGTCTTCGCGGTCCCTGTCAAAAGACCGTTCTCTCCGGTCGAAGCTTCTTTCGGCGTCGCGGTCGCGGAACGAACGCCTGTCGCGGTCTCCGAACGATCTGCGTTCGCGGTCGAAGGTGCGCTCCCTGTCCCCGAACGATCTGCGTTCGCGGTCGAAAGGTTTGCGTTCTCCTCGGCTCCCGTCGAATTTTCTTTCGTCGGAACCGGAATTGCGTTCCTTCGATCTTTCGAATTCGCGGCGTTCGCTGCGAGTTTCCTGGGCATCGGGGTCGGTGACTTCGGGATGGCGGCCAAAGCCATGGTCGGCTGGATTGTCGCTTACGCCGAATTTTCCTTGAAAAGTCTGTCGGACGACACGTTTTGGGGGGTTGTTTTCTTCTGTCATAGTTCTTTCAGTAGTTTGTTTGCGATGGACGTGCCGTCAATGCCAAGCATCCGATACAGGTCCGGAATTTTTCCGTGTTCGACGAACGCATCGGGTAGCCCGAATCGGAAGAGTCTGTGGTCTTCGAAGCCCATGTCGGCGAGAAGCTCCGCGATTTCGGAACCATATCCGCCGACGACCGTATTGTCTTCGAGAGTGACGATGGTGTGATGCGTGTTGAACAGGTTGCGGTAGTCTTCCTTGTCGAGCGGTTTCACGAACTTGGCATCTACCAAGGTGGGATTGAAACCGTGTTCGGCAAGAATCTTCGCCGTCTTTTCGAGCTCGTGGAGCATAAAGCCCACGCCTAGAAGCAGGACTTCCTTGCCCTGTCTCCTGATTTGGAATTTTCCGAATGGCACCGGCAAGATTTCCGGGCGGAGTTCTGCCGAGAGTGCGGACGCACGCGGAAAGCGGATCGCGACAGGACCGTTCATTTCGATTGCCGCGGTCACCATGTCGCGGAGATCGCTTTCGTCCGAAGGGGTCATGATGGTCATGCCCGGAATCGATCGCAGGTAGGTGATGTCGAACGAACCGTGGTGCGTCGGACCGTCCGCTCCGACAAGGCCCGCACGGTCCAGGACGAAAACGACGTGCAGGTTCTGGAGCGCTACGTCATGGATTATCTGGTCATATGCGCGTTGCAGGAACGAGGAATAGATGGCGACGACAGGAACCAGTCCTCCGCAGGCGAGACCCGCGGCGAAAGTCACCGCGTGCTCTTCGGCGATTCCCACGTCGATTACCCTGTCCGGAATTTCCCTTGCCATGATGTCGAGACCGCAGCCTGTGGGCATGGCGCCCGTTATTCCGATTATCTTCTCGTTCTTCTTCGCGAGGTCCAGAATGGTGTTTCCAAAGACGCTCGTGAGGGATGGCAGCGCCGTCTTTTGGGAAAGCGGCATCCCGCTCTTGGGGTCGAACGGAACGGATGCGTGCCACTTGCTCGGATTCGTTTCGGCGAACTTCATGCCGTGACCCTTTTCCGTCATTACCTGGATAAGGCAAGGTCCGGGAATCGACTTGACGCGTTCCAGGATGGAAATCAGTTCGTTCAGATCGTGCCCGTCGATGGGACCGAAGTAGCGGATTCCCAGATCTTCGAAAAACTGTCCCGGTCGAATGGCGTTCTTGACCGCCTTTTCGACGCTTTGCAGGAGCGTGCGGAAGTGACGCCCGATGATGCCCGGGATCTTTTGCATCACCCGATCGATATCGGCGCGAAGCTTGTTGTACTTCGGATCGGAGATCAGGTGGTTCAGGTATTTGGGAAAGCCTCCGACATTTGGCGCAATGCTCATCTTGTTATCGTTCAAGATGATGGTCATGTTCTGCTGGGAAAGCCCCGCGTTGTTGAGCGCTTCGAACGCCATGCCGCCTGTCATGGAGCCGTCGCCGATTATCGCGACGACGCTGTTGTGCCTGTGGAGCTTGTCTCGGGCGACGGCAAAGCCGAGCGCAGCCGAAATGGATGTCGAAGCGTGTCCGACGCCGAAAGCGTCGTAAGGGCTTTCGGAACGTTTGGGAAAGCCGGAAAGACCGCCTTGCTGCCGGAGCGTTTCGAAACTGTCGTAGCGACCCGTGAGCAGCTTGTGCACATAGGCCTGGTGCCCGACATCCCAGACAAGAATGTCGTCTGGAGCGTTGAACACGTAGTGCAGGGCGAGCGTCAGTTCGACGACGCCAAGGCTCGATGCCAGATGGCCGCCATGGGCGGCGACCTGGCTGATAATCTTTTCGCGGATCTGGACCGCCAGGTCGTTCAGCTCCTGGACGGAACAGCCCTTGATGTCTTTTGGCGATTTGACGTCCTTGAGGAACATTTACTTGACCCGCGTGATGATGAATGCGGCGATGGCCTTGAGAACGGAAGTGTCCCCGTCGATGCCTTCGAGCTGCTTCAGGGATTCTTCGTAAAGTTCTAGCGCCTTTTGGCGCGATGCATCGAGACCGACCAGTGCCGGGTATGTCGCCTTGCCGCTCGCCATGTCGGAACCCGCGTCCTTTCCCAGCTCCTCGGTCGTGGAAACGATGTCCAGGATATCATCGACGATCTGGAAGGCGAGGCCGATGGAGCGTCCATAGGATTCGATTTTCCTGATGTCGGATTCCTTGGCGTTTGCGAGTTGCGCGCCGATGACAAGGGACGCTTCGATGAGAGCGGCTGTCTTGTGGTAGTGGATATAATCGACCGTTTCGAGCGACACGTCTTTCCCTTCGCAGTCGATGTC
The DNA here is from genome assembly GCA_963660435.1 of Sodaliphilus sp. Lineage (GTDB taxonomy): Bacteria > Fibrobacterota > Fibrobacteria > Fibrobacterales > Fibrobacteraceae > Hallerella. The sequence goes on from CAVKYI010000029.1 coordinate 17,173, forward strand.
CGTCATTTCGCCCCCGATCATGCCGTAGGTGCCGAGCTTGTGGGCAAGGCATTCCATCGCCTGGGGATTTCCCGTCTTCGCGATCAGTTCAAAGGCGAGAACGCACAGGGCGTCTCCGCTCATGACCGCGGTGGCTTCGCCGAACTGCTTGTGTGCGGTCGGCTTTCCGCGGCGGTAATCGTCGTTGTCGATGCAGGGAAGATCGTCGTGGATGAGCGAAAACGTGTGCAGAAATTCAAGTGCGCTGGTCGCATACCAGATGCTTTCGCCCGATCCGTGAAAAAGTTCGAAGGCCGCGTGGGCAAGTCCCGGGCGCAGACGCTTGCCGCCTGCGAATACGGAATAGCGCATCGCCTTGTGCAAGTTCATTGGAACGTCGGTTTCTGGCGGCAGGTGCTCGTCAAATTTTCGTTCGGCAATGTCCGCTACCTTGGCTAGATATTTGCGGGCAATGTCCGCTTCGTCTTGAAGATTTTGCATAATATTCAAAGATATTTAATTTAGCGCCCGGAATGCGGGAAAAAATCAAAACGAAGTCCCGTAAACGGTGATGTCGTCGAGAGAAAGCTCGCTTCCGTTTACGCCGAAGAAGTGAAAACGCGTGACCGTCCTCTTGACGCTCTCCCATCCGGTGGAAAGCGTATCGCTTTCGGGAGAGAGAAAGTCGCTAGGCTTCACCGTGTAGTGCGTCCAGGAATCCGAAAGGGGAATGTCCGCTGTCCAGGCCTTGAGATTGTCGCTTGCGTTTGCTTCCCAGCGTTCGAAGGAGAGCCTCACCGAACCGGAACCTTTGGCGTAAAACCCGACGGAATCCAGATCGCCCAGATCCTTTCCCTCGGTGGAAATCCGCATACCGAAGATGACATAGCCGCTTGCGGAAATGTTCTCGGGAATCGTGTAGGTACCTTTGAATACGCGACCGTTGCGTTCGGCGTCTTCCATTGTCCCGCTCCACGGTGAACCGGTCGGGGACGTAATCGTCGCAAGGGAGGAGTCGTCGCTGAAATACCAGCCTTTCGCGGCAAACGAGGCGGAATCCTCGAAGTCCTCGTAGAGCGTCCAGATGGCGGTATCGCCCGCGACCGTGTCGCTTGCCGTGTCGGTGCAAATCGCATGATTCCACGTGCTTGTCTCGAGGGTTTCGACGGTGATGCTCGTATCCGCGAGAACGGAATCCCTGGACGGCGAAAGAATGAACGCTTTCAGATTGCCGGCAGGAATTCCCCGGAGCAGGAAGTTTCCGGAAGAGTCCGCTTTCACGAGAATGTCCAAGCCGTAGATGCCTATCCAGACGGAATTTTCCGCAGAATGCTTTCCGCCGATCGTCCCCGAAATCTGCCCGGGAATTGACAGGTTAATTTGTTCTAAATCAAGGGAGGAACCTTGATAATGCAGTTCCCGGGAATGGATTTGACCGTCCAGGGAAATGGTCAGGCGGTAGTCTCCCGAATCGATTTCATCCAGTTCAAAGGTTCCGAGGCTGTCCGCGTAAATGTCGGGCGTGGCTACGGTTTCGGAAGTGTCGCTCGACACGAAGTCCTTCTTGCGGAGCGTCACGCCGGCGTAGGCGGCGGGAGATCCGTCCCCGAGAAGGGCCCGCGCGAAAATTCCGTTGGTCGTTTCGCTACCCGGTCCGCCGGCATGGCCTGAATTTTCCCCGCATCCGAAAATCCCCAAGGCGAGGAAAGAAAAGGCGAGCGTCAAAAATCGTTTCATTCTCCTTCCCCCTTTCCCAGAATCGCGATGGGAAACAGCTGTACATTTAGCTGATAGACCGCGTTGTCTCCTGTTCCTTCGGCGGAAAGTCGCAACAGTTCCCGTCGAAATTCCCGAATCTTTTCACGGAGAAGGTCCATGCTTTGCCTGTTGAAAGTTATCGTCGCCGTACTGATATCCCGCAGATAGGGCTTGTGCCTAGAAAGGGACTGTCCGGCTAGCGCGATGGTGTCTTCCTGGAATCGCCGGACCGCTTCGGATCGCCAGTTTCCCCCGGTGCCGACGAATGTTTCGGTCACGGCCCAATGCCCATCCTTGTCCAGCCGGATCATGCCCAGGGATTCGAGCAGGCGGACCGATTCCCGGGCTTCTTCGGCGGAAATCGCCGGGGTGCAGGATTCGGCGAGAATCCGGTAGCTCTTTTCGTCGTCCCGAAAACTCCCTATCCCGAGGAGGGAACGAATCGCGTTGGCATGCCAGTGCCTGTAAAATTCCAGTTCCCGGGCTTCGAGCCGCTTGATTTCGACTCCCTTGATCGAAAGCATCTTTTCGTAGTGATCCAGAGCCTCCTTGTCGCTCTTGGCGCGTCCGAACAAGAGAAGTTCCGTCCAGTAGGCGGATTCCTTTTCCGAAAGGCCGAAAAACTTGGCGCACGGACCGGCGAATTTTACCGCGAGGTGGATTTTTCCCTGCGAGACGCGGAGAAGGTTGCCCGGATCGCAACCGATTCTCGATGCCATGAACCGCCACGATACGGCGCAACGTTCCCTTTTGTAGTTCTCGAAGGCGTCGCGCAGAAAGGCTCGGTAATCCGTGTAGTCAAAGATGGAATTCATGTTCTAAAAATACAAGGATTCGAAAGATATCCGGGAATTCGAGCCGAGATTTCGTTGTAGGCGTTACAACGAAATCTAGAAGACGCTTAGGTTCGTAACTTTTCCCTTGGCGTCGCACCGGGCGGTGAAATTGCAGTTTTCGATATCGGAAAACGTCATGGCCTGCTGTTCCAGGTCAAGAGAAACTGTCGGATCCTTGCATCTTCCGCGAAACTCGGCGATGGTTTCTCCCGACTTTTTCGTGCCGAAATACTGGATGTCGTATTCCTTTCCCGATTTGGAATTTTCTCGAACGGTCTCGTTTTCCATCAGGGCGCGCGTCATCGAGACGAGGCAGAGTTCTTCCTGGGTGGAATCCATTGCGCTCGGATTTTCGGAGTTTTCGATCGCCTGGAATTCAAACCAGTTGAGGGAAATCGGGACGAATTCCGGATGGTTCTTGGCGCATCCGAACAAAAGGGCGAGAATCGGCAGAGCGAGATATTTCTTCATGGCGCTTGAGTCTTCTTGATTGCCGCGGTCACGCTGTTGCGCCCGCTGCGCTTGGAACTGTAGAGAGCCTTGTCAAGTCGGTCAAAGACTCCCTTTGGATCTTCGTGCGGCATCATTTCGGCGACGCCGAACGAACAGGTGATTTGCTGTTGTGAAATCAGCTGCGTATTTTCGACCGTGGTCCGGAGCTTTTCGGCTAGGAACTGGGCATTCTGGAGAGGCGTGTCTCCGCAGAGAATGACAAATTCCTCGCCGCCCCAGCGGACAAGGGCGTCTGTCGTGCGGATGCGGCTGCGGATGAGTTTCGAAAGATTGACCAGAACTTCGTCGCCTACGCTGTGCCCCCATGTGTCGTTCACCTTCTTGAAAAAGTCGATGTCGAGCATGATGAACGAGAGCGAACCGTTTCCGTTGTTTAGACGTTCCTGTTCCTTGGTGAGAACGCTCGTAAAACCGGCGCGGTTCAGACATCCGGTCAGGGCGTCTTCCTTGCTCGCCTTTTCGTAGTCGGATTTTTCGACTTCGAGAACGACCAGGTTGTGTTCGAGCTCTTCGCGGCGCTTGCGTTCGAGGTTCCGCTGGATGCTGTAATCGCGCAGCCTGAGTATCAGGTAGAAAAGGAAAATGAAGAACCAGAGCGTGATGATGCCGAACATCAGCTTTTCGGCGGGGATGATTTTTCCCTTGAATGTCAGTCCCATGATTTCGAGCGTTCCGTAACCGAGTGGCGCATTGGTTCCCGTCTGGATTTCGATCAGGGGAATGTTCGAAAAATCGACGCGTGCGCGGTGGGCGTTCACGCTGTTCTGGGAAACCCACCAGCTGGCGACCCGAAACTCCTGGGGGACAAAGACCGCCGGATAGGTTTCCTCGAGCGGATAGAATTCGAGTTCGTTGAACTTGAGCGTTGTCTGGTCGTCGGGTTTTGAAACGACATCGTCGAATCCTCGCAGGTATAGCCTTACCGAACCTTCGCCCCGAGGCTTGACCCAGACGTAGATGCTGTCGTAATGGGAAAAGTCCTTGCCGCGGCTTTTTCCGTCACCCAGGTAAATCTGGATGCCGACATAGGGGTAGGGGTATCCCTCCCGGAGTTCGTAGTCCATGATGATGGAGGAGTCTGTCCGCGTCATTTCGAGGATGGAGGCTCCGCCATCTACCGAATCCGTCTGGGCGACGATGTAGGGGTAGGTTGCTGGCGTAATCGTGTAGATGTCGTCCATGCCGTAGCGATACCATAGCAGAGCGACAAGAGTCGTCGAAAGCAAGAACGTGATGATGACGTTCAGACGGAAGATGGACATCAACTTTTGCCAGATGAATTTCATGCTACCTAGGAAAATACATTAAATTCCCTGTAAAATGTGCAAATTTTTTCGATAAAGCCTTTCTGATATTTATTCGTGACGGTCGGCATGCGGAGGAAAAACCTATTTTGACGCCATGGTCAGGAAGTTCTGGAAAAAAATGGCAAGCGTCGTGCCGATTCTCTATGCGGTTGCCCTGCTCGCCGACCTTGGCCTTGGCGACATGGAATCTCCCGAACCGGGATCCGTCGCCGATACGCTAACGCGCGAAGACCGTCGGATGGCCTATCTGGTCTATCATCTTCTGGACTCGGCGGGAAACCTTGTCGGGGCGGATACGGTACGTGGCGAAAAGCTCTTTATGCGGAATTGCCGCCCGTGCCATGGGGACGACGGTCGCCGGATGAACCTTTCCCACGACATGTGGCATCCGAGATATATCGGCTCGACGGCCCATGACGAACTTCCGACATTTTGGTTCATGATGAATTTCGGGGATGAGGAACGGGGAATGCTTCCCTATTACGATGAAATTCCGCTCGACGAAATGGTGGATATCGCCGGCTTTGCGCAGACGCTTCCGCAGCATCCGTGGACGCGAGAGGAAGCCGCCGCCGCGTCGAGGGAGGATTCCGTTCTCACGGAAAGACGAAAAAAGGCGAACCTGCAAGACTAGTCCGCCTTTTTCTGCGAGAAAAAACTCAGTTGGGCATCATGTCGGAGAAGTCGTGCTTCTTCGCTTCGGGGCGGGCCGCTTCCTTGGCGAACTTGCGGCTTGTGACGGATCCGACCGTGTAGTAGCGTCCATCCTTGAAAATGATCGCCGTGTAGATGTTGAGCGTCTTGTGGGCTGTCCATTGCTTGTAAAGGTTGTGGACTCCCGGCTTGATGTCGGACTCCCGGATTTCCGTTGTCCGAATTTTTTTCCCGTAGCGGGCGGTGAACTTTTCGGACATGTATTCCAGCGCTTCGAAAACCTTCGGAAGGCGTTCCGCTTCCATGCGACCGGTGCGGACTTCGAAAGCGTAGAAGTGGTCGTTCTTGTTGAAAAGGAAATCGACTTGCACCGGAAGTTCGTCCATCATATAGACAGGGATGACGATTCTGTCCGCGGCATCGGAAGAGCCTAGCGGATCGTAGCCTAGCTTCATGATGTCTTCGATGACGCTTTCCCTGTCGAGACCAAAATTGATTCCGGCAAATCCTGTCAAGGACTGGGCCCCGCAGAACGGAACGGCGAACAGCGCAAATACAATGAGAATGAATTTTTTCATCGTGTCTCTGTTTGTAAGCAAACCAATACAAACATAGCAAACAAATTTTGAGAAAATATCGCCAAGTCCAAAAAAAGAGCGAAAAGTCGCGCCAAGGCGTCGCAAATTTCAAGATTGCTATATTTTCAGCCGAATATGTCTAGTGTTTTTGGAAAATTGTTTACCGTCTCGACTTGGGGCGAATCTCACGGCAAGGCCGTCGGGGCGGTCGTTGACGGATGTCCTGCCGGGCTTCCCTTGTCGGAAGCGGAGATCCAGCGGGCGATGGATAGACGGCGTCCTGGGCAAAATGCGCTGGTGACGCCTCGAAAGGAAGCCGATACGGTGCGCATTCTTTCGGGAGTCTTTGACGGAAAGACGACGGGAACGCCGATATCCCTCCTGGTGCAGAACGAAAACCAGCATTCGGGCGATTATTCGGAGATGGAGAACTGGTACCGTCCGGGACATGCCGACTTGACCTATGACCTGAAATATGGATTTCGGGACTTTCGCGGCGGGGGAAGAGCCTCTGCGCGAGAAACTCTATCGCGCGTCGCTGCCGGGGCGATTGCCTCTAAGATTTTAAGGTTCGTTTGCGGAACGGAAATCCTGAGCTGGGTCGAAAGCGTGGGAAATGTCGATTCGAATATCGATGCGGAAAAAGTGACGCTCGAGGCGGTCGAGGCTTCTCCCGTGAGATGTCCGGATGTCCTCGCGAGCGAAAAGATGGCGCAGGTCGTTCGGGAGGCGATTGCCGCGAAAGATTCTGTCGGCGCGATCCTCGCACTGGATATCCGAAAGCCGCCGGTGGCTCTCGGCGAACCTGTTTTCGACAAGCTGCAGGCGCTTCTCGGCGCGGCCCTTTTGAGCATTCCGGCGGTAAAGGGCTTTGAAATCGGCGAAGGATTCCGGGCTTCCCGGTTGCGCGGATCGGAACACAACGACGCGATTGTCGCCAAAGATGGAAAGTTCCTTACGGAGACGAACCATGCGGGCGGAACGCTCGGCGGAATTTCGAACGGGGAAACGATCCATTGCCGGCTGGCCTTTAAGCCGACGGCGACGATTGCGCAGGAACAGAGAACGGCGGGGCGTGACGGGACAAACGGGACGCTTGCCGCCCGGGGACGGCATGACCCTTGCGTCGCGCTTCGCGCTCCGGTAATCGTGGAAAGCATGGCGGCAATCGCGCTGGTGAACCTCTTTCTGGAACAGCGCGCGCGAGAGCGGCTGTTTTAGATTGTCCTGGCAGAAGTTTAAAAGCGAAGAATCGCCGGCGAAGCCGGCGATTTTGCTGTTTAACCTGTACGAAATCAGTGATGCCCGAATCGGCGGGTCTTGCGGAACGGTCTGTCGCCGCGCTTCTGGAAGGAACGGTCCCCGAAGGAGCGGCGCTTGCTTCTGCGGTCCGAATAGCGGTCGTCGCGGTCTCTTCGCCTTTCGCCAAACGATTCTCTATCCTTGGGAAGAGGCCTATCGTCCGTCATCAGGCGGAATCGTGACGGGTTGCCGCGAATGGTCATTTCTTCAAGGATAATCTTGATTTCGGAAGGAATGCCTTCGGGAAGTTCCACCGTGCTGAAACGGTCGAACAGTTTGATCCGTCCAATGTCCGCGGAAGAAATTCCGGATTCTCCGGCGATGGCCCCGACGATGTCCCGCGGCGAAACGCGGTCTCTGCGACCGACTCCCAGATAGTAGCGTTCGAAGCCTTCCTCGACGCCGTTGTCCTTTTCCATGCGCGGTCCGCGATCCCTGTCTTCGCGCGGCCCGTTTCCGAACTTGTCTTCGCGAGCCTTTCGACGTTCTTCCCGGAGCGGAACCGTCTTGATGTCGGGAAGGTCTGTCGGAAAGAGCGGCTGGCCTGCCTGGGCGAGCTTCGTGACTGCCGCCGCGATGTCGAGAGGGGGGATTCCCTTTTCGTCTTCGAGGCTTTCGATGAGATTGCGGAAGTCTTCGAGTCCTCCCGCTTCGAGGGTCTCGAGAATCTTCTTCTTGAACGCGGAAACGCGATGCTCGCTGATCTGTTCGCCTGTGGGGATTTCCATCGGTTCGATCTGCTTGCGTGTCGCGCGTTCGATCATCTTGAGCATCCGACGTTCGCGCGGCGTGATGAAGAGAATCGCGTTCCCTTCGCGTCCGGCTCTTGCGGTGCGTCCGATGCGGTGGACGTAGGATTCCGTGTCGTAGGGAACGTCGTAGTTGATGACGTGCGAAATTCGACTTACGTCTAGGCCGCGGGCTGCGACATCCGTCGCAACGACAATGTCGATTTTCCCTTCTTTCAGGCGGTTCACCGTGCGTTCGCGAAGTCCCTGGGCGAGGTCGCCGCTGAGCGGAGCCGCGTTGAATCCGCGGGCTTCGAGCCTTTCGGAAACTTCGGCTGTCGATTGCTTGGTGCGCACGAAGATGATGACGCCATCGTAGTTTTCGCCTTCGAGAACGCGTACAAGCGCTTCCATCTTTTGCTCGGAGCGAATCGTCAGATAGCGTTGGCGAACCTTATCGACCGTTGCGGTCTTCGCCTCGATGCAAGCTTCGGAATAGTTCCCCAGATAGCGATCGATGATTTTCCGGACGCTTGCGGGCATGGTCGCGCTGAAAAGACCGCGTTGCGCGTCTTCGGGAATCTTTTCGAGAATCGTTTCGACATCTTCCATGAATCCCATGTCGAGCATTTCGTCCGCTTCGTCGAGGACTACCGCCTGGATTTTGGAGAGATCTATCGTCTTGCGTTCGATATGGTCGATAAGACGCCCCGGCGTGGCGACGACGATCTGCGGCGTATGCCTGAGCGCGCGGAGCTGTACCGAGATGTCCTGTCCGCCATAGACGGGGACGATTCGGATGTTCGGCATGGCGCAGGCGAAATGCTGGATGGCTTCGGCGACCTGGACTGCCAGTTCGCGCGTGGGCGAGAGAACCAGCATGGATGTTTCGCCTTTTCTGAAATCGATTCGGGAAAGAAGAGGCAAGGTAAATGCCGCGGTCTTTCCGGTTCCTGTCTGGGCTGTCCCGAGTAAATTTTCTCCGCGCAAAAAAATGGGAATGGCTTTTGCCTGGATGGGGGAGGGCGTTTCGTACCCTGCCTTCTGGACACCTTCCAGGACTTCGGGGGAAAGTCCTAGATCGCTGAATTTAAGCGTTCCTTCGGTTGATTCGTTGTTCTCGTTTTGTTCCGGGGCCTGCTGGATTTCCGGAACGGCGTTTTCTTCTTGATTTTCGATTGGTATCATGGGGCGAGAATATAGAAATCGAACGCTCTTTTTGAAAGCCCTAGGATTTTTCGAAATTTTTTTCTACATTTGGAGCCATCCGACGGAGAGGTGTCGGAGTGGTCGATCGAGACGGTCTCGAAAACCGTAGACTCCTCACGGGGTCCGAGGGTTCGAATCCCTCCCTCTCCTTAGAAAGAAGAACGTGCATTCACGCTCTTCTTTCTTTTTTTGTACGAGTGTGGCGGGAGAGATGTCAAAAGGCATGAAACGGAATATTGAACGTTTGAACACTTGTAAAGCGTTTTTTTCTTACATTCTATGCTGAATCGAGGAAATATGCCTATGCCAAGCTCTGTTGCCGACAATGGTCGTTCGCAAGAAAAAACTTTAACGGAAAAGGAATTTACGGATTCTCTTTTTGACTTTTACACGCAAAATTCATTCGGAGCGGTATCCAAACGGGAATTGGACATTTTCCTATTTGACAGGTCAAAAGGTTAGGGAAAATCGGTTCGACGAATTCCTGGGACATCGCCTAGGAATTAAAGATATCCCAGACCAAGGCGCGGATGCTGCTTTACGAAAGTTCACTTCGTGCAGCAGAAACGTCAGATGAAACTTTGCAAATCAAGAAAGCTCTAGACGAACCTCCTAATTTTAAGGACAGCGTAAAAAACGGCAACTTATAGCCTATCCCTAAATAGCATTGGCCTTTCTCAGCGCAATGATGCATACCGCGAGATGCAGAAGCGCCACGTAGGACTGCGAGGTCTTCTTGAACCGCACCAGCAGCTTGCGGAATCTGTTCATCCACGAGCGAGACGCCTAGACGACCCATCTGCGGGCCGGTGAATATAAATCAAACACGTCAAAACGGTTCTCTGTCAAATTGCTTACGCGAAAAAAGTGTATTCCGCCGGAATACGCTTTTTTCGCTGACCCCCTTTCCAGGCGCGGAAAGTTTGGTAACTTTTAATCCGGATTGATTTGGGGGATGGAGGAATCTTCTTGATGCAATCTAAAGGAGGAACCTTGGTAATCCGAGAGTTCCTTTTTTCGTCTCCGCACACAAAAGCGCCCCGGGCAAAAGCCCGGGGCGTTTGAATTTTTGGAAAGAATAGGACGCTACATCAGCTCGCGAAGCTCCGCGGTGGAAAGACCGGTCGCCAATTCGATTGCCGTTAACGGAAATCCTTGCGCAAGGAGTTTCTTGGCGATTTCGTCGGAGGCTTCCTTTCTTCCTTCGGCAAGGCCTTCTTTTCTGCCTTCCTTTCGCCCCTTCTTGAGACCTTGAGCAAGTCCCTCTTCGATCCCCGTCTTGACGGCGTAGTCCCGGATGGCGTACTCGTCCCACTTTCTCTTCTGT
>CAVKYI010000030.1:0-26700 GCA_963660435.1 Sodaliphilus sp.
CCAAGCGTAGCATTTCCCAAAAAAGTTGTATCCTCATAAGCAGAGACATACTCCGCATTCTCGGAAATACCCTTATCGGACCCATAGGCTCCATGAACCATCAGAACGTTGCAATGTTCAAGAGACTCCATCGGTTTCGGTATGGAATATGATTCGCAAACCAGCAAAAGCACCAACAAAAGAACCGTTAACTTTTTCATAATTCTTTTCCCAAATCCACAATGACAATGCCATCTTTATAAAACACAAGTGTTCCTCTCCAAGTAACATCCGAACAAGTTATTTCATCATTTACAAGAGAACAAATATTACCATTCAACTTAATCATATTTCCCCAACCCCCCCTATATAAAAAAGGATTGGAGAAGATATTAAAATTTTCTCATTTTTTAAAACAATACTAATTTCATTTTCTTTCTTCAGTATCACACAATACACATCTTTCCCCCATGCCCGTATATCATCACATTTCTCAATCCATTCCAAATCTTTGTCCAAACGCTTGTAAGTTAACGTCCTCTCTATCGTATCCAGAACAGCATACTGGCAGTCGTCACCACCTGTAGAAAATCCCCCCCCCCAATGCAATAAAGTTCCCTCCCAACCATTGACGCATCCGATTAATTTCAAAGGTTCGCAAGCATCCATCATTTTTTCTAGACAGTTTCATTTTATGCGCAGTTTCACCCAATTTCCACAGGAGATTTCATTTCCATCCCAACGCCAGAAAACGGAATCTGTCAGTTGATACCAACGATAGCCTCCGCTCTTGTTTGTTAGAGAATCACTCCAACGTGGACCATCTTCTTGCACACGGTAATTATAAACAAGCAAACGATCATGACCACATGACGACTTTTCACTGTACCCATCCCCAATTGACCATGTTTCCGTCGTTTCGAGCCAGCCCCTACAGTCGTAGGCAACAAGCATTGAATCGTCTATAAAGCCAGCAATTGCCATATTCCTTCTTCCAAACCATTTAAATTCCACCTTGTCACTGCACCCACACAGACATATCTCCACAAAAGCTCCGACAACGAGTACAAGCAGCCTAACAAACAATTTTATATTTCTTTTCACAAATTTCATTCCTTTGAGTCGATTTTAAAATTCAAAGTCAAAGATAAAAATATCAACCGTACTTGCGGGGTTCGAAGTCAAACCGTCCGTCTTTCCTGACGGGGTGTTTTTCTTTTCTCAGTTCAGTCCACTCACCGCCGGAGGTCCGCCTATATACCGCGCACGCGTCGTCCGCATCCGGGGACTTCTTCACGTCGCACTCCCACGCGATTTCCTCCTGGTAGTTGAAGTTCATGCGAATTTGCCGCAGCCTGTGAGGCATCAGGTCGTCCACCACGAACGAGTACCTCTCTATCCAGCCGTCCACCGCTATCGCGGGGACCTCGTAGCGCTCCACGTGGCGGACGGGGACGGAGTTCTTCGCGAGCCTGCCGTCCGGAGTCAGACCGTCCACGCGCTCCCAGCGGTCCACCTTCACTCCCATCTTCGACCAGTCCGACTCCGATTTGAAACGGAGAGGCGTAAGAGAGGACACTTTTTGTACTTTTTGCGTAGAAGTCAAATCGGCAGATTTCGAGAAAAGCCCCACGGCGCACTCCGCCGAGTCACGGTCGCCGAGGTAGTAGCAGTTCCGGTTCAACGAGGAGACTTCGCGCACCGCCGGCTCCATCTTCGAAAGCGTGTCCAGCGTGCGGATGTCACCCAGCAGGAGGTTCACGAACGGGCGCTCGTAGAGGAAGTTCTCGTAGACATGTACAGAATCGTTCAGCTTCCAGTCCTTGAATCTCGTATCCATCGACGAATTATGCGACTCCTTCAAATCCAAGACGCCGTTCATAAAAGCTTCAGGAACAGTGCTGACAATCGCCATTGCGGCAGATACAGGAATTCCAACCTTCAAGGCTACTCGCAACGGATAGTAATAGATGAAATTTGCCGCTTCCATGGTCGCAATGGCGACCATGGTGGTAGCATTAATTTTCCCGTATGTCTTGTTTGACGAATAATACGCCGCATTCCGAACATCCCGTTTAACATCCACTTCAGAATTGGTCAGCATCTTGGTATGCCTGGCAAGCCCGATATCCGTTTCGACCAGGGAAGAACCCTTTCCCTGGACATTGATTCCTCCGAGAAACCCCAACAACAGACCGGTCACCGCATTCGAATAATTCAATCCAAAGGAATCGCCGGAATCAATCTGATAAGCCACATTTGCGATAGGGACAGTCAAGGCGTCAGGAATAAAAACGCTGAGCTTGGATCTGATTCCCCTATCCGGATCCGTAAACGTCATGCTGCGATCCATGGCAAGAAGACGGAACATAGGCAGCGAATCGGGGACGTTTTCCTTCGTTTTCAAGACATTGATATTATCTCCCTTGTAATTTGGGTCAACATAATGGACAAGGGGGTCGTCAGCTTTGTAATTTTCCAGGAACAGCTCGATAAGCCCGCTGGATCCATAATTCAAGGTTCCCAACCCGAGAGAGGCAATAAACCCATACAGCGCCAACTGCGGAAGCGACTGCGCCTTTTGAGGCAATCGCGGTAGCGGTCGCAAAAGCTGCGGTAAGCGGAATCCAATTGCCGACGCCTTCTCCAACAAGCGACGCCAGATTATCACCATTGTCAAACTGCATGGCCAGCTGCATGTTCAGCGCGCCAGTCCCCTCGTGCGGGCTGTCGAGCGTTATCACCTTGTCCACTTCGCCATGGTAATAATCGCTGTTCTGGATCCATTCCCGAGCCACCACGCCGCCCATGCTGTGGCCGACAAGGATGTAGCGGGACGCGAGCTGGCGGTAAAGGTCGGAATTTTGGCGGATGGAATCCAAGGCTGCTTGACCATAAATGTATTTTTTCGCAACAGAATCATAAAAAGAAACCTTCACTTCCTGCGCTTCTTCCACCAAGGCCCGGCGCCTTCCAAATTTTCCGTCCTTGTTCCATGTCCTGTCCCCTAGTTCAACCGCATTGTTCCTGGAACTATTTGCCGGATTGGTAAAAGAACGCCAAGAATAAAGGTAGGAGTTATGCACATTTCGCATACTGTCCGGCTCTTCAAAGACATTTTTACTAAGCCAGTATGTAAGCCTGTTTTCACTACCATACTTGCCGATATGAGCCTCGCCGCGAAAAACAGAATCCAGAGACGCCTCTAGCATCGGATTACCGAATGTCTCGGACTCGATTCCTTTATCGGAACCCAATGCGCCATGCATCATAATGACATTGTAGTTCGTCACACTTTCCATCGGCTTAGGGACGGACCAAGATTCGCAAATTAAAGTAAAAATCAAGAACAGAACAATCCGTTTTCTCATACATTACTCCAAATCAACTATAACTTCATCGTTTTGATAAAATTTCAATGGTTCACGCCATGTAAACATCGTATCAAGACATGATATTTTTTCGCTATCAAATTTACATATACAAGCACGAAGTTCAATCATATTACCCCAAAACAACCCCTTATTAAACACTAAAGAAGCAAAAAGCGTATCTGTTTTATTTTTTAAAATAACCCCATCCAAAGAATAATCTCTCGGTTTTGAGCAATATAGTTCATCACCCAAAGCCCTTACATCATTACATTCCTTGATCCATTCCAAATCTTTGTCCAATCGTTTGTATGTAAGCAATTTTGCGACGGTATCCAAAGCCGCGAATTGGCAGCTATCCCCGCCAGCATTCAAAGACCTATCCCCACGGACAATAAACTTCCCGCCAAGCCACTGTTTTACCGAACTTATTTTAAATTCTTCCTTGCAACCATCAAACATTCTTTTCAACTTCATTTCGCGAGGCTTTTCGCCTAATTTCCATAATTTGATAGACTTCGGCATATTACCGCCCCAAACAATAGAATCGGACATTTGCCCCATAAAGGTAGAATTATCGCTTATATTTCCCAAAGAATCACACCACCTTGGGGAATTCTCTTGTTTTCTGTAGTTATAAACACACAATTGCGTATGACCACATCCTGATCCAAGATCTTCGTCGGACAAGGCTAGGATAGACTCTTCGTACTTAGTCCAGCAACGGACGCTCCCAACCATAACCAACGAATCATCCACAAAACCGACCACGCGTTTCAGACTTCTATACTCGTCCCACTCATAATAAGTCTCCCCGCACCCACACATACAACCATAAATAAAAGTAATTATAACAATCACAAACAAATTCAGCAATTTTCTCATTTTTATCCTTAAATCATTTTGAATAATTTAGAAACTTTACAAATAAATTCAAGTCATAAATAATTTAAAACACTATATTTACCGGTTCCCCCATTAAACGGACTTGCGAACGCCCGCTCCGACGTCCTGTCGAAAATGCCCGCGCCCTTCGAATCCTCGGCATGGACGCGCAGGAAGTAGTCCCCGTCGAAGCTCCCGCTGTCGCGCGACCCGTCCGCGGAATTGCGGCTGACCGCGCCGAGGGCCCAGTGGTACTCGCCGTCGGGGAGGGAGTCCCGCGACATCCCCGAGCGATAGACGCTGCCGCTCCCCTCGGCCCGCGCAAGCTCCATGCCGCGCATGCCCGAAAGCGCGACCGCCGAATCGCCGGAAAGCCGCCACAGGGAATCGCGCATCCCCTCGACAGAGAAGCCCTGGTAATCCAGGACACTGGCGTAAGCCTCGAAACCGGAAATCTCGTTCACAACCACATCCCGCTTAGGCCAAACGGGGACGAGCAGGTCGTCCGTCGCCTTGAACAGGTAGTAGAACCTTTGCGTGTTCGAGAGCCCGATCTTGTTCACCGTCGAGACCGTGACCGTGTTCTGGTTGTCCTTCTGGAGCGAGAGCAGGTTGTCGTAGCCGTAATTCCGCGGTTTAAAATCGAAAGCCCCGTTCTTTCGGACGGGGTATTTTTCTTTTCTCAGTTCAGTCCACTCCCCGCCGGATGTTCGCTTATATACTGTGCACGCGTCATCCGCATCCGGGGACTTCTTCACGTCGCACTCCCACGCGATTTCCTCCTGGTAGTTGAAGTTCAGCCGGGAATTTTTGAAATTTACCAGATTTCAGATTTGAGAATAAGAGCTAACTCTACGTTAAACTCGGCGCTCCGAACCTTGCGGCAAGGAGCGATGTCTGTCGAAATATAAGAAAAAAGGAAATGATTGTCGCTTTTTCGGCTATTTTGCCAAAAATTTCATCAAAAAACGTCAAAGCGAGCCGTTTATCCATGTAAATTCGCCCACAAAAGCCAAAGTCCGCCGATTAACGAACATCGAAAACCGCCCGCAGCCAAGCTCACACGGCGATCGGCGCCTTGATGGCCGGCCACGGATCGTAATTTTCCAATTCGAAGTCCTCGAAGCGGAACGCGAAAATGTCCTTGACCGCGGAATTTATCCGCATCGTCGGGAGCGCGCGCGGCGTGCGCAAGAGCTGTTCCCTCGCCTGGTCGAAATGGTTTTTATACAAATGAAGATCCCCGAAAGTGTGTACAAATTCACCAGGTTCGAAATCGCAGACCTGGGCGACCATCAGCGTGAGCAGCGCATACGACGCAATGTTGAACGGAACGCCCAGAAAGGAATCTGCACTGCGCTGGTACAATTGGCAGCTGAGCTTGCGCTTGCCGCTCGCGCCGACGCCGCCCACGTAAAACTGGAAGAGGCAATGGCACGGAGGCAGCGCCATCTTATCGACATCCGCGACATTCCAGGCGCAGACGAGGTGCCGCCGCGAATCGGGATTTTTCTTCAGCCCGGTAATCAGGTTTTGAATCTGGTCGATGTGTCCGCCGTCCGGCGTGGGCCAGCTCCGCCACTGGTAACCATAGACGGGTCCGAGGTTTCCGTCCTTGTCCGCCCATTCGTCCCAAATGGTCACCTTGTTGTCGTGCAGGTAGTGGATATTCGTATCGCCTTTTAAAAACCACAGAAGTTCATGGATGATGCTCCGCAAGTGGAGCTTTTTCGTCGTGAGGCACGGAAATCCCTTCGAAAGGTCGTAGCGGTTCTGCCTGCCGAAAACGGAACGCGTGCCGGTGCCCGTGCGGTCCGAGCGATCCACGCCGTTATCCAAAATGTCCTGGAGTAAATCGAGATACTGCTGCATGGGACCAATTTAGTATTTTTAGGCGCATGAATCGGCAACAGACAAGGCAGAGGTTTTGAATGGGAAAGACGCACACACCGCCGCCGGTGCGGCTGGTCATGGGATTTCTCGCAAGGAGCCCCGAACTCATCGAACAGATCCGCCCGAAGCTCCGCACGCTTTACGGCGAAGAGGACGAAAGCCTTTCCGCGTTTCCGTTTCGCTTTACCAACTACTACCGGGAAGAAATCGGGGAAGCTCCCGTCCGGGCATTCGTCACCTACAGGCAACTGATTCCGCGGGAAGAAATCGTACAAATTAAATTGCAGACAAACAAACTGGAGCTTTCGTTCGCAAGGGAATTCGGCACGGAAAATCTCCGACCCGTGAATCTCGACCCGGGCTACATGACGCTCGGGCAGTTTTTCCTCGCAACGACAAAGGACCAGAGGCAGCGCGTCTATATCCGAGACGGCATCTACGTGGAACCGACGCTCTATTTCCAAGACGGGCATTTTCACGCATTCGAATGGACCTACCGCGATTACCAGAGCGAAGAGTACATCCACTTTCTGGAGAACGTCCGCAAGGGATTGAAAGTCCAGCTAGACGCTTTCAAGCGCGAACATTCTTCGTTTTGAATCTAAAACTTCCCCGCTTTCAAAACGAACTTCCGAAATTCCGGTGTGAGGGTCTTGCAAGCGGAATCCTTCGGCAGCCGAACGGAAGCCTTTAATTCCTTGGTAAAGATTCCCGAGACTTCCAATCCGATGCGCCACGAATTTCCGGTGGGACAGTTTTCCCAAGCTTCGGAATTTTCCGCGACCCACGATCCGCTCCCGGACATTTTAAACACAAAGTAATCGGAACTTTCCGGTTCGTAGCCGATCTGCTTCCAGGAACCGAGCTTTTTCGTCTTCGCAAAGTAGGCTCTTTCCAGACGGTAAAAGCGGGAAGCTTCCCGTTCGAGTTGCGCGACCTTTTCCGGTGTCTTTCGGGAGGAATCCGACAGATAAAATCCGATCGAGACAAAAAATATCACACACAAAGTAATCAAAATTCCGCAAAGGACTTTCCGGGAAATTTTTGGAAAACTTTCCACCGGTTCATTTTCCGAACATTCCTTGAAAAGATGCGCTTTTACAAGAAGCGAAGCCGCTCGCACCGGCCAAAGGAAGAACGCAAGACCCGCCAAGACAAATCCCCCGCCCAAAATCGCCGAAACCGGAACGGACACCGAAAGCAAGGGCAAGAGCGTCTCTTTCGCGAAAAGGACTTTTTGCATCAGGAGCTTGTCCTCTTCAAACGAGTTCAGTGCGATTTTTCCGGTAAAGCTTTCGTAGCGGGTCGCCGCCATCTCGACGGTTTCCGCCGCAAAGCCATCCGCACAGAAAAGAATCACGCACAAAACAATCCAGAAAATCCCCAAAGCAAGAAAGCCCGCTCCGAGCAGACGCCCGGTCCGCTTTTTGGAAAGCCCCTGCGAAATCGTCACATCTTCGCGCACAGTTCCACCGCCAGTTTTTTCGCTGTCGTAAAATCAGCCTTTCCCGAACCGAGCTTCGGGACCTGCGGAACGCGAAACGCCGCTCCGGGAATCATCAGCTGCGGAATCCCCGACTTGCGAAGTTCGCGCAAAATTTCATCCGAGGACTTTTCGCCCGAATACAAAAGCACGATGCGTTCGCCCTTGATTTCATCGGGAATCGCGACGATGATAAAGTCGAATCCTTCCAGAACCTTCGTCTCGTTGATTTTGCCCTCGACCGCTCCGAGCGAAATCATCTCGCCGCCGAGCTTCGCAAAACGGCTGTAGCGATCGACGATTATCACAAAGCCGTCCTCGTCGAGCTTTCCCTTGTCCCCGGTCTTGTACCAGCGATGTCCGCCGATTTCCAGGATGACATTTTTTGTCCGTTCCGCATCCTTGAAATAGCCTTTCATCACCTGCGGCCCGCCGACGAGAATCATCCCTTCTTCGCCCTGGGAAAGTTCCCGATTCGAAATCGGATCGATAATCTTCACGCCAACTCCCGGAATCGGCATCCCGACGGATGAAAGGTTCGAGCACGGTTCCATCGTCAGAAAATCATCCAGCAGAACGTCTTCTGTGTTGAAGGTCGCAATCGGAGCTGTTTCCGTGCAGCCGTAGCCTTCGTAGATTTCCTTCTTGAACTTGCGCGCGAACAGGTCCCGGATTTCGGGCCGGAGACGCTCCGCCCCGGAAAGCACCAGCCGCAAATGCTTGAGGCACATCGGATGCACCCAGCGGTTCAGGCCGACAGCCCGCAAGAAAGTCGGCGTTCCCACGAGAATCGTCACCCGGAACTCGGCGCAGACCCGCGCAATCGTCTTCACGTCGGTAGGCTCCGCGCAAGTCACCAGGGGAATCCCCTCGAAAAGCGGCAAGAGAACCGTCACCGTAAGCCCGAACGAATGGAAAATCGGAAGCTCCGCGAGCATCACATCGTTCGGTCGAAGCGTAAAGACCGCATTCGCCTGCTGCGTATTCGACACGAGATTCCGATGCGAAAGCATCACGCCTTTCGGCGTCCCTTCCGAACCCGAGCTGAAGAGGATGACGGCTATATCGTCAGGCTTTGCGGACTTGACAAAGAAAAATTCCAGCAGGCGCGAGGGCAGGGCAAGGGCCGCGGCAAACGCCAACGCACGGTGGAAAAATCCGACCGACTTTTCCAAATCTTCCACGCAGACGAGCTTCGCAACTTTTCCCAATACAAAGTAATCCTGCCCGCGCTTTTGCAGCTTGTCGAGAAACGCCCGGCTGGTAAAGACCGTCTGGATTTCGGTCCGCACCACACACTTGAGGACAGATTCCACGCCGGACGTATAGTTCAGATTGACGCTCGTCTTTCCCGCGCTCCAGATGGAAAGCATCAGGGAAATTCCCTCGGGCGACGGCGGAAGCATAAACCCGACGCGCTCCTCCCGCTTTGAAATTTTCCGAATTGCGCGCGAAAAGTTCAGAACCTGCCGAACGAGACCGTAACCCGTCAGATGGTTTCCGAGCGGGCTGTAGATAGCTATTCGGTGCCGCACACGCCGCTTCGCCGCCGCAAGAAAGAACGGAACGATCGTCGGGTAGTAAGACAGCGATTTCGCCCATGCGGACATCGAAAGTTCCCGCAAGATGTTTCGCAGTTTCGCCGGGGCGGTATCCGCCGGAAATTCCTTGCCAAAGGCTATCGAAACTATTCGTGTAAGCCTCGCCCCGAAGCTCACGCTTTCGCTCGCATAGCTTTCCTTGCCGCCCCAGACTCCCTGGATGTAGAACGGGATGAGCTTTGCATCCGTATCGCGGATGGCGCTCGAATAGTCGATGGAAAAACGCCCGATGTGGCACGACTTCGAAAGTTCCCCTTCCGGAAAGACAACGACCGCTTCGCCGTGGAGCAGCGCCTTTCGGATTTCCGCCATGGCAGGCTCCGGGTTCCGGCGGTTGATGCGGATAGCGCCGAGAAGCGAAAGGATCCAGCGGGAAAATCCGTGCTCGGACTTGTCCTCGTTTACCGCCATGCGGAGCGACCGCGGAGAAGCCATCTGCAAGAGAATCCAGTCGATGGTGCTCGTGTGATTTCCGATTAAAAGCACGGGGCCTTCGATCGGGATGTTCTCGTTTCCGGTGATCTTCAAATCGTAGCGGAACATGTAGTAGGCGCGAAATACCGTGCGGAGCAGCGACTGGGGAAAACGGATGAACGCCCAGACAAAGGCGGCAAAAAGGAAGAGCGAAAAGAGGAAGAGGAACGTTTCGCGGTCAAGAGATGTCGATTTGAGGAGGAGAATTTCCAGGGCGACGACAAAAACCAGAAAGAGCATCGTCACCATGTTGGAAACGGCGACAATCCGCCCCGAAGACGCCGGGCGGGAATAAAGCAAAAGGAGCGAGTTCAGGACCGTTCCGAGCGCCCCGAAGAAAAGCCCGAGGAACGCGTAGAGCATCCGAATGGCGACGGGATTATCCACGAACGGGATGAAGAACGCGCACACGCCGCAGCCGAGAACCGAAACAGGAATCAGCCCGACCTCGATAAACAGGTGCGAAGAACGCGAAGCGAGATAGCCGCCAAAAATCATGCCCACCGCCGAAAAGACAAGCCCGTTCCGTACGATTTCGGCAAATCCCTCGCCCGAAAGGTTCCAGGAAAGCATCACGAATACCTGCGCTAGCCCCCAGAAAACGGCAAGCCCGATAATGATGACCCGCGAAAGCCCGATGTACCATGTCGCATGGAAGATTCTCCCCGGCGAACGGATCTGCAGGGATTCGCGTTCGCGCCCCGTCCGCGGAATGAAAAACGCCGCCACCGACGAAAAGACCGACGCCCCGACGAGAATCCAGAGCAGGTAATCCACGCCGAAAAGCGTCGCCGACTTGTGGTAGAGACCGATCACTCCCACCGAAGCGACCAGCGCTCCGACGATCATCATGTTGAACATGTGGGCGACGCCTGTCGCCAGGCGCTCCGACCCGAATATTTCCTTGACAATTCCGTACTTGGCTGGGCTTCCCACGGCAAATGCGGACGCGATGAGCGGGACAAACCACACAGCGACCTGCGGATAGTCGAGCGTCCAGAGGACACCGACAGCGATCATTCCGGCGGTCTGCCCCAAAGACGACCAGGCGACGACCTTGCCCTTTCCAAAGCGATCCGCGAGAAATCCCGCAATCGGAAACCAGAGCAGGTAGGGCACAAAGAACATCGCCTGCAAGACGGAACTGCCGACAAGAAATCCGGCATCCTTCTGCGAGTATTTGACCCACTGTTCAAAAAAAAGAAAAAGCCCCATCTGGATGAAAGATGAGGCAAAGACAGAAACCAAATAAGGGAACAGGCCTTTAATGCGCATGAAAATCCTTTGATTTGGGCGAAAATTAGAAATCCCGCATTTCCGTGCGCAGATGCGCACGAAGAAACGGCTATTTCTGGGCGAGCTCCAGGGCTATCTTCTTGGACGCCTTAAAGTCCGCCTTTCCGGTCCCGAGCTTCGGAATCGCGGGAACCTTGAACGCCATGCCGGGAACCATCAACGGCGGAATCCCGGACTTGCGGAGCGCGCGGAGGATATCCGCCGGTTCCAGTTCGAGACCCGTGTAGAGCAGCACGACGCATTCGCCCTTCGCGCTGTCGGGAATCGACGTCACCATGTAATCCCCGCCTTCGAGAATCTTCGTATCGTTGATGCGGAGTTCCACCGCCCCGAGCGAAATCATCTCGCCACCGAGCTTTGCAAAACGGCTGTAGCGATCAACAATCGTGAGGAACCCGTCCTCGTCGAGATGCCCCTTGTCACCCGTCCGGTACCAGCGACGCCCTTCGAGTTCGACAATCGCATCCTTCGTGTGCGAAGAATCCTTGAGGTAGCCCTTCATCACCTGGCAGCCGCCGATGAGAATCATGCCGTCCTCGCCGACGGAAAGTTCCTCGTTCGTATCGGGATCCACAATCTTGTAGAGCGTTCCCGGAAGCGGCATTCCCACCGTACCGGGCTTGTTGTTCACCTGCATCGTCAAAAAATCGTCGAGGAGAATGTTGTCGTAGTTGACGGATGCGACCGGAGCCGTTTCCGTGCAGCCGTAGCCTTCGAAAATTTCCTTGCCGAACTTGAGACGGAACGCGGTGCTGATTTCGGGTCGGAGCTTTTCCGCGCCGGCGATGATCAGGCGCAGATACTTGAAGCACATCGGGTGCACCCAGCGGTTCACCGTAAAGGCGCGGAGGAATGTCGGCGTCCCCACAAAGGCCGTGACGCGGAACTCGGCGCAAACCCGTGCCATCGTCTTCACGTCTGTCGGGTCGGCGACGACCACAATCGGCGTCCCTTCGACAAGGCAGAGAAGCACGTTCACCGTCAGCCCGAACGAGTGGAAGAGCGGAAGCTCCGCGAGCATCACATCGGACTTGTTCGCGTTAAAAATGCAGGACAGCTGCTGGCAGTTTCCAATCATGTTGTAATGCGTCAGCTCAACGCCCTTCGGAATTCCTTCCGTCCCCGAACTGAAGAGAATCGCCGCGGTATCCGACAGCCGGATTTTCTTGAAGTAGAAGAACTTGATGAGGAAAGCCGGAAGCACGACGCCCACGACCATGTGGAAAAGCATCGAAAGTTTCGGGATACTCTTCAGGACGTCTTCCGCATAGACAAGCTTGCAGCTCTTCGACAAGACAGAATAGTCCGTTCCCTTCTGCTTTAGGCGTTCAAGGAAGACCCGGCTGGTGATGACCGTCTTTATATCCGCGCGTTCCATGCACTTCAGCACGATATCCGGCGACGACGTGTAATTCAGGTTCACATTGACCATGCCGCGGACCCAGCCCGCGAGGTTCGCGATGATGCCGCCACCGGAAGGCGGAAGCATGATGCCGATATTCTTTTGTCCGGCGAGCATTTTCTTATAGACGCGGCTAAAGGCGAGCGTCGCGCAGAGAAGCTTGTAGCCCGAAAGATGCGCCCCGTCCGGGCTGTAGATGGAAGGTCCCGCCCCGACGACCTTCTTGCAGGCCTTGAGCCAGGATTCCGCAATCGGCTTGTAATACTTGAGCGAATTGCTCCAGGCGTCGATGGAAATTTCCCGGACGATGTTCCGGATCCTGTTCGGCGACGTCTCCTTCGAAACCGGCGCACCGAACGCGACGGTTATCACCCGCATGACCTTCGGCCCGAACAGCTGGGAATCGGAATAGGCGTAACGGCTCCCCCAGAGGCCCTGGATGTAAAACGGAACGATGACCGCTTCCGTTCCCTCGATAGCCGCAGAGTAGTCCAGCCGGAACGGCCCGATAAAAGGAGTCTTCGCAATTTCCCCTTCCGGGAACAGCACGACCGCTTCGCCTGCGAGAAGCGCCTCGTGGATGGACTTCATCGCGTCCTTCGGGTTCTTCCTGTGGATGCGGATGACGCCCATGCGTTTGAGCACCCAGCGCAGATACCACTTTTCAAAATGGTCCTTGTTGCTTGCGATGCGGAGAGGCCGCGGCGTCGCCATCTGCAGGACAGCCCAGTCGATGAAACTGAAATGGTTTCCCATCAAGAGCACAGGTCCTTCGTCGGGAATGTGCTGCAAGCCCAAGACTTTCAGCTTGTAGGAACTGAAGAACGTGCGGAGCAGGGAGCGGAGCAGGGCCTGCGGCAAATGCTTGAGCGAATAGGCGAACCCGATGAAGGAAACCAGCGCGAGCAGCAAGAAGAAAATCGGAAAGGTCAGGTGCTGTTCGTTCGGGAAGAGCTTCTGCGTATAATGGATGATGAGCGTTTCCAGTCCGAGGAAAAGCCCCAGGATGACGATTTGAATCAGGTTCGAAACGGCGAGGATCCGCCCCGAATTCGTCGGCACCGTGTTGAACTGGAGAAGCGCGTTGAGCGTCACGAGGAACATCGAGCCGAAAAATCCAATCAGCAAAAAGACGATGTCGATCGCCACTGCGGACGAGAGGAACGGGACGAGCAAAAGGCAAATCGACGAACCGAGCGCCCCCATCGGAACAAGCCCCGTCTCGATAAAATCCTTCGAGGCCCGCGCCACGATAAACGACCCGAGCATCAGCCCGACCACGGCGAAGAAAATCCCATTCTTGAAGAGCGCAAGCGTTTCGCTCCCCGTCGCATCCTGCTGGAAAACCATCACGAAAATCTGCACGCCCGCCCAGAAGATGGAAATGCCGACAATGCACGCCCGGACAGTCGGAAGTTTCCACGTGTGCACCACGTTCCGCACCACGGAAGAGCGCCGCGCCGAAGCGTATTCCCGCCCGACCTTCGGCACAAAGAACGCAAACACCGTCGAGAGCAGGCTCACCCCCATAAAGACCCACGGCCACGCAACCGTTTTCCGCAAGAACTCCTTCACCGTCGGAGCCGAATCGAACGTGGATTCCACCGCGTCAAGTCCCGGAACCATCAGGGCGGCAAGCACGAGCGCCGCAACCGAAAAAATCTGGAGAAAGCCGTTCGCATAGCCGAGAAGCTTCGTCCCGAACATCTCCTTGAGAATCCCATACTTGGCAGGGCTGTGCATCGCAAACGCCGAAGCGGTCAGAAGCGTGAAGAAGATGGCGAGATTGTAAAACTTAAGCGTGTAGAAAACGCCCGTCGCGATGAACGAGGCCGTCATGACAAGCGAACTCCAGGCGATGACGCGGCTCTTCGAAAAGCGGTTCGAGAAGAAGCTCGCCGGAACCACCATGCAAAGGAACGGCAAGAGGAAGAACGATTGCAGGAGCGCGCCCCAGAACAGAAGTTCCGACCCGGAATAATGCGTCGCGATGACCTTCTGCGTAAAGACGAAATGCCCCATCAGGGCAAAGTTCGTAAAGAATATCGAAAGGAAAAGAGGCCAGGCGCCTTTGATTTTCCACATGGTCAAACCTCGAAAAAGCGATTAAAACTTGAGGCGCAAAGCGCAACCCATCGTGAATCCGTCGTACAGAACCGCGGAATCGTTCGTGTATTCCCAGAGAGGAATGGAGAAATAGGGCTCCACGTCGAACTTCCCGAGAGCGATCGTCACTTTCGGTTCAATCGAAATGGTCATCGTGTAGCCGAATTCGTCGTCATCCGCATAGCCCGCCGCGCGAACGTTTCCCGGCGTATTGGAAATCCAGGCACCGTCGCTCCCGAACAGGAATTCGAACGGAAATCCCAGCCCAAGCCGAATCATCCCGAAATTGAATTCGGGGCGCACCAGAAAATAGAGCTCGTCCGCGGAACGCTTGTTGAAATCCCAGAAATACCAGGAATGGAGCCGCACGCCGAACGACTCCCAGCTGCCGTAAAAGTTCGTTCCGCCGAAGACCAGCGCAGGCGAAGGATTTTCCCCGTTGCCGAGAAGCTTCCTGTCGCCCGCGGGAAACACGAATTCGAGAAATCCCGCCGAGGAGGATCCGCCATACTTGAGACCGAGCATCGGTCCCCACGCACCCGTCGAGTTCTTGAGGCCGTCGTCCCGAACCGGGTAGGAAAAGTTGAATTCCAGACCCTGGACCGGGCGGACGCGAACCGTCGGCACCAGGTTCAGCTGGGATTCCTTGTCGGACAGGGAGTGGTCGTCCCCATCGTGAAAGGCCGAACGGTAAAAAGCGCCGTAGGCGTTCAGTTCCACTTCGAACGTCGAAGGGATGACGCCGTATTCGTTCCACATGGAAAATGCGGAAGAACAGCCGAGCAGGATGCCCAGTAAAATCCATTTCTTCATAGAGAACCTTGGTGCAAAATTCATCGCGATTTTACAAAGATAGCTTTTTAGCCGAGAAGCGTCTCGATTTCGTCGATTTCTCGCGGAATATCCCGAGAAAGATCCTCGCAGCCGCTTTCGGTCACGAGCAGGTCGTTCTCGATGCGGATTCCGATGTCTTCCGCATAATGGACATTTTCCAGATCGATTTCGAAATGACCGTAAAGCCCCGGTTCGTTCGAAATCATCATTCCCGGTTCGAGAGGACGCTTCGCATACAGGCGGAACGGATCCCCCTCGTGAATCTGCTCGCCAATCAGATGGCTCACCCCATGCGGACGCTTTTCGTAGAACCTCTCGCATTTGCCGCCTAGAGAAAGGAAACGCTCCGAAAGGGAGTCTTCGATAAAGTCCCAGACAAGCGCGTCCAGGTCGGCGAGTTTCGCACCGGGCTTCACGTTTTGAGTATGGAACTTCTGCGCATCGAGAACGATCGAGTAGAGGATTTTTTGCAGCGGATTGAAACGCCCGCCCACCGGAACCGTCCGCGAGATGTCGCTGTGCTGCGTCCCCGTCCGCACGCCGAAATCGAGCAGGAGCAGCTTGCCCGGTTCGAGCGGTTCGTCCTTTTTCACGTAGTGCAGGCAGCAGGCGTTCTTTCCGTTCGCGACGATCGTCGGAAACGCGAGGTCCCCGTCGCTGCGCACCTGCATCCGGTAATCGAGGAAGAGTCCCACGTCGCGTTCGCTCTTCATGTCTTTCAGACTGCCGAGAAGCTCGACAAAGGCTTCCCGCGAAACGCTCTCCGCCCGGCGAACGTCCGCAATCCGCAAAGGATCGAGCACCACCCGCAGAGCGAAATGCTTTTCGGCGAGGCTTCGGATTTCCGTCCGGGGCTCAAAGCGGCGTCTGAGCTCCGCGGCGAACTTCGCGTTGTGATCGTCTAGAACCGCTTTACGCTTTCCATCGGATGAAAATTCGAGGAAAAAGGCTTCGAGAAATTTCGGGCGGCGCGCCTCGACCTTTTCGGCAAGATAGCTCCAGAACGACTCTTCGGGAAGTATCGTTTCAAATCCCGTCAGGCGGCGCATTTCGTCCAATCCATCTTCGGAACAGGCGAGTTTCGCTCCGGTCCAGAATTCCCTGTTCGCATCTTTCGGCGGCAAGAAAAGAACTTCGCGCTCCCGGGCGTTTTCCGCAAAAGGATCGAGCAGAAGCCTGCACCTTGCCTGGTTTATACCCGTCAGAAAGAGAAAGGCCGGATCCTGGACAAAGCGCGTCCATGTGCTCGAAAAGGCTTCTTCCGAACCGGGCTCCCGCTCTACGCCGGAAAAGACGCCGATGGATTCGAGCTTGCCTAGCAGGGAATGTCTCCGCAATCGATAGATTTCCGCCGCGGACGCGCCGGAAGGCGAAAAAAAGACCTGGGAATAGCGATTCATGCCCTGAAATCTAAAATTTTTACGGTTTGCCAATTCAACTCGCCTTTTTTTCTATATATATTTCAAGAAACATCTTTTGCATGGAGCTACAATGTCTTTATCTCAAATCTGGAAACTCGCCCTTGCTTCCCTCTGCGCCCTTTCGCTTGCCGCTTGCGCCGGCTCTCGCCAGGGCGCAGGCAACGATGCCGCCGACGGCGTCGAATACTCCGAAGACGAAAGCGGCAACGCCGCAGCCAAGAAGGTCGATGAAGACGAACTGAAGAAGACCCAGGAAGAAGCGTTCAAGGCGACCGAGGAAAACCACGAACTCCGTCGCCAGATCTTCGAAGCCAAGACGAAGCTCGGCATCTCGACGCAGACCGAAGAAGCGACAGACGCCCAGTAACCATTCGATGGAACAAGACGTCCGCTATTCCCTGTCCGACGACATGAAACGTATCGTCGCAGGCGAAAACGAAACGGTTTTCCGTATGCTGGAAGACCGTTTTTCCATAAAGATCCTTTCCAGGCTTCCAGGTCTCACCCTCCGAAAGACGGGCGAAGATTCCGACATCCAGGGAGCGCTCGCCTTTCTCGACCAGCTGAAGATCGCGGCTAGAAACGGAACGTTTCTTTCGCAGGGATTTCTTTCGCGGCTTCTCGACAACTCGACATTCCCGACATCGTCAAGAGTTTCCGAAACATTTGTCCCCGAAGCGCCTCTTCTTCGGAACAGGCTCGGAATTCCCGTTTCGGCAAGAACTCCGTCCCAGGCAAGGCTCATCAAGGCATGCGAAACAAGCGATGTCATCTTTGCGGACGGTCCCGCGGGAACGGGCAAGACATTTCTTGCGGTCGCCATCGCGGTCGCAAGCCTGGAACTTCACGAAACGGAACGCATCTGCCTAGTGCGTCCCGCCGTCGAAGCCGGAGAATCCCTCGGGTATCTTCCCGGAGACCTCAAGGAAAAGATCGCACCCTACCTGCGTCCCATCCAGGACAGCCTTTCCGAACTTCTCGCACCGGAAAAGCTGCGCAAGTACCAGGAAGGCGGACAAATCGAAGTGGCGCCTCTCGCCTACATGCGCGGACGCACGCTCAAGCACGCCTTCATCATCCTCGACGAAGCCCAGAACACGACCATCCCGCAAATGCAGATGTTCCTTACGCGTCTCGGCGAACATTCCAAGGCGATTATCACGGGAGATTCCTCGCAAATCGATCTCGGGCCAAGACAGGTTTCGGGATTCGCCCACGCCATCCGCCTGCTCGCAAAAATTCGCGGCATTTCGCACGTTTCCTTTCCCGCAACCGACGTTCTGCGGCATCCGCTTGTCCGAGAGATCGTCAAGGCCTATGAAGCCGGAGAAAAAAAATGAACAGAAAGAAACTCAAATGGCACCTTCTCGCGGGCTGGGCGATAGTCGTCGCCATGGCCATTTTTCTTTTTCCCGACCGCGATCTCGCGCAAAAGTCGGAAATTCCCCATCTAGGACAGATCAGTCCGCGGACGATTATCGCTCCGATTTCCTTCGATGTTCCCAAGTCCGCACAGGAAATCTCGGCGGAAAAATCCCGCGCCGCCGACAAGGTCTATGCGGTTTTCGAATTCAACCATGACGAAACGGTCCGCATCGAAAACGACTTGAAAACCTATCTCTCGACTCTTGAAAGATACAGGACGCTCCAGGCGGAAATCTCGGCGGCCGCAGCCGAGGATTCTTCCGTGCACATCAAGGTCCAGCAAGCGGCCCAGCTTTTCCACCAGCTCACGAACAGGCTTTCCAACACGGCAGTCCAGCAGCTCGCGTCGAACAGGCGCGCCACGGATTCCCTCGAAAGCGCTTTTGAAAGAATGCTTGAAAACGGCGTTTCGAACACGCTGCTTGCCCCGAGCAACACGAGCGTCCAGCTTTTCCGCGACACGTACAATCTCCAGGACGTGAACTTCATCCCCTATACCAAGACCGAAGTTTCCCTTGTCCGCGACAGCGAAGAGCGCAAGCTCGACGCAAGCCGCATCCAGCCTCGGGAACGCGCCATCGACGAAGCCTTTACCGACTTGCAACAGAATTTCAAGAGCCAGGGGCTCCAGAGCGCCTTCTACGAAGCCCTCTACGTGTTCACGCTTCCGAACGTTTTCTACCTCGCCAAGGAAACCGACCACCGAAAGGAAATGGCGGAAGCCCAGGTCAACGCCTCCAAGGGCATGATTCCCCGCGGCATGGAACTTGTCTCGCAGGGTTCCATCGTCACCAAGGACATTCTCGAACGCCTCGAAGCGCTGCAGAACGCCCTGCAAAAAGAAGAAGGTTCCCGCCACGTCACGGCTCTCTACGGGCATATTCTCTTCATCGCGATTATCGTTTCGCTCTTCTTCCTCTACTTCTACTTTTTCCAGTTCGGGCGCATCCGGAATCGCAAGGAACTCTGGTCCATTATTGCGCTTGTCGTCTTGCAGCTGGCAGCCTTTGCCGCGATTCACCATTTTTCCGCCTACATCCAAAAGGCGACTCCATCGCTCCCGCAGGATTTCGACGTCATCTGGTTCTATCCGTTCATCCTTTCTCCGGTCATCGCGACCGTCCTTTACGACAGGCAGCTCGGGACGATTTTCGCCGCGTTTTCCGCCGCGTTCCTGGGAATGCTTTCCGGCTACGACCTTTCCACGGCAATTCTCGCCTTTGGAATTTCCTGGGCGGGACTTCACGGTCTAAACCGAATCCGCTACCGTTCGCAGTTCATCTGGAGCATTCTCGAGGCGCTCATCGCCTTCGCCTGCGCCCTGGCCATCCAGCTTCTGCTCCGGAACCGCTTCCAGATGGACATCTTCCTCCCGACGCTCATCGCCGGTTTCATCAACATCATCTTCTGCAGCGCGGTTTCCTCGGTACTCCTGATTCACCTCGCCGAGCGCATTTTCGGCATCACGACCGACCTCACCCTGATGGAACTTTCGGACTTCAACCGATCCGCACTCAAGCGGATTTCGGATCTTGCGCCGGGAACGTTCCACCATTCCATCCAGGTGGCAAACCTCGCCGAAAAGGTCGCGGACGAAATCGGCGCAAACTCTCTCCTCGTTCGCACCATGGCCCTCTACCACGACATGGGAAAGACGATGCGCCCGGAATTCTTCACGGAAAACCAGAAGCAGGGATTAAACCCGCACAAGAGCCTTCCCCCGCTAGAATCAGCCCGGATCATCATCAACCACGTTTCCCAGGGCGTCGAACTCGCCAAGGAATACAACCTGCCGTCGGTCATCATGGACGGCATCATGCAGCACCACGGCACAGGCGTCGTCCAGTACTTCTATCTCGAAGCGAAGAAAAACGACCCGGAAAACACGCACATCGAAGATTTCACCTATCCGGGACCAAAGCCGCAGAGCAGGGAAACGGCAATTCTCATGATTTCGGATGTCATCGAAGCGTCGAGCCGCGCCATGCCGGAACCCACGCCCGAAAAGCTCAAGGAACTCATCAACACGACGATCAACGCGCGCCTCAACGAAGGCGAACTTTCGGAAAGCGGTCTCACCCTGCGCGACCTGTCAAAGCTCTCCGAGGCGTTCCTGCAGAGCCTCGACGGGACATACCACACCCGCGTCAAGTATCCCGCGGCGGCGCTCGCCGCCGGAAGGTTCGGACGCCGGGTCTAAGCGCTCCCTTTACAAAAACGCCCCGACAAAGTCGGGGCGTTTTTCGTTTTGATTCCGAATCTAGCGCAATTCGGCGGACTTTTCCGTGCCGCCAGTCTTCAGCCGATACTTTCCCGGAAATCCGCGGAAACGAATCGTCCCGTCCTTGTCCGCGACAACCCGGACATCCGTCGTCCAGACCTTGTGCCACAAGTCATAGATGCGCTTTGCGCGCGGCTTTTCCGAACCGTCCTTGGCAATGATACCGCCACCCGGAAGCCAGTGTCTTTCGTCCCAGAATCCCCAGAGCATGATTCCCTGAATCGCCGGATGGCTAAACACGGAACGGAGGAACACCTCGTATTGGTCGGCGCGTTCTTCTTCCGTTAGCCGCGAAGGAAGTCCCCGCGCACCGTCCTTCTCTTCAATGTACTCGCCAATGTCGAATTCCGTCACCTTGATGGGAAGCCCCAATTCCGCCAGGCGGTCGAGACGTTCGTGAATCAATGCGGGAATCACGCTTGCTCCGCCGAAATGGCATTGCACGCCGATACCCGAAACGGGAATTTTCCTGTCGAGCATCCCCTTGATCAGCTCGTAATAGCGTTCCGTTTCGCCGAGAGCGACCACGTTAAAGTCGTTGATATAGAGCGCCGCCGAGGGATCCGCCCGATGCGCCCAGACAAACGCGCTGTCGAGAAGTCCCCAACCGCACTTGTCAAAGAGGAACGTTTCGTGGGTCGGCTCATTCCACACGTCGTATTCCGAAATCTTTCCCTTGTATTCCTTCAGGTCGCGTTCGATACGGTTCTTGATGTTTCGCGCAATGTCCTTGCAGCTTCCCTGGATACTCCAGTGCTTGTCGTAGTTATACCTCTGGATTCCCCAAACGAGAACGTGTCCGCGAAACGACCATCCAAGATCCTTCGCAAAATCCAGATATTTTTGCATTTCCGCACGCCGAACCTGTCCCTTCCTAGGCTCATATTCCGGCCACTTGAAAATATTCTCGGGAACCTCCGCCCAGAAATACTTGTCAGCCGTCTTCCGATACCACCGTTCCACGCTGTCCTTCGGATCGCCGTAAATCGCAATAGCCGTTCCAAAGGGAAAGTCGTGCCGTTCGAGCGTCGCGCGCACCGTATCGCCGGGCTTGAAACCTGTCGCGGAAAGACCCTTCTTGCGGATGGAGTCTATCCGGGACTCGGCGCTTGCATACCACTTTTCGTCAAAGCCTCCGGCGCTAGGAGTCACTTCCACATCGTCGAAAAAGACGCTTCCCTTCACAAAGCCCAGCTGGAACGTCACGTTATTCAAGCCATAGCCTTTCTCGTCGGCAAAGAACTTCATCCGGTAGGTCTTCCACTCGGGAGAAAGCGCAAAGGACGAAGAAGCCTTTTGACGATAGTCGGGCATCCCTCCCTGTACAATCGCCACGACGACACCGCCCTTGTCCGAACGGGCCTTGAAGGAAAGATCGTAGTAGCCCGTGTCCGCGAGAAACTTCGGCGGCTGGATCTGAAGTCCCCACCATTCCCTAGGCGCCTTTTTGACCGTAACGACAGCGCCGTTAGAACCGTTGTATCCAATTTTCGGTTCCCCGATTTTCGACGTCGCGTCGGCAGGTCCCGACGGATCGTTCCACAGGTACCATCCACCATCGCCAAATTCCAGGTCTCCGTTGGAAACCAGGTTTTTCGCGCCAACGTTCGCGGCAAGCGCAACCGAAAGCGCAACTAGGGTTTTCTTCAACATGGGCATCTCCTTGAAGAGGTTTTACGCTGCCAATCTATTTCAAAAACTTTTCTTCCGAAAGGAAATCTCGTGGGCATTTTGGTTACAGCCGTAAACATTTCCCACGGCGACCACGAAATCGGAAAATTTCACACTTTCTCGAAAAAAAATCGATTTTTTCAGGAAACACCCTTGACACGCAAAAAGCATCTTTATATATTTGGGCTACCCTATTGGTGATAACACTAAACAAGGCTTGAAGTTATGAAGAAGAACATTCTTTTAGTGGCTCTCGGAGCTTTGTTGATTGTGATCGGATTTGTCTGTCTCGCCCAAGGGCCTGCGGACAACCCTGTATCACTGACGGTCGCACCGATTATTTTGGTCTTCGCTTACCTAGTAGTCATTCCTCTCGGAATCCTCTGGGGTGGCAAGAGCCAGAAGAAGTAGGGGCGATTAGCTCAGTTGGTTCAGAGCAGCTGCCTTACAAGCAGCGGGTCAGCGGTTCGAATCCGTTATCGCCCAGATTGGGGTGGTAGCTCAATTTTGGTTAGAGCACCGGCCTGTCACGCCGGAGGTTACGAGTTCAAGCCTCGTCCATCCCGCTAAAAAGTCTCTCTGCAAAGAGAGGCTTTTTTTGTTTTATGGAGTTTCGACCTCCACCTTGCACCATTCGCCACGTTCCCGGTGGATCTGGCAAAGTTCTTCAAAACCTCTCGGAAAGCCTCCTCGCACCACCTTTTCCCTGGCTTCGGGACATTTTTCCGCAACCCGAATTTTGAATTTAACTTCCCGTTCGAGTTTTCGAGAATTACAGGTCAACGCGGCATCCCATTTCGCCAAAAAGCTCCGATTTTCCAGTTTTTCCTTATCGTTCAAAAATTTTCCTGCCGGCAGCGACTGCGGAATTGCCACCTTCACCACCGAATCGGCCAAAAAAACGCCCTTGCCTTTTTGCCGCTCCACATAAGGCCCCATCGAAAAGACTCCGAATTCTTCAAAATCGACCGCCAGATTCTTGACGCTTTCAAATCCGCCATCGCAAGCTTCCACCGCTTTATCGAAAAAAGAAACCGGCGTTATGTAGTCCAAAACATTTGCCCGGAGAAGTTCCCCCTTGCTCGAAAGGCAGTATTCCGCCACGGTAAAAGGTCCTTCGCATTCCCCCACGATTTTTGCCCGAAATTTTGCCGAGAGCTGAATCGACGACAGACTCGCGGACCAATTGCCATCAAAAATTTTCCCGTAAAACCCGGGCAAGGAATCCTTGGCGTGGATCATTTCAAAACGCATCGAATAAAGAGGGTCGTGTTCCATCCCCACGTAACGACTCAACGGGGGCACTTTCCGCATGATCGTTTCGCAATGAACGCAGCTATAGACTCCACCACCGCCACCCCTAAAGCGAAAACACAGGCAGTTTTCTCCGCTATCATCGCAACAAGCGCAGCGTTTTTCATAAATTTCCGGAGCGTTCAAAGAATAGCGGTAGTCCCACTTCAAGACACTCGACACAAGGGAATCGGGAATTTTCCAGCTGGAATCGTAAGGAATTTCGATATCCTTCGTCAGGTGCAGTTCGTAGGCGTTTTCCCCGACAAAAACGGCGCAGTATTCCGCCACGGGGTCTTGCGAATAGGCGGACGCGACGAATAAAAGCAGCGCGGTGAACAATTTCATTCAGGATTTTCCTTCAGGCAAGGTTGAGCATTCCACTTCTTTTTTTGAAGCGCTAGCAGCGAGTCGATATTGAGCCGTGCATGGCTGACATTGTTCTTGTCTTCATCATCCCAGGCATTTTGCATTTTCAACATTTTGCGGTATTTTTTTTCCATCACAGGCCAAAAAGTTTTCTTGACCATGTAGCATGAATTTTTCTCAGTCAATCGGTTGCTATTTACTGAAATTCTTTCTTCCCACTCGCCATTCCCTTTCAGAAGATAAATTTCTTCATGTCTATTTTCATGAGCGAGTAACCGTTCATCATCCGAATCGATAACTTTATGGATAGAATCTTTGGGTGTTTTCATGTACAAGTTAGCCACAATAATCGTTTTTGTCTGCGACACACAGTCAAAATGTACATTTTTAAGACCGAGTTCGGTTTTTGCCTCCACATACCCGCTAACCGTCTTGAAAGAAACGCTCCAATTTCCAAAGAATTCGCGGACCAATCTTCCTTTTCGATGCGCTTTCCTTGCGTAGAAAGCATTCCTTTTTCCAAAAACATTTCGGTGTTTTTGCATTCTCCCTAGAGCATCATACAGACCGACAACCGATTCGTCTAAAAGTTCTATCGAATCTTCCGACGTTTCCAGAGGCTCGTTTCGTTTAAAGAAGATTCCGTTTTCCGGGCAAACAAATTCATCGTCCGAATCCGGAGTCTCGATTTCACAAGGAACTTCCACCCACCACCAGGAATCCTGCACATTGTTGTTTATCCAACCATATTGAGCGCCACGGTCTGGATTCAAGGCGTAACATTTGCCATATTCCATATTGTCCAAGCCACCGGAAAAACAATCCTCGGGCAAATAGATGGCGGTAGGTCCACGCCTATTTTCATAGCAACCGGCAGAAGTCGTTTCAATAAGCGGAACGCTTCCATCACAGGGAACTTCCACCCACCACCAGGAATCCTGCGCATTGTCGTTTATCCAACCATGTTGAATGCCTCGATCTGGATTTAGGGAATAGCACTTGGCAAACTCCATATTTTGCAGACCATCGCAAAAGACTTGATCCGGCGAATAAACTTGATTTTCTCCTGCGACAAACACCTCCGATTCAAAAGTGCCTTCATTTGACGAGGATGACGCATCAATTTCCGCCGCAGAAGAGTTGTTTCCGCCCGATTCCGATCCGCTTGAAAGGTCGCCACCGCCCGTCCCCGAGGAGGAAGAGGACAAGTCCCACTCCGAATCGTCAAAACAACTCCTTATCGAATCGGCATAGGCTTTCAAGACGTAATCCGCATAAGCTCCCGTGTTGGGCAAAGCGCTGTAGCCGTCATTACCTACTGCCGTAAGATCCCACGCGACGCTGTCCACGCCACGAAAGCAACTCGTATTCAAGCCTAGTCCAATGCGACCCGTTGAATCTACGGCAATGCAAACATTGCCCGAACCCGCAGAAACCGAAGAGCTTATGGAGCACCCTCCTTCACTAGAATTTCCTCCTTCGCAAATGTACTTTCCTCGCTTGAACGCAAAATAGTTCACGTTGTTTTCGCAATCCGATTCCGTGGCGAAACAATAGGAAACAGTTTCACTGACCGTGTACAAATACGGAATGTTCGTAATGATCGCAACATACGGAATCCGAGAATAGGTCCACCCATTTTTCTTGCGAGGATAGCAACTGAACTCGGTGTTTAGATCCGAATACGACCCTATCAGCGGAGGCTTGCTTGAAAATTTTTCCGAAGTGGAAGGCGGTGAAGAAACCTGAAGGCAAGCGGTATTGTCCAATTGGTAAAAAGTATGAATGTACCCACCACTACAATCAAGCTTGGAATAGCCGTAAGCCCCACTCTCGACACTTCCCGAAGGAATCCAAGAACTCCCCGATCCGCTTGAGGACAATCCGTCCTCTTCTCCGCTTCCGCCCGAGGAGCTTGACCCGTCAACCCCGTACGAGCTAGAGGAGCCTTCACCGCCCGCAGGCGAGCTAGAACCTTCGTCCCCCGAGCCCGAGGAGCCTTCCACCGAGGAAGAGCTCTCTTCCGTCCTACAGCCGTCTAGAGTGCTGTCGGTCGCTCCGCACACCTTCGGGAGCGCATTCATAGATCCACCCCATTCACCCAATGTATAGGAGCATTGATAATCAGTCGTTTTGCATTGAGAGGCGCAACTTTCTTTAAATTCCGAAACTTCTTTTTTTAATTCTTCAGAAGTGCAAGTATTACAAGATACATCTACTTGCCAAACGCCATTAGTATCTTTAACAACAACACCATTTGCCCCCGTGCAAGTTTTTACTTTTACATAGTTTCCCAACCAAACAGAACCACCGCCACCATACTCCAAGCATTGAGTTTTATATGCGTTCAGAGATTCTTGTACATTATCTTCAGAAGTTGTCCCAACACTAAAACAAGATATTACTGCAAATGAAGAATTTGCATTTAAAAGAAGCACAAAAAGGAATAGAAATAATTTACCGATCGGGCAATAAATCCAAAATTCCTTCCCCTGTCGGTTTTGGAGGGGCTCTATCAGGAACAACACTTTCACCTTGCGCCTCCTTCCGTCCCGTTACCGAGGCTTCCCTTGGCGTCTCCGATCCCGTACAGGCCACAAGCAGGAACGACACGAGAATCGGCAAGAGCCGAACCATTTTCCTTTCCGTTTTCATTTCGCCACCTTTTCTTTTGTTCCTTCAATCTACTCATTTCACGTTCCATGCGTTCCGACACGAGGCGGAACGCACAGCAAAAGTCGTAGCATCCCGACTTTCGGCTCGCCGAATAAAAACAAGAACGACGTCCTAATCTAAATCCTCTGCACAATAAGCAAATGGACCTAAACGGTCGATTAAGTGCTAGCCGGATGTTGCCAGTCAAAGCAAACTTGCAGTAAAAATTTTCCATACCATAACCTCAACAAGAAAAAGATA
>CAVKYI010000031.1:0-25081 GCA_963660435.1 Sodaliphilus sp.
GGGGACCTTGGCCTTCGCAACTCGGAAAGGTCCCCCTACCTTGCCCCTCGCCGGGAAGGCGCTCCCCCCCCCTCCGCCGCCAGGCGGAAAAGGGTCGCTTGGCGACAAAAGCCTAAACGTGCAAACGTCACCTAACCATCCCCCTCAAAAATCGAGCGTAAACGCCGCCTCCAGTCCGCCGCGAAAATCCGGCCCGAATACGAAATGGAGAGGACTGTCAAAGTCGCTCATCATCGCATCGACAACGGCGTCGCCGATGGAATACAGATAAATTAACACGATTCCCCAAATGTACTGGTTGCGGTTTTTCCGAAAGTAGAGAATCTGCTCGTTGATGCCGTCGAGATCGTCGCTCTTCGGGTCTTCCCGTTCCAGAGCGTGCTTGCGCCCCAGGTAATAGTCGATGACGTTCTGCCGGGAATAGATGCTGACCGAAGCGCCGAACATTCCCATATAGACAAGCCCTGCCTTTCCATATTCGTCGTTGTAGATTTGTCCCCAGCCCGGAACAAGCGCGCGCAAGAGGGCGCCTGTCACCGGACGGTTTTCCACGCTGTGCCCCTGGTTGTTCTTCCAGATGCCAAAGGCGTCGAAAAGGCTGTAAAGATGGATTCCGAGCATCCAGGCAAGTTCGGACTTTCGAAGGTCCTCTTCCTCTATCTTGTGGTCGCTGAACGACCGGACGCGCTCCGCGAACTGGTTCCGCTTCGACTGGTAATACGAAAGGCTGTCATGGTTCCGGAGCATCTTGCGAGAATAGACGACCACGGAATCCTGGTTTTCCCGAGCCTGGCGAAAGCGGCGGTTCTTCTGGGCGCGCTTGTTGATAAATACTTCGTAGGCAAGCCCGAGTTCAATCGCCGTGATGAATCCGCCGCGGATATAGTGCCCCGTGTAATACTGTCCCCCACCGGGAAAGATTCCAAAAAAAAGCGTCAGCGGAAGCGAATTGTGCGAAGTTTCGACGTCCCATTCGTATGTCGAAAGCGAATCGATTCCGGGAACCCCCGTCTTCCCCTTTTCCGCGATTTGTTCCGCATCGGCTCGCGAAAAGGCGAACGCGAGCGCCAAAAGAACGAAAAAAAGCGAAAACGGAAAACGCATCGGCACAAATTATAACAAAATGCCACCGGAGAAAATCTATTTTTGACGGCAAACTTCGCAAAAAGCGGGATTCGATAGGACTTGACAAAAAATGTCAAACCGCATTGCTATCTTAGCGGTCAAGGAAACGAAATGAGAACGGAAAACGAAAACAGAGTCGCCATCGTGAACCTCGGGACGGAACTCACCCAGGGATTCACGCTCAACACCAACGCCCACCAGATGGCAGGCCGCCTGCGCGACCTGGGCTTTGTAGTCGCCTACGAGATTACGCTCCCCGACGATGCGGGCGTCTGGAAAGAAACCTGGGAAATGATTTTAAGGGCGAACGTGCACACCGTGATTCTCGGTGGGGGCCTTGGCCCGACCGAAGACGACAAGACGCGGCAGCTCGTCGCAGACACGCTCGGGGAAGAGCTCGAATTTCGCGCGGAGTGGATTCCGCAGATAAGGGCTTTCGTCGAACGCCGCGGACTGCAATACTCCGAGACAAACGACATCCAGGCGTTCTTTCCGCGGACGTCCACGGTCCTGGACAATCCGGTGGGAAGCGCTCCGGGCTTTCGTCTGACAAAAAACTCGGTCACGCTCTTCGCCCTCCCCGGTGTACCCGCCGAAGCGATGACGATGTTTACGCGTCACATCGAGCCGTTCCTGAAGGCGAAAAATGTCGCGCCGACCTTTTTCCGCGAACTCCGAATTTCGGGAATTTTCGAATCCGACATGGCGAAGCGTTTTGAACGGGTCCGCTTTCCGAAAGGCGTCTCCTGGTCGAGCCTGCCCGAAAAGGACGGCATTGTCTTCCGCACCTACACCAAGGAATCGCCCGAGATTCTGGAGGCCCTCGAAAAAGAGCTTCTTTGCGCCCTGGACGAACCGCAAAGCGTTATTTCCACCGACGGGAAAAGCCTGACGGAAACCATTGCGGAGCTTCTTGTCGCGCGAGGGGAAACGCTCTCCACGGCGGAATCCTGCACCGGCGGGATGATCGCGAGCGAAATCGTGAACCTCCCCGGCGCGAGCCGCTTTTTCGCGGGCGGAGCCTGCACCTACCGGGACGAAGCCAAGCGGGACATCCTCGGCGTTCCGCAAGCGACCCTCGACGCCTACACCGCCGTCAGCCGCGAAACGGCGCTCGCCATGGCCGAAGGGGCGAAAAGAATCTACCGGTCGGACTGGGCAATTTCCACGACGGGAATCGCCGGCCCGGACGGCGGCACGCCCGAAAAACCGGTCGGACTTGTCTGGATAGGAGTGGCCACGCCGGGAAAAACTTTCGCATTTCGCGAAAATTTTTCGGGAGACCGGGTACAAATCCGTGAAAAAAGCGTCTTTAAAGCGCTGGACCTCTTGCGCAGGACGATTCTTGAACACAAAGGCACTTGCACAAAAGTTCAGTAATTTGTATATTTAACAAGAAACAAATCCAAACTGGAGTAAAAACATGGCAAAGAAAACCGCTGCGCCAACTCTCAACAAGCCTCTTTCTTCCGAAAAGGCAAAAGCCGTCGAAGCCGCCATCGCGCAAATCGAGAAGAACTTTGGAAAAGGTTCCATCATGACCTTGGGCGGCCAGCCCGAGCAGAACATCCCGGTCATCCCGTCGGGCTGCATCCAGCTGGACATGGCCCTCGGAGTGGGAGGCTTCCCCCGCGGACGCATCATCGAAATCTACGGGCCGGAATCCTCCGGCAAGACAACCCTCACGCTCCACGCCATCGCCGAAGCCCAGAAGCAGGGCGGCGTTGCAGCCTTCATCGATGCGGAACACGCCTTCGATCCCGTCTATGCGCGCCATCTCGGCATCAACATCGACCAACTGCTCGTCTCCCAGCCGGATACCGGCGAACAGGCGCTCGACATCGCCGAGACCCTTGTACGCTCCGGCGCAATCGACATCGTGGTCATCGACTCGGTCGCGGCGCTCGTTCCCCAGGCGGAAATCAACGGCGAAATGGGCGACAATCACGTCGGTCTCCAGGCGCGTCTCATGTCCCAGGCTCTCCGCAAGCTCACCGGCATTCTCTCCAAGTCCAACACGTGCATGATTTTCATCAACCAGCTCCGCATGAAAATCGGCGTCATGTTCGGGAACCCGGAAACGACAACCGGCGGAAACGCGCTCAAGTTCTACGCATCGCAGCGCATCGACATCCGTCGCATCGCCCAGATCAAGAACGGTGAAGAGGTCATCGGAAACCGTACACGGGTCAAGGTCGTAAAGAACAAGGTCGCCGCCCCGTTCACGCAATGCGAATTCGACATTCTCTACGGACAGGGAATTTCCCGCGAAGCGAGCATTCTCGACCTCGGCGTGGAACTCGACGTCATCGAAAAGAGCGGTTCCTGGTTCTCCTACAACGGCGAACGCATCGGACAGGGCCGCGAAAGCGCGCGCCTCTTCCTCAAGAGCAACCCGACCATCTGCGCCGAAATCGAAGCGAAGATCCGCGAAAAGATGAAGGACGTCAAGATGTTCGACATCAGCGAAGACGAAGCTCTTGCCGCCGACGATACCGGTCTGGATTCCGACGCAGCCGAAGCCGCCGCGGAAAATTAAACTTTCTCCCTACAAAGCCCTTTTCCGTTTCAGGTCTCTCCGGTTTCGCCATATTCCGAGGATATCGCAAACGGGAAAAGGGCTTTTTCGCTATCGAAAAAGGACGTTACCTATCCGATTCTAGGAAAAATCGCCAGATTTGCTAAAAGGCTCCCGCAAACGGGGAACCTTTTACCGCTAATTCACACTTACCACGCAAATCGCCGTCACGGAAGCAGTCACCGTGTACTTCTTTCCCGGAGCGCAGCCACTAGGATTGAAATATCCAATATTGCCAATTATTGTTCCATCCCAATCAAGTCCCGAATTACTAAGTGTTGGATAATCAGCACCCACTCTTGCCTTACAGGCAATTGCACAACCAGTCTTCGCTCCGGACGGGACCTGCACAGTCGTCGCGGTCTGCGCCGGAATAAAGAGAGAATCCGGTAATTCAAGTAGCTTTTTCTCTTCGTATTTTGAATCGTTAACATCGCCAAGCGCAAGCACCAGATCTACAGATTCCGGATCGACAACAGTCACCGGGTCGCAGGAATAGTTCACCGCGGAATTGTCCGCATTCGAAACCGTCACCGTCGCGGTCACGGACTTCTTGTGCATCGAGGAAGTCGCCGCAAGCGTCGCGCTTTCGCCCGAACCGGACATTTCTCCATAGGCGGAAGTCCAGGCATATCCCGTAATCGGGGACTCGGACTCCGCGCTGACCGTCCAGGTAATCGTCTCGCCCGCCTTGGCCGTCGCCTTGTCCGGCGTGCAGGAAGTGACGACGATGGGAATTCCCTGCACCTGGAGCGGCGAACAGGCGACTTCGTTGCCATCCACGTTCAGATAGGCCTTGAACGAACCCGCTTCCGCATACCGTACATTCACCTCTTGCAGGCCATTCCCTTGCAAGCTCGTAGTCGAAGTCCCTTCGAACGCCCAGACAAAGGGAGCCAGAATCTGGTCATAGACTTCCCCTGCGCTACGGTAGAACTTCCAGGTCGCGAGTTCCCCCTTCTTGATTTCGAACGATGTCGGCGCGCAGGTTCCGTTTACCACGTTCTTCGGGTCGTTCAAGACCTCGTCGCTGCTCGTCGTTTCCGAAGCCTTCGAAGAGGAAGACGTTGCGACCGCTCCACCGCTCGAAGAAGGCTTTTCGTCCGATGCGCTCGAACTCGAATTCCTGATCACCGTTCCCGAGGAAATTTCCACATCCGCCGAAGAAGACGAAATTTCCGGATCGGCCCCCGACGAAGAATCGCCTCCGCAAGAATACATGACGGAAGAAAGCGCAAAAACACCGAAAATCGACAAAACGGAAAAACGTCCAAACATTTTCATGCCATAAATATATATATCGCTCCCCTATTTCAGATTGTAATATTTTGAATACGAATAGACTTCCCCGGGGAAATGATTTATTTTTTTGTGGGATTGTGTGATTTGCATCTGGAAAAAAGGAGCCTCCGTGCCTGTTTTGCCTCTTGTGCTGCTCTTTGCGGCATCGCTTTTCGCTGTAGAACAAGAACAGCCCACCCCGTACGACCTGATTCGGCCGATATGGCCTATGACCTGGGACACTTCCGCGACCGATGAAGGCGGTACGGTCGAAAGCTTCAGCTCCTACGTTCCTAACAAGACAAAGCACAACGTGGTTCCGCCCGTAGGCTCCATGCCGCTTGACTTTGTACCGAACGGCATCATCCCCGACTCCCTGAACCAGGCATACCGCGACGCGCAGAACGTGCGAATCGGGCGGATTCGCGTAAACCAGGCGGGCTACCTCCCGGACGATACGGAAATGCAGTTCTACTATGTTTCCGACAACAGCTGCAAGGAAACGTTCTCGGTCGTGGATCTCGAAGGCAACGTGGTCGCGGACGGCGGAACATTCACAAGCTCGGGCAAGCAGACGGAGTCCTCGTGGACAATCGTCGCCGGAACGAACGCCGCGACAAACAACCAGAAACGCTACTCGGTTTCCAAGGACGGTCCCTCGGGGACGGTCTGTATCGGAAACATTTCCCAGATGACGGGACTCGAACAGAACACGCGCTACCGCATCAAGGTTCTCAAGCAGTATTCCGCGACTTTCATCATCAGCGACAAGGTCTATTCGATGGTCCGCGACGCGACGCTCAAGTTCTACGGCATCAACCGCAGCGGAAACTCCGAATCCTGGTTTCACAAGCCGAGCCATACCAAGGACGGTGGCGGATCCTTCGTGAGCGGGACTTCCGCCGTCAGCGGGTTCACGCCGCTCGAAGGGGCGCTCCAGGGTGGCTGGTATGACTGCGGCGACCATCTGAAGGAATCGCAGACACAAGCCTACGCCTTCATGGTGCTCGCGGTGATGGCTGCTTCGAACCCGGACCGGGACGAAGACAATTACGCTTACAACATGGGCGAGACGGTCAACACCGACGGCATCCCGGACATTCTCCGCGAAGCGAAGCACGGTGCGGACTTTTTCTTGAACTCCTACCGCTTTGCGGACGGCGTCATCGACAACATGGTCGTCTCCGTGGGAAACTTCGGAGCGGACCACGGCTGGTGGGGCAGACCCGAAAACCAGGACGCACTCCCGGTGACGCTTACCGGGCGCGGCGGACCGCATGAACGCGACCTGCGGCTCGGGGAGCTGGGTTCGAACATTTCGGGGCAAATCGCGGCGGGCCTTGCCATCTTGAGCAAGAACTACGCAGAATACGACAAGGCGTTCGCGGATACCTGTCTGCTGGTCGCCGAAAAGATGTATGACTTTGCGAAGAACCTGAAGCTGCAGGAAAAAGATCTCGGACCGGGCACCTACGATGGAGGAAAGCCTTATGTCTATAACAAGGAAGCGGACGGCTGGGCAAGCGCGGCTTACAACGGCAACAACGAGTCCCATGACGACCTCGCCATCGCGGCGATAGCGCTCCACTAC
The DNA here is from genome assembly GCA_963660435.1 of Sodaliphilus sp. GTDB lineage: Bacteria > Fibrobacterota > Fibrobacteria > Fibrobacterales > Fibrobacteraceae > Hallerella. The sequence goes on from CAVKYI010000031.1 coordinate 6,576, forward strand.
GCGACTTACGAAAAGACGAAAAAGATGGACTACCTGAACGACGCGGTCGAAGACAAGACCATCGGTTCGGACCAGGAAGCTTCGGTGGGATTTTTCAACGGCGGATGGATGGCGTGGAACCGCGACGGGATGCGCAAGTCGTCGAAGAACACAAGCTGGGCTAACGCCTACACCTACACGCTATACGGCTTCTACAAGATGCTTTTGAAGGACGAAGCGACCGGAATCAAATACGGCATCGACAACAAGACGCGCCTGAAATACGCGGAAAACGTCGCCCTGATTCTCGGGGAAAATGTCGGCAACATGAGCGGAAACGGCTCAAACGGAATCACCATCCCGGCGATCAGCGGATCGAAAACCGTAACATGGGGCGATCTCTGGTACAACATGGCGACCGACCAGACATGGATCTACAACCGCTACCAGGCGGGAAACATCTTCGAAGTTCTCGCCTACTCCGACGTGACGAAAGACTTGGAAGGCGTGCAGCTCCCGCAAAAGGGCATACAGAACTGGAACTCCAAGGCGATGCAGCAGCTCGGCATCAACCAGCTGAACTACATGCTCGGCGTAAACCCGTGGGACGTTTCCTTTTTGCTAGGCGTCGGCGACAAGAACGATGCGCACCCGCACCACAGAGCGTCCAACCCCGAAGGCAAGAACATGCCGGGCGCAAACTACAAGTACAACCCGCCCACGGGCGCCCTTTTCGGCGGTATCACCCCGAGCGTATCGAACGGTAACGCCTGGGCGCCTTCCACCATGAGCTGGGAAGATTACCATCTCTCCGAAACCTGTATCGACGCGACAGCGATGTTCGTCGCCTCCTGCGCAGTGGCGGTCAAGGAAGAGGATCGCTCCAAGGCTCCGTCGCAGGTGAATGTCGAAATCCGCTATGTGGGCTACGACTCCGCCATCGTGAAGATTTCCCAGGATATGCGCGGTCCCGCGATGATCCTCTACAGCACGAGCGAAACCGGACCTTTCAACAACATTTTCAAGGATTCCCTCTACAGCGTAAGCCACGAAATTCACATGACGGGCCTTACCAACGGAACCACTTACTACTTCAAGGTCGTCGCCATCAACGGTCGGAGCGAAAACTATTCGACGAAATGGCTCGTCGATAGCACGAACACGCCGTTCTCCTTTACGACTCTCGTGAGTCCGCCGGCAGACGCCGACATCCAGAACGTCAAGATTTGCAACCTTTCTTCCGACAGCGCGGAAGTCATGTGGTACACGCCGAATGGCCAATACGAATCCAAGGTATATTGGGATACGGTCCTCACGTCCTACGACCAGATGACATGCCCTGTCGCGAAAAACGGATCGTGCGAAACGCAGGGAAACGCCGATGTCTCGGGAATCCCGACGAGCTTCCACTACGTGAAAATCGGCAAGCTGAAGGAAAAGACGACCTATTACTACTGCGTCGAAAGCAACGGTTCGAGACGCTGCACCGACGACCAGGGAATGCCGCTCAAGTTCACCACGCCGGTAACCTCCTACGATTTCGAAGTCAAGACATACCAGTATGAATTCGGTGGGTTGGACTTCCTGAACATCAACATCTACAACAACGAGGACCGACAGTTCGACAGCCTCACGCTGCGTCTCTACGTTACCGCGAAACCGGAGCAGATCGAAGCGCAAGCGGGCGTGAACGGACAGCCGGGCTCCTGTCCGCTCCTCCTCGACCTCGACATTTGCCAGGCCTACGACGAAGCGGGCTTCAACAAGCCCTGCGAAACCGACCGGGAAATCCGCGACCTTCTTCGCGGAGCAGTCCCCGTCAAGCTCGAAGACACCTACAACGCGGCGACAGGAACCTACGACTGGTATATTCCCGTTCCACTCGGTTCCACGACGATCAAGTCTTCTTCGAGAATGCGCATGGACCTGGGATTTTCGAGAGGCATTTACCAGAACGGCAAGTGCGATCCGCTAAGAAGCGCGCCCGACAAGAGAATGTCCGCCACCTCGGGCGACTGGACATGGGCTCCGCACAAGCGCGATATCGACGGTGCGGACTACGCGGGAATGCCCGTCTGGGGCAAGGACGACGGTGACCAGGACGAAGCGCCGGTGAACCCGTATGTCGTCGTCTATCGCAAGGACGAGTTTGTCGTCGGATTCAGCCCGTCCTACTCGGAAATGATTCACAAGAAGGCAAACTACGAGATGACGGTCGCCTTCGACGCGCCCTTCAACGTTTCGAACGGTTCCTACATCCAGCTCGACTCCACCATCAGCACGATGCATCTCAAGGGGACGGCTCTCATTTCCGAAAACGGCTACGTAACGGGAATCTGGGTAAACGGTGTACCTCTCTCCAAGGACGCGCTGAAAACCGCGGCGGTTTACAACTCGATTTCCGGGAAGTTCGACCTGGACATTCCGGTCAAGATGTCCATCGGAACGAACAAGGTCGATGTGACCATCTTCGCGGGCCCGAATCCGGAATGCTCCGAATGTCTCGAAAACGGCGGATGCGCCTTTGTCAATCGCACCTACTACGTCCAGTTCAGCAAGGGCGACCGCACCGCGGGCAAGCTGCAGCTCATCCGCGAAGACGGCAATTCCGTTTCTAGCCCCGTGACCGAAGACCCGATGAAGTTCAAGGTCTTTGTCAGCGACAAGGACAACGCGGGCCGCGAAACCATCAACGTGACGCTCAAGAATTCCCGCACCGGAGAATCTTCCGAGCTGAAGCTCAAGCGCACGAACGCGACGCTCGGCTACTTCGAAAGCGAACTCCTCTCGGCGGTGAACCGTGCCGATGCGAGCCTGCCAAGCGTTCCGCTCCTCGGGGGCGATACGGTGACGGTCATCTACATCGACGTGGAAGATCCGGAAGATTCGACGGCGCAGTCCTTCTTCGCGGATCCGACGACCCCGATTCCGCAAAAGGCTCTTCTCGCCGACAACAACTGCAATTCCACGGCGGACGTTCTCTCATTGAGCTTCAGCGGGAGCCAGTTTGACGGTTCCTCGATGAAGCTCGACAGCGTGACCGTCTTCCTGGATTCGGCAAAGAACGCCGAAGCGACAGTCATTACCCTCTACCCGAAAACCGCGGTCATCGGCGCGGAAGCATCCTTTGACCTCGACGAGAATCTCGTTCCGAAAAACGCGGCGCCATCCGGCAAGGTGACGGTCTTCATGACGGAAAAAGGCGTCGTCAAGACGGCGGACAAGGCGATTACCGACGGGATCGCTCCGACCCTTTCGAGCGTCGCCATTCTCGAAAACGAGAACCACGCAAACGCGCAGGACACGCTCCGAATCCTCTTCTCCGAACCGGTCATCATGAATTCCGCATGGCCGCTCGCCATCTACAGCGAAGGCGCGGCCGTTGACCAGAGCGGCATCCGGGTCATCAGCGCAAAGTCTTCCGACAACGGCAAGACTTGGGAATACGTCATCGAAGGCAACACGGACGGGAACTTCGTCAAGCAGGGATTCCAGGCGGAAATCGCCGCGGGATTCAGCGTGGTCGATTACTCGGCAAACGCGCTCTCCGACTGCAACGGTCCGGTCACGATCATCGAATCCGTCAGGCCCGTTCCCATCAAGTACGCGAAAATCGAAGACAGGGAAGGCGATGGTCAGCCCGACGAAATCACCATCGAATTCACCAAGGTTCTCCGCGAAAAGGACATGCTCGATACGATTGATGTCTATTGGGGAAATCCGGAAATCTACAAGGCGTTCGCAAGACCCGCTTCCGGCTGGACTCTCGATACGCTGCTCGGCGAAAAGACCGCCCAGCCGATAACCAGGCTTGATTCCGCAAACGGCAAGTGGGTGTACGGCTCGGTCAAGAAGGAATGCGTTCGCTACGAAGACAGGATTTCCGTCGTTCTCGATACGACGTGGAACATCGATACGACAGTCACCCCGCACGATTCGACCATCGCGAAAATCGATACGGTATCGAAGACCGCGTCGCAGGTTTGCGCCGAATATACCCAGACGCAGGATTCCACCTTCGTGCCTCAGATAGACACGGTCGGATGGGATTCCGTCCAGAGCCAGGCGACAGTCATCCGCATTCCGGTTCCCGAGGGAACCTTTGCCAAGATGACCTATGGCAGCCGAGGCGGAAACGGCATGGTGCTTCCGCGGCAAGGGCCTATCGGCGGATTCTTCGACGACAACACGGCGACGCTTTTCGACAAGTGTCCCCCGATTATCCTCGGCGCGACCATCAACAAGCCCGTGGAGTCGCTCTTCATCTTGCGGGTGAACCTTTCCGAGCCGCTTACCCTTGTCGATTCGGCGGATTTCGCCGGACGCTACTATCTGCAAAAGCGGCGCGATGCCAACATGTATTACTTCTCCAATACGGGACGCTTCACGAACTCGCAGACCACATGGACTTTCTCCTATTCCGATGCGGGATCCGAAAACGAAATCCATGTCGGCGATTACATCCGCTTGCCCATCGGTGCGGAGAATTCCATCGCGAGCGACGGTTCGAAAAACTTCGCCGGCGAGAAGAACCCGTGGGTTCCCGTCCAGGGCGATATCGAAAACGTCTCGTTCAAGGTGACGATGCGCTCGGGAGTTTCGTCCGTCCCGGCAGATGGCGAACTCTATGCGGGCAACGCCCCGACAAAGGACGAAACCTTTAGGCTCTCCTACCTCGCAGGCGACAAGGAAACGCTCATCGCGAGCGGCAAGAAGAACCTGGAACGGGTTTCGCCCGTTTCCTACGACACGCTAAGCTATGTCCATGCCGGCCCGACATTCGACATCGACGTGGAAATTCCGCTTCTCCTGCAGCTCGACTCCCTCGGAAAGGCAGCCTGGAACGCGACGCTGAAAATTTCCGCGAACATCTACGGCAACCTCGGCGACGCGGTCACCAAGACTTCGGGGACCATCTCGCTTTCCGATCTGAGCGAACAGGCACTCACGTCCGACGGCAAGATCAGGCTTCGGCTCGAATGGCTCGCCCATGACGGAATCGCTCCGCTCGCGGACAACAACCGCCACATCGGAACGGGTTCGTTCATCGCGCAGTTCTCCTTCAAGGCTCACGAAACGGCGGTGAACAACACGGAAAACGGCAAGTATCGCAAGGGACAGACAAAGAAGCAGTCGTCTAGCAAGACGAAATCCTTCGGATTCCGCCGCACGAGCGGAAAATAAGGATGCGAGAATCTCTCCAGGGAACCGGCTTGCCGGTTCCCTTTTTTTTCTTGGAACGCTTTGAGAACACTTTGGAACGTCTGTCGGCAAAATGCCAACCGATAAAAAAACATCTCTATCTAAAAAAGATATTTTTAACTTGGGGTCACCTCTAAAAATTGCTTTGGTTAAGAAAATTTGAATGAGACCAAGCGATGGCAGGAATGAAAAGTGGCGAATACTGGAGGTATTTGCCACTTTGAATGACGAACCAGCGCGAAGCGTCGCAACCAAATTTTTGAAAATTGAATTTTTAGAGGTGACCTTGGAAGTGTTTTAAAAGGAGTTTTCATGTTCCGATTTTTCCGGGCATTCTTTATCCTCGCCGCGATTCTATTTGCCGACGACCGAATTCCGAACATCGACTTTACGTGCGATACGTGCAGCAGGCGCCATCTCGACAGTCTGAATGTCTATGACAGGCCTGTCATCCGCGTAAACCAGGTGGGATTTCGCCCGGCGGACAACCACAAGTTCGCCTTCGTCGCCGATCCGAGCGCAACCACTTTCAAGGTCATCGACGCTTCGAGCGGAGCCTCTGCCTGGGAAGGGACGCTTTCGCCTCTCGGCAGCTGGACAAGGCCCGGCATCTGGGTGAACGGGGCGTTCAATTCCATCAGCTCCGTCTATGAATTCGGGGATTCGCTTTCGAACGCCACGGAAAAACTCTACACAGCCGACTTTTCGAAGCTCACAAGCCCGGGGACATATTTTATGGTCGTCGGAAAGGACACTTCGTTTCCGTTCATCATCGACGAATATCTCTTCAACGCGGTCTTCGAGACGACGCTCCGGTTCTTCGGCATCCAGCGCTGCGGAAATACCAATTCCCACCTTCACGGAGCGTGTCACGTCAAGGACGGTTCTTCTATCGGACATGATCTTTCCGGCGGGTGGCACGATTGCGGCGACCATTTCAAGGTCAGCGAAACGCTCGGTTATGCGGCATTCGTCCTCTCGCTCGCCTACAACGTCTATTCGGAACGCGCCGAGGACAATTACGGGGCTTCCTACAACGACACGGTGACGACAGACGGCATTCCGGACATTCTCTGGGAAGCGAAGGTCGGGGTGGACTATATCTACAAGCTCTACAAGGCTTCCAAGGCGGACGGTCTTATCGAAAAGGGCGACATGTACCATTCGATAGGCGTCGGTTCCGCGGACCACCAGTTCTGGGACGTTCCCGAGCACCAGGACGCCCAGAGTCCCGCCAAGGGAGGCGCGCCGCGTCCGGTCGCCAAAGGCATCGGAACGCTTTCGGGAACCTATGCGGCAGCCATGGCGTTCTTTGCCGTCGGATGGGAGATGTATCAGACGGACCATTACTCGGATTCCCTGATCGCGGCGGCAAGGGAAATCTACGCCAAGGTCACCAAACCGACCTTTCCGAAATTCACCGACGAACTGTTGGGTTTTTACCCGGGAGGTTCCAGCCTCGCCAACGTGACAGACGATGCGGCGGCAGCGGCTCTCGCCCTCTGGTATGCGACGCGCGATTCGAGCTACGCCTTTGACCTCTACAAGAACACGGCGATAAACGACAACGCTTCGAACTACAAGTACAACCTACCCTACTTCCGCGGAGGCTACCTCGGGCACCAAAGCGGATTCTACCCGGGCGGCTGGATGACCGACTTCGAAAACATCCACGCCTACGTTCTCTTCGCCTTTGCGAAACTTATCCTCCCGACGGTCGCGAAAGCCCAAAGCTACGGCATCCCGAGCGATGAACGCGACACGCTTCTCACGCGAGTGATCGCCACGATGACACGTCTCACCGACGACGGCACCCAGGGCGATTCCGTCGTCAGCACGAACCCTTACGGCAGCTTCACGGTCGTCCCGCCCTACAACCTGGTGTGGACATCTAGCGACTGGGGATTCAACCGCTACAACATGGGAGCGGCGAACGCGGTCTTCATGCTCTACGATATGACGGGCGACGAACAATACCTGAACGTCGCGCTCGACAACTTCTACTACAACATGGGCGCCAATCCGTGGGGACTTTCGTTCATCATGGGCGCGGGTTCAAGGAACGAGAACCACCCGCACAACCGCGCAGCGAACCCGGATGGCTACAACGCGGGCGGAATGCCCTACGAATACAAGTGTCCCAAGGGCGCGCTCATGGGAGGCTCCGCGCCGAACAAGACGCTCAAGGACGACTGGAACGACTACACGGCGACGGAAACCTGCATCGACTTTTCGACGCAGTTCATCATCCCGGGCCTTAGCCTTTCGAAAAAGGTTCCCGAAGACGTCGAGGGTCCGCTATTCTCGAACATCCAGGGAACGCCCATCACCGACACAACGGCCATCATCAGCTGGAACACGAACGAACGGGCGGTAGTCACCGTTTACTACGCGACATCACCCGACGGGGCAAAGGTCAATTCCGTAACGGCTCCGGGCGGGGTCGGCGGAGCAATCACCATCGGCGGACTCACACCGGGCAATACCTACTACTTCTACCTGGTCGGGCACGATGTCAAGAAGAACTTCACCACCGACGACAACCACGGCAAGTGGTATTCCTGGACACAGGCACTCACGAGCGTCGATATAGACGGCGTCACGATTTGCCAGGTGACGAACAACAGCGCGCACATCTACTGGTGGACAGGCGAACAGGCGACAAACGGCATCGTCAAGTTCGGGGAAAGCGCAGGGAGCCTCTCCTCTTCGACACTTGCCGATTCCGGCAAGGCGGTCCGGTTCCACGAAGCGGTCCTTTCGAATCTAAGCGCCGGGACAACCTATTACTTCGACGTTTCCTCCGGAGCTTCCACCGACGACAATTCGGGCAAGCATTACAGCTTCACGACTTCAAGCGAAGCGACTTACGCGAACTTCAACGTCCGTATCAAGCCTTCGTCCTACCAGTCCGCCTGCAGCGACTGGGAATCCTGCAACACGCTTTTCGTTTCCGTGACAAACGACGATACGGTAGCCTACGAGAACGCGGAACTCAGGCTCTACCTCAAGACGTCGAACCTGAGCCCGGTCAGCTACATCAAGTCCATCTGGGATGGCACGGGAACCTCTGCCGGCATGGGAGACGTTTCCTTTGGAACGCCAAAGAGCGACGGCCTCGGCGGCTACTACCTGCCGATTACGCTTGTCGGGACATTCGCCGTCTCGGGCCAGTACCTTTTCCAGATCAAGTTCACCGCGGCTACTTTCAAGGATCTGGTCGGTTCCTGGTCGCTCCGCGCGCATAACGACGCATCCGACCCGGTCCCCTTCGAAGGAATCGACCTGACCAAGGGTCCCTACTACACGGGTTCCGAAACCACCTATCTCGAAGAGGTCAACGGCACAAAGGAAATCGCCTACAAAAAAGTCCCCTACGTCACCATCTTCTACCACGGGACGCACATCTACGGCTACCCGCCCGATTACGACGCCTCGTCGAGCGACCTTTCCATTGCGCGCACGCTTACGCTCGACTTCTTTACGCCTTTCGAGTCCCCCGCCACGTCCATCGAGGACACGGCTCGCTCAGCGACCTACACCGGCGAAAGCAAGGTTTCCCCGTCCGGATTCCTCGACGATTTCGAAGGCAACGGAGTCTCCTATTTCGGGTCGAACACGGAATATGTCAAAAAATACGATGACTACGTCTTCTCCGTTTCGAAGAATCTCGCCTACGGGAACAACATGATCGAATGGGTGACTTGGCACAACCACGGCGCAAACGCGAAGGGAAGCTACGACTGCGCCTGCAAGGTCGTCCGCTCGAATGTCGAATGGGATTCCATCACGACGCCTCTCGAAAAGCGCTATCTATTCTTCCACATCGATACGGTCCGGGCATATGTCGGAAAGCGCGCCCAGGTGACCGTCTCTCTCTACGATTCCACGGGAACGCTCCTCGATGGCGAAAATCTCTCCATCAAGCTTTCCGTCGCCGAAGGTTCCGTTTTCTTCTACACCTCCGCGACTGCCGACATCGCGACGACCACGCTCACGCTCGCGAACGGAAGCGCGACATTCTTTGTCTCGGGCGATACGCCGCTTGAAACGATACTCTATGCGACCGTGGCTTCGTCCAGTTCCAAATACAGCTACACGTCCGCCAGGGCGCAGCTTCTTATCGAGGAACTCCCTCCGTGGCCAATCATCTCCTCCGCCGAAATGCTCGACACGGATTGCGACAACGTTCCGGATCAGATGAAGATAATCCTCACCGCCTCCTATTCCGAATCCCAGAAGTTCCGGTCTGTTTCGTTCGAATACCGCGGCGACACGATCGAAGTTTCGAACGCCGAAATTTCCGACTCGCTCGTCACGGTTTCGTTTAGGCCAAAAGACACGAGCGCATTCACGAATCCGCAAGGATCCGTCACGCTCAGGAGCGACATCTCCGGCGAAACAAAGTCCAGCACGGACTTCTACCGCGACGCCGTCTCCCCGACCGTTTTCTCGCTCTCTGTACTCGAACGTCTCGACACGGCAAGCGCGGACAGAATCTACATCCAGTTCTCGGAACCGATTTCCGCCCCGGGTCTTTCCTTCCCGCTTGCGCTCTTCGACAGGAACGGCCAACCGGTTGACAGAATTCCAAGCGTCACCGCCACGAAGCTCTACAACGAAAGACTCAACGTCTGGGAATTTACCGTTTCCTTCGACACGGACAGAAGCTCGATCATCATCGAAGGCATGAAGGGACAGCTGCTCGCAAGCTCCACGATTACGGACATTTCAGGCAACGGGATTTCCACGACATGCGCCATGCCGATTCTTCCGTTCGAGCTCAAGATTCTGCCCGTTCCGCTCAAATACGCAAGCATTTCGGATGCGGACGGAGACGGGCTCGCCGAACACGTCATCGCGGGATTCGTGTCCTCCGTTGACGAAAGACACGCTCCGGACAGCATCGCGGCGATATTCGGCAGTGCCGTTCCCGAGACCCTCTTCGCCAGGACCTTCTCGTGGAATTCCGAAAGGACGGAGGCCGTTCTCGACATGCCTTCGCCCTTCAAGCTCGGAAACACGAGCGGAAACTACTCGGGACTTTCTCCCAAAGGCGGAGACCTCGTCGGCGCGGGACTTCTCGTGCAGCACAAGGGAAACGGAGCCAATTACGAAAGCGATTCGACCCTTGCCGAAGACCTTGCCGGCCCCGTCATTCTCGGCGGAAAGGTTAGCGCCGCGGGTTCCTTCGTCTCGCTGCTCGTCGAGGCGAGCGAGCCTCTCGTCGTCGGCGATTCGAGCCACGCCCCCATCCAGAGAGAACGCAAGGGTCCCGTGAACGTCTTCCCGAACCGCTATACGCTCGGAAGCAAAAGCTTCAACATGCTCTACGCGCAAGATGCGGAAACCGCCGTCCAGGAAGGCGACCGGATCCGCTTTGCCCCGCTAGACGAAACGCTCTTCCTTGACCAGAGCGGCAACAGGCCCGCGCGCGAAAATCCATGGGCGGATGTCTCAGGGGCGGGAAATCCCCGGATAACGGTCAAGTTCTCCCCCGAGCGTCCCGTTTCGGACGTTTCGCCGTCAAGGTCCGAAACCTGCCATGAAGCCCGCGCCGACTTCAGGTTCTTCGTCCTCGACCAGGAGACTCGCAAGTGGGACATCTACGAAAACGGAACGCTTGTCGAAAGCAGGGATTCTTCAGGCTATCTCTTTGACGGGATGCTCTTCCAGGTCGAAATGGGCGTTCCGCGCGGAACTAGCATCGGAGAAGCTCCGGCATGGAAAGCCCTGCTCCTCGACATGAATCTGCCGTTCTACACCAACCTGGGGAACTTCGTGAACCGGTTCCACGAAAAGTTCGAGCTCGCCCCGAAATACCTGTCTAGCGACAACCAGGTGACGATTCGCATCCAATGGCTCTCCCGCTGTACAAAGGGACTCGTTTCAAGCGACGGCAAGGCACTTGGCACGGGCGCCTACATCGTCAAGGCGGACATCGGGACACGCTTTGTCCCGAACCCGGACGGCGATGACGAAACCATTCGGCGGTTCTCGTCAAAGGACAGCTACAAGAAGACCCAGACCTTCGGAATTCGTCGCATCCGATAGCGTTTTTTGAAAAAAATTCGAAAAGTACGCCTAGAAATGCGTACTTTCCCCCTAATCCTTGTAAAAAATGATTATATTAAAAGCAAGGATTTTTTAAGAGATGGAAGCTTTCGAGTTCAACATCCATTTTCTGCACGGGACCATCGCGCTGCTCTTCTGCATCGCGCTTCTTCCGCTGATCCTTTCGACCGTGCTTTCCAACGTTCTCGCGAAAAACCTCCAGAAGAACCTTATCTACCTGCTTCTCCTGGACATTCTCTGGAACGCCCTCGCCTTTGTGGAACAACTCCCGGAAGGCTACGTCTCGCAACAGGCGCGCGAGATAGTCTATCTGCTAGGCGCCGTCTGCTGGGTCCAATACGGCTATGCCATCATCCGAACGACAGCGGGAATCTCCGGGGAATCTCTCAGGCATTTCTGGAAGCGGCATCTCCCCGCCTTCCGAATCTGGAACGCGGTAGGTGTCGTCTTCGTCATCGCGACGGGGATATTCGGAAAGTTCTATCCAAGGATCGTGGAAAACTGGTACGGCTACACCGCGGTCAATTCCCTGTTCGCCATTTTCGCCATCTTCGCGTTTCTGGTATTTCCCGTCATCTGCTCGGCCATCATCTCGTTCCAGGCTCTGCGCACCCAGGCACACCACATCCATCGGATTGTATTTTCCACGTTCGTCATGGCTATCGTAGGCGGCGTCACCATGGACGCCCTGCTCCCGGCCATGGGAATTTTTCTCTATGGCGAAAGCGCGGCAATCTTCATGTTCGTCATCACGATCGTACTCTATAGGGCCAATTCCGCCATTTCGCAAATGGGAATCGACATGTCCTCTTCCCTGAAGCTGATAATCCAGGAACTCGACGTAGGCGTCTTGCTCCTAGGGTCCGACGGAAAAATCGAAATGGCGAATCCGTCCGCCTGCAAGATGATAGGCTTCGGCGAAAAGCTCCTCCTGCAACACCCCGTTTCCCGCTTCATCCCAGACCTGCGTTCCCTAGGTCCACTAAGCAACGTCTCCGTCTATCTGAACAGCAATTCGTTCGCCGCGACGCTATCCGTTTCGCCCCTGTATTCCAACCGCATTCTGTTCGGCTACAAGGTCATTCTCCGGGATTCTTGCGAAAAAGAGGATTTTCAGAAAAAGCTATCCCAGCTACAAGGAAAATTCAACGACGAGCGAGACGCAATCCGCTTCAAGATAATCGCGCTCCAGCAACTCTACCAGCAGCAGCAGGCCTTTTTGAATTCCTTGATAGACAATATCCCGGCGCGCCTCTACGCAAAGAATCTCACGGGCGCCTATACGCAGCAGAACAGGAAGGACATTGCCGTCCGCGGGACAAGGAAGAGCATCGTCGAAAACCCGGCATTCAGCAAGCTCGAAACGCAGGCTCTAGAATCCGGACACATCGTCGCAAGAACCGAGACGACCATCGACGCAAGCGGCAAGAAGCACTGGGAAAAACATACAGCCGTCCCTATCTATGACGAAACGCAACAGCGCAAGGGAGTCCTTGGACTTGTCGAGGACACGACGAACTTCCATGCGATCGAAGAGGAAAGAAACCAGCTGCGCGAGAACCTGCTCAAGGCATCGAACTTCGAGGACATGAGCAACGTGGCGGGAGGACTCGCCCACGATTTCAACAACATCCTCTCGGGAATCATCGGCTACTGCGAACTCGCCCAGGCGACCATTCCCGAAACCGCGAATTGCGAAAAGCCGAAGAAATATCTGGAAAGCATGCGACGTTCCATGAACAACGCGGCAAGCCTCGTGAAGCGGACCTACGACCAGCTCAAGCAGCGCGAGGGCTCGCAAGAGAAAAAGGCGGAAAATTTCAACGTGGGACTGGTCTTTGACGAAGTCAAGAACTCGCTTCTTCCGATGCTTCCCCAAAACGTCCAGATAGTCAAGGAATCCGGCGACAACATGTTCGCCTACGGCAACCCGACCGATTTTATGCGCATCATGATGAACATGGGAAAAAACGCGATCCTCGCCATGACCCAGACCGGTGGTTCCCTGACATACTCCTGCACGCCCAAGAATGTCAAAGAACAGATCGTCACACAGTTTTCTACCATTCCCCCGGGTTCCTACCTGTATATTTCCGTCAAGGACACGGGAACCGGCATGACGCCCGACGTTCTGCAGCACATCTTCACGCCCTATTTCACGACCCGAGCCCCGGGGCAAGGATCGGGTATCGGCCTTGCCGTAGCGATGAAGCTCATAAAATCCGCCGGAGCATACGTTTCTATCGAAACGACCATTGGCAAAGGAACCGATTTTGAACTATATTGGCCTTTAGAAAAACAAACAGAGGATAAACCCAATGCCTAAAGTACTCATCATCGACGACGAAGAAGACATCCGTTCCGTTCTCAAGGATATGCTCGGCATGTCCGGCTACGAAGTGGACACGGCCGAAAACGGAAAGAAAGCGAAGGAACTCTACGACAAGAACGACTACGATGTCGTCATTACGGACATTATCATGCCGGAGCAGGACGGATTCGAAGTCATTCTCGACTATCGCAACAAGAATCAGCTAGACCGCATCATCGCCATCAGCGGCGGCGGACGCACCTCGTCGGAAGACTACCTGAGCATCGCAAACCATTTCGGCGTCTCGTCCATCTTCTCGAAGCCGCCTAACTACAAGGACCTGGTCGCAAAGGTGAACGAGATCGTCGCGGCGCACGGGAACGGCTAGACCGAAGCGATGAACGTCCTGCTGGCAGATGCGGACAGGAAGGTTATCGACCAGATAGCGAAATCCTGGTCCCTTCCCGACGCCAAGCTCTATACGGTATCCGACTCCACGACCCTTTTCAGCGCAATCGAAAGGAATCCTATCGATTTCGCCTTTCTCGACATTTCGCTTCTTCTGCATCGGGATGTCGATGTCATCAGCTTTTTCAAGTCGCACAACCCGGAAGCGGCGGTTGTCCTGCTCTGCACGCCGGAGTCGTCCAAGGATGCGGAAAGCGCGCTTTCCCACGGTGCGGAATCCTATCTTGTAAAGCCGGTCGCCGTCCGAACGCTCGAAGATGTCGCGAAAAAGCACCTGCAAGGGCTCGAAACGTCCAACAGCTACCGCGAACTCCAGGACCATCTGCTGGAGAATCTTCTCGGCGATACGCCCGGGATGCAAAAGATCCTGCGGCTTCTCTACAAGGTCGCCCCCACCACAAGTTCCGTGCTGATTACGGGAGAGTCCGGCTCGGGCAAGGAGTTTCTCGCAAGAATCGTGCACAGGCTTTCGAAGCGAGCAAGCGAACCCTTCGTCGCCGTGAACTGCAGCGCGATACCGGAAAACCTGGTAGAAAGCGAACTTTTCGGCAGCAAGAAGGGAGCCTTTACCGGTTCGACGTCCGACAAGAAAGGGCTCTTCGAAGAAGCGAACGGTGGCACGCTCTTCCTCGACGAGATCGGGGAGCTTTCCCAGGCGACGCAGGTCAAGCTCTTGCGCTTTCTGCAAAGCCACGAGACACGGCGTGTCGGCGAAACGGAAACCCGCTATCTCGATGTACGGATCATTGCGGCGACCAATGCGGATCTCGCCCTCGAAATGACAAGGAAGACCTTCCGGGAAGACCTCTACTACCGGTTGAACACTTTCCACATCAACGTTCCCCCGCTCAGGGAACGCCGCTCGACCATCCCGAACCTTGTCAAATACTTTGTACTGAAGTTCGAAAAGGAAGAGCACAAGGTAATCCAGAAAATCGAACCTGCCGCGCAGATGGCGCTTGCCACCTACAACTACCCGGGAAATGTCCGCGAGCTCGAAAACATCATCGAACATGCCGTCGTTCTTTCCGAAAATGGAACGATACGCCTCGAAGACCTCCCCGACGAGCTGAACTATTCCGCCCCTGGCAAGGAACTCTTGCCCGCACCGGGAAGGACGTCCGAAATCCGTTCCCTTTCCGAAGAAAGCGCTCCGCTGAAAATCACTTCCGGTTCTCCCGCCGACATTCTCCCGCTAGACGAAATGGAAAAGCGGCACATTCTGCACGCGCTGGACGTTTGCAAGGGGAACAAGACCGAAGTCGCGGAACGCCTCGGAATCAGCCGGGCGACGCTCTGGCGAAAGCTCAAGGACCACAAGATCGAAATCTAGCGGGCACAGGCGAAATTCCCTCCACACACAAAAAAATAACAGCCGGAACCTGTCCGACTGTTAAAAGTTGCGACGCAAGGACGCTTACGATTCCGGATAGACCGAAACCTTCTGCGCACCGGCGTTCTGTTCGAACTTCACCTTGCCGTCAACGAGAGCGAACAAGGTAAAATCCTTGCCCATGCCGACATTTGCGCCCGGATGGAAGTGGGAACCGCGCTGGCGGACGATGATGCCGCCGGCCTTGATGGTTTCGCCGCCATACTTCTTGACGCCGAGATATTTCGGGTTGGAATCGCGTCCGTTACGAACGGAGCCTTGACCTTTCTTGTGAGCCATTGTTTAAGCCTCCTTCGACTTGCGGATGGAATTCTTCTTGACCTTGGCAGGCTTCGGAAGACCTTGAGCAATCTTTTCCTTGCGGGTCAGAGGAACGTTCTGGACCTTCTGGGCGGCAAGGGCCTTGATGCGGGCGCGGTTGCGTTCGACAATCTTCGGATCGACGACCTCGGATTCTGCACCGGAATGAAGTTCCGTGACGAGCACTTCCGTATAGCCCTGACGATGGCCGTTACGACGGACGTAACGGGTGCGACGCTTCTTCTTGAAGACGATAATCGTGTCTTCCTTGTCGTGGGCGAGAACTTCGACCTTGACAGAAGCATCGTTCAGGACAGGGGTGCCGACCTTGACTTCCTTTCCGTTGGAGAAAAGAAGGACGGACTTGAGCTCCAGAGAAGATCCGACAGCAGCATCGACGCTCGGAACCTTGTAGGTCTTGCCGACTTCGACTTTGTACTGGAAACCACCTGTTTCAACAATAGAATACATAATATTCCTTTTTTTAGGTTTGCTGTGGGTTGTCAAATATAGAAAAGGTTGCGGATTTTTGGAGAAAAATTTTTCCCTTTTTTAAGGAATCCTTGCCCCACGTCATTCTGGAGATACCAAAGGAACCGACTCGCCTGCTGCAGGCGGTAGAATCCAGCCCGATGTTCAGAGCGCCTAGTCGAGAAAACTTAGAGCTTAGAGTTGCAAAGCGGGCTGTTTCTTTCTGCCGAAAGGCTTTCGACATTACACGTCTAGGATTTTGTCGCCAAGCGAACCTTTTCCGCCTGCCCGATATTCAGAGCTTAGTTAGGAGATCTTAGAGCTTAGAAAAGCGAAGCGATCTGTTTTCTCAACTTTTCTTACTCCACTCTTCACCCTTCACTCTCATCTAAGTTCTCAGTTCCAAGTTCTGATAATCCCCCTTCCTTGCATCCACTCCCAGGGCCACGCTTTTTTTAAAGGTTTCGGTTTACGGTCATTCTGGAGAGGCAAAGCCTCGACCCGCCTGCTGCGGGCAGGCAGAATCCAGCCCGAGCGTTGTGGATCCTATCGTTTCGCTACACTACACTCCAGGATGACTGTTTATCGCACAAGCCTTCACTGCTCGCTTAGCGAACACTCCACTCTCGAACAAAGCGCAGCCTAGTCCTTGACGCAGCGGACGGACTTCGCGCGGTTTTTCATGTTGTTATTCGAAGCCAACTTCGCGCTAGAATAGTACAGATAGCGGAAGTAGGCGTTTTCCTGATACAAAGGCTCGCTTCTTTCCGTAGATGTCCAGAAAGTCGCCCCCGTGAGGAACGTCTCAAAGCTCCCGTCCGCAAAACGGGAACCCGCGGGAAGCGCGTTAAAGCCGAAAGCATCCGAACCGCCGCCCGGCAGAACCTCGTCGCTCGACGGAACGTTGTAATCGTTCCATCCGCTTGCCGATTTCAGCGCGTAGCCGACGGAATCCACACCGCCTGTCGTATTGTCCGCGACATAGGCCGCAAGAATATTCCATTCCGTCGTATCGGGCAAGTGCCAGCCTTCCGGGCATACACCGCGTATCGTTCCGCTCGCAGAGCACGTTGTGACACCTCCACAGTCTTTTCCGTCTTCGCTGAAGAAAGCGGCGGAATCCATTGCGGCGGCCCATGTGTAAAAGCGACCGTAGATTTCGCAGTTCGCCACCTTGTCATCGACACAGAAACTAAGCGAATCCCCACCATCGAGCTTCGGATAGACGTAATTCAGATTTTCCGCCATCCAGGCCTGCGTGCCGATAACCACATAGCGGTAAAAGGTCGTATCGCGAACATCGCAAAGTTCGGTTGAAGGGTCATAGACTTTTCCGCCGCACAGATCATAGATGGACTTCTCGAAGCAGAATTCCCTTGTCGGGTCGTAAGGCTTTTCGCCGCAGGAATAAATGGAATCCTCGAAGCAGTAGGCCTTTGCCGGATCGTAGGTCTTGCCGGCGCAGAACGCCTTGTAAAGCGTAATCGTGTCCGCACCGCAGACCTGCACGACGGTTCCGTCTCCATTGTCCGCGAGGCTGCAGTTCGAACCGTCCGACCCGTTTTCGCCGTTCCTGATGACGCCGACCGAGTCGCCGCCGCAGACGACCTTGTAGCCAGAACTGTCGGAAAGCGCTTCCACGAGACAGGACGACTTCTGGGCAAGCGACACCCAGCCCGAATCCGCACAGACATAGGCGGCGTTTTCGTCCGAAGCGTAGGCGGTCTTGCCGAGTGTAGAGGAATCGCACTTGCCTAGCGAGCCTGCGGATTCCACGATTTCCATGCCGGAAACCTCGTTTACGTTCGTGACCTTGGTAACGTCGTCGCCGCAGGCGGAAAGAAGAACACATCCCGCAAGCGCCGAAAGAGAAACGATTAATTGCCTTTTCATGTGGATTCCTCGCAAAGAGAAAGATTGTTTACTTTTGTTTACAACGATAGGAAAAAGCGGCAAAAACGAAAAGACCGCGAAATTGCCAAAAAAATTACGCGTGTCTTTCATCACGCTTGTTTATCAGAGCCTTGCCCAGAACTTAGAGTCGCAAAGCGGGCCTTTGCTTTCCGGCGAAAGGCTTGACGTTTCACGTCTAGGCTTTTTGTCGCAAAGCGAACGGTTTCCGCCTGCCCGCAGCAGGTGGGCCTCTCGGCGAATGGGCGCCGGCCCGATGTTCAGAGCTTATTAGCCGTCATTCTGGAGAGGCGAAGCCTCGATAGAATCCATTCCGAGCGTTTCTTTTGAAATGGATCCTATCGGTCGCCATGCTCCCTCCAGGATGACCGTTTATCGTACAAGCCTTTACAAGGT
>CAVKYI010000032.1:0-23950 GCA_963660435.1 Sodaliphilus sp.
GGGTGGATGCAAGGAAGGGGGATTGTCAGAACTTGGAACTGAGAACTTAGATGAGAGTGGAGTGAGAAAAGTTGAGAAAGAAGATCGCTTCGCTTTTCTAAGCTCTAAGATCTCCTAACTAAGCTCTGAACATCGGGTAGGCCTAACAGGTCACTTGGCGACAAAAAGCCTTTCGGCAGAATGTAAAAAACTTTCAACTGTCGGCATCGCCTTTGAAACGGCATTCCGAATGCTTCCGAGATTTTCCGCGCCAAATGATTGGCTTCTTGAAATCTCGCAAGCTTTTTCCATGCCGAATTTTAAATTCCCGGCTACTGCCTTAAGCTTTTCCATCGTTTCGGGACTCCTTGTCGCCTTTTCGACTTCGCCTTGGAACCATTTCGCGTAGAGCGAAATTTCAAGCGCGAAAACATGCGGACGTTCCGGAGCCGAAAGGCTGTCAATTCTGCCATAGATCAAATCGACCATTTCCTTGAGCGAATATGTTCTTTCGAAGTAGGCGATGTTTGGACCCGGGCAGATAGATGGCGGAGCGCTTTCTGGGCTTTCGAGGCCGAGAGCGACGAGCGCGGAATTTCCCAGCTTGTGGCAGATGCATGTCTTTTCCTGTACCGCTTTCTTTTCTCTTTCCTTTTCCTCTTCGGAAACAGGCAGGCTTTCTATCTGTCTTGATTTTTTGCGTTGGTATTCCCGGCTTGCCGTGCAGATCGGTACTTTCGAAAATTCGGTGTTGTTTTGCAAGAAACCTTTGACGCAAGGCGCTCCCGGAGTTCCCTGACGAATATTTTCGATTCGTTCCCTTTCGGCACCGCAAGTTCTCAGGTTGCTGAACGGAACGCCGATAGGGGATGCGTGACTTGCCAGAATGTCTTCGGGATTCGCTTCGCACAGAAGATTTCGCGTTTCGCTATCGACAAGCGTCGCTTCGGGAACGAGAAGAAATGGCGAACCCCATCCGCAGCCGTCCATTTCGTAAACTTTCCGGAGACGTTCCGATTCCCCGAAATTCCCGATGCCGCCCTGGACGGTGAATCTTGGAGAAAAAGGCTTTAGGCGGGAAGCGTCTAGCCCATGTTCCGCATAGTGTTTTTCGACGGATTTCTGAAACTGCGTGCAAAGCGACTTCTTCTTTTCCTTGAATTCTTCGAGAATGACGGGCAGAAGCTCTCCGTCCGACGGGAACAGGTGACCTCCGCAGTTGAGCCCCGATTCGATGCGGTATTCGCTGACTTCTAGACCTTTGCGGGCGAGAAACTTGCCCTGGATCAGCGCCGAGCGAAAATCGGAAATCTTCAGCGTGATCCCCTTGTCGAATTCTCCGCTTGCGTTTCGGTAAAAGCAGGGAAACTTTTCCATCTCGGAAAACAGCGACTGGTTGATTCCCGCGCTCAGGATGAGGCTTGTATTTCCCGCAAGTTCGGATTCCGCATAGCCGCGGAGCGCTTCCTTGGCGTCGTCAAACCCAGGCCTGTCGAGTTTCGCCATGATGTTCACGTCGATTTTCCCGGGTCGCATCGCGTCCGTCAGATACCTGGCTTCGTCTGTACGCGATTCGCCTTCCGGCATGGAAAGCATCCGAAGGTAACGTTCTCGCAAGGGATCGTCCGTCGGAAGCATTCTGAAATAGCGGTCCTTGTCGGAATTTCCGTTGAACGGCTCGGCAAGAACGCGCTTGAAATTTCTTTTCGAAAGAAAATGGACGAGGTTCAGGTATTCGGCAACGCGCTTCGCTCGGGCGTGTTCGGCAGCCAAGGGATAGACGGTATAGGGAATGTCGAATTTCTTTGCGTAAAAGGTTCCGATGCGTTCTAGAAGCCTGTCATCGACTAGAGAGATGGCGGAATCGATTCCAAGATGCGAAACGCGCAGAGGCGTGTCCGTCGTGAAGCAGGTTCCCATGACGGGAATGTGAAAAAAATGCGGCATGGCGTTAAACTAGTAATTTCGAATCCACAGGCCTCTTCCCAGTTTCCATTCCACGGTAACGCTTCCGTCCTTGTCGGTGCGAAAGATTCGGCTGGAATCCCCGAGTACGAAGGAAAGCTTTCGAATCGTGCTTTCTGCCGGATGTCCATAGCGGTTCCTTTTCCCGACCGAGACGATGGCGTATCTTGGCGCGACCCTTTCGAGAAACGGAAGCGACGAGCTGCCCTTCGAACCGTGATGCCCGACTTGAAGGAGGTCTGCCTGCAGGTCGCTAGACATTTCAAGCAGCCCGGCTTCTCCGTCCCTTTCCAGATCCCCGGTGAACAGGGCCTTGGACTTTCCGTCCGAGATTTGCAGCACCGCGCTGGAACTGTTCCCGCCAAGTGTCTGAAATTCCGGAGTCCAGAGAATTCGGCAGGACCATGCGCCACAGTCTATTTTCGTTCCGCGAGAAACCTTTCTCGCTACCGTTCCGTAACGGGCCGCCAGCGCGAGTACGCTGTCCCTTAGCCAAAGGCCTCCGGTGTCCGCTCCGTAAAAGAGCGTATCGATGGAAACAGAACCGTTCCATTCGAGGAATCCGCCGGCGTGATCCCTGTGCCAGTGGCTGACGAGCGCCCAGTCGAGATGCCGGACGCCGCGCATCCTTAGCGTGTCCCAGAAGCCAGCCGAGTCGTTTCCGGAATCGTATAGGGCAAAGGCTTTTTGGGGTGAATCTTCAAGCAGGATGGAAAGGCCCTGTCCGACATCCAGAAAATGCATTCGGGCCATGCCGAAATCCGCGTTTTCGTCCGATAGGCTTGCCGAACAGCCGAGAGAAAGGGAAACGGCCAGAACGGCGAAAATCTGCAAAAAAGGGAAATTCATCGGATCTCCTTGAGGTGACCTTGAAAAAATCACCGATATAGACGCTCGAATTTCGTAAAAAAGGAAAAGTTTGAAAAAAAAGGCGATTTTTAGTAAATTTACTGCGCTATGCAATTACCTAAGTATAAAAAGAAGAAACGCATCAAGCTCAAGATCTGCCAGGAACCGGGCTGCGGTCGCGAATTTTGGGGCCACCCGATAGCCAAGTACTGTCCGCTGCACCGCGACATCAAGAACCGCCAGAAGCAGAAAAAGGATGTCGAAAACATTGACGCGAAGAACATCGTTTTCCGCCACAATTACACCGATGTCGTCGATCTCAAGTTCCGCTGCTGCCTGGACGGTTGTGAAAACCTGTTCGAAATCAAGGTTTTTCCGAAGCAGTTCATCTATCCGCGCTTTTGCAACGAGCATCGAAACGATTTCAAGCGGGCGAATTTCATCCGCTTGATGCGTCGCAAGGAAAGGGAAGAATAAATCGGCGTTTAGCCCTTTGAAATTTTCCGTTTCTTTACTATATTTGTTGCGCTCCTTTATGGTGGGTGTAGCTCAGATTGGTTAGAGTCCCAGATTGTGATTCTGGTTGTCGTCGGTTCGAGTCCGATTACCCACCCTTGAAAACCCTCGCACGCAAGTGCGAGGGTTTCTCGGTTTAAACGGAGAATGGGCGCGCGGTTATTTAATATCGGATGCCTTCTGTAATATCGCAGTATTTGTAAACCCTTTTCGCTCCGTCGATGATTTCTTTCCGTTGTCGTTCGGGCAGTTGGATATCGCTAAACTTTCCTTTGTTAAAATAGACGATGTCGAAGAAATGCGCGTCGTCATAGCTGTAATCCGCCGGGTAAAATTCCCTGAGCATTTCGGAAATGGAAAATCCCATCCGCAGATCGACCAGTTCGCCTTCGTTATAGAGAAAATCCTGTAAGGGGAGCAGTGTGTCGATACGAATCAGCCCGTTCTTTTCTTTTTCCCCAAAGGCATATCGTTTAAATTTGAAATCCTTGGCAGGAAAACAGGATCCCTTTTTGTAGGCGTTGTAATTGAGTTCCGCAACTTCTGCACTGGGCCAATCTAAAACGGAGCCGGAGAGATTGCACAGTCCTTGAAGCGCTTCTTGGGAAAAATTTGAATATTTACTTAGGCATAGGGAATCCATGAACGTATAGTAGGGTTTGAAGTCGATTTCGCACAAGGTATCCTTTCCCGTTATTTTTTCGCGCATGGCATGGATGGCTCCCACCGCGACATAAGGATAGCTGAATTTGGTCACATGAATGGAATCCCGATTGGAGAAAAGCCTGTCAAAGAATTTTTTAGGGTCCTTCCCTTGGAGCTTCAGCAATTTTTCTGCCTTGATAAGGAGGGAATCCCTTTTGGTTTTGGGCTTCGCTGTTTGATAGGGGGTCCCGTAGATGTAAATTTTGTTGGAAAGTTCAAAAAGATCGTCTATCAAATTTTCTTTAATGAAATCTATGGGTTTTCGCCATACTTCTGGACAAGTAATATATCCGATAGGGAAGTGAGCCGGCATCATAAAGTCGCTCCAGGTATCTCCATACGATCCCGGGTAATAGATGTATTCGGTTAAATTGTAGTTAAGTTCGATAAGAAATATATTGGATCGTTCATAATTGTTTTTTTTGTAGCGGATTTCGCGTCCGGAGAAAAATTGAAGACCGGTTGAATATGTCTTTCCGCAATTCGTAATGAATTTGTCCCCGGCGTGAAACTGTTCTGTGGAATCTCGGATGATATAGAGAAGTTCTGCGGAACATTTGTTGCCGGAAATGTGTTTTTGGACCCCGATGGCCACAAGGGAATGTTCAGAATTATCCACATCGGGCGGGAGAGATTCGTAAATCAGGTGTTTGTAGTCGCTTGTTGAGATTTGCGACCGAGGTTTTGTGAAATCGTAGTCCACCGACTCTGGAAAGACGATGAACGGCTTAGCGAAGAGGAACGGCGCGAGGACGAGACTAGCGAAGAGTATTTTTTTCATTGCAAATTTCCTCTTTTGGATCGAGATGTTTTTGGCCTGGGAATGTGTAGTTTCTGTCGGGGCATCCATAGCCGTTACCCCTCCATAGACGTTTAGACTTGATATCGAAAGCTGCTTCTGTCGGCGATACGAAATCAAAGAACTGCATTAAGTCTGAATAGGATGGGATTTGTAGGTCAAGGGCTTTTTGAAATTCAAATTGCTTTAGGAAGGCGTCCGTTTCGATCGAAATGTCCTTGTTTTGATGTCGTTCCGTCCATTCGGGATTCTGGGATTGCCAGCAATGCCTAAGTTCATGCAAAAGAATGGCCATTCCTTCTTTCGAATCGATTGCGTAGCTTTCCTCTCCATGAGGTCTTTTCCCGATGTTGTAGTGGATTGCTCCGTTTACATAAAGGGCTCTGGGAATCTCCAAATAGGATTTGTCTTTGGAAAATTTTAGCGGCGTGTTTCTGACATAAATGTTTCGCAGCGGCAATTCGTTTAGCCACGAGGCGTCTAGGCCGTTTTCAACTAAACGATCGGTCAATTTACCGAGAAGCTCTTTGCGTTCTTCTTCCGAAAGCGCATAGGGCAGGACCTGGTCTTCGGAGAGATTTTCGTTGAGGTCGCCTTCGGGGATCGAACTGTATATTTCGGAGAGGAAGGCTTTTTCGTAATTGTCGTAAAGCGAAGAGGTGCCGAGAGTTTTCAAGAAATCGCGGAACTGGCCGAGCCTTTCGTAAAAGTCCCACTCGAATTCCCGGTTCGGGTTTTGCAGCATATCGGCGAACTCGTCGGCTTCCATCGCTTTTTCAAGCCGGGTCTTTACCTCGGCGCTCCACTTGCGGTTCTGCTGTTGCGCTGCGCGTAATGCCTGGGAAAATTCCCGTTCGCAAAGCTGCTTCAGCTTTTTGATGCTTGCTTCGTTAAAAAACGATAGCCGGGAGTAGCGGTAAGAGTTTCGTTCTGTCATTGTTCGTATCTCCTGTTGCCTTGCAATATAAAAAATAGAATTTTTCGCTAAGCATGAAAGTACGTTCTTGAAATATCCGCGTCAAAGGAAAAGAATCGATTCCTTGCACGGATCGGGTCTAAAATCGGATGCTATCCGTAATATTGCAGTATTTGTAAACCCTTTTCGCTCCGTCGATAATTTCTTTCCGCTGGCGTTCGGGCAGCTGGAGCTTGTCAAGCTTTTCCTTGTTAAAATAGACGATGTCGAAGAAATGCGCGTCGTCATAGCTGTAGTCCGCCGGGTAAAATTCCCCGAGAATTTCGGAAATGGAAAATCCCATTCGCAAATCGATCAGGTCGCCTTCGTTATAGAGAAAGTCTTGCAGGGGAAACAGCGTATCGATGCGAATCTTCCCGTTCGATTCTTTTGTTCCGAAGGCGTATCAGTTAAACTTGAAGTCCTTGGCCGGAAAACAGGCGCCTTTTTTGTAGGCGTTGTAATTGGGGTCCGAAACGCTTGTATAGGGCCAGCTAAAATCTGGTTGGCCGGTATAGAGATTGCACGGGTTTTCAAGCCTTGTCGAGGGATTGTCCGGATATTTGCTTTGGCATAGGGAATCCCTGAACGTATAGTAGGACTTGAAGTCGATTTCGCATAGGGTATCCTTTCCCGAGACTTTTTCCCGCATGGCGTGGATGACGCCCATTGTTTCTGCCTTGACAAAAAGGGAATCCATCTTGGATCGCCAACCCATTGGGCAGGTAATATACCCGATCGGAAATGGCGCAGGCACCAAGAAACTTAAGGCGTGAATATTTATAGGCGTTTCTTCCTGGCATTTTCGATCTCCTAGGTTTGCATACTATTTTATATATGGTCACCTCTAGAAATTCAATTTCAAAAATTTGGTTGCGACGCTTCGCGCCGGTTCGTCATTCCTGCCATCGCTTGGTCTCGCTCAAATTTTCTTGACCAAGGCAATTTTTAGAGGTTCCCTTGAAAATTATGCCTTGATAATCGTATCCTTGGCGAGAACGACGATGCCCGATGGCGTGACATGGAAAACTTTTCGGTCGCGTTCGAGGTCGTAGCCGATTTCGAATCCCGCGGGAATATGTACGCCCTTTTCGATAATCGCCTTGCGGACCTTGGCGCCTGGGCCAATCGTCACGTCGGGGAAGAGAATCGATTCTTCGACCTGGGCGTCTTTCTTGATGGAAACCGCCGGGGAGAGGACGCTCTTGATGACGCGACCGCCGCCGATAACGCAGCCAGCGGAGACCACGGAATCGATCGCGGCGCCCGGATGCTCGGAATCGCCCGCGCTGAAGAATCTTGCGGGAGGCTGGTTCCAGTTGAACGTGCGAATCGGCCAGTAGTTGTTGTAGAGGTCGAAAGGCGGATTCTCCGAACAGATGTCCATGTTCGCCTCGAAGAATGCGTCGAGAGT
The DNA here is from genome assembly GCA_963660435.1 of Sodaliphilus sp. Classification (GTDB taxonomy): domain Bacteria; phylum Fibrobacterota; class Fibrobacteria; order Fibrobacterales; family Fibrobacteraceae; genus Hallerella. The sequence continues at coordinate 7,183 of CAVKYI010000032.1, forward strand.
TCCCACGTCGCGCCAGTAGCCCTTTGTCTCGGGGCGTTCTCCGCGGACGATGTTCGTGTTGAAGTCATAGACATAGACGGGAAAATGCGGATACAGCGCCGGGATGATATCCTTGCCGAAATCCGTCGCCCCTTCGCTCGAATGCTTAAGAAGTTCGCGGACAAGGAACTTGCTCGTGAAAATGTAGTTTCCCATGCTCGCGAGGCAAAAGCCCGGGCGTCCCGGCATCTGCTTTGGCTCCCTGGGCTTTTCTTCGAAGCCTATCATGCGGTTGTCGGAATCGACCTCGATGATGCCGAATTCGTGAGCTTCCTCGACGGGAACGGGAATCGCCGCGATGGTGAGCAGCGCCGCTCGCGAAAGATGGAAGTCTATCATCTGGTTCACGTCCATCTTGTAGATGTGATCCCCGCCGAAAATGGCGACGATGTCCGGGCGTTCGTCCGTAATCAGGTTGATGTTCTGGAATATGGCGTCCGCGGTTCCCTTGTACCAGTCTCCGCCGGTGCGCATCTGGGCGGGAACCAGATCGACATACTGGTCGAGGCTCGCGTTCAGATTCCAGGCGGCGGAAATATGCTTGTTCAGGGAATCCGACTTGAACTGTGTCAGGACCTTGATCTTGAATATTCCGGAATTGATGAAGTTGTTGAGGACGAAATCGATAATGCGGTATGTTCCGCCGAAGTGGACGGCGGGCTTTGCGCGGTCTCGGGTGAGCGGCTGCAGGCGGCTTCCCTGTCCGCCGGCCATGATCATGCAGAGAATGTTCTTGTTGTGTTCGCGGTAGGACCAGTTCATCGGAAATCCTTCGGGTAGGTTTTTAACGTTCGTAATCTATGTAATTTTTGCCGAAAAAGGCGAAAAACGATGAATTTCCTTGAAAAATATCCTTGGCGTTCTAGCGGGGCGCCCGGTTTTGGAAAGTGAAACGAGTCTTTTTCCGAAACGTTGGCTTGACCCGGCAAATATTTTCTATTTTCTAGCCGTTCGAATTATTCGAAACTTAACGTAAAACAAAATAGGAGTTCCTATATGAGTCTTACCCTGAATGACATCAAGCACCCGAAAATCAGTACCTGGGTGAATGAAATGATTGCCATGTGCGAACCGGACAACGTCGTCGTTGTCGATGGTTCCCGCGAAGAATATGATGCCCTCATGCAGAAGTGCGTCAAGGCTGGCCTCGCAACGAAGCTTGCCAAGAAGGAAAACTGCTACCTGTTCCGCTCCCTCCCGTCCGACGTGGCGCGTGTCGAATCCCGTACGTTCATCTCTTCCGTCAAGGAAGAAGATGCCGGTCCGACCAACCACTGGATTGATCCTTCTGAACTCAAGCAGACGATGCGTAAGCTCTACAAGGGTTGTATGCATGGCCGTACCATGTATGTGATTCCGTTCTGCATGGGCCCGCTCGGTTCCCCGATCTCCAAGAACGGTATCGAAGTCACTGACTCCGAATACGTGGTTCTCAACATGGACATCATGACCCGCGCCGGCAAGAAGGTTCTCGATATCTTCAATGCCGATCCGAACGCTGACTTCGTTCCGTGCCTCCACTCCGTCGGCAAGCCGCTCCGCGAATGCGAAAGCGACAACGGCATCTGGCCGTGCGCTGACGTTGAATACAAGTACATCACGCAGTTCCCGGAAGAACGCCTGATCTGGTCCTACGGTTCCGGCTACGGTGGAAACGCCCTCCTCGGCAAGAAGTGCTTTGCGCTTCGCATTGCGACCGTTCTCGCTCGCGACGAAGGCTGGCTCGCCGAACACATGCTCATCCTCAAGCTCACGAACCCGAAGGGCGAAGTCAAGTATGTGACCGGCGCGTTCCCGTCCGCTTGCGGCAAGACGAACCTCGCCATGCTCATCCCGACGATTCCGGGCTGGAAGGTCGAAACCATCGGCGACGATATCGCCTGGATGAAGTTCGGCAAGGACGGTCGCCTCTACGCCATCAACCCGGAAGCCGGTTTCTTCGGCGTTGCCCCGGGTACTTCTGCGGAATCCAACAAGAACGCTCTTATTTCTGCCGAAAAGAACACGATCTACACGAACTGCGCCCTCACCGAAGACGGCGACGTGTGGTGGGAAGGTATCGGCTATCCGGCCAAGGGCAAGCTCGTTGACTGGAAGGGCAAGACTCGTGACGCTCTCCCGAAGGACAAGGCTCCGAAGGGCGAAGAAATGGCTCACCCGAACGCTCGCTTCACCGCTCCGGCCGAGCAGTGCCCCTGCATCGCGAAGGAATGGGAAGATCCTGCTGGCGTTCCCATCAGCGCGATTCTTTTCGGCGGTCGTCGTCCTTCGACGATTCCTCTGGTTCACCAGTCCCTCAGCTGGAATCACGGTGTGTTCCTCGGCTCCATCGTGGGTTCCGAAATCACCGCGGCTTCCACGATCGACGCTTCCCAGGTCGGCAAGATCCGTCGCGACCCGTTCGCGATTCTTCCGTTCTGCGGCTACAACATGGGCGATTACTTCAAGCACTGGATCGACATCGGCAAGTCTTCTACCGAAGACAAGCTCCCGAAGATTTTCTACGTGAACTGGTTCCGCAAGGATGCTAGCAACGAAAAGCTCCCCGGTGGGTTCATGTGGCCGGGTTACGGCGACAACAGCCGCGTGCTCGCGTGGATCTTCGACCGCTGCAACGGTGTTGACAACGCTGTCGAAACTCCGATCGGTTACATGCCGAAGGAAGGTGCCATCAATACGGATGGTCTCGCTGACTACTATAAGGAAACTCTCCCGCAGATCACGAAGGTTGACGTGGAAGGCTGGAAGAAGGAACTCGCCGACGTGAAGGAAAATCACTATCCGAAGTTCGGCAAGCACCTCCCGAAGGAACTTTCCGAAATCATCGACATGATCCAGGATCGTCTGAACAAGGCTTAATTCCTTGTTGAAAGCGTAACCGTTTTTCGGTAAAAAAATTCCCCGCAGCGATGCGGGGAATTTTTACTTTCTGGCCGTTACCCGCCAAAGCGCGTGTCCGCTTTCCATGAATTTCTTTTCGAAGGCGGAAACCGGAATGTCGGGAAAAAGGCGTTCTTCGTCAATCCGGGAATAACGGTGCAGTTTTCCGTTGGCGATTTCTAGCGCAAGGCGGAATTCGTCGGCATAGATTTTCCAGTTCGTGCGCAGTTCGAGTTCCTTCGAAAGCCTTAGCAGGGTCGGAAAAATCGGGCTTGCGTGGAACCGGTAGCGAAGCTCGGACTGTTTTGGCCATGGATTCGGATAGAACAGGGCGTGAAAGCGAATGTCCCAGTTTTCCAGGAAGGCGAGCCTCCAGAAATCGAGAAGCTCCGCGCGTACAAAGCAAGCGTTTTCCGGAATTTCGGAATCGTTCTTGATGCGGGATTCGGCTTTTGCCAAGCGGATTTCGGACTTGTCGATTCCGATGACGGGACTTTCGGGAAAGCGCCTCGCGAGCGCTATCGTGGAAATTCCCGTTCCGCATCCCGAGTCGAGTACAATCGGCGAACGAAACCGGGAAGCGAATCGTTCCGCCTTTTCGAAGGCTAGCCTTGTATGGTCGGCGACAGGTCTCCTGTATTCCGAATCTAGATAGCGGAGGACCAGTTTTTCCAGATCCTTGTGGACGCCTTCCTGGTTGCTTTCGACTTCTTTGGAAATCCTGTTCATTGGAACCTTTTGGCGAATGTACACTTTTGACAGAACGGTTCGATTAGTTTGTGCGAAACAAATCCGCGCGCAATCTGCATCGCCTTGGGTCCGCGAAAGATGTCGTCAAAGGATTCTTCGGGAAATTTTCCGAGAGGAACGCTTCCCCTGTAGTCGAGGCAGCAAGGGACCACGGTTCCGTCAAGGAGAACGGCGCATTGGTCGAGAATTCCGTGGCAAGTTCCGGACGTCGAAATTTCGCCTTCGCCGTCTGGCCAGGAAAACCGGGAATCGCGGTGCAGATAGATTCTTTGGAAGACGGGAACGCTCTTGTGCCGAACGGAAAATTCGGGCAGTTCTATTTCGGCGTGGAAAGAACGGGAAAGAGCCTGAACGACCGTTGCATTCCAGGAGTCGTCGGATTTGTCCGCTTCGACATTCCAGAGTCGAAAGTTGACATAGACTTCCGGGCGCAGGACGCTCAGTCTGTGAGCAAACAGGACGGTATCTTCGAGAACTTTCTCTGCGCGATCCTTGGGCAGGTAGGCGTAAGCGTGCGTCGAGAAGTTGATTTGGCGGATGGCATTTGACGAAAGAAGCTGTTCGGCATATTGGCTGACGAGCGTCCCGTTGGTAGTCAAGTTGACGCGGAAACCGTTTTTCTCGGCAAGGGCCAGAATCTCCGGAAAGCGGGGATGTAGAAGCGGTTCGCCCAGGACATGCGGAAAGATTTCCGAAACGTTTCCCCGCAAGCGGTGCAAGATTTTTTCGAAAAGCTCTACAGGCATTTCGCCGCGTCGCTCGAGTGTCGGGCTCGGGCAAAAGGGACATGCCAGGTTGCATTTCTCGGTGATTTCGATGTATGCGTATTTCACGGTTCAGCGCATCTTCCGCAATTCGATTCGAAGCAGGATGACGGAGATAACGGCGGAAATCGTATCGGAAATGGGGCCGGCGAGGAATACGCCGCGAAGGCCGAGGAATAGCGGGAGAACCAGCAGAAAGGGAATGAGGACGATGAGTTGACGGCACATGTTGAGGAACATGGCGCGTCCGGGCTTTCCTGTTCCCTGGAAAAAGTTCCCGCAGACCATTCCGCAGGCTATCATTGGCATGGCGAAGAGAAACGCCCTGATGGAACTCGCGGAAAGTTCGGTGAGCTGGAGATTGTCCGTCGCGAAGAATCCCACGAGCCATTCCGCCTTGAACTGGACAAGGAACCATGCGCAGACCATGAAGCCGACAGCGAAAATCAGGAGAATCTTCAGCGTTTCCCGGACTCTCGCGTAGGCTTTCGCCCCGTAGTTGTAGCCGATTATCGGCTGACCGCCCTGGATGAATCCCATCACGGGCATCACCATGAGCATCGAAATGCTGTTGATGACCCCGAATGCGGAAACGGCCAGGTCTCCGCCATAGGGAGAAGCGTTGCCGTAATGGACAAGGCTGCGGTTCAGGATGACGTTCATCAGGCTGTTGCAGATTTGCATGACGCTTGGCGGAAGCCCCATGATGTAGATGCGGCGGACATAGGGAAGTTTCAATTTCATCAGGCTCCAGGAAATCCTTACCGGGGTGGATTTCTTGAAGAAAAACTGCATGACGAAAAAGGTGGTGACGCATTGGGAAAGGACTGTCGCCCAGGCGGCGCCTTCGATTCCCCAGTGGAACTTCATGATGAAAAGCCAGTCGAGGATTGTGTTCAGCACGGCGCCTATCATGGTTCGGAACATCGCCGTCTTGGGATGCCCGAGCGAACGGATAAAATGGTTCATGCCCGGAGTGACGGTCTGGAACACGGCTCCGAACAGGATGATTCGCATATAGGAGGCTGCATAGGGGAGAGTGTCGTCGCTTGCGCCGAAAGATCGGAGCAGGGGTTCCATGAAGATTTCGCCGAGAACCAGCGAAACGACCGCCATGAGGATGAGAAGCGCGAAGGAATTGTTCAGGATAAGGGCGGCCTGCCCATATTTCTTTTCGCCGAGCCGAATCGCGAAAAGCGTGTTGCCGCCGATTCCCACGATCATCGACAGCGCCATGATGAAAAGGCTGATAGGAAAGCAGAGCGTGATGCCGGCTATTCCGAGGTAGCCCACTCCGGCAGCGACAAAGTACCTATCGACGACGTTGTAGAGCGATTCGACGATCATGCTCACGATGGCCGGGACGGAAAAGGCGAGGATGAGTCTCGGGATGCTTGACGAGCCGATGGAATTTAGCTTGGAAGATTTTACTGCTTGGTTCACGGTAGCTGCGTGTCTCCGACGACCTGGTTTCGACCGAGATCCTTTGCGTAATACAGGCATTTGTCCGCGGCGGTGATCATCGCGTCGATAGTGGGAATGTCCTTGCCCTTGAAGCTTGCTACGCCGAGAGAAATCGTAACGGGAATCTCCCTGTCTTCAAAGGCGAAGCGGTAGCTTTCGACGGCCTTGCGCAGTCGTTCCGCGCTTTTCAGGGCGTCCGCCCTGGACATTTCGGTGAGCAGGAAGACAAACTCTTCTCCGCCGTAACGAGCGAAAAGATCGCTTTCGCGCTTGTTTCGGGAAAAGATCTGCGCAATCGAGCGTAGAATCATGTCGCCTGCCTGGTGACCCCAGGTGTCGTTTACCTTCTTGAAATGATCGACGTCGCACATGACCGCGTGGGCGTATATGTTTTTGCGCCGCGCACAGGCGAGTTCCCCGAGTGCGCGTTCCACAAAGGAGCGGCGGTTCGGAATTTTCGTCAGCGGATCGGTCGTGGCGGCTTCGAACAGTTCCCTGTCGAAGGCTTCTTCGCTCGGATCCTTGAAATCGATTTTCAGGACCATCTTTCCGATTTGCAGCCTGTTTTCGGAATCGATTGCCTTTGGACGGCTTGAAACGAGCGTGCCATCGACAAATGTTCCGTTCGTGGAGGCCAGGTCTCGGAGAGCGACCCGTTTGCCGTCCCAGGAAATCTCGCAATGCCTGCGCGAAATCATCTCGTCTTCCAGGCGAATGTCGGCTTCGTTTCCCCGTCCGATGACGGTCTTTCCCTGGCGAAGCGGAATCTGTCGAAATAACTCGCGAGGGTAGAGGACGACCAGGTGCGGCCTTGGCTCCGCGGTAAGCATCGGACGAGTGTTCTCGTTTGCCGCGATAGTCTTTTCCGGATTGAAGTCGTCTTTCTTTGGCATTTCGCCCGAAAGATAGCTTTTTGTCGAAATCTTTGGACAGCTCCATGCCGAAAGCCCTCTTTCTTGCCGAGCTGGCAAGCGAAATGCACCCAAAAGCGAAAAGACCGTAAAAAAACATGCCTGTTATCACATGTAAACGCAAAATTTCGAGGAATAAAGAAAAAACTACCCCGTTTCACAAAAAAAAGATAGTTTTCAAGCGTGTTGTGCGACCTTTTACCGAGGCCGTTTTCAGGTGTCACCTTGGAGAAGTTATGAAAAAGACGTTAAAAATTGGCAAACAACCTTGGCTTGCGAAGCTGATTTTTGGTTTTGCGCTGGCGCTTGGCGTGGGGGAATCGTGGGGGCTTAGTTGCGAAGGAACCATTTACGTCTCGAATCCCGGAACGTGGAGTTCGATGTATTTGGTGATAGATGGCCAATTTAACTTGCTGCCCAGTACAGCGCTTTCGAACGGTTGGTATTCGATCAATGCTTTAAATTATGGCTCCCAATACGCAAAGGAATTCTTTTTTGTCGCTTCGGAAGGTGGCTGGAATGACTATGGAATAACAAGAACGCAATACAATGAAACCGGTTGGTCTCAATCGGATAAATTTACCTGTTCGGATTTTGGAACGGGCACGTCCCTGTATATTTACGAAGACCCGACAACGGCAGGGAAAACGGCGTTCTCCGAAAATCCGCCGGATGCCAAGTACTTTTACTTCCTTCCGCCGGATGACCAGCTCTGGAACAGCTCGGTACCGATGATCAGCATGGATGGCGGGGCGACAGGCGTGGCGATGTCCACCGACCCGACGCGTTGCGGCTGGTTCTACTATGTCTGGTTCAACCAGGAAGCGCCTTCTTCGGTGACGATTTACAGGGATTCGGATACGGAACGGGAAGAAGTCCTGGGATGGGACGGTTATGACGGGGTTGGACCTGTCGGCACGGTGACGCCTATCCCGATGAACGACGTCTTTACTTCGTTCAATGCGAATACGCTCTTCTTCGTTTCCGATGCTTCGATGTGGCCCGATGACGCGAAGGATGAGGATAAGGGATTTTCGATTGCGGACCCGGCGGTCGATGGAAACTGCGAATACCACTTGGCGGCGATTATCTACGATACCGATGCCTCCCTGCATCCGGCATTCAGTTGCTATTCGGCAGGTGGCGAAGGTTGCCAATATGGGGCGCAGGGCGTTTCTTCCACGGCAGCGCAAGCTGCGGTAAATGCCTGCATCGGCGTGACGCACGGAATTGTACAGGACACGCTCGATGCAAACAAAAAGCCTTTGCTGAAAACGGCAGCGATGGGCGGCAAGGGGGAAACCTGCTTTATCAGCCAGAGCTATTTCGACCAGCTTTTCCGCCCGACTGCCGGTGTAAACGAAATGACCTGCTTTGATTTGCCGTTCAATCGCGATTCCTATGGAAAATGGGAATTTAACTCGGATTATTACACGAGTCCCGGAATCACGGTCCAGGGAGGTTTCTACCCTGCGGAAGCGACTACGGACGATAAAATCTTGACGGAATACGGTTCTTCTCCCGTTGCGGCTGCGCGTACGAAGCGCTATGCGGAAGGCCCGGTCTTTGTCGGTCCGGCGCTTCGCGAAGTCGATGCGACGGAAAATGCCCAGAAGTTCGACCTCCTTTGCAACGGCTCGGGATGGCTTGGCGGAATGGACGATTGCTCGGGGCGTTTTGGTGATGGCGACCATGACTTGGATGCGATTCGCTCCTGGCTGGGAGCGGCCAGCGATGCCTGCGTTTGGGGCTGGTCTTGCCAGGATAGCAAACCCTCGGGATGGCCTTCCTACAAGGATGGAAGCGAAACTCTTTCTGCGACGGGCTCTCCGCGTTGGCAGTCAAGTACGGGTCGCAACCAGCAGTTCTGCTTTGAAAGCCATGCGCAGTTTGTCTATAAGCCGGGGCTTCGCTTCAATTTCCGCGGGGATGACGATATCTGGGTGTTCATCGGTGGCAAGCTCGCTGTCGATCTGGGGGGAACGCACCTGGCCTCTCCGGGATACGCGGTTCTAGACAATCTGACGGACAAGAACGGCAATCCGTTCAAGGAAGGGGAAACCTACGACCTGGATATCTTCTTCTGCGACCGCAGAACGACGATGAGCAATGTCCGCATCAACACGAACATGTATATCCAGCAGAGCAACGGAATCAACTATACAAAGGACACTACCTATAGCGGCGAGGGAAGCGCTTACCAGATTTGCTACGAGGAAACCGGTTCGGGCGACTGCGCTTCGGCTCTTTCGGGAACCTCGATCTCGCAAAAGATTGTCTATTGCGGCGACGAGATCGAAAAAGCCGGGCTAGTCATGAACTACAACCTCTACAAGGGGTCGAGCATCTTCTCGAACGGTACGACGACATACGATTCGACATGGTTCAAGTCGGAACATGCCGACGGAAAGAACGTCTTCTTCGGAGGCGTCGATCTTTCGATGTGGTATCGTCCAATCATCAACAAGAAGGCGATTGTCGGGCTTCCGTCGGGGTCTTACAAGCTGGTCGCTTCGATCGGCGGCAAAAAGACTTCGTGGACGTTCCGCGTGGCGGGAAACCTGGATGTTCTCTCGCAGAACGGCAAGGATTCCACGGGCCATGTTTACGTGGTAAGGACTTCGGCGATGGCGGACGTGCGGATTCCGGTCTATGTCGGCGCGATCGGCGAGGCTCTCGACGATGGAAACCTGGACGTCGATCTGGAAAGCGCGGTGGGCGAATCCTATTCGATCACGTTCTCCGACGGGCTTCTCGTGTTTGCGGATTCCAACGGCACGACGCCGCTTACGAGTTCGGACCGCCTGACGGTCGGGGCTAGGGGAATCGATACCGTGTGGGCGACGATTCCGCTTTCGGCGATGACCGCGCAGACGATGACGGGAACCATTTCCGTGCGCAAGGCCGCTCTCGAACTTTCGTTCCAGCTCCCGGCGATAGCCTTTGTGGATTCCTCGTATTCGAAACAGCTCGCGGGTTACGGCAACTGGGACATCAGCGAGGATTCCGTCCTGTATCGCGGTTCGGACTATGCCGCCTACGTGATGATGTATGACCCGACAAGCGGCGTCATTTGCGAAACGTGCAATTACGGCCTGGAAGTCTATCCGGCTTCCGCGGGCGTGACGGGTCGCTCGACGCTTGGAATCGTAAACGGCAAGGGCTTCGTGAACTTCCGGTCTTCGGTTCTCTACCCGGATGCCGCCAAAGACAGTGCGTTCTTTACCGTGACGACCATGGAGAACGAACTGATCGCGACTTCCTGGCGCGGGCTCACCTTTATCGAACCGCCGGTCCCGATTCCCGACAGCGTGATGGTCTTTGACGCAAAGGGCAAGCCGATGACCTATTCGGGTCTCGATATGGCCTACACGAGTTCGGAATACCTGGACGGCATCGCGGATTCTATCTGGATTCGCTACCATCGTCCGTTCCCGAAGGATTCCCTCCCGGATTCGATTCGCGTGGAATGGGCTATCGATTCGACCGACTACGTGATGATCACGGCGGAACAGATTCTCTCGGCGGCCAAGGCGCTGACCGATACGACATTCGATTCGGTTCTCGCGTTTGGCGGGCTTGAACTTTCCTCGGCGGTCCAGACGGCTGGTTCCGGAAAGCTACTCAAATCCTTTGCGACATACAAGAAGAATGGCGTGAAGACTTCCGGATCGTTCCCGAAGGAATATACCGACAAGGTGGCACCGATTATTCTGCGCGCGAACATTTCCGAGCGTTCGGAAGGTCTCTTCCAGGTGAAGGTATCCCTTTCGGAAAAGCTGCGAGTGGACGAGTCGGCGGACGTGAAATCGCTCTTTGGCTACTATCTGCGTTCGGCGACGGACCTTGCGAACAAGTACCAGGCCGTGCCCGCTTCCAACGCGACGGTTGTCGATTCGTCGGTGACGATGTTCTTCAACTTGTCGAACGGGACGATTCCGCAGGCGGGTGACTACGTGCGCGCCTTGCCTAAGTTCCTGACGGATGTGGAAGGCAACGGACTTTCGGATTACAATGCGACTGTTCCTTCTCCGTGGATGCTCCTCGAAGGCGATGCCGCTTCGACAATCGAAAGCATCAAGATGGGAACCGTCGATAATTCCGTCGATACCAGGAAGGCAAAGATCGTCGCGCACCGCATCGGCATTTACGATTCGCTCGGAACGGTTCGCGATTCCTTCCCGCATACGGTCGGATACCTCATCAAGACGGACATGGGAAACATCCTGACGGATTCGCTCCTGGACGCGCAAATCGCCAGCGGAAAGATTTCCCTCGCCGATGTCAAGCTGCGCTACGAACTCGACATCTTCACCAACCTAGGAACCTTTGTCGCGCACAAGAGCCAGACGATCGCCTGCTCCGACAGCCTGTTCGGTGGAGACTGTCGCACGAATCGCGGGTATGTCTATGTCGGCTGGAACATGGTGACGGACAAGGGACGCAAGGCGGGAACCGGAGCCTATATCGCGAAGCTCAGCACGCATGTCCAGGTGCCCGTCAAGGGAAAGACCGGCAAGCACAACGTAACGCAGACGTGGGGCGTCCGTCGCTCTTCCAAGTAAAACCGAGAGGATTCAAGTCCAATCGAAATGCCCCGGGTTCGGGGCATTTTTCATGAAAAGGCGCATCGATTTCTCGGTGCGCCCTTCGCGTCGAAATTCAGGAAGTCTTTCCGAATTAAAGAAGTCCCAGGGTTTCCCGGATCGTCTGTTCGTCCGTATCTGGAGGAAAGAGCGAACGTTCTTCGGGCGAAACGTAGAGGAACGAGCGTTCCTCGTCGGGAAGCCCGGAACGATTGCGCAGTACGAAGGGCGTTTCCCTTGTCGAATAGAAGAACGATCCTGTCTTGTAAAACGCCTTGTCGGCAATGCCCTTGGAAATCGCGGCCTTGATTATCCGGACGACGGCGGGTCCTGCGCGGTGCAGCCCGTGAAAATGGAGCAAGCGTCGAATCAGGTTCTTTTCGTGAATCGGCGATTCGCTATCTACGTAGAATTGCAGCTGGCGGACGAGAATGTCTTCGGCGGTTTCTGGAATTGGCGAGCTTGTCGCCTTGTCTGGAAAATCCGTTATCCGATATGGCACGGTCTCTGTTTGCGGCGATTCTTCCCGGACCGCTTTCGGGGATGCGGCGGGAGCGACGCTCTGTTCGACGGCGATGGTCGCGAGAACGTGGTTCCTTTCGTCCGCGGTGGAGCGGAACCAGTTCGGGCACCAGAGAGAAACGATTTTCCAACCGAGCTGCCTGAAAAGTTTCGGGCGAACGTAAAGCCTGTCTTCGACGCTGCGCGTCAAGTAGCGGTTCTCGGAATCGATGTCGATTCCGAGAAGGAAGCGTTCCGGATTGTTGGCATCGTGGACGGCAAAGGGAAGAGTGAAATCGTTATATCCCCAGTTCCTTTCGATGGAAAACTCGCCATTGTCGATTTCCCGGTAAATCTCTTCTTCTAGCGGAGAAAGCGTGGCGTTGGAATGGAATAGGGACGCAGGTGAAGCGTTGGCCGCAAAATGCAGAAATTCCAGATAGCTCTGGACTCCCGGATTGAGGGAAACCGTTTTTTCGGGAATTTCCTCGGCGATGATTTCCAGGTTGAAAACGGCATGTGTCGCGCAGACGTTTACATGCTTGGGCGTGACGCCTTGCCCGGCGATTGTCGCACCCGATTCCGCGCAGACGAGAAGCGTGTCCCGATATTCTCCGACAGCCTGTTCGGGGCGCTTTACGTATGGATCCTGGAGCGGATCTTTCGACGAAAGGAATCGGGCAAGATCGGGATGCGCGGGGACGTTCTCTTGAATCGCCTGGAAAATTTCCGCTTTGCGTTCTTCGGTAAAGACGATGATGCCGAGCGTTCGCGTCGGATGCCGTTCAAGATGTCGCGCCGCGGTTTCCGCGACGGTCTTTGGCAAGTCCTTTTCGGCGACGATTTGAATCGGCCTTGTTTCGCAGGCATTTGGCGGGGGAAATTCCTGAATCCTTCGGTCGTAGAAATTCCGGTTGGAAAAATCGACGAGCAGGGGATGGCGGTGGAGAACGTCTAGCGAGAGGCAGGAACGCTTGGCGCCTTTGTTGAGGGAGTAGGCCAGGATGTTTTCGAACTGCGGCGAGGAAAAGGAGTCTCGGGGCGCAGGGTCGAGAATCTGGGAAAACTTTGGCGTCGGAAGATTGGAGTCGCCAAGAAGGAGCGTTTGCCGGGAACGGAAAATAATGGGCAGAGCCTGGAGCGGCGTCGTCGCATCGGCATCGAGGCATATCGCGATATCGAATACCGTTTCCTTGGATGTCGTCGCGATTTCGTCTATCGGGAGAATGGCGAGAAGGTCCGGATTCTTTTCGCGGGAATCCTTGAAATGCTTCAGGTTCATCGCGGCGAGAACGTCTGTCGCGCCTTGAAAGTCCTTTGCGTACCTGGAATGAGCCTTTGGCGAAACGGAAAAAGTCTGCGGGAAAATCTTGCAGGCGTTCTGGATCTGTACGGAATGCCAGAAGCGAGAAAAATCCGCAGCGATGGATTCTTTTTGAAAGCTGGTTTCCAAAAGAGCCTTTTCCAGATTGAAAAGTCCAAGCTCCCGAATCTTTTGGCATCTGCTGTTAATTTGTATGTAACTCGAAATCAGGGTAAAGGATTCCAGCCATTTTCGGATGAGTCCCGCTTGCTCTTCGACCGAATCGTATTCGCTTGAATCTCCGAAGGAAAAATCGCGGCAGATCGTCTCGAAGTCGGAATTCGCTTCCTGGCAAAGCCCGCTCAGCGCGTTTGCGTCGGGAATGCTGCTCCGGATTGAGCTGTATCTGGATAGAATCGAGAGCGAAAGGTTCGCTTTCCTGTCTTTTGGGAGCTTCTTTCGAAATGCAAAGAGCCATTGTATTTTCGATTCGAGGCTTTCCCAGTCGGTGTGCTCGAACTGCCAGTCCTTTCCGAACAGGTGCAATGCCATGACGGATGAATTCATGTAAAGCTTTTTGCTCTCTTGCAACTGGATGAGACCATCCGCCAGGTCGAGAAGCTCGGCGTCCGTTTTTACCGACTTTGGGTTCTTGAGCGTCCGCAATAGCGCATTTTTCGCATCGTGATAGTATTCCGAAAGGAACTTGAACTTTCGATTCCGGTTGTTCGCGAGAACTTCGCGCGGGGCGCCCAGTTGCATGTCGATCGCTTCGGGAAGATATGTCGGGGAACCGTTTCTTCGAAATTCCGACCAGGTCTTCCCCGCTTTGGGGAGGGCCAGAATGGTTTCTTCGTAAGTGTCCCAGTCCTTGGATTCCAGGTCCCATCCTTCGAACGAGGGTGTCGCGGAATTGAATTCCGGCGTGATGGCTTCGCTGATTCGGGACAGTGCGGAAATGTCGATTTTCCCTTCGAAGGAAAAATCCCCGGAAACGCTATTGGCGAGAGTCGCGAGCGTCTGGAACCTGGAATTTGCGCTTTGCAGCTTTTGGAAAAGTTCCGACTTTCCGGATTCGCCGATGGAGACGAGGTTTGTCCCCCTGAAGGCGCCGATCGCTTTTCTGGTCTCGGGCCTATCCTGCTGTTCCAGGATTTCCCGGATGACTTCTTGCGACAGGAGAAAGTTTTCGCGGCTCAGGTTTTCGGCTCCGCTGAACGTGGAATCCGGCCAGACCTTTTTGGAAGAAATCCTGTTCAGGGCGATGAGGGATTCCGATAGCGTGGAATTTCCTGGCGGAATCGGCATCTTTACCGCCCGGCTGTAATCGACCAGGGCGCTTCGGATGGACGCGAGATTTTCCCTGGACTTTTCGAGAGTCGTATCGCTCTGGATGGGAGCTTGCGATTGCAAAACGCTTTCGAGGCGCAGTCGGGAAACTGCTTTCCTGTAAGAGACGAGAACCTTTTTTCCGCAGGCGACACTTTCGGAAACGAGGTTTGCGGCTAGGGATTCCCAGGCGGAACCGGGAGGCGTTTCGATGACTTCGATCCTGTTCCTTGAAGAAAGCGCTTCGACGAGAATCGCGTTCGCTTCGGAATCCATGGGGCGAATGAAGCTATGTTCCGCCGGGTTGAAGATCTCGTCCGGATTCCTTTCGTCGATGTCGGAATCGACAACGCGGAAACCGCTTGGGGAAAGAAGCTCGCTTGCGGAGAAATTTTCCGTGGATGCGCTATCGTTCCATTTTTCGCCTTCGCAGTCCTGGTGGGCGAAAAGGCTTGCCGCATCGAAGAATCCGAGGAACATGCCGCGCGAAGTGCTTTTCCATCCGGCGACGGCATCGACTGCCCGCTCTACGGCGAGAAAGTATTTTCTTGTCTGAAACGACGATCCGTCCCAGAAAATCCTTGCGGGGGGAAGTTCGATGCTCTCCCTGTTCTTTAGCCGCAGGGGAACGTTTTCGACAGGCGATGCGTTCTTTGGAGAAACCGTCAGGTTCCTTGTGTCAAGCGTGACGGGAACAAACAGCAGGGGGGCGGTATTCTGGGCGCGCAGGAAGCCAATGGACAGAAAAAGATTTTGCGAACCGGTATCGCTTTCCATTGTGCGGAGCGCGCTTCGAAAGTCTTCAAAAGTCTTCTTTTGCTCTTCTTCCGTAAAGGTGGCGCTTGTCGGGGCAAATAGCGCAAGTGGCAGGGCGATGGGCTTTCGATACCATTTTTCAAGAAAGGGAATGCCGTCTTCCGCGATGATCGGCGTCTGGAACCTGGCTTTTGAACGGATGTTTAAAAATCTGCTTTTTGAACTCAAATCAAAGGAAGCGATGCGTAAGTCCTGAATTTTGGAAAAGAGTGCGTCCGCCATATACACGCAATATAATTTCAAATTCTGGCAAAGAGAAACTTTTTTGCAATCTGGATGGCTTCGCGAACGGAAAGGCTTTGGAAAGTTGGCTGGAGACGGGCTTCGTGGCAAACTTCCCCGAGGAGCCTTTCCGGGGAGATTCCCGCGTCGCGTTCTCCGCGGATGCTTGCCGCATGTTCCCGCTTGGAAAGCTTCTTCCCGGATGGAGAGAACAGGAGCGGATGGTGCAAGAAAAGCGGCGGTGAGCTTCTTCCGAGAGCCTTCGATAGGGCTATCTGGCGCGCTGTCGATTCCAGGAGATCCTGTCCGCGGACGACAAGCCCGATGTCTTCTTCGAAGTCGTCCGCCACGACGGCGAACTGGTATGTCCACTGCCCAAGCCTGTCCCTTAGCGCAAAGTCTCCGCACTGTTCGATCGGATTCTCGCGGAACTTCCCGAGGAGAAGATCTTCCCATTCTACCGTTTCGTTCGGGGTCTTGAACCGGAGCGCAAAATCCCTTGAAAAGGGAAGTTCCCGGTCACGGCAGTGTCCCTGGTAGATGGCTTCGCCGCTCGGGCCTGTCGGATTGTTTTCAAGGATGAACTTTCGGGAACATTCGCAGGCGTAAACGAGTTCTTTGGATTCGAGAACTTCCAGGAAGCGTTCGTAGCGTTCGGCATTTTCGCTCTGGATGGATTCCGCTTCCCAGGAGAATCCTAGCCATTCGAGGTCTTCGCGGATCGCGTCGATGTAGGCGGGACGTGCGCGGCTTCTGTCGTGGTCTTCGATGCGGAGACGGACATGGTATCCGAGGTTTTCGGCGGCGGCATAGACGAATAGGGCCGAGAGAACATGCCCGCGGTGAAGAAAACCGGTCGGGCTGGGGGCAAAGCGGGTGAATTTCGGGATGGTCTTCGCCATTTTTCCAATATAGCATTTGGGCGATTCTTGCTTTTGGGAACCTCTAAAAATTGCCTTGGTCAAGAAAATTTGAGTGAGACCAAGCGAAGGGCGGACCCCTTTACAGGCGCAAGACGTTTTGTAACTTTTTATACGGATTGTTTGGGGAATGGAGGTCTCCGCAAAAGGTGCTCCGGACTTTTGCACGGAGCGCCTGAACTTTTCGACTTGTCCGGGGGGTCACTTCAGCTTCCGAAGCACCGCGGTGGAAAGACCGGTCGCCGACAGGACGATGTCCGGAGAAATGCCCTTGGCGAGGAGC
>CAVKYI010000033.1:0-23034 GCA_963660435.1 Sodaliphilus sp.
GATGCAAGGAAGGGGGATTGTCAGAACTTGGAACTGAGAACTTAGATGAGAGTGAAGGGTGAAGAGTGGAGTGAGAAAAGTTGAGAAAGAAGATCTCTTCGCTTTTCTAAGCTCCAAGATATCCTAACTAAGCTCTGAACAAGCGCAACCCATTTTCTATTTTTGCGATATGAAGAATTTTTACGTTACCACTCCGATCTATTACGTCAATGACGCCCCGCATATCGGGCATTCCTACACGACCGTTCTCGCCGACATCCTCACGCGGTTTCACAAGCTGCTCGGCTACCAGACATTCTTCCTCACCGGCACCGACGAACACGGTCAAAAGGTCCAGCGCGCCGCCGAAAAGCGCGGCGTCTCCCCGCAGGAGCACGTCGATGAATACAATCTGCGCTTCAAGAATCTCTGGAAAAAGATGGACATCGGCTACGATTACTTTATCCGCACGACCGATGCCGACCACAAGAAATTCGTGAGCGACTGCCTGCAAATGCTCTGGGACAAGGGAGAAATCTATTCCAAGGAATACGAAGGCTGGTATTCCGTCGGCGAGGAACGTTTCTTTACGCAGGACGAACTCGACGAAAACGGCTGCGATCCCATCAGTCACCGCCCGGTCGACTGGATCAAGGAAAAGAACTACTTCTTCAAGATGGGAAAATACCAGGAACGCCTTATCGAATACCTGGAAAGCCACAGGGACTGGATTGTCCCGGATTACCGCTGGAACGAAATCCGCGGATTCCTGAAGCAGCCGCTGAACGACCTGTGCATCAGCCGCCCCAAGGCGCGCCTCAGCTGGGGAATTCCCCTGCCCTTTGACGAAGACTACGTGACATACGTCTGGTTCGACGCCCTGCTGAACTACGTGAGCGCGGTGATGAAAATCGACGAAAAGGGAAATCTCGTTCCGAAGAGGAACTTTCCGGACGGCGAAACGATCTGGCCCGCGACATACCATCTGGTCGGAAAGGATATCATCACGACACACAGCGTCTATTGGCCGACAATGCTCTTTGCCCTGGGATTTCCGCTCCCGAAGCACATTCTCGCCCACGGCTGGTGGCTCGTCGGAAACGACAAGATGAGCAAGACGACCGGGAACGTCGTAAACCCGATGGAATACATGGAAAAATACGGTGTCGATGCGTTCCGCTACTACCTCGCCCGGGACATGGTCGTCGGACAGGACGCGAGCTTTACCCACGAAGGTTTCGTGCGCCGAATCAACAGCGACCTCGCGAACGATCTCGGAAACGTCGTAAACCGCGTACACCGCCTGGTCCTTTCGAACTTCGAAGGAACGCTCCCGAAGCCCGGAACGTTCGCCGCCGAAGAGAACAGCGTCCTCGAAATCGCGAATCGTCTTTCGAAAACGGTTCCCGAACTTCTCGAAAGCGTCAAGCTTTCGCAGGCCGTCGAGGAAACCCTCTCGCTAGTCCGCGCGGTAAACCGCTACCTGGAGCAGAAGGCACCCTGGAAACTCGCCAAGGACGCTTCGAAGAAAGAGGAACTCGCCACGGTTCTCTTCGTTTCCGCGGAAGCGGTCCGCATCGCTCTCAGCTTTCTCTCGCCGGTCATTCCGGAAAAGAGCAAGGAAGGTCTCGCGATGCTCGGAACGTCTCTCGAAGGAGTCCGCGATCTCGCCTGGGGAAAGTTCCAGGGCGGCGAAAAGTTCGGCGAAGGTGCGGCGCTGTTCCCTCGGATAGTCGAGGAAGTCAAAAAGTCAGAAGCCCCAGCAAAGCCCAAACAGAACAAGCCTCTCGAAGCGAAGGATGTTCCCGCCGAAATGGACATCCGCGCGGCAAGGATTCTCGAAGTAAGCGACCATCCCGACGCTACCTCTCTCTACGTTCTGAAAGTCGATGCCGGCGAACCGGAAGTGCGAACGATCTGCTCCGGTCTCAAGGCCAGCTATACGCCAAGCGAGCTGCAGGGCCGCATGATTCTTCTCTTTGCGAACCTGAAACCGGCTCCGCTCCGCGGCATCATGAGCAACGGCATGCTTTTCGCCGGAGACACGGATATCGAGCACAAGTGCGTTCTCGTCACGCCTCCCGAAGGGGCTAGGCCCGGCGATCGCGCCGCGTTCCACGGAATCGCGCCTTCGACGGATAATCGCGTTCTCAAGCTAAAGGATTTCGAAAAGATTTCGCTCGAAGTCCGCGGAAAGACCGTTTTCCGCGGAGAAAACGCGCTCGAAATCGACGGGAAACCAGTAACATGCGACGTTAGGGACGGAGCAAGGATCCACTAGGATTCACCCATGTATTCCGAACGCAAGTTTCTCGCGCTCGCTCCGGAAAGAAGGGCAAAGCGCCTTGCCGAGCTTCTGCGGATTCTCGTCTTGCAGCTCGGAAACGACACGGCGCAAATCCGCAGCGAATACGAACATTACGCGGAATGGTCGCGCTTTCCCGAAAGCAAGCGCCTCGCCGGAAAGAACCAGGCGGAGCTTATCGAACTCTACCGGGACTTTCGCACCGAGGCGGGCCTCGGATTCGAGCGGGACGTCTATCTGGAAACCGAACCGGGCGACAGAAGCGAAGCCGCCGAAAAAGCGATTCCCTACGCCGTCCTCGCCCACAACTTGCGGAGCGCGTTCAACGTGGGGTCCCTCTTCCGCGCAACGGACTGTTTTGGCCTGGAAGCGGTACATCTTTCGGGCTATACGCCGGGCACCGACCACGCCATGCTGAAAAGCGCAGCCCGCGGAACCGAAAAATGGATTCCGGGCAAGCGCTGGGAAAGTCCTTTCGACTGCATCGAAGCGCATCGGCAGAAAGGCTACGCGATTATCGCGCTAGAAACGGGCGAAGGCTCAACCCCGATAAGCGAGGTTCATTGGCCGGAAAAGGCCCTAGTCGTCCTCGGCAACGAGGAACTCGGAATCGCTCCGGAGCTTTTGAAAGCCTGCACGCTCAAGATCGAAATTCCCATGGCCGGTCGAAAGGCGAGCATGAACGTCGCCGGAGCATTCGCCGTCCTCGCCTATGCAATCCGCACAGGCTATCGAAAAAACTTTTCCGAATAGTTTCCACGACCGGACAACCTTGCAAGAAAAAGACTCCGAAATCGTTCCGGAGTCAAGAAGTTCGACGAATGTAAAGGACTACTCATCGTCTAGGCGCGCAAGGACAGCCTGGGCGTGGTGACAGAATCCTTCCGTTTCCGCGATTTCCGCAATCAGCCTTGCCTGCTTGCTGATAGCCTTTTCCGTGTAATTGATGATGCTTGTCCGTTTCGCGAAGTCATAGACACCGAGCGGACTCGAAAAACGCGCCGTCCCGTTCGTCGGCAAGACGTGATCCGGTCCGGCAAAATAGTCGCCGACAGGTTCGCTCGACCAGGGTCCGATGAAAATCGCGCCGGCGTTGACAATCCGAAGCGAAAGCTCTTCCGCATCGGAGGTCTGCACTTCCAGATGTTCCGGAGCGATTCGGTTCGCGACCGCGACTCCGACATCCCAGTTTTCGACAACGAGAATCCGTCCGAAGTTTTCCAGAACCTTTTCGAGCAGTTCGCGCTTCGGGGAATCCTTGACCAGTTCATCCACCGTCTTCGAAATCCGTTTTGCCATGTCCATGCTGTCGGTAATGCAGATGGAAGCCTCGTAGCCGGAGCCGTGTTCCGCCTGGCTCAAGAGATCGACCGCGACATACCTGGGACTGGAGGTAGAATCCGCAAGCACGAGGATTTCCGAAGGTCCGGCGATCATGTCGATATCGACCTTTCCGAAGACTTCCCGCTTGGCTATTGCCGCATAGACATTTCCCGGTCCCACGATCTTATCGACAGGTTCGATTTCCTTCGATCCATAGGCTAGGAGGGCAATCGCCTGCGCCCCGCCGATGTGATAGACTTCCTTGATGTCCAGCTCCAGAAGGACAAAGGCGACCGACGGATCGATTCCGTCCTTTGCCGGCGTCGTCACCACTATCTGCTCGACTCCCGCCACGATGGCGGGCACCGCGTTCATGATGACCGTACTCGGATAGACCGCAGCTCCGCCCGGAACGTAAAGCCCGACGCGGCGCATCGGACGCACGCGCTGGCCCATGATTTCGCCATCCTTTCCCTTGAACGCGAAACTGCCTATCGAATGCAGCTCGTGGCGGTGAAAGCGAATCGCATTCCGAATCGCGCCGCGCAACGCTTTCGTCAATGTCGGACTCACCATCTTGGCCTGCTTTTTCAGCGTCTTTTCGTCGATCCGCAGATTGCTTCCCTTTAGTCCGTCGAATTTTTGCGCATACTCCACCGCCTTGGAAAGCCCGCCCTTGCGAACGTTTTCCATGATGTTCCGAACCTTGGCGTAGATTTCTTCCGTCGGAGCGACACCGCGCGCACAGATGCGATCGACTTCCTTTGAACTCTGATTGACCTTGAGAATCTTCATGCGACTAGTTTTCTCCTTGCTTCAAGGATTCCTTGTAAATTTTGTACGAAAGTCCATCGACAAGCGCAAACCAGGACGCTTCGATGATATTTGTGGAAACGCCGGCGACATGCCAGGAATCCCGCTCATCGCCAAACGTGGTCCAGACGCGGACATGGGCGTCCGACCCGACATTTGAACCGAGTACGCGGACCTTGAAATCGTCCAGCCGGACATTCTTCATGTAGGGGTAGTAAGGTACAAGCGCCTTGCGAAGTGCCGCGTCGAGAGCGTTGACCGGTCCATCGCCTTCGGCTACCTGGTGGCTGATTTCGTCTCCGACATGCAGCTTGACGGACGCCTGCGAGACGCTCGCCCCCTGTTCCGTACGGTCCTCGATGACGCGATAGTTTTCTACCCGGAACGGCAGCGTAAAGACTCCCAGCGAACGATAGACGAGCATTTCGAAACTCGCTTCGGCGCTGTCGAAGTGCCAACCCGCGTTTTCGCATTTCTTGATCCGCCGCAAAAGCTCCTGCACCTTCGGATCCTTCTTATCGACATCGACATGGAGAAGTTCCCTGATCTTTTCCACGACAAGGGAACCGCCCGCCTGGTCGCTTGCCACGAAGACCCGATTGTTCCCCACTGCGTGGGGATCGATGTGCTCGAAGCTTCGGGAAACCTTCATCACGCCGTCGATATGCGCACCGCCCTTGTGGGCAAAGGCAGCATCCCCGACATAGGGAGCCTTGATGTCGCTCGGGATGTTTACAATCTGATCCAGGGAAAGGCTTACCTTGCGCAAGTCCCTTATGTTGTCCGCGCAGGAGATCTTCCTTTTCATCTTGAACACGAGATCCGCGACAATCGTCGTCAGGTCCGCGTTGCCGCATCTTTCCCCGTAACCGTTCAGGACTCCCTGGACCATCGAGAAACCCGCGCTGACAGCGACGAGCGAATTCGCCACGGCGACACCGCTGTCATTGTGCGCATGGATGCCGAGCGGAACCTGGACTTTCGAGAAAACTTTCCGAAGGATGTCTTCGAGTTCCCACGGCATCGTCCCGCCGTTCGTGTCGCAGAGGACGATAAAGTCCGCACCGCCCAGGGCGGCCGACTTGAGCGTCTCGACGGCATAGTCCGGATTCGCCTTGTAGCCGTCAAAGAAATGTTCCGCGTCGTAGATTACCTCTTCGGAAGAATTCTTGAGAAAGCGGACGGAAGATTCTATCATGTCCAGGTTTTCCTCGAGAGTCGTCCGGATAACTTCCGTCACGTGCAAGTCCCAGCTTTTCCCGAAGATGGTCTTGACGGGAGCCTCGCTTTCGACTAGCGCCTTTAACAGAGGATCGTTTTCCGCGAGAATCTTCGGGCGGCGCGTACTGCCAAAGGCGCAGACCTTCGCGTGGGAAAGCCGCATTTCGGCGATTCGGCGAAAAAATTCCACGTCCGTCGGGTTCGAAGGGTTCGGCCAGCCGCCTTCGATGTAGTCAAAGCCAAAGGAATCGAGAAGTTTCGCGATTTGCAGCTTGTCCGCCAGGGAAAGCGATATCTTGCGATCCTGGTTTCCATCGCGCAAAGTCGTATCGTAAAGAAAGACATCGGGCATAGTACACAAAATTTAATAAAGTTGCCGTTGCCTCATGGAAGGCGGGCGAGCATTCCCTTCCGAACGAGCTCCGCTTTTTCCCTTCCTTCGAGAGCTTCCAGGACGGCAAATCCGAACTCTTCCGCCGTTCCCGGCCCGCGACTTGTCAAAAGCTTTCCATCGACGACCACGCGATCCTCCCGGTAGTTTCCACAGAAAGGAAGCAGGTCCGCTTCCGTCGAAGGATAGCTCGTGACGCTTTTATCGCCGAGGATCCCCGCCCGCGCAAGGACAAGCGGACCGGCGCAAATCGAAAGCACCCACTTGCCCGCGCCGTAAAAATTCCTGACCAGTTCGAGAACACGCTCGGAAGCCGCGAGATTTTCCACGCCACGGCTCCCGCCCGGAAGAAACACGCCGTCAAATTCGGAAAGCTCCGCCTGGGAAAGGAGTATGTCCGCATCAAGCGTCAAGCCGTGCGCACCTTCCACGGACACGTCGTCGTGAATGCCCGCGAACGTGACCTGCACGCCTCCGCGAGAAAGAATGTCAAACGGAACGACGCATTCCGTCTCTTCAAAGCCGTTCGCAAGCACGAACAGGATGCGATTTTTCATGAAAACTCCTTCGTTGATGCAGGCCAAAAAATCCGCAAAAGTCCAGCGTGGCCTTTACGAATATACCAAATTCTTGCTAACTTTTTCAAGGGGATGTCGGATGACCGCCTGCGCGAAATCGCGGGAGGAAAGTCCGGGCACCGCAAGGCAGGATGCTGGATAACGTCCAGGCGCAGCAATGCGACGGATAGCGCAGCAGAAAGATACCGCCCGCCGCAAGGCGGGTAAGGGTGAAATGGCGAGGCAAGAGCTCACCGCGATTCTGGCGACAGAATCGGCACGGCAAGCCCCATCCGGTGCAAGACCAAGCAGAACTCCGCACTTTTCGAAAGTGCCCGGGCCGCCTGTCCGGCAGGAGTTCGGGTAGGTCGCTCGATGCCGCCAGCAATGGCGCGTACAGATAGATGGTCATCGCCGATTTTCGTCGGCACAGAACCCGGCTTACAGGCGTCCCCTATCGAGAGCCTCTTCGAAAACGGAGAGGCTCTCTCCTTATCCCCGAACGGACCGACCGCCCCATGCCGCGGAATTTTCCCTTTCGTGTTCGATCGTCTTCTCGAAATCCGCAAGCGGAGAACAGTTCCGTTCGACTTCTAGCTGAACCTGGTGCAAGCGTGAAAGAGAACGCATCCTGTCCGAAAGCCCGAGCTTCGACTTCTGGATAGCGTCGGAAAGGACCCGAATCGATTCGTCATAGACCTTGCACGGAACGGGAAACGGATGAGCGTCCTTTCCCCCGTGCGCAAAGGAAAAGCGCGCGGGATCCGTAAAGCGCGACGGCGTCCCGTTGATGACCTCGCTTACAAGCGCAAGAGACTGCAGGGTTCGCGGACCTAGGCCATGCGTGAGAAGCAGGCTTTCGAAATCCGCCGGAGCGGATTCGTATGCGGTCGCGAGAACGCTTCCGAGGCGCTTCAGATCGACATCTTCCGCAAGGACTTCGTGATGCGCCGGCATTTTGCAATCACGCCCCGAACAGACGACAAGAGGTTCTCCCGTTCGTTCGAACAGGTCGGTCTGCTCCGGTACGATGATCGACGTCTTCGGCTTCGCAATGGACAAAATTTCGCGCATCATGCGGAAAGGCTCTTCTCGGGAAAGAGCAAGGACCGATTCGCGGGTCTTTTCTGCCGCCCGATCCGTGAGATTCAGGATGTTTCCCCGATTTTCTCCGACGATTGCCGTGTGCGGCTCTTCCACAAAGGAACGAAGGCCTAGCGAACTCCAGTGGTAGCGCCTCGCGGCGCGCGCTTCCGGATTCATCCCCTGCTGCACGACAGCCCAGTCCCCGTCGTCCGTCAAGACGAAGTTGTGCTGGTACAGCTGGAATCCGTCCTGGACAGCGGTATTATCGACCTTCGCGCAAAGCCTGCTTGCCCGCAAAAGAGAATTTCCGTCAAGTCCCGTCCTGTCCGCAACTTGCAAAAGCTCGTTTGGCGTCTCCCGGGAGAACTTTCCGCGTCCTCCGCACACATAGATGCCAAGTTCCCTCGAAAGCGGAGAAATGCCGCGCTTCAACGCGAACATGACGCTTGTCGTGATTCCCGAGGAATGCCAATCCATTCCCAGGACCGCGCCAAAGGACTGGAACCACAGCGGATCGCTCAGCCGGACTAGAAACTCCCTTCTCCCGTAATTTTCGACAATCGCTTCGACGACAAGACGCCCCAGGTCGCGCATCCGGTCGGCAAGCCACCGGGGCACCGTTCCCGTGTGCAAGGGCAGGTCCGCGACACCGGTTCGCTTGGGCATATCGAAAATCCTACTTGCTTCGGATGTTCAGAATGAATGCGCCATGCGCATTCGAAAGCATTTCCACGGAATAGCCGCGCGACAAGTTCCTGAAAAAAATCCGGACGAACTTTCCCTGCTCCGGCGAAGCGAGAACCGCGGCGATTTCCTCGTCACGAATCATCGCGTCCGCTGTCAGTTCGCGGGAAAGCCAGTGCCAGATCTGCCAATTGAAAAGTCCGCGGGTGCTCGCCACAAGGGACTGAACCATCAAGGCATACTCGTAGGCGTAAAAGTCTCGCCGCATCTGGATTTCGGCCCGTTTCCGCGATTCGGGCAAGCGGTCGAAGAAGGGGACCGGAACGAGCGCTTCGCGGTCGGGGTGCAAATACGAGAACTGGATTTCTCCCTCGCGGACGACGACTTGCAGATTCGTGTCGTCCAGGTGAACGAAGTGTCCTGAAAGCGTTTCGCGGTAATCGCGAAAAACCTTCCGCGGATCGAGAGGTTCGCGAATTTCGAGCGGAACCTTTTTCACGGCGAAATGCGGAATCTCGTAGAATGCAAGAGATTCGCCCGCGCCTTTCCGCCGGAGAACGGCAAAGCAAGCCGATCCGTCCGTATTTTTCATGAGCCATCCATGTTCCAAATCCGGGGAAAGATTTCCGTTCCCATCTACCACGATCTTCGAAATTTCCGGATCGAGAACCGCGTCCATGTCCCATTCCATCCAGGTTCCGCCCTTGCCGACAGAATCGAGCTTCGAAAAAATCGCGGAAGAGGAGAACCTGTCCTTCGAAAAGATTTCGGAGGGATTCGCCAGGGTTTCGCCGACAAGAAAGAAGGCGAAGGACAGCACGGAAAAGAGAATTCGAAACATATCCGCAAAATAGAATTGTTTCCCCCTCGGCGCGGTCCATCCGAACCTAGTCAAGGGAGGAGCACGGCCTTAGAATCGAAAGCCTAGCCGATAGTCGAGAGAAGAACGAACCCTGGACGATGCCCAACGAAATTCCCTTGGCAAGGAGCGCCTTGGCAATTTCATCGGAGGCTTCCTTGCGACCTTCCTTGCGACCTTCCGAAAGCCCCAAGGCATGCCCTTCCTCTCGACCGGACTTGATGGCATAGCTCCGGATCGCGTATCCGTCCCACTTTCTCGTCTGTTCCAAGTCGATCATCTTCTGTTCCGCTTTCGTCACGCTATGCGATAAACAGTCATCCTGGAGCGCAGCCTCGCTTCTCTGTCATCCTGGAGTGTAGCGCAGCGAAACGATAGGATCCATTGTCAGAGCTTAGAACTTGGAACTTTGATAAGAGTGAAGTGTGGAATGTGGAGAGTTGATAGTAGGTAGTAGATAGTTGATAGTTCGCTAAGCGACCTGTAAAGGCTTGTACGATAAACGGTCATCCTGGAGGGAGCGTGGCGACCGATAGGATCCATTTAAAAAGAAACGCTCGGAATGGATTCTATCGAGGCTTCGCCTCTCCAGAATGACGGCTAATAAGCTCTGAACATCGGGCAGGCGAAAACCGTTCGCTTTGCGACAAAAAGCCTAGACGTGAAACGTCAAGCCTTTCGGCAGAAAATCTCGCTCTAGATTTTCCATTTTTCGTGAGATTTGTCATAGACATTCGCGCAAATTATAATTATTTTCATTTTTGAATTTGCATTTTTTAATACTTGAGGAAACAATGAACAAGAAGCAACTGCTTACTTTCATCGTAGGGCTTTCCCTGGGGATGGCCTTTGCGGAAACCGGACTTGAAGGCGGAGCGGACGGTCTCCACCAGCAAAGCGCCAAGACTCTCGGACAGTGGGGACTTTCCGTCGGCATCGGGGCCGAAGGCATCGCCGACGCGCAGCCATCCGCCTACCAGTATATCTACCAGGTAAACGGCGGGGATGCCGTCATCGTGAACAGCCTCATGCCTTCGATTAACGGGAACTTCCACGCCGCGGTCGGTCTTCTCGACTTTCTCGACCTGGGAGTCGTTCTCCCGCTCCACTACGACGACATCAACCCGGACCTCGGAGACGCCGACCTGCAAGGCTTCGGCATCGGCGACCTGCAGACCTACCTAAAGTTCCGGCTTCCCTTCGACACGACAAACGTGACAAGCGTCGCCCTTCTCGGACAGATCTACTTCCCCACCGGAGACCGCGGCACCGGCATGCGTCCGCGCCACGTCTGGTATGTCAATTCCTACGGCTATTCGCACGCCTACACAGCCGACGACTGGGCGCTCGAAGCCTCCCTCCTCCTTACGTTCGACTTCAACAAGATAGGCGTTCCGCTCCGCTGGAACAACAACATGGGATTCGTCGGCGTCATGCACGAAGGCGCAAACACGCTCGTCTGGGGAACAGGCCTGAACCTCACCGCGCTCGAATCGATGGACTTCTTCCTCGAATTTTCCGGAGAAACCCGCGTGGAAAAGACTCTCAACTGGCGCGATCCGCTTATCGACCCGATGCGACTCACCCCGGGCGTCCGGTTCCATCTCGGACACGGAGTCGATCTCGCCGTCGGCGCGGACATCGGAATCACCGCGTTCATCGACGAAGACGACCTGACGAGAAAATTCATGACGGTAAGCAAGAAGCAGAACGGAAACGTCGTCTCCTACAAGACGGGAGCCGCCGACTACGGAATGTCCGCCCTTCTCACCTGGCGCGGAAACCCGTTTTCGAAAAACGACGAAGACGGCGACGGAATCGAAGACGAAAAAGACCTTTGCCCGCATACGCCGAAAAACGTATCCGTCGATGCGAACGGCTGCCCGACAGACGAAGACGGCGACGGAATCCCGGACTACCTCGACAAGTGCGGCGGAACGCCCAAGGGAACCCCGGTCGATAGCCTAGGCTGCCCGTTCAAGCCCGACACGGTCGTCGTCATCCAGCACGATACGCTGAAGATCGATACGGCGCAAGTCTGCGCAGCGATCCTCGATTCGGACGGTGACGGCGTAAAGGACGCCATGGACAAGTGCCCGAACACGCCAAAGGGCGCGGTCGTCGATAGCATCGGATGCCCGGAAGATTCCGATGGCGACGGCGTCTATAACGGACTCGACAAGTGCCCCAACACGCCGAGCGGCATTTCGGTCGATAGCACCGGATGCCCAATCGACTCGGACAAGGACGGCGTACCCGATTCCAAGGACAAGTGCCCCAACACGCCCGCCAACTCCGTCGTCGATAGCACGGGCTGCATTCTCGATTCCGACAAGGACGGCGTACCGGACGCAATCGACCAGTGCCCGAACACGCTCCCCGGCGTCCGAATTGACAAGGTAGGCTGCCCCGTAAACAAGAAGGAAGACCTGAGCGAACTCCGCAAGGGAATCCGCTTCAAGCGCAATTCCGCAACGCTCGTGAAGAGCAGCTACGGAACGCTCGACGACATCATCAAGCTGATGAAAAAGCATCCGCAGGCAAAGCTCGAAGTCCAGGGTCACACCGACGAAGTCGGCTCGTCCGAATACAACCAGCAGCTTTCCGAAAAGCGCGCCAAGGCGGTTACGAACTACTTTATCAAGAAAGGCATCGAGGAATCCCGCGTCAGAGCGGTCGGCTACGGTTCCACCCGTCCCGTCGCGGACAACAAGAAGCGTTCCGGTCGCGAAGCGAACCGCCGCGTCGAACTAGTCCCGTTCGAATAACCCAAGGTTCCAGACAAAAAGGCTTCGCGCTAGCGAAGCCTTTTTCTTGTGCCGTGCAAAATCTAGGCGTTCTTCACCGTCGAGATGACGGGCTTCAAGCGCTTTCCGCAGAGCGTGACGATGATTCCCGCCTGGGCGAACATGTAGAACGCCGTGTCCCGGCTGTCGTTGAGCATCGAATTCGCGTCGTAGTCGTCCTTCGTCACGAAGACCTCGGCGACACCCGAAAGCGCGATTTCCAGGGCGCAGCGTTCACAGGGAAACCCGATGACGTAGAGCTTCGAGCCGGGAGGGACCTTGCCGCGCGCATAGTGGAGCGCATTGATTTCCGCATGGACCATGAACGGATACTTGTTCACTTCGAACTCGTGGTGCGAAACGAGATTTCCCGAATCCGCTTCGAGCAGGTCGTAGGCAAGCCGCCGGTTTTCCCGCGTGTAGGGAATCGTCGCATCGTCAAAACTCGCCGGGGCGCCGTTGTAGCCCGTGCTGAGAACGCGCCCGTCGCCCGACACGAGCACCGCTCCCATCTGCGTGTTCGCATCCTTCGAAAGGCGCGCCTGCGCCATCATCATCTGCGTATAGACTTCGTCGCGAAGCTTCCGACGTTCCTCGTTCATAGAGACCTCTCTTTCTTCGAAAATCTAGTCAAAAAATAGACTAAACGCCCCCAAAAAAAACTTCGACCCCCCGCAATCTTTTCTATATTTGAATCGCTACGGGGTGTAGCTCAGCCTGGTAGAGCGTCTGCTTTGGGAGCAGAATGTCGTCAGTTCGAATCTGGCTACCCCGATAAGGCTCCGAAAGGAGCCTATTCTTTTTTAACCTTTCATAGCCAGATGAGAACGAAGTTCGACGAAAGGCGCGGTGAGCAACGCGAACACATAGCGACTTTCGAGCCGCTCGCGTAGCGGGCGGTCCCGTAGGGACGGAGCGCAACAACGTGACGCGGAGCAATCTGGCTACCCCGACGATAGAAAGGATTCCGAAAAGGAATCCTTTCTTGTAAACCTTTCATAGCCAGATGAGAACGAAGTTCGACGAAAGGCGCGGTGAGCAACGCGAACACATAGCGACTTTCGAGCCGCTCGCGTAGCGGGCGGTCCCGTAGGGACGACGCGGAACAACGTGACGCGGAGCAATCTAGCTACCCCGACGATAGAAAGGATTCCTTTCTTGTAAACCTTTCATAGCCAGACGAGAACGAAGCTAGATTTACCTGACAACCTACACGCATCGGAGTACCCAAAAAATGATTGACGGAGACTACAGGTCACCTCTAAAATTCCAGCCTGGGGAGCGCCTTCACGATCTTCACGGTTTCGAGGCTCACGGTGACAATACGCAGGACCAGGTTGAAGATATAGGCGGGGTCACCGTGTTCCGCGGCCCAGTCGTTCGGGTCGTTCGCGATGCCGCTCGCCTTGTCGGTCAAAACGGCGTAGCGTTCCATGAGCCATTCGATGGCGGACTTGCCGTTCACGACGTATTCGTAGGCTTCGGCGGGGATGTCCGCGATGGTGAGCTTTTCGTTATAGACGATGCGGCTCTTGTCGTCGATTCGCTTTGAGTTGCCGTTTCTGTCCTTGCCGGGCTTTTTCGCGAATCGCATCTGCGAGACGCGGTAAAGCGTTGACGGATCCTCGGCGCTGTAGGCGATGCGGGCGTCGGCGGCTTCGCCCTGGAACATGGGAAGGTCCGACATGCCGGCACTTGACGAAACGACGAAAGCCCGGTAAGGTTCCGCCTGTTCGTAATCCAGGTGAAGCTCGGCGAGCTTGCGGCCAGCCCGGCTAAAAGCCCAGAAGTCGCTAGCGGAAGCGACAAGCGGGATGCGCGGGAGCATCTTCTTGAGGTCGGCGGAAAAAGCGCTGCGGTAATCCGGGGAATGCAAGAAGCCATAGACGTAATAGAAGAGGTCCTGCTTCTCGATTTTCGGGTCGCGATACTGCGTGCGGGCTTTGGAAAGAATGTAGTCGGAAATTCCGTCCTTTTTCGCGAACCTTTCCCTTGAAGCGAACATGTCGTCCTCGCCGAGTTCCTCGTAGTAGTAGAGGGGGAAACATTGGGTCGTTGCGGTCAAATGCAAATCGGGAACGCAGTCAATTATTAAAGCTGAAAAATTTTTATCGCCAATACTTGTTGTACAGATAACAAAATTTTCCGAATTTTTGTCGGGAAAAAGATTCGGAATGCGATAACGTCTCTCTACAAGAGGAGCATACCAGAATAAGTTTTGCTTAAAAAACGGTCTGTAAAAGGCTGGACGAATTTCTGTTTCGTCAAAGTCGTAATTCCTTTTTCGTTTTAAGTTTTCCAGGACTGCACTGGTCCAACTTATCTTTTTGGTTGAATAATCAGGTTCCTTGATTTTTCCGGTTTCTATATCGTTCAAAGTTTTATCATAGAAGTCAATGCTGTTTTTTCCGCATTCCTTCACTTTTTCAATGGACGAGCCATAACTCCAAGCGTCGCGTGCTGTCGCCAAGCCTCTTGAATTCGTCACGAACCAACTTTTACTGGCGACGTCAAATTTCTTTTCCGGCTCGATCGGCGTCCACTTGCCAAAAGCCTCGTTCCGCTGGTTGATCCAGTCGCCGTGGGCGTTCGGGCGGATATCCGCCATCTCGAGGTGTGTGACGCTTTCCGCGTCCCGGATTATCGAGAGCTTCTCTTCGCGGGAAAGGTAGTCGCCGATGTCGTGGTACTTGATGACCGCCCTGGAGGGTTCCCCGCTTTCGCGGAGACTAGCGAGAGGCTGCTTGACAAGAACCGTAATCGCTACCGGCGTTCTTGTTCCCTGCCCAAAAACATTGTCTTTTTCTTTTCGACGAAGTTCTCCCTGGGTCCGCGCATTCCCCCGCAAGTTGAAAACGTAAATCTTGCTAAACTCCCGCTCGAGGCTCTTGCGGAATCCGTCCATCGCGTTCGAATCGATCCAGCTGCCGTTCGTGATGAACCCGATAACGCCGCCGCACTTCGGGTCAATGCGGTCGGTCGCCCAGCGGAAAGCCTTGATGTAGCTGTCGTAGAGCGAGTTCTTGTTCGTCGCGGAACTTCCCTGCGCGTAGCACTCGTCAACGCGGGCTTCCAAGTCGGGATACTTCTGGTTCTGCGCGTTGTCGTTTGCGGACTTCTGCCCCACGGAATAGGGCGGGTTCCCGATCACCACCTGGATAGGCGTGCGCTTCTCTTCGCGGGCGCGCGGACCGTTCACCGGAAAAACGTCCTCGCCAAAATCCTCCTGGGTCGCCCGCTCCGAAAGCTGGAAGCTGTCCGTGAGGCAAATCCCTTCGAACGGCGTAAATTCCGCAGAACCGCTCGCGTCGTGGTAGGCGTTCTCGATGTTCACGCTCGCAATGTAGTAAGCGAGCAGCACTATCTCGTTCGCCTTGAGTTCCTTCCGGTATTTGCGCTCAAGGTCCTTCCTTTGAATCAGCCCGCTCTGGATAAGCCGCGTGATGAACGTTCCCGTCCCCGTGAACGGGTCGATGATGTTCACGTTCTCGTCGGAGAGGCTCTTCCCGAATTCCATCCGCAAGACGTCGTTTACGCTGCGGATGATAAAATCGACGCATTCCACGGGCGTATAGACGATGCCCAATTTTTCGACCGTTTTCGGGAGCGCGCTTTTAAAGAACTTGTCGTAAAGCTCGATGATAATTTTCTGCTTGCCCTCGGCGCTTTCGACGCCTTCCGCGCGGAGCTTCACGCTGTTCATGAACTTTTCGAGGCTCCGCTTGTCGCAATCCTCCGTCACGTTCTCGACGACATCGATGATGCGCTGGAGCGCCCGCGAAACGGGATTCTTTCCGGCGAAGTCGTAGCCGTCAAAAAGGGCTTCGAAAACGGGCCGCGTGATCAGGTGCTGCGAGAGCATCTCGATCGCGGATTCCTCGTTTACTCCCGGATTCAGATTCTTCTTGAGCGCCGAAAGGAACCGCTCGAATTCCTTTCTCGACCGGGCGTCGGTCCTTAAAAGCTCCCGGATACGGTCCTCGTGGCGGTGCGCAATGTCGGCGACATCCTTCGCCCAGTCTTCCCAGTAGCGGCGACTCCCGACCTTCTCCACCATCTTCGCGTAGATCGCCCCCTGGAGTTCCTGGAATTTCAGCTCCATCTGCTCCTCGAGCTTTCGGGACTTTTCGCCTGCGCCCGGATCGATAGTCTCGATATCTACTGCCGGAAGCCCGCTCGAAACGCCGATGCGTCCGCCGGTCAGGCTCTTTCCGCGTTCGCGCTTCCCGAACTGGATCTTGTTCACCATCGCGTTGAAGCGGTCGTCGTGCGCCCGGAGCGCGTTCAGGATTTTCCAGACGACCTTGAAGCGTTCGTTGTTGTCGAGCGCCTCTTCCGCCTTTTCGCCCGAAGGGACCAGCACCGGGATGATGATATAGCCGTATTTTTTGCCGGGAGAGGCGCGCATCACGCGTCCGACGCTCTGCACCACATCGACTTCGGAATCCCGCGCCGAAAGGAACAGCACCGCGTCGAGGCTCGGAACATCCACGCCTTCGGAGAGGCAGCGGACATTGCTCACGATGCGGCAGTCGCCGTCCTCGATTTCGCCTTTCAGCCAGGCGAGCCGCCTGTCACGCTCGGACGCCCCCATGCTCCCGTCGATATGCATCGCGGACACCCGGACAGATTCTTTTTGCACTTCAGGTTTTAAGGAATCGTAATACGAACTTTTCAGCTCGTTGATAAGATCGACGATTTCCTTCGACACCTTGATGTTCTGCGAAAAGGCGACGGCCCGCTTCATCGGGCTTGGGTCCGTTTCCTTCAGCTGGTGGTCATCGACAAGGGTTATCTTCGACAGCGCGTTAAAGCAGCCGATGAGTTTCGCTTCGTCGTCCGAGAGCATTTCGCCGCTATCCGTCGCGAGGGAACGCTGCAAGCTTTCGTTCATCGCCATCGGATCGATTGTGAGCACGAGCACCTTGTAGTCGGAGAGGAGCTGCCTTTCCACCGCCTCGCCAAAACCGATGCGGTACATTTCCTCGCCGTATTTGGAAACGTCGTCCATGGAGCAGATTTCGACGCTGTTCTCTTCCGCCTTTTTCTTGCTCGCTTCGCTGTAAAGGCGCGGCGTCGCCGTCATGTAGAGTCGCTTTTTCGCCCGGATAAAACCGTCGTCGTGAACCTTCACGAAATTCGATTCGTCCTTTCCCGCAAGCGTCGCGCCCGTCGTGCGGTGCGCCTCGTCGCAGACGATCAAATCGAAGACAAGATTTTCGAGCTTTTTCTGCGCACGGGAAACCACGTCGATGGACTGGTAGGTGCAAAAGACGACCGTCATCCCTTCGTCCTTTCGAAGACGGGCATGCTCGAGCTGCTTCACGACCGTCCGATCGTCCGTCGAAGCGGGTAGCGCAAGTTCCGTGACGCTGTAGCCGTCGCCGTCATCGTCGCCCTTCCTGGCGGACTTCGAAACCCCGGAATCCGAGCAGATGCAGATGGGCCTTATCGGCTTACAGGCATCCGCGGTCCATTCCCGGAGCGTCTGGCCCAAAAGCGCGATAGAGGGAACGAGGAACAGAACCGTTCCGCTTGCGTTTGTCTCGTTTTCCGCGATGCGGAGCGACGTGTAGGTCTTGCCCGTTCCGCAGGCCATGATGAGCTTTCCACGGCTGTGGGAGGCGTCCGAAAAATACGCGTGGACCTTTTCGATCGCTTCCTTCTGGTGGTCGCGCGGAGACTTCTTTTTCGACTGCGCGTTTTCTCCGCTAGAACCCTTGTCGAGCTTTTCCCAATCGACGCTCGCGCTTTCGAGTTCGAGAAGCCCCACGCGGTGGAATTCCGGGTCCTGGTTTTCGAGGGAATGCAACGCTTCGCGGTTGAAGCCGCCCTCCGTCGTATCGAGCCACAGGCGGTAGGCGAAGCGAACCTTTTTCCCATCCCTGTCCCGGAACGTCTTGCCCGAAGTGGAAAGGAAAGTATCGACCGCGGGCTTGTCGATTTTCGCGTCCGCCCGGTAGCACTTGCACTGGATAGCCCAGAAGTTTCCCCCGAAAGTTTCCGCGACGAGGTCTATCCCCACGTCCTTTCCGCCAAATTCATCCTTCGCGAAGAAGTCGTTCCACAGCCAAACGTTTGCAAGCGTCGAAGCATAGACCGGATCGGTCTTCAGATAGCGGAGCATCAGAAGTTCGAACCTATTTCCCTTGTCGCGTTCCGAAAGCGCCTCCTCGCGATACCGGTCGAGAATCCGGACAAACGGGGAACGAACATCATGATACTGCGGCATAGCGACTCCTTGCAAGAGAACAACTCGGACAGAAATATAGATTCAAAGCCAATCCCTGTCCATTTTTGTAATTTTGAAAATCATGTTCGAATCCATCCTCTTGGGCCTTCTCCAGGGTCTCGCCGAATTTCTCCCCGTCTCCAGTTCCGGTCATCTCGTCATCGGAAAGTCTCTGCTCGGTCTCCACGAAGCGGGCATGTTCTTCGACATCATGCTCCACGCGGGGACGCTGCTTTCCATCTTCGTCATCTTCCGGAAAAAAATCTGGAACATCCTCAAGGGATGCGCGCTCCGCGACAAGGACCAGCTCCGGGAAGCGGGCTACATCGTCCTCGCGTCGATTCCGACAGCCATCATCGGTCTAGGTTTCAAGGACCAAATCGAATCGCTCTTCGAAAGTCCGCGGTTCGTCTGCGGCGCGCTCCTCTTCACGGGAACGCTCCTGTTCGCTTCCAAATGGGCAAGGACCGGCGCGAACCATCCGGAAGAACCCGGCAAGGCGATGAACTGGTGGCGCGCGCTCGCCACGGGAACGGTGCAGGGCATCGCCTGCATCCCGGGCATCAGCCGCAGCGGTTCCACTATATCCGCCATGCTCTTCATGGGAACGAACCGCAAGTACGCCGGCGAATTTTCCTTCCTCATGAGCATCCCGGCCGTCGGCGGAGCCGCTCTTCTAGACCTCGTCAAATGGGTAAAGTGCCAAACCTTCAACCCGCTCGAAAAGCCCGAAATGCTCAAGAGATGCGCGGAAAGCGGATCGTTCTCCCCGGAGCTTCTCGCGGGAATGATCGTCGCGTTCGTCTCGGGAATCTTCGCGCTCAAGTGGCTCATGAACTTTGTCCAGAAGGGAAAGTTCCACTACTTCTCCTATTACCTGTGGGCAGCGGGAATTTTAGGGCTCGTGTTTATTCGGTAGGCAAAGATCGGCATTCCAAACGGCGGGATTTTTTCGCCCCTTTTTGAAAACTTTAGATTTTCAGACGCCAAAACTTTGGATTTTATCTATATTAGACTTTATATTTCTAGAGCATAAATCTTTAGATTTCCAAGTCGAGGTTCCCGTTGTCCATAGAACGAATTGCCAAGAAAGCGCTTCTCCGTCTTGCGGGACAGTTTCCCATCATCGGAATCGTAGGACCGAGGCAGACGGGAAAATCTACCCTAGCCAAGACAACCTTTCCCGAAAAAAGGTACATCTCTTTTGACGACAAGTCGATGCGCGAAATGGCTTCCGCAAATCCAAAAGATTTCTTGCAGGCTTTCCCTGCCGGTGCCGTTTTTGACGAAGCGCAAAAAGTTCCCGAAATTTTCGATGCGGTCAAGCTTGCCGTAGATAACGGAGCCTTTACTCCCGGAAAGTTTGTCCTGACAGGTTCAAACCAGTTCAAGCTCAAGGAAAACATGAGCGATTCCCTTGCCGGACGCGCCGGATTTGTCAAGCTGCTCCCCTTTTCGAACGAAGAGCTTGCATCCGCAAACGCCTTGTCGAGCAATCCGTACGAAACAATTTTTAAGGGCTGCTACCCGCCACTTTATGACAAGGAAAAGAAGTTTCTGCTTGACGATTGGTTCGACAACTACATCGACACCTATCTTGATCTGGACGTCCGATATCAAATCAACATCAGCAATTTGCCGACTTTCAAAAAATTTGTCCGTATCTGCGCACTCCATTCGGGACAGCTGCTTTCCATGGAAAGCATCGCGAAGAATCTGGGAATTTCCGCTCCTACCGTAAAACAATGGCTTTCCGTCTTGGAGTCTTCCTTTCTGATTCACTTTCTGCAGCCCGATACAGACAACCTCGGACGTTCCCTGGTCAAAACGCCCAAGCTATACTTTACCGATACAGGATTGCTCTGTCATCTTTTGGGAATCGATTCGCCCGAAGAGCTCATCTTGAGCAAATACAGAGGCGCCGTCGTGGAAACTTTCGCCATCTCGGAACTGACAAAGAAACGCACCAATCAAGGCAAAAGCCCGAACCTCGCGTTTTACCGAGATTCGAGCGGCCTTGAAATGGATATCGTCGCCGACTGGAAGCATTCCTTTTCCGTCGAAGTCAAAAGTTCGATCGAAGCGGAACACAAGCTGTCCGCCGGAGCAAGAAAATACCTCGCTTTACGTGGTGACGCGAATTTCAAGAGCAAGGTCTTTTATCTCGGAGACTTGACATGCGAAATCAACGGCATCCAGTATGTCGGCTGGAAGGACTGGGGAAAGGGGGAATAACGGGAGAAAGCCAAGAGGATATGGGAGCGCATTCGATTTCAAAGCCGTCCTTTTGGACGGTTTTTATCGACTATAAGCGATAAAAAGTGAATGTTTTTATCGGGAATGGACGATAAAAATCTCTTGATTGAATTCCAACATTCATGGCGACATTTCACATTTTCAAAGTAGAAAAAAAACGTTGTCAATAGTTTTTGAAAATTTCCGGCATTTTCCACATCTTGGCACAAATTTTGCTGAATTACGGGTGAAATTCGGAGCCTTTTCGCCTAGCGGGCTTTCGACCACGATTGTCGAGCAGCACAAAGGCTCAGGTTCCACTTTTTGAAACAGGAGACTGTTTCATTTTGAAACGTTTTTCAAAACTGGAGATAAAAATGGCTACAGAAAAAAAAGAATTCCAGACCGAAGTGCAGGATCTTCTCCACTTGATGATCCATTCCCTCTACAGCAACAAGGAAATCTTCCTCCGCGAGCTGATTTCGAACGCCGCAGATGCGCTTGACAAGCGCCGCTTCCTTTCCCTCTCGAACGCGGCTCTCCTTCCCGAAGGAACCCAGCTGAAAATCGACCTTTCCGTCAATTCCAAGAACCGGACGCTAACCGTCGAAGACAACGGCATCGGCATGAACAAGGAAGATCTCGAAAGCTGCCTCGGGACAATCGCGCGGTCGGGAACGAAGCATTTTGTCCAGGGCCTGAAGGATTCCGACAAGTCGAGCGTCGATCTGATCGGCCAATTCGGCGTCGGGTTCTATTCCGTCTTCATGGTCGCAAGCAAGGTCGAGGTTCTTTCCCGCAAGGCCGGTGAGGAATCCGGCTACCTGTGGAGCTCGGACGGCAGCGGCTCCTACGAAGTCTCCGACATGCCGAAAGAAAGCGTGGGAACGAAAATCACGCTCTACCTGAAGGACGGCGAGGATTTCCAAGACTTCACGACCGAATGGAGCATCGAAAGCATCGTCCGCAAGTATTCGGAATTCGTCTCCTACGGCATCTACCTGCACCACGAGCCGACGAAGAACGACAAGGGCGAAACGGAGACCAAGGAACCGACCCGTCTGAACGACAAGCCGGCGCTCTGGCGCCAGAGCGCGAAGGAAATCACGGACGAGCAGTACAAGGAATTCTACCCGACCGTTTCGCATGACGGCGGCGAACCGCTCGCGTGGAAGCATTCCCATGTCGAAGGCTCCCAGGAATTCTGGACGCTAGTCTATGTGCCGACAAAGGCTCCGTTCAACATCTGGCAGAACGACCGCATCACGGGATTAAAGCTCTACGTGAAGAAGGTCTTCATCATGGACGACTGCAAGGATCTGCTTCCGCCGTGGCTGCGCTTTGTCCGCGGCGTCGTCGATTCCGAGGACCTGCCGCTGAACGTCTCCCGCGAGATTCTCCAGTCGAACAAGATAATCACGACAATCCGGAAGAACGTCATCAAGAACGTTCTCGACATGCTTTCCGAAATCAAGGAAAAGGACCGCGAAAAATACGAAGCCTGGTGGCGCGAACTCGGCATGGTCCTGAAGGAAGGCTTCTACATGAACTGGGAACATCTCGACGAGCTGAAGAAGCTCACCCTCTTCAAGTCGAGCAAGTCCGGCGACAAGTTCACGAGCCTCGAAGAATACGTCAAGAACATGCCGAAGGAACAGAAGGAAATCTACTTCCTCGTCGGCGAGAACAAGGACGCGGTGGCGACAAGCCCGATTCTCGAAGCCTACAGGAACAGGAACTTCGAAGTGCTGCTTCTTTCCGACCCGATCGACGAGTTCATGATGAACTCCCTCACGGAATTCGACGGGAAGAAGTTCCACGACATAAGCCGCGGCGATGTCGATTTCGAAAAGACCGAAGAGGAAAAGAAATCGGAAGAAGCCTCCAAGGTCGAATACAAGGACCTCTGCGCGGAACTCCAGAAGGACCTCGAAGCGAACATCAAGGAAGTCCGCGTATCGAGCCGCCTGAAGGACAGCCCGTGCTGCCTCGTCACCGACGAAAGCGCGATGAGCCACCACATGGAACGCATGATGGCGGCGATGGGACAGGGCGTCACCAAGTCCAAGCGCATTCTCGAAATCAATCCCGAACACCCGATCTGCAAGATGCTGAAGGAAAAGGCGGCAAAGAAGGAATCGCTCGAAGACTGGCCGCGCGCCCTTTACGGACAGGCGCTCCTCGCCGAGGGTTCCCCGCTCGAAAACCCGGCGGCATACGTCCAGGCGATAAACAAGCTGCTTTCCGCGCAGATTCACTAGTCCGACATTTTTCCGTCACAGGACCGTCTTATATTTTAGGGCGGTCCTTTTCCATTTTTCACGATGCCCGATTCCGAAGAACTACTCGTTTCCGCCAAAAGGATCCTGAAGGAATTTTTTGGCTTTATGGAGGGAGGTCAGAACTTAGAGCTTAGGTGAGAGTGAAGTGTGGAATGTGGAGAGTGGAGTGTTCGCTAAGCGAGCAGTGAAGGTTTGTACGACAAACGGTCATCCTGGAGGGAGCACCGCGACCGACCTGTCTGCCGACAGGCCCGCCTGCTGCGGTCAGGCAGGTAGGATCC
>CAVKYI010000034.1:0-20198 GCA_963660435.1 Sodaliphilus sp.
CTTATGCGGCGGCGCCTTTCCGTCGCGTGTCCGTTTTCTTCTGCCATAGGGTGGCTCCTTGTCTGGAAATATACACCTTATTAGCTTCGGACGTTTTGTCCAAGTTGCGTTAAAGCAGTACACTTCTTTCTTCTTGATTCTATCCTAACAATTATAGCAGCATCGGGTTTAAATCTCGTAGAAGACTTTTCTTCTCTCCGTTTAAAAAATTCGGCAGCATCTTTTAAACTTCTTCTAAACTCGGCCCTACCATCCTCATACAAAGCCCATTCAGGAATAAAAGGGACTTCATTTTTCTCAGTATGCTTTTTAACCATAGCGAATCTCCTTATTAAATGTTTAACAGCAAATCTAAATTACCAAGTAAATCAACTCAAGTTTGCATCAAATATACTTCAGTAAAACCAAAAATCCAATTTTCTCCCTATTGTTAGACAAATTTACCGACTGATGCAATTTGAGTTGAACAGAAACGTCATCTGAAAACAAAAAAGACCTTTCCGTAAAAGAATACGCCACGAGTTTTCAAATTGCAATTTCAAAAAAAAAATGCAAAAGCCCGCGTTTCCGAGAGCTTTTATAAAATAGCATGTAAGGGACTCGAACCCTTGTTACCGGCGTGAGAGGCCAGCGTCCTAGACCGCTAGACGAACATGCCAAAGACAGGGCAATTATAGTAAAATTTTTTGCGGCTGTAAACCGGCAAGATTTCTGTCAAAGTTTCCACGCACAAAAAAAAGACCCGCAACAAGTGCGAGCCTTTTTTAAAACGGGATTCGTTATGCCTTCTGTTCTTCCGCGGTTTCTTCGAGCGGAATCTTCTTGATGGCATTGCGGCGACCGTAGCGGACCTTCGACGGTTCGAATTCGGCAGCGGCGGGAGCCTCTTCGACGACAGGCGTCGAAGCCGGAGCGGCGGGAACCGGGGCTTCCGGAAGAGTGGCCTGGACACGCGGAGGCAGCGGACGGCGGCCTTCGGTACGCGGAGCTTCGAAAGCGGGAGCGGATGCCTGCGGAGCCGGAGCGGCGGGAGCCTGTGCGGCAGGCGCGAGCGGAGCGCTTTCGACAG
The DNA here is from genome assembly GCA_963660435.1 of Sodaliphilus sp. Classification (GTDB taxonomy): domain Bacteria; phylum Fibrobacterota; class Fibrobacteria; order Fibrobacterales; family Fibrobacteraceae; genus Hallerella. The sequence continues at coordinate 1,070 of CAVKYI010000034.1, forward strand.
AAGCGACCGGGGCGGAAGCCTCGGCAAAGTCGCGACGGCGTTCGTTCCGACCATTGCGGCGTTCGTTCCGGCCATTGCGGTCACGATTGAAGTTGCGGTCCTGGCGACCGGCACCGGCGGTGTTGCCCCGTTCACGGCGTTCGTTTCCGCGGCCACCTTCATGGCGATCGTTGCGAGAGGCCATGTCCTGGGAGCTGACCGGATGACGGTTCGGCTTCAGGTTGGTATCCGATACGCGCTTGACAATCGGAGTGTGGAGCATCGTGATGAGCTTATTCACCTTGGACAAGACAACAATGCCAAGAACAACCGCAACAGCGGCAAGTACGAGAGTAATGTATTCCATTTAAGGTACCTCAATCAAAGGGTGACTCGAAAACCGGCTGGAAGGACCGTTTCCGAGGAAGTCGCGAAACGGGAGGCTATTTCCTAGCGCTCGGAAAAGAGCTCAACAGCCTATGAAAAAGCCCAGAATCGGGCAAAATCGCCAACTGGCGAAAAAAAAGAGCGACTTCGAAGCCTAATTTAGCTAAAACTACCCCAATGCGAACCCTCCAATCCGATTTTATCGTTCTTTTCGACATTTTTTCTCGCGAGAAAAAATGTGCACTATCCATATTGACAATTAAACAGATGTGCACTATATTTAAAAGAAAACGAGGTGCCAATGGATACATCCAAAAAACCGCTCACCGACCGGCAGAAGGAAGTTTACGATTACATTCGTTCCTGCACGGAAAGGGAAAAGATGCCGCCTACCGTCCGCGAAATCGGCGATAAGTTCCACATTTCCTCCACAAACGGAGTCCGCTCCATCCTGGCCGCTCTCATCAAGAAGGGCTACATCCGTCGCGCGCCGCGTCTAAGCCGAGGCATCGAGGTTCTCGACGAACAGACCAAGCGCGTTTCGGAAACGCCAAGCTCCGAGAATTCCGTCGAGGTTCCCATCATCGGGCGGGTTGCCGCCGGAACGCCCATTCTCGCTGTCCAGAACATCGAGGGGACCGTTACCGTCGATAGGGACTTTCTCGCGAGCCAGCCGAACGTCTTCGCGCTCCACGTCAAGGGCGACTCCATGATCAACGCGGGAATCTTCGACGGGGACCTGGTTTTCGCCCGTTCCCAGACCGTTGCCGAACGCGGCGAAATCATCATTGCGCAGGTCGATGACGAAGCGACCGTCAAGTACTACCAGCCCGAACCGGACCACATCGAACTCCGACCGGCCAATCCGAAATACCAGCCGATCATCGTCAATCCCGACCGAAAGTTTTCCATCGCCGGGCGCGTCATTGGCGTACTCCGCAAGATCAACTAGGCATCCAAGCTCCACAATATGCCCGGAGGGACACAAAATGAAGAAGGGATTGTTCCTGCTTTTTACGACACTGGCCCTCTTTGCCTGCACGGACGATTCTGGCGTGAATCCGAAGCACGAAAGCGAACCCGTCACGGTAGGTTGGCGAAGCGCGGGTTTTACTCCCGTGATTTCTACCCAACGGGGCGGCGGCCTCCAGAAAGTGACGCATTCCGGCAACTGGCTGGTCCTGATGGATGCGTGGACAAGTCCAGTAGAGAACCAATCCGATACATGGACGACTTTGACTTATACCCCGAGGCTTTTTATTTCTAAAATCGGCTCAGGCATCTGGGACACCCTTGTACCGCCGACATCGGCCTATGTCAAGCGACTGTATGCGGACTCTGTCGGAATCTATGTGGGAACATACGCTTCTGAAGTTTTTAAATACAATCCCGATACAAAAAAATGGAAAGACTTGAACGTAAAACGACCTGACGATACTTTATGGTACCATATTTATGGAATACAAAAATTCAAAGGCAGGCTAATTGTCAGCATGGCAGGTTTTGCAGACTCCTTGGGTTATCACGCCAAAATTCTTTTGCAAAACGATACAGGCTGGCAAGAGTTACCCGTCCCTCGTATTCGAGCGGAAAGATTTAAAGAACATGTAGTATATGATGAGAGTAAAATGTCCCCTCTTTATTTTATAGAAACTACCGAACTGAGCGGAAATCTGTACGTAGGGACTGCGGACGGCGTCTGGAAACTGGACGGAACATCCCTTTCCTGGACCGAACTTCCCAAATTTCCTAAAATGAAGTGGAATTCCAATTATCACGACGTCTATGAAGTTGAGGATCTTGTTGTTTACAAGGGTTCGCTAGTTGCGGTTGATGGAACGAATGACCGGATCTATCAATGGGATGGCGCAAATAATTGGCTTGCTCTTGACAGCATGATCCTTCCGCCCTATGTCACGGCATATGGGGATACATCCTACAGCATATACAGAAGCTCCTTGTTCCGCATCATGGACGTGGCCACCGACGGGAAGCACCTCTTTATTTCGGGCAAGGACCATTGCCCCAAGGTATATATGGGGGATTACGGCGATCCCTATGGAAACATACCAAAAGGCTGGCGAACCATGAGGCTCGGCTGGTGTGACGATAAAGGCTGCGTCACCAGAGATGCTACATATGGTTTGGAGGTGGTTGGCGATACCATCTACGCAGCCGCCTGGGAAGGCCTGTTCAAGATGCCCCTAAGTGACCTGGATTCCGCAATCGCGGGGCAATCCGATTTCAAGGGATTCGAAAAATACCAGTAGCGGGTATAATGTAGAGAACTCTATCCGAGGTCCGAATCGTCGTCGAGGTCGAGATCCCTGTCGGCTTCCTCGATTTCCTGCTGGGACGGGGCTTCGCCAAAGTCGTCGTCGCGGGCTTCATCCAGGGAATCCGCTCCGAGAAGCTTCGCCTGGAAATTCAGGTGACGCGCTTCCTTCGACAGTCCAAGTCCGAGGATTTCGGCGCATTCTTCGCAGTAGCCCAAATCCTTATCGACGCGGAACTCGGGAGAGACGAAGTTCCGGCAACACTTGGTGCACAGCTGGCTCGAACATTCCTGCGTAAAGCGCAGATTCTCTTCCTGCAGCTCCTGGACAACTCGCGCATAGAGTTCTTCGGGAGTCTCCTCGGCGAGAGAGGCGCGGTGCCGCATGCTCGCTGTCGGCTTTTCCACGGCTTCCGATGAAACTTTTTTCTTCGAGGAGCGATCTTCCTGCTCGTCGTCTTCGAAAAAGAAAGCGACCTTGGCCATCTTGGCCCCACTTTTCAAAAGAACGGAAGTCTCGGCGGGGTTGTCCGCCTTGGTCTTCTCCGCAGGATCCGCTTTCTTCTCTACCGGCTTCGGTTCGACAATCTCTGTTTTGGGCTTTGCCTCGGATTTTACGGGCGCAGCCTTCCTATTGTCTGTCGGCTTTTTGGCAGGCGCAGGCTTTGATTTCCTGTTCGCCTTTTCCGCTTTCGGAACCACTTTGGTCGGCTTTTGGGCTGCGTCCTTTTTCGCTGCAACCGGAGCCTTCGGTGCGGGAACCTTGGCGGCGGGCTTTTTCGCGTTTGTCTTTTTGGCTGTAGCCACGCTCTTCTTGACAGGTTCGACCTTCTTCACCGCCTTTTTCTTCACCTGCTTTACCGGTGATTTCTTCGCGACGACCTTGGTTGCCGCCGGCTTTTTTGCGGGAGCGGCTTTCGCCTTCACCGCCGGCTTTTTGGCAGGAGCGAACTTTGCCGACGACGCGGATTTCTTCGGAGCGACGCTTTTTGCTACCGGAGCTTTTTTTGCGGGGCCAGCCTTCTTCGCACTAGACTTTTTCTCGGAAACCGTTTTTTTCGTAGTCGATTGTTTTTTTGAGCTCATATCAATAAAATATAACAAACTATATTTGGGGCAATGGCCAATACAGAAGACAATATCCGCAATTTTTCGATTATCGCCCACATTGACCACGGCAAATCGACCCTCGCCGACCGTCTGATCGAACTGACGAAGACCGTCGCCGAAAAGGACATGACAAACCAGCTTCTCGACGACATGGATCTCGAACGGGAACGCGGCATCACCATCAAGGCACATGCAATCCGGCTCTGCTATGAACGGGCGGACGGGCAATACATTCTGAACATGATCGACACGCCGGGGCATGTCGATTTCACCTACGAAGTCAGCCGATCGCTCGCAGCCTGCGAAGGCGCGATCCTCGTTGTCGATGCGACCCAGGGAATCCAGGCCCAGACGCTTTCGAACCTCTATCTCGCCATCGAGAACGACCTGACCATCGTCCCCGTCCTGAACAAGGTCGATCTGCCAAGCGCGAATCCGGATCACGTTGCGGAACTTGTCGGCGACCTTCTCGGATACGACCCACAAAGAATTCCTCGCATATCCGCGAAGACCGGTCTGAACGTAGCCGAGATTCTCGACCGCATCGTCGATGAAATTCCCGCCCCCAAGGGCGACCGAAACGGAAAGCTCAAGGCGCTCATCTTCGACTCGATGTACGACTCCTACCGGGGCGTGATCAACGACATCCGCATCTTCGAAGGAACGCTCCGTCCGGGCATGGAAATCCAGCTGATGGCGACGGGAGCCGTCTATACGGTGACGGAAGTCGGAACGTTCTCCATGAAGCGCAACCCGCGCAAGGAACTTTCCGTCGGCATGGTCGGCTACGTCCTTGCGAACGTCAAGACCATCAGCGACGTAAAAATCGGCGACACGATTACCGATGCCGAAGACCCGGCAGAAGAACCGCTCCCCGGCTACAAGGAAATCCAGCCGATGATCTACTCGGGAATCTACCCGATAGACCCGGAAGATTACAAGAACCTGCGCGAAGCGCTCGAAAAGCTCAAGCTGAACGATTCCGCGCTCCAGTGGGAACCGGAAACCTCGGACGCTCTAGGCTTCGGATTCCGGACGGGATTCCTCGGACTTCTGCACATGGAAATCGTCCAGGAACGACTTGACCGCGAATTCGGGGTGAACATCATCACGACCGTCCCGAACGTGGAATACCACGTCTATCTGACCGGTGGCGAAATGGTGAAGGTTTCAAGTCCCTCCAAGCTGCCGGACGCTTCCCGCTACGAGCGCATCGAGGAACCATACGTCAAGGCGCAAATCTTCACGCCAAAGGATTTCGTCGGCGGACTGATGAAGCTTTGCGAAGAAAAGCGCGGCGAATTCGAAAACATGGAATACATCGACGAAACGAAGGTCATCCTCAAGTACGATCTTCCGCTTGCCGAAATCATGTTCGACTTTTACGACAGACTGAAATCCATCAGCCGCGGCTACGGCGGACTCGACTACTCGACCGAGGGCTACCGCCCGAACAACCTGGTCAAGCTCGACATTCTCCTGAACGGCGAACCGGTCGATGCCTTCTCCGTGATCATCCACAGGGAAAAGTCCGCCCAGTACGCGAACGCCATCTGCGTGCGCCTCAAGGATCTCATCCCAAGACAGCAATTCGACGTCGCCATCCAGGGAGCCATCGGCGGCAAGATCATCAGCCGCAGCACGGTCAAGGCGGTCCGGAAAGACGTTCTCGCCAAGTGCTACGGCGGAGACATCACCCGCAAGCGCAAGCTGCTCGAAAAGCAGAAAGAGGGAAAAAAGCGCATGAAGAGCATCGGAACCGTCGAAGTCCCGCAAAAAGCTTTTCTCGCCGTTTTGTCCCTTTCCGATGCGGGTAAAGCTTCCGACGGCAAGGACTAGCGGTGTCCCTACGGTCGCGCAACCGAAAGCTGCTCCGGGCGAGTTCCCGCGAATGGAACGCCGTTCTCGGAATTCTTCTCGTCGGCATTTTCGTTTCGAGCCTGCTTGTGCGCCTTTACGTCCTGGAACCGGTACGCATTGTCGAAAATTCCCTGGAGCCGCAGATTCCCGCGGGGAAAATCGTCTGGCTCTGCAAGCTTTCGCTGTGTACAGACAAGTTAAGTCGCGGAGACATCGTTCTTTCGGAATTTCCCGGTAGCGGTCATGCGCTTCGCGCGGTGTTCGGGCTTCCGGGAGATTCGGTAAAGGTCTTTCCAGACGGAAAGCTCCAGACAAGGGATGCCGACTATTTTTGGGAAGACGAATCGGAAATACTCGCACCGCGCGATTTTTACGTTCCCCGAAAGGGCGATTCCATCTTTCTTTCCGACCTGAACGATATTTCGTTTGACTACGCATCCGATTTCTTGCGAAAGGAATTCGGATTCCACCATTATTATGTACAGGCCAGGCTTTTCCGCGGACAGGACTCGCTTCCCATATCCCGTGTCGGCAGTGCGCATCTTTTCGGAAGACCTATCAGCATCCGGGAAATCCATGGGCTGCATTGGCAGGAATATTTTCTGATTTCCCTGCAAGTCGACCGCGAAGAACCCGGAGCGAAAAGCGTCCACTTCGAACGGAAGCTGTTTACGGTCGCCGACTCTTCCGAAGTGTCCGCGTTCATGGCTCCCGAAAACGCCTACTATCTCGTCTGTCTAAAGGGAAACCGCTGCGAAGACTCCCGAAACGGCGGATACGTTCCTAAGAGCCACATTCTCGGCAAGGTCCTGCATTTTCAAATTCCCTTTTCGCGCTCGAACCAAACAAATTAACCCTGTCGTTACTCTGTACAAAACGAATCAACGCGAGAACACCCTTTCCCGAATAAAAATTCCAGGTGACGGGATGCTCTAGATTCTTCAAGAACTTTTCATCGACAGGAGCGGGGAAAGTTTCATAGACGGGAATGTGTCGAATGGAAATTTCAAGGCGAGACGCCAGGCTTTCCAGATTTGCGGCCGTTTCCGATGCGGAAATCCAGGCGAAATTTTTGCATTTCCTCTTTTTTAGAAATTTTTCGAAATCTTCCCCGATTCCGTTTCCCGAACCGGCGTCCGCGACAGGGATTCCTTCTTCCAAAAGGCGCACCGCCGTTTTTTCTCCAGCGGCAAAGACTGGACCGGGAAAGTTTCGCAAGACATTTCCTGTCAATCGAACAGCGCGCGGACTTCCGACAAATACCGCGTCGCATCCTTCCAGATTCACCGAGATTCCGGTAGCGCGATACGCCAAGGCGGGCAAATGGAAAAGTTCGTTTCCCTTGGCTTTTTCCGCCGAAACGGAATCCGCGGAAGGCGGCGCCATCCTGGTATCGATAACGAGCATCAGTGTTCCCGGTTCCAGAACGAAGCGATCGCTTCCGTGCCGGACGTTTCCGAAGGCAGCGGAATCTTTCCTTGACGGCATTCCGCGGCAAATTCCCGCGCAAAGATTTCCAATGCATCGCCTTTTAAAATTTCCGAAGACGAAAAATTTTTCGAGAGGCGCAAGGATTTTCCGTTTTTCGCATCGGCAAGGAATGCGGTGAAGCGAAATCCATCGCCAGCCGGTTCGAGAATCGCGCCCATCGGCACCCGACAGCCACCGCCTAGAAGTTCCATCCAGCGGCGTTCCGCACGAGCCGCCAGTACGGTCAGCTTGTCCGAAATCCTTTCGGAAACATTCCGGGCAAAGGCGTTTTCCCTGAGGCTCTGGAGAGCGACGATTCCCTGCCCGATAGCGGGCGTTATCGCTACGACAGAAAACTCTTCCGAAATCTCGGAAGAGAGGCCGAGACGGACAAGGCCCGCGGCGCCAAGCATTATCGCGTCCAGTTCGCCGGACTTTATCTTCTCGATTCGCGATGGCAGGTTCCCGCGCAGATTCACGCACTTGATGTCCGAACGAATCGCCTTGAGCTGCAGAACGCGCCGCGGAGACCCCGTACCGACCGTCGCTCCCTGTCGAAGCCTTTCAAGGGAAATTCCGTTCGAAACCAGGACGTCTCTCGGATTTTCCCGTTTCAGGAATCCAGAAAGCTCGAGCCGAGAATCCATCGAATCGGGAACGTCCTTCAGGGAATGCACCGCAAGGTCAATCCTCCCTTCGAGCAGTGCTTCTTCGATTTCCTTGACAAAAACGCCTTGACCTCCAAACGAAACCAGCGAACGCACATGGTCCTTGTCTCCGGCTGTCCTGATGACGGAAATTTCCACATCGATTTCGGGAAAATTTTCCTGGACAAGCCTTTTTGCCTGTTCCGCCTGCGCAAGGGCGAGCGCGCTTCCCCGCGTTCCGATTCGCATCCTTTTCATTTTCACTCCTCCTCGATTTTCAGATCGAACAACCGTTCGAGAATCAGGCGCGTTTCCAGTTCAAGTCCCGCGGCTCCCAATCGTTTCAGTTCGAGCGAAGGCCTGTGCAAGAGCTTTGCGACCAGCTCGTCGCCAAAGCGCCGAAGATGTTCCAGGTTCTCTGGCGAGACGCGATTCTCCCATTTTCCGAGGAGTTCCTTTTCCAGGGTTTCGTGATGCTTGCGAAGAGAGAGCATCAGAGGAATCACGCCGAGCGTCGCATACCAGTCCGCAAATTCATCCACGGCATCTCCGATGATTTCGCGGGCACGCTCCGCGGAATGCCGTCGCTTCGTCCGATTGTCTTCCACCACGCGGCTCAGATCGTCGATACCGAACAGGGAAACGTTCGGGATTTTCGCGACCGAAGGCTCGATGTTTCTCGGCGCGCCAATGTCGATATAGACCGTTTTCGCGCCACGGTTCAAGCGAGCGACCATTTCTTCTGTCAGCAGATACTCCGGAGAAGACGTCGCCGCGATCAGCAGATCGACGGATTTAAGGCTCGCTTCCATTTCATGAAGTTCGTGGGCTTCGCCCCCAAAGCGCGCGGCAAAATTCCTCGCCTTCGAAAGCGTACGGTTCAAGAAGACAAACCGGGACACTCCCGCGGCGGAAAGTTCCACCGACACGATATTTCCCATATCGCCTAGGCCCAGGACTCCCACGCAAAGCGGAGAAAGGTCGCCAAGTTCGCGCAAGGCAAGCTGCACCGCGGCAAAGGGAATCGAAACGGTTCCTTCGCCTATCGACGTATCTTCCCGGACCTTTTTTCCGAGAGCGAGCGCCGACTGGAAAAGATGGCTCAGGAAAAAGCCAGCCTGTCCGGTCTTCTGCGCTATCCGATACGCTTCCTTGACCTGCCCCATGATCTGGTTTTCGCCAAGGACAAGGCTGTCTAGCGAGGAAACGACCGTATAGAGATGGGAAATCGCTTCGGTATGGGTCAAATAAAAGCAATGCGGAACCAGCTCCTCGGCATCGAGTCCCGAAAACTCGGCCCACCAGTTGACCAGGGTATCCCGCAAAGCGTCCGGGTATCGCGTCGCCGCATAGATTTCCGTCCGGTTGCATGTCGAAAGGATGACCGTTTCCGAAAGTCCCGGCAGTCTTCCCAGGCTAAGAAGCCCCTTTTCGAGAAGATCCCCGGAAAAGCCCAGTCGGTCACGCAAGTCGACCGGGCATGTCTTGTGACTTGCGCCAAGAACGACGCAGTGTGTACTTTCCTTGTTTTTCATCGTTTTTTCGCCAAGCAAGCTAGAAAATTTTCAAGGGACAACCTCCCCAAAACAGGATTATATATATTTGTTGCAGATATTTATTGGAGTTCACGCATGAAGTCAACGCGATTCGCTCTTATCGGTATTCTAGCCATTGCCGCCTTTGCTGCCGATAACTACACCATCCAGAGCTTTTCTGGCGACGAAGTCGGTACGCCGGATCAATATATTGACGCGGAATTTGGCGGTTCCCTAAAGATTTCCACTTCGGGAACCGTGGAAAACGTCCAGTCAGGACGCTTCTATGTCAGGCAGAAGTTCGAGGATCCGTTTGGCGAGACGCCGACCACCTACCAGCTTTACGAAGGACGCGAAGGAACGGACAAGGCCAGTCTTTCTTCCTTTACGCTTCCCGCGGGAATCGCCTACGGCTTCGCGGTCAAGGCGAAGGCCTATGCGAGTTCCGACGCCGACGCGAACGCGGACATCGAGAAGGTCTATTTTGACGGCAAGGCGATTTACGCAGAGGGCGTAAACCAGATGTACCTCCACCGCGGGGTCAAGGTCATCGAGCTAGTCCCCGAAAACGCGCCGGAAAGTTCCAGTTCCGAAGAGGCCGAATCCTCTTCGAGTTCATCCGAAGAAGCCGTTTTCGCAGCTGTCGAAAGTTCCTCGTCCGCAGCGACCGATGACGACGAATATTGCGACGACAACGATCCGGACTGCGAAGAAGAAGATACTTACGATGTCCAGGGCGATGTCGGCGCAACGGCTTCCTACGCAAACCAGGAAGACTATGCGGCGAACAGCGCGGCAAACGACGTGAAGGACCGCTTCGGTGTCGCGGACGAAGTCCGCAAGTGGAGCGCCTGGGGACTTGTCGGCATCGCGGCGGCGGGAATCGGAGTCGGCATTTACGACCAGATTCAGTATAACGACGCGAAATCCGCCCACGACGACTTGAACGGACTGATAGGCAGCCACAAGAAAAACATCGAATCCGCCTGCGGAGGAAAAAACAGCTGCTATGAAGCGATGATCTGGTACGAAATGAACGACAAGACTTCCGCGCTGAGCGATCTGAGTTCCCGCAACAAGAAGAACAAGGATGCAATGGATTCCTACTCCATGGCGCGAAACATCTGGTTCGGCGTCGCTGCCGCCTCGATTGCAGGCTCCATCGTTCTCTTTACATGGTAAGCGGAACAGGAAAGATTTCCGTTCAGGATTTAGGCTTCGAAACGATTCTCGGAGCCTTTTCCTTTGAACGCGAACGACCGCAGCCGGTCCGACTCAGCTTTTCGCTCTGGATGGATTTTTCGGGAATAGCGCAAAGCGACTCGCTGGAAAATACCGTCGATTACGCGAGGCTTTCCGAGGACCTGGTCGCTTTCATCCAGAAGTCCCGCTTTACCCTTGTCGAGACTCTGGTGTATCGTTCCGCAGAGCGACTTCTCGAAAAGTCTCCGAGCATTTCCGCCGCCTGGGTCCGCATCGAAAAGCCGGAGGCGATTTCCGGTGCGAAGTGTTCCGCAGCCGAAATCCGCCTGGAACGTTCAACCGGCAATTCCTGAAAAAGCCCGGAAGCGCAACGCTTCCGCAATGTCGGAGCATTCCACCGGAACATCTTTCGAGGAATCGTTCACCGCGCGCAAATCGGCAATCGTCCGCGCCACCTTGAGCATCCGATAATAGCCTCGGGCGCTGAGCTGCATTTTTTCCGCCGCGGAAACGGCAAAGCGTTCCGTGGAAACAGACATTTTCGCGAACGCTTTCGTTTCATCGCTGTTCATCTCCGCATTGGAATGAAGCTTGCCGCATACAAATCGTCCAAGCTGGATTTTCCTCGCGGCGACAACGCGTTCCCGAATCCGAGAAGAATTCTCTCCTGTCGGCACCCGCATCAAGTTCTGAGGATCCGTCGAGGGAACCGCGACCTGGATGTCTATCCGGTCGAGCATCGGTCCCGAAACGCGCTGGCGGTATCTTCGAACTGAATCCGGCAGACAGGAGCATTCCCGCTTCGGATCCATGGAATAGCCACACGGGCAAGGATTCATCGCGGCACCCATCATAAAGCGGGCAGGCCACGCCACCGTCCCGCTCGCCCGGCTGATTCGGATGATTCCATCTTCCATCGGCTCGCGAAGCGCTTCCAGGACATTCCGGTTGAATTCCGGAAGTTCGTCTAGAAAAAGGACTCCGTTATGGGCAAGGCTCGCTTCGCCGGGCCGAAGCCGCGGACCACCGCCGACAAGCGCAATCATCGACGACGAATGATGCGGAGAACGAAACGGTCGAAAATTCAGCAGTCTTTCGGGATCTTCTTCGCCGATCATTCGCAAGGAAGAGTAGATGCGCATACATTCCAGAACTTCTTCATCGGTCATCGGAGGCAAGATGCCGGGAAGGCAGCGCGCCGAAAAAGTCTTGCCGGAACCCGGAGAGCCGACCAGTAAAAAATTGTGGGCGCCCGCGGCTGCGATTTCCAAGGCCCGCTTGACACCGTCCATTCCCATCACCGAACGAAAATCCGGTACCGAAGGATCCGTCGCCATGACCCGATGCGAAATGCCGCTAGCCCGCACAGGGATAACCTCCGAACCCGGCGCTATCGCCGCGATACATTCCGCAAGGGTCGATACCCCAACAATGGAGAGCCCCGAAACAAGGCTCGCCTCGGCGACGTTCTCCCTCGGTACCACCAAGATATCATCTTTTTTCGAAAGGCTCATCGCCACGGACAGGACGCCATGCACAGCCTTGACGCGACCATCCAGGGAGAGTTCGCCCAGAAATACAAAACGCTCCGGGTTTCGCGCCTGGATTTCTTCGCTAGCGAGAAGCATCCCGATAGCGAGCGGTAAATCCAGCGATGTACCTTCCTTTCGCAAGTCCGCGGGAGAAAGGTTCACCGTCATCCGGCTCCCCGAAGCGGCAAAGCCTGCGCTTCGAATACTCGAAACGACGCGCTCCCTGGATTCGCGGACAGCGTTATCCGGCAATCCGACAAGCGTAAAACCGGGAAGTCCCGCCGAAGAATCGACTTCGACGTTTACCGGAATCGCCTTGATTCCGAGCAGGCAGCTGGTGCGAATCCTCTGGAACACGCAAGGCCTACGCGGCGGCTATCGCCTGTTGGTATTTTTCAAGAATGCAGTTCTCGATATGTTCGCGGCATTCCCGCGTAATCGGGAAGTAGATGCTCCGATATTCCTCACCCTTGTAGAAAGGATCGTTCGGGTATCCGACGAAAAGCCCGTTTTCTCCGTCCATCACGCGCAGCTGGGTCAGTTCGAACTGGTCGTTCAGCGTCACGCGGGCAAGCGCCTTGATATGTCCCATGTTCATGCCCTCCTTGAACGGATAGACGCGAACATTCGTCACGACAAGGCAGTCGAATTCCGAAACCTTCGGTTGTTTTCCTTCTACGGCTGGCGCCGACTTTGTCTTTGGCATAGAAGCCTCCATATTAAAATCCCAACATCGGGACAACTCTTCCAATGCAAAAGCCGTGCCAATACAAAAACGGCATTTCTTGCCCAGAAACGCCGTTTTGTTCCTTGAAAAAACGATTAATCGATTACATCTGGCGATTAATCAGCCTTGGACCGCATCGGACATGCTAAAGATAGGCATGTACATCGCTATCATCAGGAAGCCGACCGCTCCGCCGAGGAACACCATGATCAACGGTTCGAGCATCGAGGTAACGGCATCGATCGCCGCATCGACTTCTTCATCGTAAAAATCCGCCACTTTCAAGAGCATCCCACCGAGCTGTCCCGTTTTCTCGCCGACACCGACCATCTGGATGACCATCGCCGGAAAGATTTTCGTTTCCTTCATCGGCTCCACGATGCTCTTTCCGCCGGCAAGCCCTACCGCAATCTTCATGATAGCGCTTTCCACGGCCAGATTGCCCGAAGTCTTCGCCGTTACCTGCAGCGCTTCCGTCACCGAGACGCCCGCGTTGAGAAGAGTTCCCAGCGTTCGGCTAAACCGCGCCACGGCGCTCTTTACCTGCAGATCGCCGAGCTTCGGCACCTTGAGCATCATCCTGTCCCATTCCAGATGCAGCTTCGGGACTTTCATCACCACCTTGAAGGCGACGACAATCGCTACCGCTCCCAGGACCCAGAAAGCCGCATAATCCCGAATGCCATCGGAAAGATTCATCACGACCTGCGTCGGCCACGGAAGTTCACCGCCCGCCTCCATAAAAGTCTGGGCAAAGGTCGGTACGACAAACGAAAGCATGAGAATCACGACAATTACCGCCACGATAGCGACCATCACCGGATACGTCAAGGCCTTTTTCACCTTGCGGACAAGACGCTCGTTCGCTTCCTGGTAGTCCGCGAGGCGCAAGAGGATTCCGTCGAGAATACCGCCCGCTTCGCCCGCCGCGACCATGTTGCAATACAGCTTGTCGAAAACCTTCGGGTGCTGAGCCAGCGCATCGGCAAGGCTCGAACCGCCACTGATCGACATCGTGAGCTTGTGGACCACCGACTTCATCGCGGGATTTTCCATCTGCTCTTCCAGAATGTTTAGACACTGGAGCATCGGAAGTCCCGCCGAGGTCATCGAGCTGAACATTCGCGTAAAGCGGGAAACGTCCTTCGACTTGATGCCCGAGCCGATTTGGATCTTGATTTCTATCGGCTTGCGCTTGATGCTGTTTACGACCAGATGCTTGCGGCGAAGGAGCGATTCCGCTTCCTGCTTCGACTTCGCCTCGATTTCGCCGTCGAACTGGTTCCCTTGGGTATTCTGAGCCTTGTAGAGAAAAACGGGCATCGGCTACGCTCCAATCTTTTCGAGATCCTTTTCGAGCTGCGACGGATCCGGAGACTTCGCCACGGCTTCGAAACGATCCAGCTTGCCTTGACGGACAAGTTCCGCGAGGCGCATGTTCATCGTGTTCATTCCAAACTTCTGCCCGATTTCAATCATCGATCCAATCTGGTGCGTTTTGTTGTCGCGGATAAGCGCCCGAATCGCCGGAGTAACGTTCATCACCTCGTAGCACATCACGCGTCCGCCGCCGATCTTCGGCAGAAGCATCTGGCACACAACGCCCTGGAGAACGAACGACAGCTGAGTCCGGACTGTCTGCTGCTCGCCCTGCGGGAAGGCATCCACGATACGGTTGATGGTCTGGACGGCGGAATTGGTATGTAGAGTCGCCAGCGTCAAGTGCCCCGTTTCCGCAATCGTCAGAGCGGCGCGGATCGTTTCGAGATCGCGCATTTCGCCGATAAGGACAATGTCCGGGTCCTGCCGCAAGGCCATCTTGAGCGCCTGGGAAAAGCTCTTCGTGTCGTTTCCTACTTCGCGCTGGTTCACCATGCAGTTCTGGTGCCTGTGCAAGAATTCGATCGGGTCTTCGATCGTCAGGATATGCTCGTGGCGCTCCTTGTTTATCTTGTCTATCATCGCGGCAAGCGTCGTCGATTTGCCGGAACCCGTCGACCCCGTCACGAGCACAAGCCCGGACGGACGCGTCGTAAATTCCGCGATGATGGGCGGAAGATCCAGCTCCTTGAAAGTCTTGATCCTGAGCGGGATGATTCGAAGCGCCAAGGCGACACAGCCGCGCTGCAAGTAGGCGTTCGCGCGAAAGCGCGCAAGATTTGCGATTCCGAACGAGAAATCGCATTCCTTGTTCTGTTCGAAAGACTTTTTCTGCAGATCGTTCATCAGGCTGTAAGTCATGCGCATCGTCTCTTCCGGAGAAAGCTTTTCCGTTCCCATCGGCGCGAGCTTTCCCGCCAAGCGGAGCATCGGGGGGATTCCCGCGGTAAGATGCAAGTCCGAAGCGCCACGCTTCACCATTTCGGCCAAAAGTTCTTGGATATTGTATGCCATGTTTTGAATATAACTAAATTGATGTTTCCATGAACCTATTTTCAAGAATCGCGCTGACTTTTTTTTCCCTGTGGTGCCTTAACGCCACATCGTGCAGCGACGCCGCCTACGACCGCATTCCCGAAAGGATCGAAGGCTACGAAGGAATCCACCTGTTCGTTTTCCACGCTTCGTGGTGCGGATACTGCAACGAGGAGATTCCCCTTCTGAAATCGCTATACAGGGAATATGCGCCCTGCGGCGTACATTTTCTCGGCGTAAACGAAGACGATTCGGAAGAAACCATGCGCTCTTTCGTCAAGGAAAGGGAAATTCCCTACCCGGTCATCCACTGGGATTTCGCCCTGATGAAAAAGTTCGGGCACCCGCGGGCGATTCCTTCTCACTTCCTCATCGACAGTTCGGGAAACATCGCCCTTCGAAAAGTCGGGCCGCTAGATTCCGCCAAGGCCCGAAAGAAGCTCGACAGGCTGCTAGGCGAATCGCTCAGGAATTGTCGTCCATAAACAGAACGACGTCTTCGATTTTCTTCTTTCCCAAGGCGAGCATATAGAGCCTGTCAAGTCCCATCGCCACGCCGGAAGCCTTCGGCATTCCATGTTCCAACGCGGAAAGGAAGCGTTCGTCTATCGCCGGGACGGGCTTTCCGTGCGCCATGCGCCATGCGATGTCCGCTTCGAACCGCCGCCGCTGTTCTGCCGGGTCCGTCAGCTCCTCGTAGCCGTTGCAAAGCTCCATGTTCTCGATATAGAGTTCAAAACGTTTCGCCACCCTGCCTCCCGCGGAATTGGTATAAGTTTCCGCAAGAGCCGCGCAACTTTCGGGATAGTCCATCAAAAATTGAGGGGTGTCCTTTCCAAGGTGCGGCTCCACGAGCGTTACCATCAGATAGTCCCACCAGTCTTCGCGCGCAAACGAATCGGAACCTTCCACGTCCGGGACTTCGTTACTTTTCAAGGCGCACCGAAACTCCTCCGCGCTTGCCGTAAAAGGATCCACGCCCGCATACCGCAAGTACGCATCGCGAAAACGGAGACGCTCCGCCTTCACCGGCTTTCCGAGAATTTCCGCGGCAAGATCCTCGACTTCTTCCATCAAGGATTCAAAAGGCATCCCGACGCGGTACCATTCCACCAGTTCAAATTCCGAATTGTGCTTCTTGCCGACTTCATCGACGCGAAAGGCATGGGCGATTTCAAAGATGTCGCCGAAACCCGCCGCGAGAAGCCGCTTCAGGTGAAACTCGGGACTTGTCATCAGATAGCGGGTAGGCTTTCCCAACGTCTCGAAATAGTCCAAGTGAGCGTCCGTTCCGCTCGCGCGGGAAAGCACGGGCGTTTCCACTTCCAGAACGCCACGAGCCTTAAAAAAATTTCGAACCTTTTCGGAAAGCGAAAGGCGCGCCTTCCACGTTTCGAGGTCGCATGTCGGACGAAAATTCATCGTAAAGGCCTATTCCTGCACGCAGCGGACGGAAAGCCCGAACTTCTTATCGACAGACGCCTTTTCCAGAGTGTTCGCATCCGCAAAGAGGTTCCGTACGAATCCGCGCGAAGCGTCTTCCTCGGAAGCGGTCCAGAAGTATGTTCCTTCGCCCGCCAGTGCGCAAATCCCGTTCTGGTTGAAGTAGCCGCCAAAAGCGACCGTGACCGCGAAATCGGCAACGTCTCTTGCGGAAAGAGCGTCAAAGTCCTCGTCCGTCGCCGTCCGGAAACCTTCCGGGCAAGCCTGTTTCGCCTGTTCGAACGGATAAAGTCTTCCATACTTTTCGCAGTTCAGCGAATCGCCGTCGTAGCACGCCGAAGAATCCGGGATGTCGAAGGCGAGATTGTCTATCATCCAGATTCTTTCGCCAAAGCGTTCCACGCGATAGACGCGACCGTCCCGCGGATCGGTGACGCTTCCGATGACCGGGCAGCGCACCGGAGCGTTCAGGGAATCCAGCAGGGCGTTGAGCGTATCCCCAAAGGCGTTGCAGTAGTAGAACTTCTTCTTGGCAAGCGCGAAATCCGCCGGATCCGCGTTCAAGATTTCCGCCGCCGCCGAGTCGAGACGGACAAGGTTCGTATCGTTTATGGCAAGCCTCCAGCGGAGCGCGAGCTCGAACGAAGAATTCCAGAAAGCTTCCCGGGAAAGCGAATCCACAAGAAGCTGCATTGCCGAGGGCGTCGGAACGCTGACCTTTTTCGCCACGAGCTTCTGGGGCTTTTCCGCACAGGCGCTTGAATCCGGAGCGTCCGGTCGAAGAAAAGCGGAATCGGTCCGAGCCGTGCAAGCCTCGAGGCACGCCGCGGCTTCCTTCTTCTTGCAAGGTTCCCACAAAAGCGTATCGACCTTGACCATCACGGGCTTCATGAACTTCTTGTTCCTTTTTATCGCTTCGAGCGTTTTTCCATACAGCTCGATCGAAAGCGTGTCGCCCGACTTTCCCCGTTCCGCAAGTTCCACCAAGGATTCCGCGCAGGCCTTTTCCCCGTTCGCCTTGGAACAGGACTTGGAAACTTTCGGGGATGCGGCAAGCGCAAACACCGCCGCGCAAAGAATCAACAGCATTGACTTTTTCATGGACACAATATAGAAAGTTGAGAGAAATCAGGCGTCAGGAATCGGTTGTTCGATGGAACGTGGGATACAGGAAGAGGGGGATTCAGGAATTAGTGGATAGTGGTTAGTTATTAGTTGAGAGTAGAATGTGGAGTGTTGAGAGTTGAGGGTTGTATCTGAGCGAACCTTTCTTCAAGCGGTCATCCTGGAGGGAAGTCAGAACTTAGAGCTTAGATTCTAGAATCGCATACATCTAGGCTTAAAAGTAAAGCGGACCGCTTTGCAACTCTAAGTTCCAAGATCTCCTAACTAAGCTCTGAACTGCGGAATGGATTCTCCCTGCCCGCAGCAGGCGGGCCTGCCTGTCGGCAGACAGGTCGAGGCTTTCGCCTCTCCAGAATGACGTCGTTCACGCATTAACGAACCAACGCTTTGGCGAGCCCATCCACATTGGATTCTCCAGCGAGATTCGGATATGCTTTTTTCAATGCATCCGCAAGGCTTTCAGCATCTTTCGACTGCGAAGCAAACCGTTTCAAATTTTCCAGATAGGAAATCTTGAACTCCACGGCATCCTTGGTAGCCGCCCCGCCGTGTCCACCAACAAAGAGCTCCGCCCCAGAAGCGATCGAGGCTTTTGCCGCGACTACTTCCGCATCGATTGCAGCGAGGCTTGAAATCTGCAACGCCGAAGGATGGGATTTGGAAGGTGTCCAATGCGTCATATATACCTTTCCGCCAATAAGAATGCTTGCCGCCGGAAAATCGCTCGAAGCGCCCTTTTCAAACCGAAAATCAACGCCAGCCAGCGAAACAGTTTTCCCGAATGAAATTTCCGTCGCGGAATCCACGTCCGGAAGAGTCACCATTCTATCGCCCCACTGTTTCTGGAAACCGGCAATCATCCCGCCATAGACGGGACCGACAAGGAACGCCTTCATTCCTTCCGGAACATAAAGTTTCGCCTCCAATTTGGAACCTTCGTGATAGTCCGCAATCACTGCGACGACCGGCTTACCGATTTTTGAAACATAGGAATCAAACTCCCTTGCATTTTCCTTGAACAGCGGCACTTCCAAAAGTACAAGCTCTTTCTCGCCTTCCACGATATAGCTTGCATCGCTCATCACATCGCCCGAATCATACACATGCAATTTGAAGGGGCCGTAATCATAGGACGTGAAATTTCCCAACTTGGAGATCGCTGCCGAAAGAATGGTTGAAGTTGTCTTTGTCATATGGACTTCCTTTGTTAAGTGTTGTATCTTTTTTAGAGTTACTCTCCAAAAGATAGCGCTAATTTAGCACGGGATTCATTTAAAAACAAGAAGGCACAAAAATGTACGATACTCACCCTTGAGTAACATTTGTCAGTTCAACAAGATTTTACCGATTTACTCTCTAAAAAAATTTTAGGTCACCTCTAAAAATTGCTTTGGTTAAGAAAATTTGAATGAGACCAAGCG
>CAVKYI010000035.1:0-20075 GCA_963660435.1 Sodaliphilus sp.
AATAAGGAATTTTGGCTTTTTTCGGAAGAAACGGGAAAATCACTCCGATTCCAAATTAGATAATTCGCGAAGAAGCCAGGCTTCGTCGTGAATTTCGATGCCGAGCTTTCTTGCCTTTTCGAGCTTTGAACCGGCCGCTTCGCCGACAAGTACCCAGGACGTCTTCTTGCTCACCGAACTCGAAACCTTTCCGCCGTTGTCCTCGATGAGCTTTTGCGCGGAACTCCGATCGAGCGTGGGGAGCGTACCCGTGAGAACGACCGTCTGTCCCAGAAAACGATCCTTGACCTCTCCCTTGAATTCCGTCGGGAGACCTGCATCGACAAGCCGTTTGACTTCGTCGCGATAGGATTCGTTGCGGAAAAAGTCATAGACGCTCTGGGCGATTCGTTCGCCGATATCCGGGATTTCGGCAAGTTCTTCGACGGTGGCGTTCTCGAGCCTTTCGAGCGTTCCGAAATGCCTTGCGAGAATGCGCGCCTTGGTGCGTCCGACGAATCGGATGCCGATGGCGAAGAGAAAGTTTTCGAGACTTCTCCCCTTGCTCTTTTCGATAGCCGAAAGGACGTTCGTTGCGCTTTTTTTGCCAACGCGGTCAAGGCTTTCGAGATCTTCCTGCTTTAAGCGGTAGAGGTCAGAAAGGTTTCCTATCCTGTGCGCATCGAGGAGTTCCGCGATGAGTGAGGGACCTAGGTTTTCGATGTTCATCGCTTCGCGGGAAACGAAATGTTCGAAGAGTCTCTGGACGCTGGCCTTGCAGTGAAGGTTTTCGCATCGCAGATCGACCTGTCCTTCGTTTTTCACGAGCGGCGTTCCGCATACGGGGCAAAGTTTCGGCGCTTCTACAGGGAGCGTTCCTTCGGGACGTTTCGAGAGATCGACTTCGATTATCTTCGGGATGATTTCTCCGCCCTTTTCGACGCCGACCGTATCGCCAACGCGTATGCCCAGCCGTTCGATTTCGTCGAAGTTGTGCAGCGTCGCCCGCTTGACGGTCGTTCCGGCGAGACGCACCGGTTCAAGATTCGCTACGGGCGTGATGCGCCCTGTCCGCCCGACCTGGAAATCGATGGAAAGAACCTTCGCATAGGCGCGTTCCGCCTTGAACTTGTAGGCAAGCGCCCAGCGCGGGCTTTTGGCGGTCGTGCCCAGTTCGCGCTGGAGTTCCAGATCGTTCTGCTTGATGACCATGCCGTCGATGGGGTAGGGGAGCGAGTCGCGTCCGGCGAGAATCTGGTCGGAAATCTTCATGATTTCCTCGGCGCTGTGGGCTATCCAGTATTCGTTTGTGTGAAAACCGTAATACTTGAGCGTTGCCAGGTTTTCGGAATGCTTCCTGTTTCCGATGTCCTCGGGAATATGGTAGGCGAAAAATCGCAGATTTCGCTTGGCGCATTCCTTCGGGTCCTTGAGCTTGAGCGTTCCCGATGCCGTGTTCCGCGGATTCTGGAATCCCTGGATGCCGCGTTCTTCGAGTTCGTCGTTCAAGAGTTCGAAAGTCCTGAATTCCATATAGACTTCGCCGCGAACCTCGAGAAATCCAGAAGGTGCGCCGGTTAGTTTATGAGGAACATCGTCGATCGTCTTCACGTTTGCCGTCACGTCGTCACCGACAGAACCGTTTCCCCGCGTAGCGGCCTTTACGAGAATCCCGTTTTCGTAGGTGAGCGACATGCTGATGCCGTCTATCTTTCGCTCGCAGACCCATTCCTTGGCGCCTGGGACGCGTTCCGTCGCCTGTCGGATAAAGTCTTCGACCTCTTCCTTCGAGTAGGCGTTCGAAATGGAGAGCATCGGAATCCGGTGCTCCACCTTGGCGAAGCCGTTGAGCTGGTCGTTTCCGATTTCCTGGGTGACCGAACTCGCCTTCCGCCATTCCGGGTGGGCACTTTCGAGCGCTTCGAGCTCCTTCACGCCAAAGTCGAAGTCCTGATCGCTCATCGGCGAGAAGCCTTCCCTGTAGTAGGATTCGCTTGCCGCCTTGAGCTGTTTCTGAAGTTCTTGGTAACGGGTATAGTCGCTTAAATCTTTTTGGCTCATGCGATTAAAGTTAGATAATCAGAGCTTAGTCGAGAGAACTTGGAGCTTAGAGTCGCCAAGCGGTCCGCTTCTATTCTCTGTCATTCTGGAAGGGCCAAAGGCCCTGATAGAATCCATTCCGAGCATTTCTTTTGAAATGGATCCTACCTGCCTGGCGACAGACAGGTCGGTCGCCATGCTCCCTCCAGGATGACTGTTTATCGTGCAAAGCTTTGCAGAACGCTTAGCGAACACTCAACACTCCACATTTATGTATATTGTCATTATCGAAAAGACCCTGTCGGGTCAAAGGAAGTCATTATGAACCGTAAAATGTTTGTCGTGGGGGCGCTCCTTTGCGCCATGGGATTCACCGGCTGCGCAAGTTCCGCGCAGAAGGCTTCCGACGGCGGATTCCAGACGGTGGAAACTCCGGCGACGCAGCTCGAAAAATACAAGGCGGAACTGTCCGAAAAGGACATAGCCGCATCCATCGGAATGGCCGTTTCGAACGACGAGATGGTCGCGAGAACCCAGGCGGCGGACGAGGCCCGTGCGGCTCTCGCCGTGGCGACAAAAACCCAGGTGAACCGCTACAAGGAACAATACGGCAAGAACGTCGATGGAAAGGCGCTCAAGATCTGGGAAGAAAAGGCGAACGAATACACGGAGCAGGAACTGGTCGGGGCGAACGTCCTCCGCACGATTACGCAGTATAACGCCGAAAGCGGTCAATACAAGATTTACGTCCTTGTCGCGATGGACCCGGCGAAGCTGGCGGAATCGCTGAAAAGGGCCGCCGAGGAAAACAAGGAATTCATGCTCCGCGCCGAAAGCGCCGACATGCAGAAGCGCATGAACGAAGCCGCGGCAAGGTACAGGGAAGAACTCCAGAAAAAGTAATCTCGAAGCCTTGGTCCAGAAAGCGGTTTCGCGCGCGAAGCCGCTTTTCGCTTTTCCCGGGAATCGCTAGAGGAGACCTTAGGTGACCTACAGCAGCTCGATCAGGTCGTAAAAATAATACAGGTTCCCGCGCTTTCTGTTGTCGGCGAATACGATATTGCTCGCCGTCAGCCTGTCTAGGAGGCGGTTGACCGTGGTATTGGAAAGCCCCGTTTCCCGTTCGATGGTGCGGCTGTTCAGAATCGGATTCTTGAAAAAGCAGCTGAAAACCTGCCTCAGCAGGCGCGAAGAGGATATCGTCGAAACCTTTTTCAGGCTGGACTCGTAAAGCTCCTCGATCTTTTGGACGTTGCCCTCGTACTTGACGCACTGTCTATCCACGATTCCCAGAAAGAACCGGATCCATTCGTTCCAGGCTCCGTTCGTCCGGATGTCGTTCAGCATCTTGTAGTAGCGGAATTTTTCCTTTTCGATCGCTTCGCTCAAGAATAGCCATGGCATTTCGATTTCCTGCGTCTTGAAGAGAAACAGAGGAATCAGCATGCGGCCTAGACGACCGTTGCCGTCTGCAAAGGGATGGATCGTTTCGAACTGCGCATGGATAACCGCCGCGTTTACCAGATTTCGCTCGCCGGATGTCGGCTTGTTCATGAAGGAAACCAGATTGTCCATAAGAGGCTTCACGCATCTTGCTTCCGGTGGCACAAAGGTGATTTCCCTGGAATTCTCGTTTTGTATGAAGTTTTGCTCGTGCCTGTAGCATCCGATGGAATCCGTCGTCCGGTGGACATTGCCGCCTAGAAGAATTCTGTGCATTTCCTGGAGCATTTCTTCGGTAAACGCTTCCGTGCGCATCAGGTAATCGCGCCCGTATCGCGTGGCTGCGGAATAGTTACGGACTTCGTTGACATCCTTGTCCGAGTTGTCTTCGAGTGTTGTCTTTTCTAGAGAACTTTCTAGAGAAGTGTGCGTACCTTCCATCCGGCTTGAATGCAGGCTTTCCTTTATGTACATTGACGCCATGCAAGATTCCCTGGCAATCGATCGCTTTAAAACGGTCGAATATACCTTGAGACGGGACACGGAATCGACCAGCTCGTCGATGAAAGTGGACTTGTCGATAGAATCAAAAGCGATTTCGATGTTTTCTGCGTTAAAGGGTTTTAGCATGATGGAAATAAATATATCTAAAATTGTTTACAGAAAACAAGGGCGCATTTGTTTAGGTCACCTCTAAAAATTGCTTTGGTTAAGAAAATTTGAATGAGACCAAGCGAAGGCAGGAATGAAAAGTGGCGAATACTGGATGTATTTGCCTCTTTGAATGACGAACCAGCGCGAAGCGTCGCAACCAAATTTTTGAAAATTGAATTTTTAGAGGTGACCTTTGGTTAGGAAAATTTGACTCTCCGCATTCCGCTCTAGACGATCGTTTCGCCTAAAGCGGGTACGCGCAACAGCGGAACGAAATGGACGGGTCGGTGTAGAACGCTGCCGCGCCGCGGTAGGAGGTTGTTCCCCCTGTAAGGAAGACGGCTTCGACGCGGCTCGGTTCGTAGTCCAGATTTCCGGCGAGGGACTTGAGCCAGGACTCTCCGCCCTTCCTGTATTCGGAAAGGGGAGCGTAGTCTTCTCCAAGCGAATCGCCAGACGGAGAAGATACCTTGAAAAACTGGATGGAATCCTTGAAATCCTTGACCGTCAGAATTCTGTAGAGGGTGCGAGACGTGTCCTTTGCGAGGCTCGTATCGACCTTGGAACCTTCGCGGTAGAGATAGACCGTATCTTGCGTGTAGGCTACCCGCGTGCGGTTCGGGATAAAGTAAGTGGTGCACTTGGATAGCGATTCGCGGGATTCGCCCGTGTAATAGACATAGCTCGATCCGCGGAGGAGCTGCAGAAGGGTGTCCGGTCCCGTGACCCATTCCTGGAATCCGCCGGAAAGGTTTCGGATGCCGTCCGGGCTTGCGCAGAGCTTGTCGCGTCTGGAAATGTCCGTAGCCGAAGTGGAGTCGTCCGTTCCGACGCCGCAGTTCCTGTAGAGAAATTCCGCCGCGGAAAAGTCGGATTCCTCGATGACCCCGTAAGAGGATCTTCCCTGGGCGAGGCATGCCGCTTTCCAGTCTTGCGACTTGCAGAGCGAAACTTGAAATCCCGATGCGGAGATGGCTTCGCAGGCGGCGACCGCTTCGCTGTAGAGAACGTTATGCGCAAAGGACGAGTCTTCGTTCATATGCTCGAATCTTTCGATGCAGAAGCGCGTCGAATCGTTTGTGCGGACAGGGACGAATCCTTCGGGACAGTCGAGATCCGCTTCCGGTCCTTTCGAGACTGCCAGCGTATCGACCAGGGCCTTCGAATAGTATCCCGACGAGTCGATGGCGCGAATCCTCAGGATGAGCGTGTCGCCGGGAACAATCCAGCGGATCGTATCGACGACAAATCCGCCGGTCGCGGAAACAACCATCGAATCGCCGTCCTTTCTGTAGGATGTCCGGTACCTTTCTTCCGAAGCGCCTCCGGCTCCTGTCGCCTTTTCCCAGGAACTTCCGTTCCAGGTTTCCACGTCGTAGCTCTTGACGTTTCGGTAGCAAAATCCTTCGAAGCAGTTGCCCGGAATGTGGATGACCGAGTCCGCCGTGATGCCGCTCGAATCGGAAAGCGGATCCACGCTGCGCGGCCAGTAGATGAAGACTCGGTTCGAATCGAGGGAGACCATTGCCGGATCCGCCGTGTCGGGTCTTGCCCAGAGCGCGCTTCCCATGAGCGGCGCTATCCGGTCCGTCGTCATGAAGAGCTGGTTCGTTTCCACGGAGCCTGTCCCGGAGACGTTTCCCGCCGAATCCCACGCGATGATTCCTATCGTGTAGTTGCTTTCCGGGTAAAGCCCTTCCACAATCATGCGGTAACGGTTTGCGCTGTCCGAAGAAAAGTCGAAGCCCTTTCCGTCGATGACCGCGATTCTCAGGTAGTTCCTGTCGCGCGAGGATGTCGTGTCTATCCAGAGCGAGTCGCTCGTGTAGCGGAAGCGGTGGTGCCTGAGCCAGAAGTCCTTGCCTGTCGAATCCGTATTGCCGTCGTGGAGAATCTTGACCTTGGCGTTCCGGATGTCCTGGCTGGAATCCTCGGCCCAGAGAAGGATATTGTAGCCCGCTATTTTTCCGGAGAGGCTTTCGGGGGCGTAGTAGTCGTATTGGTCGGTGGGTCGCGCCCAGTCGATGGCC
This sequence comes from Sodaliphilus sp., assembly GCA_963660435.1. Taxonomy (GTDB): domain Bacteria; phylum Fibrobacterota; class Fibrobacteria; order Fibrobacterales; family Fibrobacteraceae; genus Hallerella. Next base: position 6,147 of record CAVKYI010000035.1, read on the forward strand.
ACTCCCGTTGTCCAAGAGGAATCGGTTATCGTGACAAGCGCGGGCGAAATGTCGTCTCCGAAGTGGACGTAGATGTGCTGTACGTCTCCCGATTCGTCACCGTCTCCGTATTCGCTCCAGATGGCGATGGCGAGGCTGTCCCTTTGGAGGTATTCGGCGACATGTTCGGTCAGGTCGAGCGTGTCGTAGAGAACTTCCGGATTTTCGAAGGGAATCTTGATGGACTTTTCCGTCGCGCCGCTTGGCACTTTCTTCGTGGAATCGCCGACGACGAGCGTGTCTATCCAGACATGAAAGCGGAGAAGGTTCTTCGTTTCGATGGGAATGCGCCAGCGCATCCGGTAGCAGGAAGACGTCGTGTCGTCCCTGGAAGCGCAACCGCGGAGAATGGAAAGATCCTGGACGGCGCGTTCAAAGCGATAGTCGTCGCCGTTCGAAGTATCGGAACAGGCAAGAAGAAACGCTACGGCGAAAAGCGATAGAAGTCCGCGGAAAATCTTCATCGGCATCTAAGATACAAAAATTTTGCCCGGAATCGAAAATCCCGGGCGGAAAGGGTCAAAGGGAAAGAATCCTTGCGATGTTCGAGCTGACGAAAGGACAGACGCCCGCGAGAATGACGCAGACCGTGAGCGCGATGACGCAATACTTTTGCCGCGGACGGACGTTCAGCGGATGCGCAGCCGGATCTTTCGGCAGGACCCAGGCGCTCTTGACTAGCTGCAGGTAGTAGTAGAGCGCGATGACGTTGTTGATGCAGGCGAACGCGACAAGGAAATATGCCTTCGACGTGGCCGCGCTTTCGAAGAGGAAAAACTTTCCCATGAAACCGGCTAGCGGCGGAATTCCGGCGAGGCTGAAGGCGGCGACCGCGAGGGCGACCGCAAGGCTCGGGGATTCCTTCGAAAGTCCCGCGAGGGAATCGAAGCTTTCCGTCCGATGTTCCCCGACGATGCCAAAGACGAAGAAGGCGAGGTAATTGGAAAACGCGTAGAGCAGAAGATAGAAGAGAATGGCAGTCCTTGCGCTTTCCGCGGATCCGACCAGGGCGACGAGGATGTAGCCCGCCTGGGAAATGGAACTGTAGGCCATGAAGCGGCGCAAGCGCGATTGCCTTAACGCTCCGAGGTTTCCCGAAAGGATCGTCACGCCGGCGAGAAGCGAAAGGAACGGAATCAGCCTGTCGTGAATTCCGGCGAGCGGCCCATAGACGAGCACCGCGAGAAAGGCGATTGCGACGGTCTTGCTCGTGACGGCGAGAACTGCCGTGACCGGAGTCGGCGCGCCTTCATAGACATCGGGCGCCCACGTGTGGAAAGGAAAGAGCGTGAGCTTGAAGCCGATACCGCAAAAGAGGAACAGAACGGAAATCCAGAGCAGCGGATCGACCGGGCTTGAAATCACGGCGTCCGCGATGACGTCAAAGCGCAGGCTTCCCGAAAAGCCGTATAGATAGCTGATGCCGAAAAGCTCGAACGCCGAGGCGACGCTCCCCATCAGGATGTATTTCGTCCCGGCTTCGGAACCTTGGGGATCGCGCTTGTTCCAGGCGGTAAGCGCATACATCGGAAGCGTGGCGAGTTCGAGCCCGAGAAAGAGCGTGAGGAGTTCGTTTGCCGAGATGACCGTAAAGCCTCCGAACGTGGCGGCGGCAAGAACCGCGGCGAATTCGGAGAACTGGTGGAGTTCCGGCTTCCCGTCTGCCGGGTGGTCAAAGTAGTCCTTGGCGAAGAAGAGCGCGAGAATGGTTCCGAGAACGAGGACTTCGCGCATTAGGATGCCGAAACTGTCGATTTTCCAGTTGGAAAGATAGGTTTGCGTATTGCCGACGAGAAGCGCGTTCAGAAGGACGAATAGCGCGACAAAGAAGGCGACGGACGCTCGAAAAGGCAATTCCTTCCGGTTCGGGAAAAACTGGCGCAGGAGGATGAGCGCGAAGGGAAAGAGCAGAAGCAGAATGTCCGGCAGAATCAATTGAGACATCTTCTTACCTCATAAAGTTTGCGTAGATGGGAGCGATAGCCGTATCGAGGAAGTCCGAAATCCAGCCGGGGAAGAGTCCCACTCCAAAAAGGCAGACCAGGATGGTGACGAGGGCGATTTTTTCCGGGAGATCCGCATCGGAGAGCGCCTTGAACCTTTGTTCGCGGATTGGGCCCGAAAGCATCCGGTTCGCGGTCTGCAAAATATAGACCGCCGTAACGGTGATGGAAAGGATCCCCAGGATGGTGACAATCCGGACGTGAGGAATCGGGCTCTGGAAGCTGCCGATGAAAATCGTCGATTCGGCGACAAATCCCGAAAGTCCCGGAAGCCCTAGCCCGGCGAATCCCGCGATGGTGAAAGCCACCCCGAGGAAGGGCATCACCCGCATGAGGCCACCCATTTCGTCGATGTTCCGCGTATGGGTCCGGCTGTAGATCATTCCGATGCTCGCAAAGAAAAGCCCGGTGAGAAATCCGTGGGAAAGCATCTGGAGGGCCGCTCCGCGGAAGGCGAGAGGCGTCGCCGCGGCGAGTCCGAGAAAAATCAGTCCAAGGTGAGAAATCGAGCTGTAGGCCGTAATGTACTTGAGATCCCGATGACGAATGGCGATGAAGCAGGCGACGGCGACATTGAAAATCACGAGGTAGGCGATATATGGCAGGTAGAAGCGGGCCGCTTCGGGCATAAGGTATATGGCGACCCGGAGACAGGCGAAAGGTCCCATCTTCATCATGACGCCCGCGGCAAGCATCGAAACGGCCGTCGGAGCGGAAGAGTGGCCGTCGGGCGACCAGAAATGGAAGGGGAAGAGCGAACCGGAAACGGCGAAACCCATGAATAGCAGGGGGAATGCCCACATCTGGAAATTCATCGGAAGCCGCACGTCGGCGAGTTCCAGAATGTTCCATGTCGAAGCCCCGCTTTCGACAAAGATTCCGAAAAGCGTCGCGAGAACCATGGCGCTTCCGAGGGCGAGCGTGAGGGTGAGCTTCTTTCCTCCGTAATCCTTCTTGCCCGTTCCCCAGCCCGCGATCATCAGATACATGCAGAGCGCTTCCATCTCGTAGAAAAGGAAGAAGAGGACAAGATCTAGGCTCATGAAAACGCCATAGACCGCGGTGCCTAGAATCTGCATCAGGGCGAAAAATTCCTTCTGCCGATTGTCGATTTTCCAGCTGGCGAGCATTCCCGTGAAGACGATTACCGCGGTCAGGAAGACTAGCAGGATTCCCAGGGCGTCCGTTCCCACGATATAGTGCGCATGGATTGCGGGGAGCCATTCAAGGTCCGTCAGATATTGGACGAAAGGCTTGTTTCCTGTCGGAATTCCGAGCGGCATCGTGATTCTGTATGTATAGGCGACAAGTCCCGACGCGATGGCGAGAGCTATCCCTGCGGAGGCGAGATGAATTCGCTTGATGGCCTTGATGTGTGTGCGAGGAATCGGAACGCAGACAAGGACGGTGACGAGCGGAATTATCCAGATGAGGTTGAAAAGAATCGTGCTGACCATACGATGCCCTTAGACGGGAAGCCCGCCGAGATAGCGCCACAGAATGACGCCGACGACAAATGTCCCGATGTAGATGAAAAGGTTTCCCGTTTCGAGTTCCCGGACAAGCGTTCCGCCGAACTTGACAAGCCGGGTTGTCCCGGTGACGATTTTCCCGATGACGAAATCCTCGAACGCCCGGGCGGTTTTCGCGATGCCGCCAAAGACGAACTGTCGGACGAACGCGTAATAGCCTTCGTCGAAATAGAACTTGTTGTAAACCGTGCGGTAGATCGGTCCGCGGTTTGTCGCGTCAAGTGCGCGGGAAACGTTCGCCTTGGGGCTTGCGTAGAAAATCCAGGCGATGGCGATTCCCAGGATTCCCGCCGCGGAAGCGATGAACGGAATGCAGGAACCTGTCGTCCCGACCTGTGAAACCGTTTCCGTCCCGAGGAACTTTTCGAACATTCCCTTGCAGAGAAATCCGCTCGCGATAGACGGAATGGCGAGGCACACGATGGGAAGCGTCATTGCGAGATCTTCGTGAACATGCCCGGCCTTGACAGCTTCGCTTCTCGGGCTTCCGTGGAACGCGAGGAAGAAAAGCCTGAACATGTAGAAGGCGGTTAGCGCGCTTGTGAAAAGACCCACGGCGAAAATCGCCGGATGACCGTTCTGGAGCGCCCCGGAAAGAATTTCGTCCTTGGAGAAAAATCCGGAGAACGGGGGAATCCCCGAAATGGAAAGGCACGCGACGAGCGCCGCGAAGTAGGTCCACGGCATCTTCTTGCGGAGACCTCCCATCCGGTCCAGGTCGTTTGTCGAAACCTGGTGGATCAGGGAGCCAGCGACAAGGAATAGCATGCACTTGAAAAACGCATGGTTGAAGACATGGAACGAAGCCGCCGCGGTCGCCGAGACGCCGAGCCCGAACATCATGTAGCCAAGCTGGGAGAGCGTCGAATAGGCGAGAATCCGCTTGATGTCCTTTTGTGTGCAGGCGATGACTGCGGCAAACAGCGCGGTAAAGGCTCCGACGAATCCGACGATTTCGAGCGTGCCGTCACAGGCCGCAAAGAAGGGAAAGAGCCTTGCCACCAGATAGACTCCCGCGACAACCATCGTCGCGCTGTGGATGATCGACGAAACGGGAGTGGGGCCTTCCATTGCGTTCGGAAGCCAGATGTGAAGCGGAAACATGGCGCTCTTTCCCCAGCCTCCGATAAACATCAGAACGGAACCGAGGACAAGCGCATCCGAAATCCTGACATCCCAGAAACCGAGAGACACCGTACCGCTTGCCATTTGCGGATTTATCGCGTTCAGTGTGCCGAAGTCGAACGTTCCGGCGACGATGGCGATGACGACGATGCCGAGTAGAAAGAAGCTGTCGGCAAAGCGCGTGACGATGAACGCCATCTTGGACGCGGCGACCGCCTTGGGACGTTCATACCAGAATCCGATGAGGAGATAGCTCGCGATGCCCACGAGTTCCCAGAAGAAATACATCTGGAAAAGCCCCGTGGCGACGACAAGCCCGAGCATCGAGAACGTGAAGAAGGAAAGCAGCGAAAAGAACCTTCCTTCGGCGCGGTCTTCCCGCATGTATCCCAGGCTGTAGATGTTCACGAAGAACGAAATCACGGCGATGACAAGGATCATCATCGCGGAAAGCGGGTCGAGAAGGAATGCCGCTTCGGCGGTCAGTCTGTCCGAAAAGGCGAGAAACGGAAATTTCCAGGCGACGATCTTTTCCGGGGCCGCGGAAAGGAAGTACGAGACGACCAGGGCGACCGCGTAGAGCATCGAGAGTCCGGCAAGCGAGACCGAAAGGGCTCCGGCCGCTTTTCGGTGGTTCCTGCAGAGGAAAAGCCCGTTCACGAGAAAGCTCAGGAACGGAAGGACCAGGATCCAGTAGCTATGGGAAGTTAGAAACTCATTCATGGATATCCCTCAGCTGGTTGATGTCGAGGCTGTGGTGACGGCGGAACATGCTCACCACGATAGCGAGAGCTATCGCCATTTCGCAGGCGGTAATCGCGATGACGAATAGGCCGAATATCGAGCCGGCAGTCGCGTCCGCGGCCTTGAAGTAGGCAAACGAGATGAAGTTCATGTTTGCCGCGTTCAGCATGATTTCTATCGAAAGGAGCATCCCGACGATGTGGCGTCTCCGCAAGAGGCCGAAGATTCCGATTCCGAAGAGGACAAAGGAAAGGACTAGACAGTGTTCGAGAGTCATTCTTCCCCCTTGAACTTTCTGGCGATGGTTATCGCGGCGACGAGGGTCACGAGCAGGACGAAACTTACCAGTTCGAACGGGATGATGAATCCCGACGGGTCGGTGGATAGAAGCCTCAGGGCGAGACGGGGGAGAGAGGCGTAGTCGCCTGTCGCGGAAGCCGCTTTAGTTCCGATGCCTTCCGCCTTGAAGAGAAAGCGGACCATGGTGAAGAGAAGTCCGCAAGAAATCGCCGCGGCGATAAAGTTTCTCGGCAGATTGATGTTGAAGACGGTCTCGCCCAGATGGCTAGTCAGCAGGACGGTAAAGACGACGAAGATGACGACGCCTCCCGCATAGACCATGATCTGCGCCATCGCGAGAAATTCCGCGTGGAGCATCAGGTAGAAAATCGCCGTCCCGATAAACGAGACAATGAGAAACACCGCGCTTCGCAGCAGGTTCTTTGCCGTAATCGTCACGATGGACGAGACGATCATCAGAAGCGCGACGGCGTAAAAGGCGATGTCCTTGAAAAGGGCGTCGGATATCAGACTCATCAGGCGCGCCCCTCCTTTTGGTTGAGTTTCATTTCGAATCCGTCGCGCGACGTGCGGGACAGTTCAAAATCCTGGTTCATCCGGATGGCTCCGAACGGGCACGCTTCGACGCAGAGCCCGCATTGCGTGCAGGAATCCAGCCGATAGATGTACTTTCCGAGGACCTTTTTCCCGGCGATGTTCTTTGTCGAAAGAACGCTGATGGAACCGTTTGGACAGTTGCGTTCGCACATGCCGCAGGCGGTACAGTTGTTTTCGCCGTTTTCGTCCTCGATCATTTCGAGACGTCCCCGGAACCGCGGATACATCGTCAGCGTCTTGCGGTTTTCCGGATACTGCTCCGTGACGATGCGCCGTGGCTGGAAGAAATACTTGACCGTGACGGAAAAGCCCTTGAGAAAGCTGACCGATCCGGCGACCGTCCTGAAGTAACGCTTGAAAGCGTCCTTGGCTGAAATTTTCTTTTCGCTCATTTGAGTATCCACCCGAAAGAGACCGCGACCGCTCCGAGAACGAGGAGGAGAAGGCTCGCCGGCAGCATGAACTTCCATTCGAGAGCCATCAGCTGGTCGATGCGCGGACGGACCAGTGTCCAGCGAATGACCATATAGACCCAGATCATCGTGAAGACTTTCGCGAAGAACCAGATGACGCCGGGAACCATGTCGAGGATTCCGTCAACGGCAGCGATTCCGATGCACGGCGGAAGGTAGCCGCCGAAGAAAAATACCGTGGCGAGCGAGGATGTCGTGACCAGGTTGATGTATTCGCCGAGATAGAACATGGCGAACGCCATTCCGTTGTATTCCGTGTGGTAGCCTCCGGTGAGTTCCTGTTCCGCTTCCGAAAGGTCGAACGGAGCGCGGTTCAGTTCGGCGGTAGAACATACGAGGAATAGGATAAAGGCGACGATTCCGATGAGCGGAGCCTTGAAAACCCACCAGTCGAGAACCGTTCCCGCCTGGCTGAGCGTGATTTCCCGAAGGCTTGCGGACCCGGCGAGCATCACGACCAGAAGAAGGATCATCGCATACGAGATTTCGTAGCTTATCATCTGCGCACCGGACCGCAGCGACCCCAGAAGGGAATACTTGTTGTTCGAAGCCCATCCGCCGATGAGAATCCCCAAAATGCCGAATCCGTTCACCGCGATGATGAGCGGAACGGCGACGGAAACGTCCGCGACTTGCAAGGTCGGGCCGAAAGGAATCATGGCGAGGCTCACGAAGGGAGCCGTGAGAAGAATCATCGGGGCCATGTAGAAGAGAAGCTTGTCCGCCCCTTTCGGCGCATAGACTTCCTTGAGCATCAGCTTGATGGCGTCGGCGACGACCTGGATGCTTCCGTGGAAGCCGAGACGCATCGGGCCGAGGCGACACTGGATGTGGGCGCAGACCTTGCGTTCCATATAGACTAGGACTATCGCCGCTCCGAATGCGACCGCGCAGACACCGCAGATGCAGAGAATCGCGTTGATGAGGTAGGCTAGTTCCGGGATGGGAACGTTTGCCCGGATAAAGTCGCCGATGGGATTTGTAATGGAAGGAGTCATCGCTTACCTATCGATTTCGGGAATGACCGGGTCGAGCGTCGCCATGATGGTGACGATATCCGCGACCTTCTGTCCCTTGGCCATGGTGTTCAGGGCGGCGAGGTTCGCAAAGCTCGGACCGCGCGTGTGGATGCGGTAAGGCTTGTCGCCTCCCGTCGCGACGACATACGTCGCGTAGAGACCCTTTGCCGTTTCGGACGCCGCGTAGTAGCTGCCGGCGGGGAGGCGCACGGGCTTTTCCTTGGAGCGATACGGCCCGCTTTCGGGAAAGCGCGCCATGCACTGTTCGAGGATTTTCATCGACTGGTGGATTTCCTCGATGCGCACAAGGTAACGCGCGTAGCAGTCGCCTTCGGAGCGAACCGGAACGTCGAAGTCAAAGGTGTCGTAGATGCCGTAGGGATCGTTCTTGCGAACGTCGTAGCGAACGCCGGAAGCCCGCGCCACGGGACCCGAGCAGCCGAACGAAATCGCGTCTTCCCTGGAAAGAACGCCTACTCCCTTGGAACGTTCGAGTACGATGAGGTTTGTCGAGAGGAGCCTTTCGTAGTCGTCCATCGTGGGCTTCAAGTGTTCGAGAAACGCCTTCACCCGCGGAAGAAATGCATCCGTCACGTCGAAGCGCGAGCCGCCCGGTCTGAAGAAATTGGTCGTGAGGCGCGAACCGGTCTCCTGGTCGAGAATGTCGTGAATCATCTCGCGTTCCTTGAACCCGTAGATGAGCGGCGTCTGTCCGCCGAGATCGCCGCCAAAGCAGCCGTAAAAGACGAGGTGCGAAGCGATTCGTCCGAGCTCCGCCATCATCACGCGGATATATTCGCCGCGTTCCGGGACGCCGATGCCCATTCCCTTTTCGAGCGCAAGGCAGACTCCCAGATTGTTCTGTATCGCGGTCAGGTAGTCCTGCCTGTCGGAAAGATGGATGTATTGGACGTAATTCTGGCTTTCCGCCTGCTTTTCTAGACCGCGGTGGATGTAGCCGAAATGGGGGACGATTTCGATGACCGATTCTCCATCGAGCCGGATCTGGAGACGTAGCGCCCCGTGGGTACTCGGATGCTGCGGCCCCATGTTGATGTAAAAGTCTTCGCTATACGGATCGTGGAATTCTTCCTTGAATCCGGGAAGGAGAAACGGGGAAAAAGTGTTCGCGCTTGAATTCATGCTTCCCTCCGGATGATGTGCGGATGGGTGAAGTCCTTGCGGAGCGGAAATCCCGGGAAATCTTCGTCAAGGAAAATCCTGCGCATGTCGTCGTGGCCTTCGAAGGAAATCCCGAACATGTCATAGACTTCGCGTTCCTTCCAGTTCGCGCCCGGGTAAATCTTCGAAAGGCTCGGGGCTTTCGACAGCACGCTCGTGGCGCGCTTTTCTTCGGGGACGGAATCGTCCTTTGCGAGGGAAAGCCGCACAAAGAGCTTGTGTCCGAGATCCGCGCTCATCAGCTGCGCGATAACGTCGAAATGGTCCTTCCAATCCACCGCGGTGACGTCTATCAGGAAGTCGAGAGCTGTCCGCGGATCGTTCTTCAGGAATTCGACGAGCGGAGCGTAGTCTTCTTTCGATACGCATATGTCGAGCGGCGTATCGGTCGGAAGGGCTTCGAGCGTCTCGTCCGAGGAATCCTTCGCGCCGTAGAGGGAAATCGCCGGAAACTTTTCGCGTGCGATGTGGAAAAGTTCCTTTTGCGAAAGGCCCTGCCGCTTGCGCGGGCTGTAGGGGACTTCGGGAAAGACTTCCTTCGAAACCCGGACAGCCTTGTAGCCGGACTTGTAGTCGGGATTTTCCTCCTTGAACTTGGCGCGGGCTTCGGCGAGTTCCTCGTCCTTGATCTTTTCGAGAGCTTCCCACGCCTTCTTCGCTTCCGCATAGCGGTTGCCGAGATCCTTTTTGTCGAGGGAGCCTTCGTGCCAGGGATGTCTGCTCGTTTCCTTTAGAATCTTGTCGCGCAGGGTGAGAAGACCGTGGAAGAGCGCTTCGGGTCGCGGAGGACATCCCGGGACAAATACATCGACCGGGAGGATGTTTGCCGCGCCGCGTACGACGGAATAGTTGTCGTAGTAGAAAGGTCCGCCGGAAATCGTGCAGGCGCCCATCGCGAGGACATATTTCGGACCGGGCATCTGTTCCCAGAGCATCTGGACCGCCGGAGCCATCCGCTCGGTGATGGTCCCCGCGAGAATGAAGAGGTCCGCCTGTCTGGGGGAATCGCGGAACACCTCGGAACCGAAACGCGCAATGTCGTAGCGCGCCATGGAGCTCGACATCATTTCGATGGCGCAACAGCTCGTTCCGTAGGTGAGCGGCCAGAGGGAATTGGCGCGGGCCCAGTTCACCGCATAATCGACGGCGTTCACGAGGAGCTTTCCGCCTGGAACGGGGTCGAGGATTTTAGGCAGGTAGTTGATTATTCCCATTTGAGAATTCCTTTTTTCCAGGCATAGGCGAGGCCGGATGTCAGCACGGCGAGAAAAAGTACAAGATCGATGGCGACGAGAACGGGCGAGAGGGAAGTTTTCCCGGCGACAATCTGCCCGAATTCGAGAAGGACGGGAAAAAGAAAGAGCGCTTCGACGTCAAAGACAAGAAAGAGAAGCGCAAAGAGATAGTAGCCGACCTTGAACTGAATCCGGGCGTTCCCCACGGTCTGCATCCCGCATTCGTAGGGAGAAAACTTGTTCTTCGTATCCTTGCTCCGGTAGCCCAGAATCTTGCCGAAAACGATGGCGCCTCCGGCGACGACCGCGCCTAGCGCGAGAAAGAATATCAGAATGAAATATTCAGAGAGTTCCATAGACATCCTGCGAGTTCGTTAAAAAAATCCTGTCAGTAAAAGTGTTGGACTTCCTGGAGCGTTCCGAACAGCTCGTTTCCGATTTCGAAGCGTTCCTTGATATGCGCCTGGAGGTCGCGAAACTCCTTTTCCGTCGCGAGATTCAGCGCGTTCAGGTTCTTGTGCATGTTCGATATGAACCCGGAAACGTAGGCACCGCTTTTCTTGATTTCCATTTCGGAGTCCATGCTCTGGAGTTCCTTGTCCGTTTCGATGCGGGAAATCAGATAGCGGGTCGTCGATTGGAGTTCGCTCAGGAAAAATACGAGCAAGAGTTCCTCTTGCAGGATTCCGCGCGGATTCTCGGTCGAGTAGCGTCCGATTTTTTCGATCTTTCCAAAGAAGACGGACGCTTGCGCGTATTCGAGGCACGCTTCGAGCGACTTTTCACACTCGCCGACCTTTTCGCCGATGGAGGCAAACCATTCCCTCCGATTCGTTACGTCCTTTTGCATGATGACGGGCGTGAGCGCGCTGAACGCGTAGAAGACTTCTTCGTAGCGGCGGTTTCGCATCCGGCAGTTGAAGGCACGGTTTCTGACTGTTTCGTCTTCGACGGGATGGGCGAGCGAGAGGGTCATCATAGGCGCTTTACCTCGTGGACTCCGGGAACCTTTTGGATGGCGGTCATCAGATTTTCTAGCAGGTTGCGCCGCGCGATGCGGAATACCAGGCGGATTCTGCCTGACTTCTTGGCCGATACGACGCTCATGCGCTCGATGAAGACCTTCGCTTCGGAGAGCTCGTTCAGAATCTCCGCGGTGATTCCCTTGCGATCGTCCGTCTCGATTTTCAGGTGGACGGAAAATTCCTGTTTCGAATCCTTGTTCCATTCCATCGAAATGCGCCTCGATTCCGGGACTTCCGCAAGTCTTGGACAGTCCTTTCGATGTACTTCGATGCCGTGCTTCGGGATGAGCGCGCCGACAATCGATTCGCCGGGAATGGGGGAGCAGCAGTTTGCAAAATGGATAAGCAGGCTCGATTCGTTGCCGACTTCGACGGGAAGCTGCGACTCGTCCGCCGCATCCGTGACAAATAGCCGGACGGGAGACGTCGGATCCGCTTCCCGGAATTTCTCGGGGTGGATCTTCTGGATGAACCTTTCGAGTTCGGAAAGTTCCATGTCGCCCTGGCCCAGCTTGTCGTAAAACGCTTCGACGCTTCCCGTGCCGAAGAACGCGCAGATTTCTTCCGGTTTCGGCTGCTCTTCGGGCTTCTGTATCTTGAATACGCGAAGTTCTCTCTGCCACAGTTCCTTGCCTAGAGTCTGGGCTTCCTTGTCGATGCTCGTTCGCATCCATCGGCGAAGTTCCTGCTTCGCCTTTTCCGTCCGGACTATTTCGAGCCATTCGGGCTGGGGATTCTGGTTGTGGCTCGTGAGAATCTGGGCCGTCGCACCGTTCGGGATGGCGCTTGTCGCGCTGATGACGTCGCCATTGATCCGCGCGCCGACGCAGTGAAGGCCGAGTTCCGTATGAACCGCGAAGGCAAAGTCGAGAATCGTGCTGCCTTCGGGAAGCTCGATCGAATCTCCCTTGGGCGTAAACACGGTGACCGCTTCGTTTTTCAGGTCCATCCGGAGGAAGTTCAGGTATTCGGCGGAATTGGGAATTTCCGCCTGGAGCTTCGCGAGCCTGTCGAGCCATTCGAGTTCTTCGCCGCTCCTGCTCGTTTCCAGCTTGTATGCCCAGTGCGCGGCAAATCCCTTCTCGGCGGTGAGGTCCATGTCCTTGGTGCGAATCTGGACTTCGACCATCTTGTTTTCCGGGCCGATCACCGTCGTGTGGATGCTCTGGTAAAGGTTTGGTTTCGGCGTCGCGATGTAATCCTTGAAAAGCCCCTGGATGGGCGTCCAGAGGTTGTGTACGTAGCCTAGCGCGAGATAGCACTCGGGAAGCGTTTCCACGATGATTCGGATGGCGAATATGTCGAAGATTTCGTCGAGCTTGCAGCCTCGGCTCAAGGTCTTTCCGTAGATGCTGTAGATATTCTTGGTGCGACCCTGGATAGTGCAGTCGAAATCCTCCAGGGCGAGCTTTATCTGGAGCGGGCCGATAACCGACTTGATGTAGCGTTCGCGCTCTTCCTTGGTGGAAAGCAGGTGATCGACGATTTTCTTGTATTCGACCGGGTTCAGATATTTGAACGCCAGGTCTTCCAGTTCGGACTTGAACTGGTAAAGGCCGAACCTGTGGGTGAGCGGCGTATAGATGTCGAGCGTTTCCTGCGCGATGATTTTCCGCTTTTCGGGCTTCATGTATTGAAGCGTACGCATGTTGTGCAGGCGATCCGCTATCTTTATCATGATGACGCGCGGATCCTTCGCCATCGCGCTGATGAACTTGCGGTAGGTTTCCGCTTTCTGTTCTATCTTGTTTCCCTGTTTCTGGGCGGCGGAAATCTTCGTGACCGCATCGACCATGAAGGCGGTATCTTCGCCAAACCGGGTCTTGATTTCCGAAAGCGTGTGCGGGGTGTCCTCGACGACGTCGTGCAGGAGGCCCGCGAGGACCGAAGACGTATCGAGCTTCATGTCGGCGATGATTTTCGCCACTTCGTAGGGATGTTCCGTATAGGGCATTCCGCTTTTCCGGAATTGCCCCTTGTGCGCTTCGGCGATAAAGGCGATGGCGCTCCGCAGCTTCTGCTCGTCTAGGGCAGGATTCTTCTTCATGAGCACCTGTACGATGTGCTCCTGGGAGGGCTGTAGAACTTCCGTCGGCATGTTCCAAATTTACCAAAAAAAGGCGAAAAAGTTTTGAAAATTCGCTAAATTCGCGAAAAAGTGCCTGGAAATGCCGACAAAACGTTACTTTTTTGTCGAATTCGAATTCTGGAATCCGGAACGTAGTCGAGAGGGGAGAGAGGAGTGTGAAGAGTGGAATGTGGAGAGTGGAGTGTTCGCTAAGCGGACCTGTAAAGGCTTGTGCGATAAACAGTCATCCTGGCTTTTTCGTCATCCTGGAGCGTCCCTTCGCTTCTCTGTCATCCTGGAGTGTAGCGCAGCGACCGACCTGTCTGCCGACAGGCAGGTAGGATCCATAAGGCTCGGGATGGATTCTACCTGCCCGCAGCAGGCGGGTCGGCTCTTTCAGAGCCTCCAGAATGACGGTAGGCGGTAAAGCTTCGTTATGTTGAACGGCAGTTTCGTTACATCGTCATCCTGGAGCGAAGCACCGCGGAGCGATAGGATCCATGGTCAGAACTTAGAACTTGGAACTTAGATGAGAGTGGAGTGAGAAAAGTTGAGAAAGAAGATCGCTTCGCTTTTCTAAGCTCTAA
>CAVKYI010000036.1:0-20016 GCA_963660435.1 Sodaliphilus sp.
TAATGCTCGGGCTGGATTCTACCTGTCCGCAGCAGGCGGGTCGGCTCTTTCAGAGCCTCCAGAATGACAGGGAATAGAAGCGTACCGCTTCGCTTTTCTAAACTCTAAGATCTCTAAACTAAGCTCTGAACATCGGGTAGGCGGAAAACCGTTCGCTTGGCAATAAAAAGCCTCGCGTCCCATATACCTCGAACGCCCAATTTTATTTAGTTTGGGAACATGCAAGAATCGCTTCGACTGATTTCCATCTCCATCCGAAATCTCCGCTCCATCCGCGAAGAGACATTCCCGCTCAGCGATTTTACCGCCCTCATCGGTTACAACAATGCAGGCAAAACAAACATCCTGATGGGAATCCGCTGGCTGCTTTTCCGCTCTACGCTCGACAATTCCTATTTCGACGACCCGAACCAACCCGTCGAGGTGGAAGGCCTTTTCGGCGGGATCTCGGACTCGGTACTCGAAAAGCTCGCCCCCGAAGAAGCGGCCCAGCTGAAACCGTTTCTGCGGAACGGGAAGATCCGCGTCCAAAGGTTCCAGAAGCTCCCGGGAGAAAGCGTTTCCGGCGTGGAATTCTGGGCGCTCGACTGGAACGGCGACGGAGGCAAGGGCGAATGGGTCAAGGTTCCGCTCGGATTCGAAACCGTCTTTTCCCGAATTTTTCCGCCTCCAATCCAGATCTGGGATTTCGAAGGCGACAAGGCTTTCGCGAAGCTTCTCGACGAAATCTTCAGCCCGCTCGAACGAAGGCTCGGCAAGGAATTCAACGAGCTGATCCAGAAGTTCGCCAACCTGCTCGATTCCGGAAGCGATTCCCGCGCCGAGGAACTGGAACTTTTCGAACGCGGCCTCAACCAGAAGCTTCGCCCGCTCTTCCCGTCGGTAAACGTCCACCTCGACATTCCCACGCCAACGCTCCAAACCTTCCTCTCCACCGCCAAGCTGAACGTCTTCGACGAAGACGACGGATTCGAGCGAAACATCCGTTCCATGGGAGCGGGATCCAAGCGCGCCATCCAGATGGCGCTAGTCCGCTACCTCGACGAAGTCAAGAAGCACCACCACAACCACTATCTCAGCCGGACGCTCCTCATCATCGACTCTCCCGAACTGTTCCTGCATCCGCAAGCGGTAGAACTTGTACGCGTCGCCCTGAAGAATCTTTCCCGCGAGGGTTACCAGGTCGTCTTCGCGACGCATTCCGCCCAGATGGTCACAAGCGAGGACGTAAGCACATCGCTTCTCATCCGAAAGAACAAGACCCGCGGCACATTCATGCGCCGTCGAATGGAAGACGCCGTCCATTCGGTAATCGCCGACGCCCAGTCGCAGCTCCAGACGCTCTTTTCCCTTTCCAATTCCAACGAGCTCCTGTTCGCCGACTACGTTCTCCTGACGGAAGGCAAGACAGAATGGCGGGTCCTGCCGACGCTATTCGAAAAGATGACCGGCTTTTCCTTTGCGCTGCTTCGTTGCGCGCTCGTTCACCAGGGAGGCGTCAGCAACACGCGAAAAAGCATGCAGGTTCTTTCCGCGATGGATTTGCCCGTCCGAGCGATCGTCGATCTCGATTACGCGTTCAACAATGCCAGCCAGGACGGCTTTCTCGCCAAGGACGATCCCGATGTCGAATTTTGCAAGTCCCTGTTCCGCGAGCTGTCCCTGCAGGAACATGTCCGCCTTGTCCACGGCATTCCGGTCAGCAAGAAGTCGAAGATTTCCGCAAGCGAAGCCTATGTCATGATGGCAAGAATGCCCGAAGCCCGCGAACCGCTGCATCGCATCCACCAGAAGCTTGCCGCCGAAGGAATCTGGGTCTGGGAGCGCGGAGCCATCGAACAGCACCTAGGACTAAGCGGCAAGAACGAACGCGCCTGGCACCAGTTCGTGGAACGCGTCCACCATGAAGATCCGCACCGTTTTCTGCCCGATTACGAAGACATCAAGAATCTCTGCGACTGGATTGTCGCGGGATCCCGCGAAGCGGAATGATTTCATACAAAATAAGCGATGGATTTCCCGTCGCCCATCGACAAGTCAAAAGAGCGTTATTCCTGGAGCCGAAGAGGCATCAGGAGGAACATGCTGTTGATATCGGAACCGACCGGTTCAATGACGCAGGCGCTTATCGGACCGTTCATCTTGAGAACGACTTCGTCGCTCTGGCAGAGCTTGAGAACTTCGAGAAGGTAAAGCCCGTTGAATCCGATGCAGAAGACGCCCTCGCCTTCGTGCGAAACGGAAAGGGCTTCCGTCGAATCCCCGCCGACATTCGGATCGTTTGCGGAAAGCTCCATCTGGTTTCCATCTAGCTGGAGACGTATCATCCGCGTGCGGGCGTTCGCCATCGAAATGACGGTCGTAATCTTGTTGAAAAGATCCGCGCGATTTACCTGGACCGAGCGTTCGAACTTCACCGGAATAACCGCGTCATACTTCGGATACGGGCCTTCGATAAGTTTCGAAACGATCTGCACTCCCTCGCTCGCGAAAAGGACATAGGTATCCGATATCCGGACCTCGACGATAGACTCGCCAGAAACGCTCTTCAACGCATACTGAATCGCTTTCGGCGGAACGATCACGCCTTTTCCAAGCGTGGAATTTTCCAGTTCGATGAAAGCCTTGCCCAGGCGATGCCCATCCGTCGCCACCATGACCAGCTTTCCGTCCTTCGCCTCGAGGAACACGCCGTTCAGGCTCATCCGCGTCTGGTCCGTCGAAACGGCAAACAGCGTCTTGCCCGCAAGAAACTCGAGTTCGCTCTTGCCCAGCTGGAACGCTCCCCCGTCCGCCACGTCCGGAAGCGGCGGGAAATCGCTGATGTCGAAGCCCGTGATCGAAGCCTTGCCGCGTTCGCTCCAGCGCACGGTCACCAGGTAATCGACCACCTCGATGGTCAGGTTCACGATTTTCGGGTCGATGAGGCTCTTCACCAGGTCGAGAAGCTTGTGCGCGTTCACGACAACGGCACCGTCGGACTCTCCCTGCACATCGATCTTCATGCGGATTCCCAGGTCGAGATCCGTCGCGCAAATTTCAAGAGCGTTTCCATCGAGGCGGAACGCAAAGTTGTTCAGCACCTGGATCGTGGCCTTGTTCGGGACTGCGCCGATGACCGTGTTCAAGGCATTCAGTAATTTGGCTTTTTCGATTTGAAATTTCATCGGGCTTCCCTGCTAGTTACGAGCCATGACAAACGCGACCCATGCGATAACCACGATGGCGGCAAGAACGATGACCCCCGCCGAACTCATGACGCTTTTCTTTTTGGGCGTAAAGTTCTTGGCATTCTGCATGGCTTTTCGGCGTTCGCTACGGCTCATAAGGATTCTCCATTGTTTTTCGTCCTAAAAACTATATTATTTTATGCGAGGAAAGGAAAAGAACCATGACAGAAACCGTGTTAAACAGACTAAAAAGCGGTGCGCTGAATTGCGCATCGACCGTTCTCAACAAGATGAACATCGCGACAGAGGAATCGCGCATCAAGGCAAAGTACGAGGCTTTGGGCAGGCGGCTTCTTCCCGCTCTGGAAAATGACGCTCTCGATACGCTGAAGAACGATCCGGATGTCGTCGAGCTGGTCGGCGCGATTTCCGAAATGCGCACGAGGCTGAACGCGCTGAAAGCGAGAACGAAAAAGTACAAGGGCAAGAGTCGTTGAAAAAGCTGAACCTGCATCTTTTCTACGAAAAGACCGGCAAGTCAAAGTCGTATCGGATTTCGCCGCGAAAGCCCATTCTCTGGATTCTCGGAGCGATCGTCGCCGCTTTCGGATTTTTTCTCTTTTCCCCGTTTGAAATCGCGCACAGGCTAGGCGACGGGACTCTGCTCGACCTGCGCGCGCAGAACCGGGAAATCAGGGCGAACATGAACAGGCTGCGCGCCGACAACGACAGTGCGGAACTCTACCTGCAACGCACGGAAGCCCTGCAAGACAGCGTCTATCGAATCGGTGGCATTCCGCTCAAGGCGGAAACAAACGATTCCCTCCAGAGCAAGGAACGGACGGAAGCGCTCTTCCAGACATACAGGACCTACTCCCTCTTTCGAGACACCCTTCTGTCGCGACCGGATCTCGCCGAGGCGATTCCCGTGCTGCATCCGCTCAAGCGCCACCGCATCATCACGAACCGATTCGGAATGCTCTTCGACCACTTTACCGACCAGAGCCTTCCGCACCGCGGCGTGGATTTTTTCGCCGAAGAAGGCGACACGGTCATGGCGACCGGCGCAGGAACCGTCGTCGAGGTGCGCTCCCATCGGGGATTCGGGCTGTCCGTCAAGATCCAGCACACGGAAAACGCCCGAACCTTTTACGCCCACCTCGAAAAAGCCCTTGTCAAGCAGGGACAGCGCGTCGGACGCGGCACGCCTATCGCGACCGTGGGCCGCTCCGGGCGCACGGCGGGAAGCGGTCTCCATTACGAGATCCGCATCGACGGAGAACCGGTAAACCCGGAAGACTACTTTATTTCCCCGTGAGGAACGATGGACTCTCGACCCTTTGAACAGAATGTAATCGCCATGGTCTGGGATTTCGACAAGACGCTCATCAGCGGCTACATGCAGGAACCTCTTTTTCGAAAGTACGGCATCGACGGAGCGACATTCTGGAAAGAAGTCAATGCGCTTCCCGGCTACTACGCCAAAGCGGGCATCCACACAAATCCCGACACGTCATATCTCGACCACATCCTGACATACGTAAAGGCAGGCAGGCTCTCGGGACTATCGAACAGGATCCTTCGCGAATGCGGCAAGGAACTCGAATTCTACCCGGGCATCCCGGATTTTTTCATGAAGATAAGACATCTCGTGGAAAACGAACCGCGCTTCATGGAAGCGGGCATCCGGCTCGAACACTATGTCGTCAGCACGGGATTCGCGGAAACGATTCGCGGGAGCGCCGTCGCGCCATACCTCGACGGAATCTTCGGCTGTGAATTCATCGAAGAGCCCGCAAAGCCCGGATTTTCGGAAACGGACTTTCCGGCACAAGGAGAAATTTCGCAAGTGGCCTGCGCGCTCGACAACACATCCAAGACGCGCTATCTCTTCGAAATCAACAAGGGTTCGAACAAGTTCCCCGACACGATCGACGTCAACTCGCGAATCGACCGGGAAAACCGGAGAATTCCCTTCGAGAACATGATCTACATCGCGGACGGTCCATCCGATGTCCCCGCGTTCAGCATTCTAAACCAGTCGGGCGGAACCACCTACGCCATCTATCCACCGGGAGACCGCAAGGCGATGCGACAGGTCGATGGGCTGCGCCGCGACCACCGAATCCAGATGTTCGGAGAAGCCGACTACAGGGAAAATTCCATGACGTGGATGTGGCTCTCGGAGCAGGTCGTCCGAATCGCCGACTCGATCGCGCAAAGGCAGCACCAGAACATCCGCAACAGCGCATCGCTTCCGCCGCGACATCTGAACGGGTAAGCCTCTTCCGTAATTTTCTAACATTTACCGCAAACCGTCAAGCCTTCCGACCGAAGAAGACGGAAAAATTTTAAAGAGACGAATCCCTATGGCAGAATTTCCCGAGAAGAAAGACAACCTGGTCATCGAAAACATCCAGCCTTCCGTCGATGCGAACCGTTTCGCCATCAAGCGCGAACCCGGCGACACCGTGAAAATCACCGCGGACATTTTCCGTCACGGCCACGAAAAGTACGACGCCGCGATTCTCTACAGGCTCCGTTCCGAAAAGCGGTTTCGCAAGGCTCCGATGCATTTCGTCGATAACGACATGTGGGCAGGGGAATTTACGGTAAACAGCATCGGATACTACGACTACAAGGTTATCGCCTGGACTCTCGATCCCAAGGACACCCCGACCGAAAGCCCGCTCATGGAACTCCGCGTCGATCCGGTCTATGCCCGCACGGGAACCTGGTACGAAATGTGGCCGAAAAGCCAGGGCAAGGATCCGAAAAAAAGCGCGACGTTCAAGGACTGCGAAGCCCGCCTCGACTACATCGCCGACATGGGATTCGACACCGTCTATCTGGTTCCCATCCACCCGATCGGCATAACCAACCGCAAGGGCGCGAACAACGCGCTCCACGCGAAGACGGACAAGAACGGAAAGCCGCTCGAACCGGGCTGTCCATACGCAGTCGGGAACAAGTTCGGCGGACACTTCGCCGTCGATCCCGAACTCGGCACCATGAAGGACTTCGAACATTTCGCAAGGGCCGCCCGCGCAAAGGGCCTTAGGCTCGCGCTCGACATCGCGCTCAACTGCAGCCCGGACCATCCCTACGCGAAAAAGCACCCGGAATGGTTCTACCACGAACCGGACGGAACGATCAAGTTTGCCGAAAACCCGCCGAAGAAGTACGAGGACATCTACCCGTTCGACTACTACAACAAGAACTTCAAGGCTCTCTGGAAGGAAATCCGCGACATCATCCTCTTCTGGGCGGACAAGGGCGTCGAAATATTCCGAATCGACAACCCGCACACGAAACCTTTCCCGTTCTGGGAATGGCTCATCCGCGAAATCAAGGAAGTCCGCCCGGAGCTCGTGTTCCTCGCCGAAGCGTTCACCCGTCCCAAGATGATGCACCGCCTCGCGAAGGAAGGCTTCGACATGAGCTACACATACTTTGCCTGGCGCGAACAGAAATGGGAATTCGAACAGTACTTCAAGGAACTCACCCAGACGGGCGCAAAGGAATACATGCGCGGAATCCTCTTCCCGACGACGCCCGACATCTTCCCGAAATACCTGGCAAACCAGGGACCCGCGCAGTTCCGGCAGCGCTATTTTCTCGCGGGAACGCTTTCGAGTCTCACCGGCATGTACAACGGTTACGAACTTTGCGAAAACGTCCCGTCACCCGTCAAGGAAGAACTTCTCGACAGCGAAAAGTACCAATACAAGGTCCATGACTGGGATTCGCCCGTAAACATCCGGGACTTCGTGCGGCGCGTAAACAACGCGAAGCTCGACCATCCCGCGCTCCAGGAATACGACAACCTGGAATTCCACTATGCGGACAATTCCAACCTGATGGTCTATTCCAAGAAGAAGGGCGACGACGTGATTCTTTGCGTCGCGAACATGGACATGCATAACGCCCAGGAAGGAACAATCTCCCTCGACATGGGAAAGCTCGGGCTCGAAAACGACGCGTTCTTCTTCGTCAAGGATCTAATCACAGACGAATCCTACGTCTTTCGCGGTTCGCACAATTTCGTGCGTCTCGATCCGAACAAGGCGCCAGGCCATCTTCTCGTCGTCAAGAAGCTTTAAAAAGTCCGCAACCGTTTTTGGTCCATACGCATCTAAGGAAAGAAGGTTTCCATGAACGATCCGATTCTTTCCATCCGCCACTTGCGACGCGAATTCAAGATGGGCGACGAAACGGTCCACGCGCTCCGCGGCGTGAGCTTTGACGTGCATCCGGGCGAATTCGTCACCATCATGGGAACGAGCGGTTCCGGCAAGAGCACGATGCTGAACATTCTGGGCTGCATGGACAAGCCCACATCCGGCGAATACATTCTCGACGGCGAACACATCGAAAAGATGAAGCCCGATTCGCTGGCGAATATCCGCAGCCACAAGCTCGGATTCGTCTTCCAGAGCTACAACCTGCTCGCCCGAACCTCGGCAATCGAAAACGTCGAGCTTCCCCTTCTGTACAATTCGAAAGTCTCCTCGGAAGAACGCCGGGAACGCGCCATCAAGGCGCTAGAACGAGTCGGTCTCCAAGGCCGTCTGAACCATCTGCCGAACCAGCTTTCGGGCGGTCAGCAACAGCGCGTCGCCATTGCGAGGGCTCTTGTAAACGATCCGGTCATCATTCTCGCCGACGAGGCGACGGGAAACCTCGACACCCGAACCAGCTACGAAATCATGGAAATCTTCCAGGAGCTGAATTCCCGCGGAAAGACCATCGTATTCGTCACCCACGAACCGGATATCGCGACTTTTTCAAGCCGCACGATCCTTCTCCGCGACGGGCAGATCAAGCGCGACACGAAAAACGAAAACATCCAGAACGCGCACGAGGCGTTTCTCGCGCTTCCGCCGCCCGAGACTTTTGACGACGAGGCTTCCGCATGAGTCCGATTACCTTGTTCAAAATCGCGTTCCGGGCACTTCTCCGAAACAGGATGCGGACATTTCTTTCCGTTCTCGGAATCGTCATCGGCGTCGCCGCGGTCATCACGATGGTCGCCATGGGCGAAGGCTCCAAGCAATCCATCAAGCAGAAAATCACGGCGATGGGAACGAACGCGATTACCATCATGCCGAACGTTTCCAAGAAAGGCGGTGTCCAGCTCGACGCGAGCTCCTCGACACAAACTCTCGAAGAAGCGGACGTTTTCGCCCTCCGCGAAAAGGCGCATTACATCAACGGCGTTTCCCCGGTTGTCACCGCATCCGGGCAGGCGATTGTCGGAAACAAGAACGAAGCGGTCTCCCTCACCGGCATAAGCAGCGACTACCTCAAGATTCGGAACTACGAAATCGACAAAGGCGTGATGTTCGACGACAGGACGGACCGCATGGCGAAAGTCTGCGTCATCGGGCAGACGGTCGTATCGACGCTTTTCCCGGACACGGACCCCATCGGAAAGACGCTCCGCTACAAGAACATTCCCCTCAAGGTCATCGGAACGCTCAAGGCAAAGGGCACGAGCGATTTCGGGCAGGACCAGGACGAAGTGATCCTCACGCCATACCAGACGGTGATGAAACGCTTTAACGCGACAACGGACATTCGGACGATTTATGCGAATTCCATCGGAGAAGGCTACGCATCGAAGGCGAGCGAGGAAATCCTCCAGATTCTCAAGGAACGCCGCTCGTGGAAAGGCGAGACGGAACCGTTCCGCGTCCGCACCCAGGAAGAGATGATCGAGATGATCACGAGCACTTCGGACTTGCTGTCGCTTGTCCTCACGGCGATTGCCGGGATAAGCCTGCTCGTCGGCGGCATCGGCATCATGAACATCATGTATGTTTCCGTCACCGAGCGCACGCGGGAAATCGGGCTTCGGATGGCTATCGGGGCGAAAGGTCGCGACGTTCTGCTCCAGTTCCTATTCGAATCGGTCATGATCAGCCTGCTCGGCGGTATCCTCGGAATCCTCTTGGGCGTTCTGGCGACGACAATCGTCAAGACGGCTTTGAATTGGCCGATGAGAATCACCGCGATGAGCGTCATCGCGAGCTTTGGCGTATGCTTCGCCACGGGCGTTTTCTTCGGCTGGTATCCGGCGAGAAAAGCCTCTCGGCTCGACCCCATCGAAGCGTTGCGGTTTGAATAGACGGTTTCTGGGGAGCGATATTTTACAAATCCGTCCTTAATTATATATATTTGTTTCGTTAAAAACGGCTTTTTACAAAGCTGTTGCAACAAAAAAAACAATATTTTGCGAAAATTACCAGATGAAAAAAGTTATTGCCTGTTGCTTAGTTGCTATTGCGTCAGCTGTTGCAGCCCCATATTCTCCAAACCCAGATGCGGGAATGGTTTCTGTATCTATGGATGAAGCAAGCTTGCAGAATTTGCTTTCAGTCTATGAAAATGTGGGGTATCATGATCTCAAATTAACAGGCAAATTAAATGAGGTCGAACAAATTAAGAGAATTAATGAATTTTATTTGTACAATTTTCAAATAGGATTAAGACAGGATAATATTGACTTTCAGTTGGATGGAACGATTGATGCTAACGCCCAAAAGAAAATTTTAGGAGCCCATTTTTATCCCCATGTAAAAACAAAGGGAATTGACGCCTCGGCAAAAGTTTTTCTGAAAGATTTTGGTGTAACAAACGATGATAATATTCATTTAAATGTTTGTCTATCTGAAGTAGAAACTGATGTTTCAAAGATTTCGTACGGATATAATTTTATATTAGAAGAAATGGCGAAAGCTTGGGGGGATGATTTTATCAATTCGGCAGTCAAAGATGCTGTGGATGAAGCTGTTTTATTAGAAAGTCAAGGGACCGACTGCATCGATATTACAAACTATGTGACCTTAGGTTACCCTAAATTTCTCTCTCCAATCGGAATCCAGCATTCGGGAGCAAAGGTCAAGAATGAAAAAATCTTGGCTTACGGCTGTCCTGTTCCCAAAACAACGATTGGAGATGTTGTTGTGATTGGCGATGGTCCCTGCGAAACGGTCGAGTATAAAGTTACCGTGCATACCGCGGAAGATATAGACAATGCAGGAACGGGTTCCAAGATAACCTTGTCTCTGTGTGGAGACGATGTTTCTGGAAATAAAAGATGCTTAAAGAAAGAATTGGATGGGGGGACGGGAAAAGGCGATAAAGCCTTTTTGAATCTGGAAAGTTCGTCTGCATTGATCAAAAATTTATCTCTAACTCTAGAAAGCGACAATACAGGGAAGAAGCCTGGTTGGTATGTTGATTCGGTTAGCGTTGATATGGTTCTTCCGAATCATCGCACTTTTCATTACTGGTTTCCGATGCATACGTGGATTGGAGGTTCAAGTCCTAGCTCGTACACTTTTAACCAACGGGAGAATCTTCAAGTCTATACATTTTCCATTGAAACAGGAGACCAGTCCCGTTTTAATCATGCCGGTACAAATGCCAATGTTTCAGTGGATATTTGCGATGTAAACAATGAATGTCTTTCGTTTAATTTGGACAAAGACGGCCATGATGATTTTGAAAAAGGGTCTATCAGTACATATACGGTATTTTCTTCCAAGAAATTGGCGGAGGTGAAAAGTTTAACTCTGCATCATTCCAACTCGGGAAGCCATCCCGGATGGTATGTTCAAGACGTCCAGTATCAGCATTATTCATTTCCAGAGAATATAGACCATTCCTTGAAAAATGGGCAAGGTTTTATGTTTCGCCAATGGCTTGCCGAAGGCGAAACGAAAGGAGCTTACTATACCACTTGGAAATCAAACGATATTTCCGCAACACGTTATGTAAAGGATAATTATGGGTATAATGTTGTCGTCAAGACAAAAAGCGGAGGGGCTTCGGGAACAGATGCCGATATTATTTTAACATTGGAAGGATGTTCTGGCGAAATAGAGCAATTCAATTTAAATGACGACAGAAATAATTTTGAAAAAGGCGATAGAGATGACTTTCGGCTTTCAGGAATTAAAAATCTAAAAGGGATAAAAAAAGTTTCCTTATATAATGATGGTTCTGGGGATGGACCGGGTTGGGATCCGGAGTATATATCAATTGTTCCCGTCTCCTTTTATGGAAACAGCATTCTTGGATATTATCAAAATCCGGAAAATGGCTTTGAAATCGGAACGTATAATAAGTCATATTATCATACATTTGAAAATGCAATCGGCAAAAAATCAACCTGGACTTCAGAAGAGCTTGAATGCCCCGACATTCAAAAACCATCGATTCTTCCTGCTGCACCGATTGTTCATCCCGGCGATTATATAAAACTATATGGAATAAATTTGAATGAAAATCAGGACATCACGATAAAACTGGCAAAGGATATTAAACCGGTCCAAGTAACTAGAGATTTTGCCATCTTCCATATTCCTGAAGACACGCCTTTGAAAGATTATGTGGGTGAGTACGAGAACGGTCAAGCCGTTGGCACCGTGTTCATTGACGGAATGGTTCAATTTGTATATATCCTTGTACGCGGAGAAAAGCCTGTTTTGGATGGCATCGCAATTTCAATTGCAGAACCTGGCGACGCTTTTGAAGCGTCTATGCGCAACATTTCTGACTCGTCAAAATTCTATCTGGGAGATGTTCCTCTAAAAACATTGTCTCTATCCCAAAAAGGCGTTTACTTACAAGTTCCGAAGAATATGGAAAATGGAGTTTACAGATTTAGAGCGGAATCCAATGGTTGGAATGTCGTTTACGATGAAACAATTGAAATTGTAAAATCGCTTGTTCCGCATATATCGTCAATATCAGAAAAAGTTGTCTATATAGGTCAATTAGTCAATATCTATGGGAAAAACTTTGGCAACGATTTGAAATCCGTAAAAGTCTTGGTTGGCGATAAAGAAGCCAAAATCAGCTCCCTGAACAATGAAAAGATTATGATTCAAATTCCTTCAGGCGTTTCCGGGAAAGACATTCCCATTCAAGTTGTTCGTGAAGAAATTCCTGCTCCAGAAACCTTGGTGGTTGAAATTAAAGGTTTTCCGTGGTTTATGTCGTTTGATGACGTTGAACACTCTTGGAAATGCGACAATGCAACTCTTCTTTATGACGATTCTGTAAAGTATGGAGACTTCGGCTATTCGTTAAAAATTCATGGTGATGGCTACAAATCCATCGTTTCTCCGGTATTCAATACATACGAACTGGGAGCTATATCGAATGAATTGCTGCTGGATGTATGGATTCCCGAAAATCAAATAAACCCGTATTGGTATGGCGATGTGCAGATGAGCATAAATATCCCTGCGGCAGGGCTTTACAATGTCTGGTTGGGACAGGTCTTGTTGACCGGCTTACCGCCGGGTTGGAACACTCTTTCGTTTAAACTGAACCAAAATGTTTACAACGCATTTGCCGGAGATTATCCTAACGCAACGTTCTCAATCATATTGAATGCAAATCAAAATTCGGAAGATTTTCGCATCGATAACCTGCGATTCGGAGGCAATGTTAAAATTCGTACAACAGAGCACGTTGTTGCAGGCAGTGTTTTGGATGTCCATTCTGCCAATTTCATGTCGTTTGACAATATCAATGATTGGCGTTCGAATGGACGGGAACTTTTGTTTGTTGAATCTCCAAAGATTCAGGGCTTAGGGGCGACAGGTGTGATGGCTTCCGGCTATACAGAAATCCAAAGTTGTTCATTTATTCCTTCTGAATTAGAGTACATATCCAATGTCATTTCATTGGATGTATATGTGCCAAATCCTCAGCCAAATGAATATTGGGTTGGCGATATTGGACTGAGTCTAAGTTGCCCGGATAACGGAATCTATTCGATGCATTTGGGAAGCGCTGACTTAACGCATATGTTTCGGGAAGAATATAACAATGTACAGTTTACAATACCTAATGAAGTCGTTGCTGTACTTCGCAATGGTGCTAGAGAGTGTTCGTTTTCGATATATTTGAATGTAAATAATGGAGCGGGCACATTTCTGCTTGACAATATGGGTTTTATCAATATTCTTGAAGTAGCGGGTAGGTAGCAAGATGATAAAGAGAGTATTGCTGACAATAGCCACCACAGTTGTCGTTCTTTTTGCCTCTGATTATGAAAAAGAGCAAAGTAAATTGGTCTCTGTTAAAATGCAGACTCGGGTTGGAGAAGCGGCGATAAATAATGTTCTCATGTCTTACTTTGGCGGAAAGCATGATATCCTTGTAAAGGATAGAGGAAGTATTGGATTAGACATAAAAGATATCGGTATCGATATTCAGGGAAATAGCGAAATTGTTTTTGGATATGACATGACAATTGTGTACGATTTCAAACCGGATAAGCCCGATATTCGCATCAATGGAAACTTTCCGATTAACGGCGCAATTTCCACAAAAGTTGTAAAACAAGCCGCGGACGATGTTGCAGAGAAGACGGAAAATGCGATAGCCGTGTTGTTAGATTTGAATCGAGCTATTGAAGAAATGCTTGTCAAGCATGGCATAGACGAAACACCAGTCATATCCGCGATAAAGAATTTTTTTGAAAAAAAAGGAAAACAAGTTGACGGCAAAATTGAATTATGGCGACAAAACTGCAGTACATTGTTAAATGCCTATGTGGATAAAACTGAAAATGTATTGGATTTAAAAATTTTAGATATAAAACTAAATTTAACCTTGAATGATGATAGCGTGATAATTGATTTTGAGGCAAAGGTTCAATCTGAAAAACAGTTTTTTAGATTGGATGGCTGGGTAGAAAATCCCGATAAATTACATATTGTGTCTAATAAGGAATTTCAAGTAACAAAAGTTAATTATCGGCTGTTGCCGAGTCGTTCCATGACAATTGGTTCGGTCTTGAGGTCGTGTAGAAATATCCCGCTTGAAATAAAAAAGGATTTTGATCTTTACGAAATATGCGAAGAAGAACCAACGTCGATAAAATATTCGATTGAACTTCGTGATTTTTTTATGGATATAACCGTTAAAACAAAGCATGGTGGAATTATAACAATTGAAAAGATGTTGGATGGGAAATAGCGGCAATGAACCTAAAGAAAATTGTAGTAGCATTCTTTTTTGCCGTTTCATGTAATTTAAGTTTTGGCTATGAAATGACTTCGCCTCAATCAACGGAAGTAGATAGCGCCAAGATATATTATGACTTGATTGCGGAAGAAAATTACCAGGCGTACTCTAGGCCAAATGTGATTGGAATGATTGCAGGGGGAAGTTTGACTGTTGTGGGGGCTGCTCTTGTCGGATTCGGACTGTACGCTATATTAGATGTATCAACCCCTCCAACCTTTGACGATGCTCTTGGTAGAGTTATTGGCGGATTATTCATTGGTGCTTCCATCCCTTTTCTTGGCGTGGGCGTTCCTGTTCTTTCGTACAACACTTACAAGTATATTGTCCATAAAGGCCATGCCAATAAACGCGATGAATACCAAGCTGCGCTCAATCGTTATAAATTGCGAAAGCGTGGCGGCGAATCCGGTGCGTTGCAGCTGATGATTTTCCCCGAGCTCAATTTTATTGAAAGGCGGGGTGGGGTAAATGCGGTTGTCTTGTTTTAGGGATGGCAAAGTCTTAATTCAAGCGAAGAATTGATTTTTTATATCGCTTCACATTCCGCCTAAAATTTAAATCCTATATTATGAACAATCAGAGGTTTACTTTATGGAACTCACGCCGCTCGACATCCGCAACCAGACCTTTCACACCAAGCGCTTTGGCGGTTACGCCCCCGAAGAAGTCAAGGCCTTTTTGGAAACGGCGGCGAAGTCGTTCGAAGAACTCGGACGCAAGCGAACCGAACTAACGGAACGCCTGAAAATCGCCGAGGAACGCGTCAATTACTACAAGCAAATCGAAAAGACGATTCAAGATGCGGCGGTCACGATGCAGCGCACGATGGAAGAAATCAAGCGCAACGCCGAAAAGGAAGGCGAACTGATTGTCGCCGAGGCAAAGACGCGCGCTCAGCGCGAAGTCGAAAACACGAAGCGCGAAGCGGAATCGCTCCGATCCGAAATCGAGCAGTTGAAGCTGCTCCGTACCAATTACTTTATCCGCATCCGCGCGATGGTCAAGAGCCAGTCGGAACTTCTCGCCGCGATGGAAAGGGAGCAGGCGCCGGAAATTCCGGAATCCCGCGAACCGGTCGTCCTCTGATCGATGAAAATTCAGGTCAAGGTTCACGCCCGAAGCAAGCGGGAAGGGATCGTGCCGCAACCCGACGGTTCCTACAAGGTCGATGTCAAGGCTCCCCCGGTCGAAGGCAAGGCGAACGAAGCCGTCTGCAAGGTTCTCGCCGAATTTTTCAAAAAGCCCAAAAGCTCGGTCCGCGTCGTCCAGGGAGCGACGAACAGCCGAAAAGTCGTCGAAGTGGATTAAGCGGAGCTTAGCTGAGAGAACTTAGAGCTTAGAGTTGCAAAGCGGGCTGCTTGGCCTACCCGGCCTGGGGCAAGGTAGGGGGACCTTTCCGAGTTGCGAAGGCCAAGGTCCCCCTTCCTTGCATCCACCCCCAGGGCCACGCTTTTTTTAGAGGTCATTCTGGAAGGGCCAAAGGCCCTGATAGAATCCCTTCCGAGCGTTTCTGCTAAAATGGATTCTATCGCTTCGCGGTGCTACGCTCCAGGATGACTGCTTATCGCACAAGCCTTTACAGCTCGCTTAGCGAACACTCCACTCTCAACACTCCACATTCCACTCTTACCTAAGTTCCAAGCTCTAAGCTCTGACCATGGCTCCTACCTGCCTGTCGGCAAATCCGGGCAAGACGTCCGATTCACAAACGCGCCGGAATCGACGCCCATAATCTGGACATTGGCGTTCGCGCCCTTTTCAAAGCGAATCTTTCCATAGACGCCCGGAAAGTTTTTCTGCGAATGGATTTTACCCACCAGACCGGTTTCACCGGAAGCGAGCAGCGAAAGCACGATGTTCGCCGCGCTGTAGGAAAGCCCGCTCACCTTGTCCGCCTTGGGTTCCTCGTTCCACTTGGACTTGTAGGCGGAACGGAAATTTTCATAGGCAGAATCCGAATCTTCGCCGGTAAAGGCGACGCTAAAGTAGGAACCTTCGACCAGCTTCTTGCCTTCGTTCAACAGATCCTCGCCATGCCAGCCCGAAGTTCCGAGGAGCGTCCCGTTCAGCTTGTGAAAGGCGACCTGCCGCGCGATAAGTCCCGCGTCCGAGGGGCTCGAACTCGGAATGAATATCCCCGGGATTTTAAAAACCGAATCCTGCAAGAAGGAACGCTTGTCCTTGGCGGAAATGGCTTCGATATCCTTCGCGCCTCGGGCAATGTTTTTCCGGTGCAGCAGCTGATCGAAGCGAACCGCCCGCAATTTCCGAAACTCCGTCGTGTAGTCGGGATGTCCTTCTTCGAATTCCTGCACGGCGACGACCGCGGCGCCGCGGCTCTCCACCGCCCGCCTAAAGCTCTGCGTCATCGCCGTTCCAAAATCCCCGATCGGGGAAAGAATCGCGAACTCGCGGATTCCCAGGCACTCGACCGAATATCTGGCGATTCCTGCCGCCAGGTTGTCCATGCTCACGTTTACCTGGAAAATATTCGGCCCCATGCGAGAAATCCCCGCATCGGTCGCTGTCGGCGTAAGCATCGGGATTTCGGGGTGCGTCGAACCGAGCCAGGCGGCAACAGCCGCGGAAGGCGCGCTCATCAGCGGACCGACAATCGCGACAACGCTATCCTGGGCCACCGCTTGCCGTGCACGGCGAAGCGCCTCGACGGCATCTGCCCGCGTATCGGCAATTCGCAAGTTCACCTTGCCGTTCAGGTTCGCCTTTTCAAAGGCCAGGCGGACTCCCTTCACCGCGTCGGCGCCAAATTCCGCAAAATCTCCCGACATCGGAGCGAGCACGAGAACCGTCGGAATCGAAGACTTTCCCTCTAACGCGGAAAGCGCCTCCTTCGCACGGTTTACCCGGTTTTCGTCTTCCTTCGCCGCGATGACTTTTTTATACCAGTATCGCGCCGCCTTGAAATTTTTCCGTTTCGCGAGTTCGTCTCCCAGCCGAAGCCATGTCGCGTTCGCCACGGAGCGGTTCCCGTTCGCATGGTCCGCAACCGAGGAAAGCAGGGAAACGGACAGACGGGAATCCTCCGAGATGGTTTTCAGGAGGAGTGTCTTCGCTTTCGAGACAACCGACGAATCCTTGCTGTAAGAGAGCACGTTCAGAAGCGTTTCGATGCCCACGGAAACGGAGTCCTTCAGCTTGCTTTCCGCAACGATCGTCTCCATCCCGGCGCGATAGGGGCTTCCGGCGTAATATTCCAAGAAGCGCCCGGAAAGAATCTTCAGGTTCGCCGTGTCCCCGGAAGCGATTAGGCATTTCGCAAGCCCTTCGGCAGCCTTCGCCCCGTCCGCCGACAAGGGATTCCTATCTACGAGAGGCTTGAGTGCGGAAATTCCCGAACCGGAACACGCCACTTCTTCCGCGGAAAGGGAAACCGACGCACACAAAAAGACTAGTGCGACAACAAGAAATCTAAAATGTCCAAGCATGGATTCTCCCTATCAGGCCTTTTCCGTACCGGCTTCCTGGATAACGATATGCTCCTTCCGGATGCTCTTCTGCATGCTTTCCGTGAGCTTTGCCCAATCGACGACATCGACCCGAAACGGCAGTTCCCTGTCGGCAAACGCCTTCTCGACAACCAGCATTTCCTCGACAGGAATCGGCTTCTCGGAGATGACGACGACGTTCAGTGCGGATTCCGGGGTGAGATTGACTCCGGTCACCCGCGGCCCGTAGGCGTCCACCTCCAGACCTTCAAAGTGGGCGTTCAGGATTCGCTGGACAGTTTCCAGCTGGCATTTTTCCAGACAAAGTTCCATAATGCCCAAATATAGAAAATCGAAAGGAAATCACAAACCGGCCCCGTTCCCGGGAGAGAATTGCGAAAATTCCCTTTTTATCCACGGAAACGGGCTTTTTATCAAATGCACCCCACAAAAAATTTACAAAAAAGCCATTTTTTAACATCATGCGATTTTTTCCAGGCATTTTCCTCGTTTTCGCGATTGCCTCGATAGCCTTTGCCGGCGAATCGGACAAAGCCATGCCAGACTCTCTCTTCGCCAAGAATTCATCCCAAACGGATTCTTCCGATTTCTTCACGCCGAGAACGCCCACCGGGAAACGCCTGCCCGTCATCATCCCCTTCATGGAAGTCGTCCTGCAAGACGCATTTGTCTGGTCGTGGGACCGTTTCGTCCTCGACAAGAACTACGCAAGGATCGGTCCCTCCATCTGGAAGCGGAATTTTCGCGAAGGCTGGAAATGGGACGACAACCATTTCGCCATCAACTTTTTCGGACATCCCTACCAGGGCAGCCACTACTATTCCGCGGCCCGGGCTTCGGGTTACTCCTTTTACGCAAGCTTCTTCTTTGCCGCAACAGGCTCCTACATCTGGGAAATGTTCTGCGAACGGGAATATCCGGCGCCAAACGACTTTATCACGACAAGCGTCGGCGGAACGATTTACGGAGAAATGC
This sequence comes from Sodaliphilus sp., assembly GCA_963660435.1. Classification (GTDB taxonomy): domain Bacteria; phylum Fibrobacterota; class Fibrobacteria; order Fibrobacterales; family Fibrobacteraceae; genus Hallerella. Next base: position 18,668 of record CAVKYI010000036.1, read on the forward strand.
TCTACCGGCTCTCGACACGGCTTCTCGCGAAGCCCGATGCGGGCATTTTCGAAAACATCGGCGCATTCGCCATGAATCCGTTCGCCTACATCCAGGAAAAGATCAACGGAGCGAGTCCCATCAACCCGGGATACGCGCCAATCGAGCTTTCCGTCTTCGCCGGCGTGGGAATGCGTTTCGGTAACGACTACCGCTACGACGAAGACGCCAACGACAGATCGAGCGAGGATTGGGACGAGGCCGCCCTCCTTTACGGGCTTAGCCTTGTCTATGGGCGTGCGGACAGGCGCATCCGACAGCCCTTCGAATACTTTACCTTCGACTTCAACCAGGAACAGAGCCATGACGGCATGCTGATGCGGCTCTCCGCCGTAGGAAAGCTCAAGAACCTGAACATGCACGCCGGGAAAAACTGGATGGATCTCGGAACCTATCTGCACTTCGACACGTTCTACGGGGACCTGGTCGAAATGTCCGCCCTGTCCATCGGGTTCGGCGCAGACATCAACCTGGACCTTTCCGAAAAGATTCGCTTTCGGATGTCGCACATGCCCTCATACGTTCTCCTCGGTTCCTCGGATTTCAACTATGACGAAGTGCTCGCCGCCGCGGATTCAAACTACAAGGTGACCCGGGACTACCAATACAGCCTAGGCGTAAGCTACAAGGCGATGCTCGAAATGGAACTCAAGCGCTGGGGACGCTTCTACAACAAGGCTTCGGTATTCCTGTTCCGCAGCATCCCGAACACGGAACCGCACTACGGCATGAAAGGCTATGACTTTGTCGCCTTCAACAGCGCAAATATCGAAGCGTACCTTCCCATGGACATTTCCCTTGGCATTCGGTTGAATTCCTACCTGAAAATCGCGGCATACGAGCGCGTCCAGCCGATGTCGAGGTTGATGCATTCCATCGGAAGCTATCTGAGCTACAGGATATAAGATCACCTCTAAAAATTCAATTTTCAAAAATTTGGTTGCGATGCTTCGCGCTGGTTCGTCCTTCCTGCCTTCGCTTGCTCTCACTCCAATTTTCTTCACCAAGGCAATTATTAGAGGTTCCCTGTACAACGTCTATGAGCTTTACAAAAACATTCCGCTCAAGGTCATCGGCACGCTCAAGGCGGCTTTGAATTGGCCGATGAGCATTACCGCGATGAGCGTCATCGCGAGCTTTGGCGTATGCTTCGTCACGGGCGTTTTCTTCGGCTGGTATCCGGCGAGAAAACCCTCTCGGCTCGACCCCATCAAAGCGTTGCGGTTTGAATAGACGCTTTTGGGGGAACGATATTTGGGTATGCGGACGAAAAGTTGGACACAAGCGAGGTCCATACATGCCCCATTATT
>CAVKYI010000037.1:0-19906 GCA_963660435.1 Sodaliphilus sp.
GGATCCTACCTGCCTGCCCGCAGCAGGCGGGCCTGTCGGCAGACAGGTCGGTCGCTCTGCTCCCTCCAGGATGACAGTAAAGCGTTGCTACGCTCCAGGATGACGGTGTAACGAGACGGACGTTCAACACAACGAACCTTTACCACCCGACGTCATTCTGGAAGGGCCAATGGCCCTGATAGAATCCATTCCGAGCGTTTCTGCTAAAATGGATCCTATCGTTTCGCTGCGCTACACTCCAGGATGACAGAGAAGCGAGGGAACGCTCCTGGATGACGGTGCAACGAGGCTGCGCTCCAGGATGACGTTCACGCTCCACACTTCCGGGTTTTACACTTTCGACAAAATTGTTTGAAACGAAAAGACTCGGCACAAAAATGTTTTTGAAAAGAATAATACGCCATTGGATTTGAACGCCTTTTTTTTTATCGTTTGGCCAGGAGACTTTATGTTTACGCACAAGACGAAAATAGTTTGTTCGATGGGTCCAACTACGGCAAATGATGAAATCGTGTCGCGGCTGATTGTCGCCGGGATGAATGTGGCCCGTTTCAATTTTTCGCACGGAACGCATGAAACCCACCTGGAAGCGATGGATCGCGTAAAGCGCGTTTCGTCGGCCTTGAAGCGCCCGATAGCGCTGATGCTCGATACCAAGGGACCGGAAATTCGCACGGGGAATACGCCGGGAAACCTTCCTGTTCTGATTCGCAAGGGAGACAAGGTCTGCGTGACTGTCGATTCGGCTGAAACGGTTGCCGCGACGGAAAGCGAACCGGCGAGAATTTCCGTTTCGTGGAATGCGCTCCCCCAGCGGATCGAAAAGGGAAACCGGATTCTGGTCGCAGACGGACTTCTGGAACTTGAAGTCGAAGACACGGACGGTTTTTCCGTTCGCACGGTCGCGAAAAATTCTGGCGAAATTTCGAGCAAGAAGAACGTGAACTTGATAGGGCTTCACCCGGGACTTCCCATCATGAGCGAACAGGACAAGATGGATATCAAGTTCGGCGTGGAACAGAACGTGGATTTTATCGCGGCGAGTTTCGTAAGCTACGCAAGCGAGGTCCAGGAAATTCGCAGGTATCTGGAAAGCCTGAATTCCAAGGCGCGGATTATCGCGAAGATCGAAAACGAGGAAGGCCTGAACAACATTCGCGAAATCGCGGAAGCGGCGGACGGCGTGATGATCGCTCGCGGGGATCTTGGGGTGCAGCTACCCACGGAGAAGATTCCGCTTGCGCAGAAACACGTCATCCGTATCTGTCGCCAGTTGGGGAAGCCCGTGATAACGGCGACGCAGATGCTCGAGTCCATGATTTCCCATCCGCGTCCGACACGTGCGGAACTTACGGACGTTGCGAACGCGATTTTTGACGGGACCGATGCGGTGATGCTTTCCGGAGAGACGGCAAACGGAAGCTATCCGATCGAAGCGGTCGAGACGATGGTGCGCGTTGCCGTGACGGTCGAGTATTCTCCCGAATACTACAAGAAGATGCGCGAATCCTTTGAAATGGACTTGCACGGGGACATCAGCCGAATCGTTTCGCAGAACGCCTACCAGACTGCGCGAGACGTAAACGCGACGGCGATCATCACGCCGACTCTCAGCGGGAACACCGCCCGGATGGTGAGCATGTTCCGCCCGGAACAGCCGATTCTCGCGGTGACGCCGCATCCGCAGGTCGAAAGGCAGCTTCTCCTCAACTGGGGAATCTTTCCTCTTTTCGCGGAGCTTGTGACCGATTCCGACGATATGGTGCAAAATGCGATCAAGAGCGCGCATGACGCGGGAGCGGTCCGCATTTCGGACCGGATCGTGATGGTATCCGGATTTCCGCTTTCGGCATCTGTCGTGAATACGATTCGGGTGCTTTACGTGGGAAACGAACTGGTTCGCGCCGAGTCCGGCGGAGCGGCCTGCAACGACCATCCACGGGCGAACGGGCGGATTCTGCGGGCGAAGACGCCGACGGAAGCCTATATGCTCCTCAGAAAGGAAAGTAACGAAATCCTTCTCTGCCCGTCCCTTTCCGAAGAATACATTCCGGTACTGCGCGAGGTTCGCGGAGTCATCGTCGAAGGCGAGAGCAAGATCCCGGCGGAAATCCTGCCGCTTATCAATCCGCGCCTGGTGTGGCTTCTCGGGGCAAAGGGCGCCTTGCGCCTTCTCGAACCGGGCCTTGCCGTGACGATTGACGGAAAGAGCCTTGTCGTGTACGAGGGAAGGCTCTAGGAACGAATGTAAAATCGACGTAAAGTCCTTGTAAATCTTCTTGAAAAAGCGAAAAATCCCCCTTTTACGGGGGATTTTTCTTGCTTAACTTTGAGGCATGGATATTTATGTCTTCATTATCGGAATGCTCTTTTTCCTCGCCGTTTTCGACCTGATAAACGGTGTCTCGAACGATGCCTCCAACTTTCTGAATTCGGCGGTCGGCTCCAGAGCTTTTGGGTTCAAGTTCCTGATTGCGATTGCCGCGGTCGGGATTCTTGTCGGTGCTTCCTTTTCGGGGGGCATGATGGATGTCGCGCGACACGGGATCTTCCAGCCGCAGCATTTCACGTTTACGGAAATTCTCTCGATATGCGTCGGAGCGATGCTCACCGATGTCGTACTTCTCGACATATTCAATACGCTCGGGCTTCCGACATCGACGACCGTGTCGATGGTGTTCGAGCTTCTCGGCGGGACCTTTGCCCTTTCGCTTCTCAAGCTTCACCGCGGAGCGAACGGACTTTCTATCGGAGACCTGGTAAATTCCGAAAAGGCGCTCTCCGTGATAATCGCCATCTTTACTTCCGTCGCCATCGCCTTTGTCTTCGGGTGGGTCGTGCAGTGGATTTCGCGCGCGCTGTTTACGTTCCGCTACAAGCCGCGAGAGAAATACTTTATCGCCATTTTCGGGGGGCTTTCGCTTGCTTCCATCTTCTACTTTGTGCTTTTCCAGGGATTGAACGGTTCCGTGCTTTCTGTTCCGGATTTTCTCGCCGAGAACAGGGGACTGACTTTTGCCACGAGCCTTGTCGTCTTTGCGGTTCTTTCCGAAATTCTCTTTCTCTTGAAATTCAATGTCCTTCGGCTGGTTGTCGCCGCCGGAACGTTTTCGCTCGCCCTTTCCTTTGCGGGAAACGACCTCGTGAACTTTATCGGCGTGCCGCTTGCCGGTCTTTCGGCGTTCATGGCCTATTCGGACAGCGGCCTTCCGGCAAATGAGGTCTTGATGACGGCTCTCTGCGATTCGGAAAAGGGCCTGTGGTGGATTCTTTCCCTTTCGGGTGTCGTGATGGCGATTTCGCTTGCGACTTCCCGCAAGGCGCGCAACGTGATTCGCACGTCCGTTTCGCTTGCGAGCCAGACGTCTTCCGAAGAGCTTTTTGGTACAAGCCCCATTGCCCGCGCCTTTGTACGCTATGCGGATTCGGCGTCCTCTCTCGTTTGCAGCGTGGTTCCTCCGAATGTCCGCGTTTTCCTGCGCAACCGTTTCAATACGCGGAAGCTGCATCTCGAAAAGAGCGATGCCGCCTTCGACCTGCTGCGCGCTTCCGTCAACCTGATGCTTGCGAGCGTGCTGATTTCTCTCGGGACTTTCCTCAAGTTGCCGCTTTCGACGACATACGTGACGTTCATGGTCGCGATGGGAACCTCCCTTGCCGACAAGGCGTGGGGACGCGAAACGGCCGTCTATCGCATCACGGGAGTCTTTTCGGTCATCGGGGGCTGGTTCTTTACCGCTTTTGCCGCCTTTGTCTGTGCGTTTGTCGTGAGCGGAGCCGTTTTCCTTGGCGGCGTTCCCGTCATGATCCTCTTGTTCTTGCTTGTCGTCTGCTTTGTCATCCATTCCTCGATTCGCTACCGCAAGAAGTCCGAAACGAAAGATACCGCGGCGGAGGAATTTCATGCGATCATGGAAGAGTCGGATCCGCAAAAGTCGTTCCCGATGATTCGAAAGCACTATGCGAAAGGCTGGGGATGGTTCCTTGTCTTTGTCGAGGATTCGGTGCGCGACACGCTCACGGCTCTCGCCGCGGAGGACCTCGATACGCTTCGCTATGTGCGACAGAAGATGAAGGAGGAGTACAAGACGCTCAACCGGCTGCGCCACGAAGGTTTCGCCTGTTCTCGGAAAATGATGATCGAGGATTCGCTCGCGAAGAAGTTCTTTCTCTACCAGGCGAACGATTTCGCGCTGTCGCTCTACTTCGACCTGGAACGTGTCTATAAACCTTGCCTGAACCATGTCGATAACCATCTGACTCCGCTTTCCCCGCGGCAGAAAGAGACGATTCTCGATGTCGCGAGCGCGATGCGTGACGCGATCGAGGATTCCGCCCGGATGGTGCTCGAAAGCGACTACTCGGACTTTGACGCTCTCCAGAGCCGAATCCGTTCGATTGGCGCAAGGATTGTGAACGCCCGGAAGACCGCGATGCAGGAAAGGATACCGGAAAGCCAGGCGGTGGCAAGTGTCAGTCTTCTCTTCCTGACTGTTCTTTACGAATGTCGCGCTATTCTCGACTCGACGGTCTATCTTGTCAAGTCGTCCAAGAAGCTGATGACGGATTTTGTCTAGATTTTACAAAAATCTGCACGAAGTCTTTACTTCCGCCTTCTATTTTCTATAATAAAGGTAGAAAAGAAAAAGGAACGGTCTCATGATTTGCGTAGTGGAAGACGACAAGGACATCCGGGAAATGGAAGCTTACGCCTTGAAGAGTGCGGGCTTCGAGGTTCTCGCCGTGGCTTCATCCGACGATTTTTTCCGCGATCTGGGAAATCGGGTCCCGAGTCTCGTGATACTCGACGTGATGCTTCCGGGGCGTGACGGCTTTTCCATCCTGGAAGATTTGCGCAGGCGCTCCCAGACGGCGAAAGTTCCCGTAATGATGGTGACCGCCAAGACGACGGAACTCGACAAGATAAAGGGACTGGATTCCGGAGCGGACGATTACCTGACAAAGCCTTTCGGCATCATGGAGTTCTTAGCGCGCGTGCGCGCCCTCCTGCGCCGTTCGGAAATGCAGCCCGCGACTTCTCCGGAAAAGACGTTGCTTCGACTGGGACCGATTGAAATCGACGACATGCGGCACACGGTCAAGGTCGGAGAAAATCCGGTGGAACTCACGTTCAAGGAATACGAGGTTCTGAAGCTGCTTTGTTCGAAACCGGGAATCGTCTTTGGGCGCGACCAGCTGATGGAACGTGTCTGGGGAATCGATGCGGCAATCGAGTCGCGGACAGTCGATATGCACGTAAAGACCTTGCGGAAAAAGCTGGGACTTGCCGGCGACTGCATCAAGACGGTTCGAAATGTCGGATACAAGGCAGATAGCGAGGATTCTCATGAAGGAAAAACTGAGCTTTAGTCTTTTTTATGTCGGACTTCTCGCCGCGATTGTCGCGATGCTTCTCACCGCGGGGGCGTTTCGTTCGAGCATTTCGGAACAGACTGTTCTCGACTTGAAGTTGCAGGGCTCCGTGGTCGCGAACGCTTACGAACTGATCGATTCCACGGAAGAACTCAAGAAGTTCATCACGCCGACTCTTCGCATTACGCTGATTTCGCCGGAGGGAAAGGTCCTGTTCGAATCGGAAGCGGAAAAGGATACGATGGATTCGCATCTTTCCCGTCCGGAAGTCCAGGCCGCGTTCCAGACCGGCGAAGGATCTAGCTTTCGGCTCTCGCACACTTTGGAAACGGACGTCTATTACTATGCGAAACTTTTGCCGGATGGAAATGTCCTTCGGATTTCTATCCGAAAAAGTAGCGCGTTTTCGGTCATTTCCAGCGTGTATCCCAAGCTGGTCGTTCTTCTCCTCGCGGTGCTTCTCGTTTCCCTTTTCTTTGCGCATATCCTTTCTGCCCGCTTTGTCGAGCCGATTCGCCGCCTGGCGGAAAATCTGGACTCGGTGCAGTTTCCGGAAGGTGATCTCATCTACAAGGAATTCACCCCGTTTGCGCGCGAGATCAAGCGGGAACGCGACAATACGGCACGGGAAATGTCTCGACTGAAATTCGAGAGGAACCGGTTTCGTACGCTTATCGAGGACATGTCGGAAGGCATGATCCTTCTCGATTCGAAGAACGAGGTTGTACTGGTAAACGGCGTCGCGCGGGAAATGTTCCACGTGGAGGGCGATTTTGCCGGTCGGAACATCCGGTGCTTTTCGCGAAACATTCCGCTGAACAGCGCGGTGGAGTCCGCGACAAGGGGAAAGAAGGCCGATGCGGAGATACAGCTTTCGGGGAAGGATGTGCGCCTGATAGCGAGCCCTGTATTTGTCGGCGGGGAAGTTTCCGGCGTCATCGTCATCCTTCTCGACGTCACCGAGAAGAAGAATCTTTCGGACCTGCGGGAAAAGTTTACCGCGAACGCCTCTCATGAGCTGAAGACGCCGCTCACGTCGATTGCCGGCTATGCGGAAATGATCGAATCGGGAATGGCAAGACCCGAGGACGTTCCGGAATTTGCCCGGAAAATCCACAAGGAATCCGCGCGGCTTCTCGCCTTGACGAACGACATCATGAAGCTTTCGGAACTCGACGAAGCGAATCCGGATGCGCTTGCCCTCGAAAAGGTCAACCTGGGAGAAGTACTGAAGGAAATCGCCGCGATGCTCGAACCGCTTTCGGCGAAGAAACATGTGAAAGTCTCGGTACCGGACGGGGATTTCTTCGTGATGGGCGACAAGGGAAAGCTTTTCGAAATGCTCTACAACCTGGTCGTGAACGCGATACGCTACAACAGGGATTCCGGATCGGTGACGGTTTCGTTCGAAGGAAATTCCGTGGTCGTGAAGGATACCGGCGTGGGCATCGCGGAAGAGCATCTGCCGCATATTTTCGAGCGATTCTACCGGGCGGACAAGAGCCGGTCCAAGGAAACGGGCGGAACGGGTCTTGGACTTGCCATTGTCAAGCACATCGCGGAGCTTCACAAGGCGAAAGTCTCGGTCTCTTCGGTCTTTGGAGAGGGAAGCTCGTTCCGCGTCGATTTCGCTTCGGCGAACCGAGACGTTCCGGCAAGCGAAGATTCGACTTGACGTTTAGAAAAAAAGATACCCGCCGGCGAAGCCGGCGGTTCTTCATATGCGGGCCCTGCCCTAGGATGCCAGCTACGCGTCACGTCGCGCATTCGGCCTGTCATCTGCGAAAGGTCCTTACCGGCAGGCCCGTAAACGGGCTACATCTTCCCCAGCATGGTCAGCTGTTCGCCATACCGGTCCTCCTCCAACTGTCGCCGGATGTAGCCGGCTATCTTCGCCGCGCTTTTCCCTGTCGTGTCGACGTAGTAGCCCCGGCACCAGAATTCCCTGTTCCGGTATTTATACTGGAGCGACGGATACCTCTCGTAAATCATCAGGCTGCTCTTTCCCTTGAGGTAGCCCATGAATCCCGAAACGGACACCTTGGGTGGTATCTCGAGAAGCATGTGCACATGGTCGGGGCAGACCTCCGCCTCGACGATGTTCACCTGCTTCCATTCGCACAGTTTCCGGAGAATCTCCCCGATTTCCCGGCGCCGCTCCCCATAGAAGACCTTCCTGCGGAACTTGGGGGCGAAAACGATGTGGTACTTGCAGTTCCACGTCGTGTGGGCAAGCGTGTGGTTATTTCTATTATTCATCTGTGAATCCTTTGGTTATTCTGGATGCAGCTGGCAGGCCGCATTTCAAAGGTAACCAAGGGATTTCCTTGTTTGTCGGGGAAGCAACGCCAGAAGGCTAAACAGGACACACCGGCCTAGCCGGTGGTTTTGAAGAAATACAAAAAGCGGCGAGATCGCCGCTTTTCTTTTAAGGGGAAAGAACTACTTGCCTGCCCGAATTTTGTTCAGCGCGCTTCCCGCCTTGAACCATTCCCATTGCTGTTCATTGTATGTCTGGTTGAGAGGGGCGGTTTCGGTCGTGCCGTCGGCGTGGTGGAGCTTTAGCGTAAAGGGCTTTCCCGGAGCGAATTCCGTGAGTCCTTCGATGTCGAGCGTGTCGCCTTCGCGGACCTTTTCGTAGTCTGCGGGGTTTGCGAAAGTCAGGGCGAGCATTCCCTGTTTTTTCAGGTTCGTCTCGTGGATACGCGCAAAGCTCCGGACGATGACAGCCTTCACGCCTAGGAATCTCGGTTCCATCGCGGCGTGTTCGCGGCTCGATCCTTCGCCGTAGTTCTCGTCGCCCACGACAATGGATCCTGTTCCCGCGTCGCGGTATTTCCGGGCGAGCGCCGGCACTTCATAGTAGCGACCGTCTGTTCCTTTCACCTGGTTCGTCTGCCCGTTGAACGCATTTACCGCGCCGATGAGCATGTTGTTCGAAATGTTTTCGAGATGCCCGCGGAACTTGAGCCACGGACCCGCCATCGAAATGTGGTCCGTGGTGCATTTTCCCTTCGCCTTGACGAGGAGCGGCGCTCCGACGATGTCCTTGCCGTCCCACGGGGAGAAAGGCTTTAACAGCTGGAGGCGTTTCGACGCCGGATCGACGGAGATGGCAATGCCCGAACCGTCTTTTGCCGGAGCGACGTATCCCGGGTCTTCCACGGAGAATCCCTTTTTCGGCAGCTCGTCCTTTTCCGGGGGCGCGAGCTTTACCTGTTCGCCCTTGTCGTTTACGAGAAAATCCTTTTCCGGATCGAAAAGCAGCGAGCCGGAGAGCGCGGCGACGACCGCCATGAGAGGGCTTGCGACAAAGGCGTGCGTGTTCGGATTGCCGTCCGCGCGTTTTGCGAAGTTGCGGTTGAAGCTATGTACGATCGAGTTCTTTTCCTTCTTTTCCGCTCCGGCGCGATCCCACATGCCGATGCACGGTCCGCAGGCGTTCGTCATGATGGTCGCTCCGAATTTCCTGAAAAGGTCGATGAATCCGTCTCGCTCGGCCGTGTAGCGGACCTGCTCGGAACCCGGGTTGATGATGAGCGGTGCCTTCGGGGAAAGTCCCTTGTCTAGGGCCTGCCGGATGAGGGAGGCGACCTGGGAGAGATCCTCGTAGCTCGAATTGGTGCAGCTTCCGATGAGCGCGGCGCTCACCTTGTCCGTGGAGTCGAATTCTTCGAGCGACTTCCGCATTCCGCTTACCGGGAATCCGCGGTCCGGGCTGAAGGGTCCGTTGTAGTAAGGCTTGAGCGTCGAAAGGTCGAGTTCGATGACCTGGTCGAAATATTTTTCGGGATGTGCCTCGACTTCCTCGTCGGCCCGGAGATATTCCGCGATCCTGTTCGCTTCGTCCGCCACTTCTTCGCGGCCCGTTGCGCGGAGATAGCGTTCCATGGATTCATCGTAGCCGAACGTGCTGCAAGTCGCGCCGACTTCCGCGCCCATGTTCGCGATGCTTGCCTTTCCCGTAGCGGAAAGGTTTCTTGCGCCTTCGCCAAAATATTCGATGATGGCGTTCGTTCCGCCCTTGACGGTGAGAATCCGTGCGACCTTGAGAATCACGTCCTTGGGTGAAGCGAAGCCCGTGAGCTTTCCCTTTAGATGGATGCCGATGAGCTTCGGGTATTTCAGTTCCCACGGAAGCCCGACCATCGCATCGACAGCGTCCGCTCCGCCGACGCCTATCGCGAGCATTCCGAGACCACCGGCGTTAACCGTGTGGGAGTCTGTCCCGATCATCATGCCGCCTGGGAACGCATAGTTTTCGAGAACGACCTGGTGGATGATTCCCGCGCCCGGTTTCCAGAAGTCAATGCCGTACTTGGCGGCGACCGAGGAAAGGAATCCATAGACTTCCCTGTTTTCGACGAGAGCCTTCGGCAGGTCCTCTTCCTTGCCGTTTCGGGCCGTGATCAGGTGGTCGCAGTGAACGGACGAGGGGAGCGCGACCTTGGACTTTCCGGCTGTCGTGAACTGGAGAAGCGCCATCTGCGCTGTCGCATCCTGCATCGCCACTCTGTCCGGGTGAAATTCCGCGAAGGACTTTCCGCGTTCGTAGAGTTTCGTTTCCGTTCCGTCGATCAGGTGGGAATAGAGAATCTTTTCGGCGAGGGTCAGCGGGCGGCCGAGGAGCTTCTTTGCCGCATCGACGCGGGCGGGAATCTTCGCGTAGCGTTCCCGGATCATGTCCAAGTTAAAGAGCATAGGGATACCTCATAGACGTTTTCGCGAAAGTTAGAAATCGGCGGAAAATTTTGTAAGAATCGAAAAGTTTTTTTGCCTTTCGCGGCGAAAAATGTCGGCAAGAGCTTGCGCCCGGAAAAGTTTCGGTATATATTTGAAAAATCTACGGAGAACCTGATGGACGAATCGGAAATTTCTTGTTCGGAAATTTGCAAAAGGGCCTTTCGCGACATGAAAGGAAAATGGGGCTTTTCCTTCTTTATCTATGGACTCTCCCTGTTCTTTCTTGTATTCTACGTGGCGATGCTTTTCCACTGGGTGAAATTCAATCCGACGATTCCGTGGCTAGTGCCCGTCATTTTGTACGGATATTGCCTGATGATGCTTCCCGTGGGAATCTACGCCTGCCATCTCGACATCGCGAGAAACGACAGGCTCAACGTGTTGCGCCTCTTCTTTGGCTTGCAAAGGCCGTCCATTTTTTTCAAGATTCTTCTTGTCAAGGGGATTCTCCGCATGCCGCACAACGAAGTTCTCGTGCCCGGGTCGCTCATCTGGTTCATTCTGATAGACCATCCGGAATATTCCGCGGTGCGGGTAGTCCAGGAAAGCCGCACGATAGTCTATGGCTACCGGATAAAGCTTTTCAAGGTCTATGTGATGTCGATGTTCATTCCGGGGGTTTCCCTGGTTTCGCTCGCCGAACTGTACGAGACATTGCGGCTAGACGCGAAGCCTTCGACGGATTCCGTCCCCAAGGCCTAGAAAAGTTCGCCCTGTGAACCCGTGGGTGCGGGAATGTGCAGGGCCTTGTAGGCGTTTTGCGTGAGAACGCGACCGCGCGGGGTGCGGGAAAGCAGCCCCTGCTGGATGAGAAACGGTTCGTAAACCTCTTCGAGCGTGTCCGGTTCTTCGCCGAGGGACGCTCCGATAGTTCCCAGTCCGACGGGACCGCCAGAAAAATGGTTCGCGATGGTGGAAAGGATTTTCCGGTCCATCGGGTCGAGCCCGATCTGGTCGATGCCGAGCATTTTCAGCGTGCGTTCCGCGATTTCGTTGTCGATGACGCCTTCTCCGCGGACTTCCGCCACGTCGCGCGCTCGCCGAAGGACTCGGTTCGCGATGCGCGGCGTTCCCCGGCAACGCGAGCTTAAGATGCTTGCCGCCTCGTCCGTAATCTTAACGTTCAGGATCCTCGCGCTGCGGACGAGAATTTTCTGCAAGTCTTTCGCCGGATACAGGTCAAGCCGGTAATGCAGTCCGAAACGGTCGCGGAGCGGCCCCGTGAGAAGCCCCGTGCGTGTCGTGGCGCCGACAAGAGTAAAATGCTTGAGGGGAAGGTTCACGCTGCGGGCGGCGGGGCCCGAGTCGAGCATGATGTCTAGCCGAAAGTCCTCCATCGCGGGGTAGAGATATTCCTCGATGACGCGGCTCAGACGGTGAATTTCGTCGATAAAGAGAACGTCGTTTTCGCCGAGGCTTGTGAGAATGCCGGCAAGGTCGCTCGCCTTTTCGAGAACGGGACCGCTCGTGATGTGGATGCCGACGCCCATTTCCCTTGCGATTATCCCCGCAAGCGTCGTCTTGCCTAGGCCGGGAGGTCCGGCAAAGAGACAGTGGTCGAGAGATTCGCCGCGTCGCCTGGCCGCTTCGATCGCAATCTGGAGGCTTTCCTTGATGTGATCCTCGCCGGTGAATTCCGAGAGCGTTTCCGGGCGAAGGCTCCGTTCGATTTCCGCTTCTTCGCTGTTTTCCTTTTCGGGAGAGATGATGCGTTCCGACATGGAGCCTCTCTAGATATGCTTGAGCGCTTCGGGAATGAGTTGCGTGACGCTTGCGCCCGGACCGAGCGCTTCGACGGCCTTTTCGACCGCCTTCTGGGCGGCGGGATCCTTGACGCCGAGCGTGTGGAGCGCCTGGAGCGCTTCGCTTTCGCTTGCCGAAAGGAGCGCGGGGGATTCGCTTCCGGAAACCGCCGACAGCGCGACGGCCTTGTCCTTCAGGTTCAGGACGAACATCTCCGCGGTTTTCTTGCCTACGCCCTTGATCTTTCCGAGAGCGGCCTTGTCGCCGCGGGCGATAATCGCAAGGAAGTCTTCCGGGGAAATTCCCGAGAGGATTCGCTGCGCGGTCTTCGGGCCTACGCCGGAGACGGAAATCATGCTCAGGAACAGTTCCTTTTCCTTGGCGTCGGCAAACCCGAAAAGCTCCATGGAATCTTCCCGGACGACAAGATGCGAAAGAAGCGTGATTTCCGAACCTTCCGCGGGAAGGCGTTCCCCGGTTCTAGCCGAAACCTGGACGCCGTAGCCTACGCCGCCGCACTCGACAACGGCAAGTGTCGGGTGGCGTTCCACAAGAATTCCGTGAAGTCTTTCGATCATATTCCCAATATAGATAATTTTAGATAGTTTGTGAACTTTTGTGCACTATTTCTAGAATCCCAGGCTGATTTCCGCCATGTAGATGCGGCTCTCGTTCTGTCCCGTGTAGTAGCCGCGCTCCTCGCCCCATGTGGCGAATTCCACTTCCACGAACCGGAACATTTCGATGGCGATTCCCGCCGACGGATAGCCGCCGTGGAATCCTCCGGAAAGGCGGAGCTTCAAGAGTCTCAGGTTGTCGTCATAGCCCGGGAAAGCGAGAAGCACCTGTTCGATTTCCATGCCGAAGTTCAGGTGGCCGAGCGTCTTGTAGTTGTGCGTTGTCGAAAGGGCGTTCTCGAAATCGAGGGCGAAGTTCACCTTGCGGGAAAACGCCGTGTTCCGGTTGAAAAAACGCGGACTGTAGGCCATGCCGAGCGTGAGGTTCGGGAGAATGCGCTCTCCGCCCAGCTCGTTGAAGAATATGTTGTTGCACGAGGCTCCCAGGCGAAATTCCCTGCCCGCGCGGTAGAGAATCCCGAGATCCATGCCGAAGCCCAGATCGTTCCACGAGGTGAAATCGGAATAGGCCCTATCGACGCGGTCGTCGAGCGTGTCCCCGATGCTTTCGAAACTCGAAACGTCGATGCGAAAGATTTTCATCGTCTCGCGCTTCGCCATCTTGAAGCCCGCTCCGACGGCAAGGTTTTCCGTGATGCCGTAGGCGCCGCCGAACTGGGCGACCGCATCGACGTAAAAGGTGTCGATTCCGAAGAACGGGACGATGATGCCGTTGTCGATATACGGGGAAGTCGTTCCATCGACCCAGATGGCGCCTCCGAAATTGTGAAAGGCGAGTTCCGCGTCCGCCTTGGCGATGAGCGTAAAGAGCAGGTGGTCGAACTGGTTCAGCTTCCGGGTAAGTTCGGGATGCGCCGCGAGCGAATCGGCGAAAGCCCGCTCCGCGGATACGTCCTTTCCCTTGGAAGCCTTCTTCGCTCTTCCGTAGAGATCCTGCAAGTCTTCCGAAAAATCGTAAACGTTCCGGGCTTCGTTGAACGGACCCGCACCGCCTGCGTTTATCCTAATGTCGATAGCGTTTCCGGGGTAGTAGCCCAGCTCGGGGAACTTCCTGAAGTTTCCCAGTTTTCCCATCTGGTTTAGTCCCGCGTAGTTGTAGTAGATGGCTTCCTTGTCGTCCGCGATGGCGACGTGGGCGTTTCCCATGGCGTAGGCGCGCAGGGATTTGTGGCGCGGTCCCTGGGCGGCGAAGCTTGTCGCGAAAATTCCGAGCAGCAGAAGAAGTATGACAGAAATTTTCATGGCTATCCCTACCGGTTCCTGAACCAGGCCTTGAAGTCTTCTTCCGAATAGTTGTTCCAGCATCTTCCGACGAGAGCCTTTCGCGCTTCGAGCGGATAGCGAATGTTCGTCGAATCCGTATCCAGCGCAATCGCCTTGCGGATTTCGAGCGATGCGGAATCGCTTGCGGAAATTTTTTCAAAATCCTTGGCGAAGAGCAGTCGCCCGTTTTTCAAGAGAGTTCTTTCGGCGGCATCTTCCTTTTCGCCGTTCAGATCGTGGTCGAGGCTGTCCATGCCTATCCCGATGAACGAGACCAGGGAATCGGAATCTCTTTCGAGCGGAACGAGACGCAGGTCCTCGTCGATGAGACCGTCCCCGTCGTTATCGATACCGTCCAGGATTTCTTCATCGACGCAGCCGTCTCCGTCGTTGTCTATTCCGTCGCCAAGCCTGTAAAAGAGAATCGAATATTCGACCGAATTCGCCGTGGAATCGAGAAAAGTCGAATCGTCCAGAATGCCGGAAAGTTCGGGAAATATGTCGCTTGTGATGCGCATCAGATCGCTTCCAAGCGTATCCATGTCCTTGTTGAAGCGGTTGGCGAGGAACGGGTCGGCGAGAGCCTTCGCGTAAAGTTCGCTCGCGTCGATTTTCAGGGAACCGTCGTCGCGGAGAGAAAGCGTCACGCTGGAGCTTTCGCCTCTTCGGAACTTGAGAATCGTGCAGGCGAATTCGAGGATGGCGTAGCTCGCCGAAAAGTTTGAATAGGAAACCTTTCTGTCCGAAAGCCTCTGCGCAGGAGAGTTTCTCGATAGCGTGTCGCGCCGTACCAGTTCGCGCAGCGGGACAAGGGCACTCTGGATGGCCGTGTAGTGGCGTTCGACTTCGGAGGAATCGAGTTCCATCAGCGGAATGGATTCGTCGCTGTCAAGGAGAAGGAGTAGCTCGAACGGGTCGCCTCCGTTTCGGTAGAGATTTGCCTTGGAAAGCCCGAACCACGCCTCGGACTTGGTGGAATCGTTCCTTATCGCGGCAGAAAAATATTCGGCGGCTTTTTCGTAGTCTTCGTCGCGGAAGCGCGCCTGCCCTTCGATGATAAGCATGTCCGTATCGCTTGACTTGACGGTGACGTTTTCCGACGGGTCGAACAGGTTGCAACCGACGAGACTGGCGAACAAAAAGGTGCAGACGGACGTTGTGAAGAGCTTCATGGAAAATCTCGATAAAAAGGCGAACAGGGACAGAATAAAAATAGATTCCTCTTTTTAAAAAGGAATGGCGAACGTGAAATACACTTCATATATTTGGAAAAAGTAGATGACGATGGAATACTTTCCGACTAAACCATATAGGCGCGCAGTCCTTTTGATGCGCTCCCTCCTTGCCCGCGAAAGGGAAAGGCTAGATGCGATTGCAAAAAACGCCGCGCGAGACGTTGCCATTACGGAATCGAATTTCGCCGCGGAACTTCCGAATCTTGTCCGCTTTGCGAAAGCCTACGAGGACGCCTTCATGCGCTATCTTGCGGCGGTCCTTCCCCAGCATGCTTCCGGAATTTGCTGCAAGGCCGGCTGTGGCAACTGCTGCCATCATTTTCCGATGTCCGTCGAACCGTTCGAGCTCGCTCTCTTTTACCTGGAAATTCGAAAATCTCCGGACCTTTTTTCGATTCTCGAAAAGTGCCATGTCCGAAGCAAGGTCTTTCGCGAACTCTTTCGAAAGGCGGAAGCCGAGGGAAATCCCGACCCGGACGACTATGCGCTTGTCCGCTATTTTGACGAAGGGCTTTCCTGTCCGTTCATTCTCCCTTCGGGAAGCTGTGGCGTCTATGCGTTTCGTCCGGTGACGTGCCGGATGTACTTCAGCGAAACGCCGGGGAAGTTTTGTGTGCCGAAGCACCTTCTTTCCGACCTGAACAGGAGCTTTATCGTCTATCTTCCCGACGAACTGGAAGAGCTCATCGCGGACGTTTCCGCCCATTATGCGCAGCTCGCTCTTCCGGAAAGCCTCTACGAAGGAATTCTCGCGATGAACGCCTTGGAACCTGACTTTGCGCAGATGAAAGCCGAATCGCCCGAAAGGAGCGGAGACGGATGACGACCGAATCGCTGCAAACGGATCTTTTCGGCGTTTCGGAAAAGCCCGCTCGTCTCGAATGTTCGGCGGAAAACATTCTTTCTTCGGACGGAACGGTCGTCTTTCTGTATGCGGACCGTCTCCGGAAAAGCTTTCGGGCGCGAAAGAAGATATTCGAGAACAGCTACGAACTGACACTTCCCGCCTATATGAAGTCCCCGGAATTTTTCCCCGTACGCGAACTCGCCGCGGAATGGGCTCATGTTTCCTTCAAGCGCAAGACTGCCGGAAACAAGGCTCGCGCAAGGGAACTGATTGCTCGGATCTGGAAGGCGACCGACCAGATTCTGGTGGATGCGGGACTTCCCCGGGTGACAAGAGATTCCCGATTCCCGCCTATCTGTCCCGTCGGAAAGTTTTACGACTTGACGCTTGTCTTTGCCGCCGTGAACGCGACATACTTCGGGGGCGAGCTGAACGCGCGCATTACGTGGAGCAATCGAATCGGGGGACTAAGCTTTCACACGGTTCGCAAGGACCCGCTCTCGGGAGAAACGGTAAACCTGATAAGCATCAGCCGCGGATACGATTTCGAAAATTGCCCGTTCTTCGCTGTCGCCGGTGTGGTCTATCACGAATGCCTGCATATCGCCGTTCCGCCGGAAATCGTAAACGGTCGTCGCATTGTCCACGGCAAGGTATTTCGCAATCGGGAACGCCGCTACCTCTATTACGAAGAGTGGAACAAGTGGCATCGCGAAGTCCTCCCGAAAAACATTCGTACCTTGCGATTCCTGAAAAGGATCCGTCGATGAAGGTTGTCGTCCCCGATTTTTACCGGAAATTCCGTTGCCTTGCCGGGGCGTGTCGCGATACGTGTTGCGCTGGCTGGGAAGTCGATATCGAACCGAAAACGGAGGAACGCTACGCTTCTGTCTCCGGGCCTTTTGGCGAGAGGCTCCGCCGCTTCGTTTCGGACGGGCGCATTCTCCTGGACGCTTCGGAGCGCTGTCCCTTTCTCGACGAAAATAATTTGTGCGAAATCTATCGGAATCTGGGGGCGCGCTTCCTGTCGGACATTTGCAGGGAACATCCGCGATTCGTGGAAGTCTTTGGAGACTTGAAGGAACTCGGGCTTGGCCTTTGCTGCGAGGAGTCGGCGCGACTTCTCCTCGCTTCGAGCGAACCGCTCCGCTTCGAGGAATTTCGTGACGACGAAGAGCCGGAAATTCTCCCTGTCGATTCGCAGAGTCTCCGCGACGCGATGCTTGAATTTCGGACCGATATGCTTTCCCGGCTTTCGGAAAGAACGGTTCCCCTTTCTGCGCGAATTTTCGAAACGCTCTGTCTCGTGGCGACATCCCAAGGTGAAACGGTATCGATTCCCGAATATCCGGTCGAAAGAATCTGGGGCGAAATATGGGACTTTCTCTCGGGCCTCGAAAGCCTCGGCAAGACATGGGAAAGCGCCATGGACCGCGTAAGAAAGGAAACGGCCATTTCCGAATCGAACGCTCTCTTTTCGGAGACTGATGGAGAGCGAATTCTCGCCTACCAGATCTTTCGATACCTGGGAAAGTCTCTTTACGACGGCGACAGGCTTTCGAAGGTCAAGTTTGCCGTTCTCTTCTGGCTTGTCCTGCAGAAATTCGGGGGATGTCTTGCGAGTGAAGATTCCGGCGTTTCCCCGAAAGTCGAAGCGGTGAAGCTTCTTTCGAAGCAGCTGGAATATTCGGAGGAGAACATGAACGCCCTTTCGCACGCGTTTGACGAAAAAACGTTTTTTTCGACGGGCGCCTTTCTCGTTCTTGTGCAGGCGTTCGGATGAAAATTCCTTTTCTCTTCGTTCTTCTTTTCCTGGGAACGGCTTTCGCCGAAGAAATGTCGGGGGATTCCGTCATCGTGTCGTTTTCCGATAGGATTTCCGTCCAGCTGTTGGCCAGGTATCATTACGCTTCGTTTTCCGGAAAAAGTACGGAAGACAAGGATCTTGCGACAAACCGTCCCGTCGATCTCGGAATTGGCGGAGGCTATGGCGACTGGACGTGGAGTTCCTTGTTTACGTTTTCGTTCGGTGAGGACTCCGAAAAGCCGAAGACACGAGCGACCGACTTGCAGTTCAACTATTTCGGCGATCGGTTATTCTGGGATCTGTTTCTGAAAGTGAACGACGGTTTCTACTGGAAAGATTCCGAAACGGGCGAATTTCGAAAGGCGAGGCTTTTGACCGTTTCCGCGGGGTACGACATGGGCTATCTCTGGAATCGGGAACATTCGCTGCGAGCCGCATATTCGCTGGATCGTCGCCAGAAAAAGTCGAACGGCAGCTTCATCTGGGGCGCCGGAATCTATTATCACGGAATCGTGTCGCGGGATTCGCTACTTCCGCAGTATCGCAAGTACCAACAGTTTATTCATCTGGGACCGAGCGTCGGTTACTCCTATACGTGGGTGTGGCAAAGCGGATGGTTTTACAATATGCTGGGCATCGCTTCCGCCTCGCTTGGAAAAAACGTCTCGCGAAATCAGTGGATGCTTTTCTCGCAGGTGTTTCCGAAATTTACCGTTGGCTACCATGGCGAAAGATGGTCGATTCATTTTCCGTTTTTCGTGAACGCGCTTCTGCTTTCGTCAAATGACGAGGAATTCAACGATGTATTCTTCACCGCTTCCGGCGGTTTCATGGTGACAAGGCGGTTCTGATTTTCGAAGCGATTTTCCTGGCGTCGGAAAACGCGCAGACAGGGAGGCTGAACGTTTCCCGGGAAAGGGCTTTGGCCCGGACGTTTCTTTCGACATCTTTTCTCGTTTCGGGAAAGCTTGCGAAGAAAGGCTCCGCGGAAAGAGGGCGCTCGTAATAGATTCGCGTGGGAATCCCGGAGCGGGAGAGCTTTTCGAGGACCGAGTCCCTCTCCTTGCAGCGGACGGCATATTGCGCATGGACGCTCGTGTTTCCGGCGTTGATTCTCGGAACCTGGAATCCTCTCGTTTCGGAAAAAAGCGCATTGTAGATTCTGGCGTTTTCTTCCCGTCGGGAAAGCTCTTCTTTTAAATGCTTGCGCTTTGCGAGGAGAATCGCCGCCTGGATCGTGTCGAGACGGCTGTTCGTTCCGAGGGATGTGTAAAGACCGCTCGAGTCCTTTCCGTGCATCGCGAAACGTTTCGCCTTTCGATAAATCTCTTCGTCGTCTGTCAGCAGGGCGCCACCGTCACCGTAGGCGCCAAAAGGTTTTGTCGGGTAAAAGCTCGTCGCGGCGACCGTTCCGAGGGATCCTGCCGCCTTTCCGCATTGAAACGCTCCGATGCTCTGCGCGGCGTCTTCCAGAATCCAGAGACCGTGCCTTCTGGCGATTTCGTTCAATTTGTCGTAGTTCGCGCACTGCCCAAAAAGATCCACGGCGACAATGCCGACTGTCCGTTCCGAAATCAAGGCTTCGACGGAATCCGGCGAAATCAGGAAGTCTTCGCCGACATCGGCAAAGCGCGGAATTCCGCCCGCAAGGACGACCGCGTTCGCTGTCGCGACAAAAGTATAGTCCGGGACTATCACCTCGTCACCGCGTTCTAGGCCGAGGCCGGCGAGCGAAAGGCATAGAGCGCTCGTTCCGCTTGCGCAGGAAAGGGCAAACCGGACATTCGTATCTTCGGCAAGTGTTCTCTCGAACTCTTCGACGCAATTTCCACCTATCGGGTTTCCTCCGCGGAGAACGGACGCGATCGCGGAGTCGATTTCCTTTTGATACGCTGCGTATTGCGCACTGAGATTGACGAACGGGAGCATGACGTAAAGTTAAAAAAGCGCAGGCATCAGAAAGGAGAAATCAGGAAACAGGGAGTCCGAACGTCATCCTGGAGCGTAGCACCGCGAAACGATAGGATCCATTTTAGCAGAAACGCTCGGAATGGATTCTACCTGCCCGCAGCAGGCGGGTCGGCTCTTTCAGAGCCTCCAGAATGACGGCAGAAAAGGTTCGTTACGTAGAAGGACAGTCTCGTTACGCCGTCATCCTGGAGCGTAGCACCGCGAAGCGATAGGATCCATTTTAGCAGAAACGCTCGGAATGGATTCTATCGGCTCTTTCAGAGCCTCCAGAATGACGGCAGACGGT
>CAVKYI010000038.1:0-19543 GCA_963660435.1 Sodaliphilus sp.
CGAGATACGAGCCGTCCTGGCCCGTGATACCGGTAATCAGTGCTGTTTTCATCGTCATCTGTCTCCCAAAAAGTCTAGAATTTAATCGGATAGAGCAGGAAGAACTTTACGTCGGGATAGATCTGGAGAGTCGGAGCGGGCAGCTTGAAGCCGTTCGCGAACCGGACCAGATTCCGCGCCCAGCGGCTGTGCGGCTTGAAAATCGCTTCCATGTCATAGTCAAGCGCAATGTAGAACTCGTGACTTCCCTTTTTCCCTTCGAAGACGCCTTCGTCAATGCTCCAGCCCGCGGCAATCGCAAGCCAGGAAGGGTAGAACTTCCGCGCGGAAGCCGGCAGCATGCGATAGACCTTTAGCGAGAGCCAGAAAGTCTCGTTGCAGTAGTCGTCTGTAAAAACACCCGTATCGCTCTGCCGATAATACGCCCTGCTGTTAATCCAGTAGCTCCACTTGATGTCGAAATAGTTGAACGCGGGAATGTAGCGCCGCGCCATCGGGTAGAAGCCGCCGAGCGTTCCCGAAAGCACGTCGAAGATGCTGAACCCCCATTCCGGCGAGTATCCGTCCTTGACGTCTATCGCGATATGCGTCGCCATCGCCGAAAGCCCCGCGGCGAGATAGGAACCGAACTCCGAAAGTCCCGACCAGTAATAGCCCAGGTAGAAGCCTTCCCCGAGCAGATAGCCCGCCATGAAATGTCCCGCCTTGTCTAGGTTCTTCGCGTATTCGAAATCGTTTTCGAAATGGAAATGCGAATGTTCGTCATCCCACCAGCCCTTCGCAAAGACAAGCCCGTAGGCTGCCCCGTAGGCGCTTGCCGTCAGCGCGACCATTCCTCCGAACCTAAGCGGCGAAAATCGTTGCAGCGAATCCGCTCCGGAATCTTCCGAGCGATAGTCAAAATTCGCATCGCGAAAGTGTACGGGAGCAGCTCCGGAATCCGGCGAATCCTGGCGAAGCGGAAGCGTTTCATCGGCAAAGGAAAGCCCGACGGCAAGTGCGAGAAAAATTTTCAAGAAACGAGACACGCGCTAACGATAGAAATTTTAACCGGTTTCCGTTCGCCGACATTCGGCGTTTCAAAACAAGCCTTGCCGTTCAAAACGACAAGAGAAGCGTCGCACCCGGACCTTCCGGCCTAAAATCCGGAAACACGTGCAAGCGACGTTCCGTCGAAGCGATGTCGCTAGACGTCGAACGGTAGATGCGCATCACGTCCAAGGCGGAAATTACGCGGTTCAGGATCAGCGCGCCGATCGAAACCTGGAAGGCGATTCGCGAAATGCGGTAATTCTTCAAGATGTCCCTGTAGTGCGACATCCGGCGGGTCGTTTCGGGATTGTCGCTCGATCCCCAGTCCCACGAATGCGAAGCGTCAAAGGGATAGTCCGCGTCGATAGCCTTGCCGCTCCGAAGCATCGCCTGGTTGTAGTCCTCGTCGGAATCCGGATTCGCGTTTTCGCCCGAGACGCCTCCGCGGCTACGGTAGTCCGCCATCAGGTTCAAGAAGGATTCGCTCGACGGCGGATTCGAAATTCCCGCATACCGAACCGCATACGACCGCGCGTTCGCAATCTGCCGTTCGCCAAAAAAGTAGCTGCCGAAAGTCGCCATCCAGAGCGCGACATCCGTCCAGATGTAAGCCTTCACCAGCGAATTTTCTCCCAGATAGCGCTGCCCCATTCCGGGAAGGAGAAGCGACGCGCCTATCGCAAGCGGAAGGCTCTTCTTCGAGTTCTTGCTCACCGATTCATCGACAGAAATCACGACCTGCGAAAAGCCTCCCGAAACGAGGAGCATCACCGTCAAGAAGACCAGGGCAAACTTTTTCATGGCGCTAGAAATTGAAATAGACGTTCAGGACGGACTGCGAATTCATCGGAACGAAGCCGCCTTCAAAATGCAAGCGGTCAAACCACGAAAGTTCCTCTTCGTAAAGAACCTTGTTGTGCGCATGGGCCGCCCACGCCGCATCGACCGCCGACACCAGATGGTTGAGGATGAGCCCGCCAAAGAACCACGCCTGCAAGTCGGCGTAATCGTTCGCCTTGTTCCGCATCCCGCGGTAGATCTTCAGGTTCGCCGATGTCCCGAGCGCCACCGTTTCCGAGCTCTTCGAAAGGTTCAACGCCGAGACAGGCGTCTCGTCCGCGATGTCGTCCCAGCCTAGAACGTAGGCGGAAGAAGCGATGTTCGAATAATACGAGCCGGAATTGTAGAGAGAGAAGTTTCCGTTCACGTGGTTTACGTGGTTGAGATCGTTCGTCATCTCTTCGCCTTCGATGTAGCAGCGGTTCGTCGAAGCGTTTCCGTAGATGGACTTGCAGTAGGATTCCCGACTGGCGAGGTAGCGTTCCACAAACTTCGCCTCTTCGTCCGAGTCGTCTAGCGAATTGCGCAGGTCATGCATCTTCTCTTCGTACTGGGAAGCCTTGAAATGGCTCTTCGCGAACTTCTTGTAGCGACTCACCTGCCTGTCATATTTATAGACGGAATAATAATACCAACTGCCCCAGAGGCCCGCTTCCAGGGCGAGATAGGCCGCGCCGCGGACATAGTTGAACTTTGACCCGCCGACATAGAGCTGCCCCGATCCCGGAACGACCAGCGAGAAGAAAAGCGCCTTGCGCGGACTCTTGTAGCGGCCCTTCATCTCGTCGATTCCATAGACTTTCGAAACCTTGACCGGCCCGAGAATATCCCGACGGGAAATCGAGGACGAAGATGCGGCAACCGTAGCGACCGACGACGAGGAAACAGCCGAACTGGAAGATTCCGCAGAACTCGAAGAGGAACTCGACAAGGCGAGAGAATCTGCGGCATTTCGTGAAGAATCCGCCGAGACCAAACCCGAGGAATCGGACGGAGCGGACGAATCCGCAGAAGCGACAGACGCTTTATCCAGGGAATCCGCTGCGGGAATTTCCTGCGAACTGGAAAGAGCAACATCGGCGGAACTCGACGAGCCTTGAATTTCAACAGACGAACTGGACAAAACTTCACCGGATGAACTAGAGAGGCTCGAAGAACTGCTTTCCAAAACGCTCGAACTAATCGGAAGAGCTTCCGACGAACTCGAAACGACCGACGAATCCGCCGCCTTCGTTTCTTCGTCAAATTCGGCAAACAGGTCGCGCACCTGCGCAAGCGCAGCCGCCGACATCAAAAAAAGGCACAGACAGAAAACACGAAACCGCATGGGCAAAATTTACAAAATTCGAAAGGACAAAAGGCGCGCAGCTTCCTATTTCACTTTCGATATGCTTTGCAGCCGAATGCCGCCATATTCAACCGTTGAAACCTGGTGGTAGATAACGGAAACCGGTTCCCGAGCGCCCGAAGCCGCCAAGGCAAGCGAACCGGCAAGCGTCAGGGAAAGCGGACTGGCCTCGTATTCATTTTCAATCAAAAAGAACTTTGCCGCTGCGCTATAGAGATCGCTTCCCGCATATAAAAAGTCTTCAGGCGGCTGGTTAAAAGAGTGGAACAGGACGCATCCGCCCCTAAAAAGAAAAACATTACGTTGGATTCGTGGCTTACATCAAAACCCAAGCCGCACACATAGCCTTCCTGCACACAGGAATTGGCGGGAATCATCGGGAGATTGTCGGTATTGCAGATTTCCTCGGCAAGCGAAAAGGAAACAAGCAAAGCGATAATGGATAAAACCTTAAACATCAAAGACCTCCTCACTTGGCATCCGAATAATCTTGTACGCAACGGATCCGGTATTTATTGGTTCTTGGCTGACTTTCTAGAGAAACATAGTTTGGCGTAAATCTAGCCACAAGAGCATCCAACGAATCCTTTTCAGGCGCACTCCAGAAATGTAAAACATAAGAAACAGAATCTGAATTCGGAATTCCAAAGAGTAAATCGGCATACTCAAAAGCAGGGATTTCTAACGTTTTGAGACTAATCTGATGATCACGAAACATATAGCCAATTAATCCATTCCACTCTTTTGATGTAGGCACATGCCATTTCGGGGGACACGGGTCTAATGTATCCGTCAAAGAATATAGCCTACCGGAAAGGATACAGGGGATTTCGTCTTCCGTCCTCCATAAGTAACAATAATCATCAACGTTAGGAGAACTTTCTACCGACGACCCTTCGGCGGCATAATTTAAATTATCCACCATCCAAATTTTTTTTAGCACGGGAAAATCTAGAGTCTTATAGATTGAACCATCCCGATAATCAACCAAGATTCCGTCTTCATAAGGAATATCTGTCCAAAAATCCAAAAACGACGAACTCGAACAAATTTCCACACTTGACGAGGACTCCTCCACACCGGAATATGTACATTCCGAAGAAGAACCGGACAAAGACATCGAAGACATGTCGGATGATATTACTTCCCCGGCAGACGACAGCGGTTCCGTGGAATAGGGCGAACCCATGTTGCAGGCAACAAACAGAAAGGCAGTCAAGGCTAGGAATGTCTTTTTCATAGCTCCTCCTTTTTTTCGGTATGTGTTTCCGTATTGGCAAATTCAAAAGGCATTTTCAAAATGGAATAGGGAACGGATTCAATCCGGGATATTTCATATCCCCATCCCTGCTTCCCGTCATTGTCACTTTCCAGAACAACTCGAAGTTTCGTCGAATTGATGCGAAGCTTTTTCCCGGCAAGCGTCGCTCCGGTGTATTTACCAAGCAATTTATCCGCATCGTCGTAAAGACGAACCGTGTCACCGGAAGCGAGAAAGGTTCGTCCGCCAAAAGTGACAAAGTTCGCCAGATTTTTACCCAAGGTCACCTCTAAAAATTGCTTTGGTTAAGAAAATTTGAATGAGACCAAGCGAAGGCAGGAATGAAAAGTGGCGAATACTGGATGTATTTGCCTCTTTGAATGACGAACCAGCGCGAAGCGTCGCAACCAAATTTTTGAAAATTGAATTTTTAGAGGTGACCCCAAGGGATATTCGCAGGTATATTCGCTTTGGGCGGCATAATCATGCATCACTTGACACTTTGCCTGTAAAAGTTCTTCATCGGAAACAATCGAAGCGATTTGCGCCTTGCCGCTCGAATCATTCCCATCCTTAACAGAAAAGCCTCGGACTACAGCTTGCCAGGTTCCCGGTTCAGGATGTTCCACATCGACGACTTCCACATTATTCAAATGATCGAAGCAAGCCGCATCCAACCGGTTCTGCGAACTGCAATGGTTATAGGCATCCCGAACATCGGATTCCTTGATATTTTCAAGACCTTCCTTCGAGAAACCATCGACCAGATTGCCTTTTTCGTCAATCGCATCTGTCGGCAAAGGTTCCAACCGCCATGGATAGTAATATTTTCCCGAAGGGCTAATCAAATAAAGATCGAGATCATTGACCAGTTTGGATTCAAAAACATTTTTCCTGTTCGTTGCATATTTCATTTCCCCGGGAGCGTCGTCCCAGACAAGCGTCACCCGGATTTTTTCCTTTTCGCCCTTCACCCGGAATCGCCAACGCTTTTCCATGCCTCCAGCAACAGCAAACTCTTTAAAATGCGGAAATTCCTTTGTCCTAGGATTATATCCAAAAATAAAATTCAACGCGGTTCGAGCATTCAATTTTCCCCAACCTGTCGCAAAATCTGGACCTTTGCCAAATTTCGTATAGCGCCCCTTTTGGCCTCCATGGGCATAGTAGAGATCGGGATTCCACGAAAAATGGGCATTCTCGGTATCGACCATGTCTTCGGCAGAATGAATCAGCAGAGCTTTCACCGTGGAATTTCGCATTGACTTCCTATCCAACGGTTCCCCGGTTAATTTCTGAAACTTCTGGTACATCAGAGCGGCAATTCCCGATACTTGCGGAGCCGCTGCGGATGTTCCGCCATCCGTCAAAAACGCATACCAGCAATCGCCATTTTGACACGGATAGGTCGAAACAATGCTTTTTGAAAAACAAAAGTCTAACCGCATAAAATACGCACTGAAACTTTCCTTAAAACCATTTAACGGAAGCCGCGTCACAACAAAGTTTTCATCGATATTCCAAATGGTTCCAACCGATCTGAACCAGTTTGTATCGGAAAGATTGTCTGGGTTGTAAAAGGAGGACTTCTTGACACCGAAGAATATATTGCCAAACAATGTTCTTTCAAAAGTATCGCCCTTGCCGATTTTTAACCTCACCTCGATTTCATCCGTCGGCAAGATTTTTGTCCCTTGATTAAACTTCCAACCTCCATAAAGTCCCGTAAAACCAGAGGCATTAACTCCAAAGCGGAACGCATAGCCATTTTGAGCAAGCGGAGTTGCTATCACATCGTGATAGGATGAGTAGATATTTTCCTGAAGATTGTTTCCTCCAAAATCCAACGTAAGATAAGGTTCTAGCTCGCCCTTTCTAAAAAGTTTAACATAGTCAATCCAAAGTTCAAAAGGGTACTCGGCATTGGCTAAAATTTCGCTTGTCGCTCCTGGAGCCATAATATCAGGCTTGATGCGGCCATCCCACGTCGGTCCCATGCTGGAGCTGTAAAAACGCAAGCCTTCCCGACTTGTCATATTTCCCACCATAATCGAATTCTTCGAACCGACAAGAATCGAATGAAAACATCTTTGATTGCTTTGGGTGTTTTTATCAAAGCCTCCTGCATTCGCTGCCGCATAGACGGATGTTTTGGCAAGAGAATCTCCGGCAACACATTTTGACGCATTGCTTTCGTCACAGCCTCCTTTCCAATTTTCAAAAATCGCCTTATCCATATAAAAAGAGGTCACCTCTAAAAATTGCTTTGGTTAAGAAAATTTGAATGAGACCAAGCGATGGCAGGAATAAACGAGCCAGCGCGAAGCGTCGCAACCAAATTTTTGAAAATTGAATTTTTAGAGGTGACCAAGAATTATTACTATAAAATCCATGCCTATTTTCAATATGGGAATGATTTACCACATGTCCAACCTGCCAATAATACAAACCACCTTGCACATAGTAATGCACCTTCGGAGCGATACCCCGATATCTGTGTTCCGTAGAACTAAAACCATTTCCCCCGATAATTCCCGCGACATTCGTACCATGCCAACCACCAGGAGGAGCATTCATTTCGAGTTTTTGTTTTTTCGCGATAAAATCCCAATTAGATCCGAAATATTCGGATTTCCGAATCAGCCGATTTTGCGAAACGCCATTGGAATCCAGCTCCCGAAAATCGGGATGTGAAGTATCCATGCCGGTATCGTAAAGACCGACGATAATTCCCTCTCCGGTATAATCCTCATTTTTCAGCCATTCCGCTGTCACATTCTCTTCGCCCAACCCACGTTGCCAAGCTTCCGAATTTTGAAGTTCGGACAAGTGAATCACATTCCGGGCATTGTCATTTGCCGGCAATCCTTCCTGCTCAAGCCAAACATTTCGAATGTCTCGATTTCTCGAAAGGCAAGTACAGACAGAAGCGGAGGAATTGAAAGGCAAAGAAGCGAGAACCGTATGATATGCATAGAACACCTCGGAAGCTCCGCACTTTTCCACAATATCCATGCAAGTCGAAACATTGATATCGGGCCAACAGTCGATATTCAATTCCAGGGACGCCGAATCTCCCCGATAATCAGATATATCTATAGGTAGAAGACTCGTATCGTTTACGGGAATCGCGTTGTAGAACGAAGCCAACTCTTCGTTCAAAATTTTTTTGGAAATACTGGAATCGGACTTGAGCAGAATAAGACTCCAACCATCGTACACTCCGCGGTCATAAATCGAAATTCCGCGCTTTTCTAGCAGGGAAAATTCCTTAGACGAAAGAGGCATCCCCTTGAATATCCAGAACCTGCCCCGAACGGTTTCCAACGAGTATCCCGTATATTTTTCGACGGCAAAACGGGAGTTCCGTTCATCCCACAAGGGTATGTCCGCACGCCTTTTTCTGTTTAGCGGATCGTCTCCCCACAGCAAACGTCGAAAATCATCATAGACCGCCATAAAATAATTCGGTTCCAAAAAGTTTTCACTGCGCTGAAACGACGGGTCCAAGCTTCCATCCCAGGAACTCCAGTCCTTTTTATAAATCCGAAAATGAATATCAACGGAATCTCCCGACAGCAGCGGCGCATTGATTTTCAATTTTAAAACGGTATAGTCCTCAAAATAGACAGCAGACGTCGTGACAGGATAAAGCCATGTCGAATAATCGACAGAAACGGTCAGCATGCTATCCACAGGATTTGCAAAATACCGAATTTCAGGCGAAAAAATGATTTCCGAGGAAGTATTTTTGATTTTCAGGCGATACTCGGTCCAATTCCATTCCGTGCGATGGCGCTCGGTAAAAAGTTGCACAGGCAAAGAAGCGGCAACCAATGATTCCCGTAAAAAAGCAAAAAAACATACCGTCAAAAGTCCCAACCGATTCATGCCAATGCCCCGAAAGCATCATACCATAAATCTACATAAAAATGCGAATTTTGCAACTTTCAAATTTTTAAGGGAACAGCTAAAAATTGCCTGGGTCAAGAAAACTTGAACGAGACCAAGCGAATGCTGAAATGACGAACCAGCGCAAAGTGTCGCAGTCAAATTTTTGAAAAGTGAATTTTTAGAGGAGACCTTAAGCATTTAAAACAGCGCAAGCCGCCCAGCGGGCGGCTTGCGCTTCAAACATTCAGAACGGAATTAGTCGGCCTTGACGACCCAGACCTTCACTTCCGCGGAAACGTCCCCGAAGACCTTCACGGAAACCGGATAGACGCCGAGCTGCTTGATAGGCTCCGCGAGCGCAATCTGCGCACGAGTAACCTTCACGCCCTGCTTCGTGATTTCGTCCGCGATGTCCGCTGCGGAGACGGAACCGTAAAGACGTTCGCCTTCGACAACGCGACGGGAGAGGTTCACGGTCACTTCGGCGAGCTTCGCCGCGACTTCGCGCGCCTTGCCCAGTTCCTTGTTGAAGAGAGCTTCCATCGCTTCGCGGTTCTCGGCAATCTTCTTCTTCGCTTCTTCCGTAGCGCGGATTGCGAGCTTTTTCGGGAAAAGGTAGTTGAGCGCGTAGCCGTTCTTTACCTTGACCACGTCCATCATGTTGCCCAGATTCGGCACATTGGCTTTTAGAATAACTTCCATTTTTACTCCTTAGCGCAACGTATCTGCGACGAACGGCAAGATAGCCATGTGACGGGCACGCTTGATCGCTTCGACCAGCATACGCTGATACTTGGCGCTCGTACCGGAAATGCGGCGCGGGATAATCTTGCCGCGTTCGGAAATGAAGCGGCGGAGGACCTTTTCGTCCTTGTAATCGATAAATTCGATCTTGTTCTCGGTGAACCAGCAGGTCTTCTTGCGGCGAACGCGAGAATTGTTCTTCTTGTCTTCGAAAGCCATTATTCAGCATCTCCTTCTTCAGCGTCGATCGGAGTCACGTCTTCGGTCTGGCTCAGGTTCTTGTCGTAGATAACTTCCGTCATCGGATAATCCGCGAGGGTCATCCAGCGGAGAACGTTTTCGTCGAGCTTGAAGATGTGCTCCAGCTCGGCGACCACGGAGGATTCCGCCTTGTAGTAGAAAATCACGTAGTAGCCGTGGCTCTTGTGATTGATTTCGTAAGCGAGCTTGCGCTTGCCCCAGTCGTCGCGGCGAACGATTTCGCCGGCAGCGGTAATCTTGTCGGCAAAGCTCTGCACTTCGGACGCGATCACGTCGTCGGAGAGCATGGCATCGAGGACCACCATCGTCTCGTATTGTCTCATAATATCCCTTTGGACTTCAGCCCGTGCCCACCATGGACACAGGAGGGCCCCACTTTCATGGGGAACCCAAATTTAGCAAAAAAGGAAAAATCCGTCAAATGTTCAGGACAAAGGCGAGCAAAACGGCCTCGCCCCAGGAGTTCGAGCTTTCCGAAAAGTAGTTGTGCGCAAGGAATTCGAGCACTATCCAGCCGCCGAGGAAATGGTTCTTCAGGTAGTCCCAGTGGTTCCGCAGGTTGAACCCCAGTCCGAGCGAAATCGAGAGTTGCCCGACATTCGCCACGTTGTATTCCAGACCGCCCGCGCCGGAAAGCGCCCAGTCCCTTGCGAAACGGTAGCCCGCCCCGAATTCCAGACCGCCCGAAAAGCCGTCGAGGCCGTACTCGTTGTCGCAGCCGACCGCGCTTTTCCTTTCCTCCTCGGTCACGCCAAAGCGATTTGGCGAAGTCCCGTTCGTCTCGCGAATTTCCGAAAGGCTCGTCGTTTCGAACCCGAAAGTCGGCGAAGCGTAGAAAGAGAGATTCGAATCCGCCACGAAATGCAACCGCAAATGCGTATGGTATCTCTGGTAGATCATCGAATAGCGATCGTCGATGTCCCCCCCATACATCCGGACGGAAAATCCCGCACTCAGAAACTTCGCGTAGTAATATTCCAGGGTTCCCTGCCACTGGGCGAGCGTATTGCAGTGCTTGCCGCTCGGAAAAAGCGAGCCTAGCCCGAGCCCCACGCCGATTCCCTTCTGCTGGAAGCTCGTTTCGCGAGGAAGCGGAAAGCCTCCATCGACAACCTTCCGCGGATGAAAGAACGAGTCCCCCCCGTCGCCGGCAAACGCAAGCGGAGAGAGAAAAAGGGCAAGCGCGATTTTTCGAAAGAGGGAACGCACGCCGAAAAATTTAGGAAATCCGAAAAAAGGCGCCCCGCAAGAGACGCCTCGTTTTCAAGTTTTCAGACAATTATTTCTCGCGCCCGAAAATGACTACGCTGTTGTGACCGCCGAAGCCGAAGCTGTTCGACATCGCATAGTCGAAGCTATGCTCCACGGCACCGTCCTTGCACACGTCGAGCGTAATCGCGGGATCCTGGTTTTCGACGTTCAGCGTCCCGTGCACCTTCTGGTCGATGAGCGACTTGATGGTGATGATGCCCTCGATCGCGGACGCGGCACCGAGCATATGCCCGATCATCGATTTCGACGAATTGATCTTCAGGTTCCGGGTGTTTCCCTTGTAGATTTCGCAAATCGCCTTGCATTCGGCGACATCCCCGAGCGGAGTCGAGGTGCCGTGCGTGTTGATGTAGCCGACCTGCTCCGGTTCGAGTTTCGCATCGCGGAGAGCGTTCTCGATGGCGAGCTTCACCCCGGCGCCGTCTTCGCGCGGAGCGGTAATGTGGTGCGCGTCCGCGGAAAGTCCGACGCCCGCAATGGTCGCGTAGATTTTCGCCCCGCGGGCTTCCGCATGCTTCCGGCTTTCGAGAACCATCACCGCAGAGCCTTCCCCGATGACGAATCCGTCGCGGTCCCTGTCGAACGGGCGGGATGCCCTGGCCGGATCGTCGTTACGACGGGAAAGAGCGTGCATGTTCGCAAAGCCCGCAAGCGAAACCGGAGTGACCGCTTCTTCCGTTCCGCCGGCGATCATCACGTCGGCGCGTCCCAGGCGGATCTGGTCCGCGGCGGCGATAATCGCATGGTTCGACGAAGCGCAGGCGGAAGTCGTCACGAAGTTCGGTCCCATGAATCCCAGGCGAATGGAGATTTCGCCCGTCGCCATGTTCGTGATGGACATCGGGATGAAGAACGGGGAGACGCGACGCGGTCCCTTTGTCGCAAGCACCGCCGAGCCGTCATAGTAGATGTCCATGCCGCCCATGCCCGAAGCGACAATCACGCCTGCGCGGGACTTATCGACCTTTTCGAGATCGAGACCCGAACTTTCGACCGCGTGGAGAGCCGCATAGACCGCGTAGCGGATGTTCCGGGAATAGCGTTTCTGGTCGCGGGCGTTGAAGTAGGCGGAATCGTCAAACTCCTTGACTTCCGACGCGAAATGTACTTCGTAGGCGGAAGTGTCCATCTTTTCGATGTTCGACACGCCGGACTTTCCGGCGAGAATGTTCGCCCACAGCGCATCCGGAGTATTTCCGAGGGACGAGACGCAACCCATGCCCGTAATCACAACTTCTTCCATTTTCATTCCTTTTGTTTTGGGTGACGGACCGTCCCGAAAGACGACCGGATTTTCAAGACAACGCGTTAAATTTATAAATTTGGAATTAAATGAGTATTCAAAACAGAACCGCTCCCAATCTGGTCTGGATGGATTTGGAAATGTCCGGCCTCGACCCGGAACGCGACGTAATCCTGGAGATTGCGACAATCGTGACGGACCCGAACCTGAAAATCCTCGGCGAAGGTCCGGTCATCGCCATCCGCCAGCCGGAAAACATACTGAACGGCATGGACGAGTGGAACACGAGGCACCATACGCAGAGCGGTCTGATTTCAAGGGTCAGGCACTCCCCCTACAGCCTCGCCGACGCGGAAGACGTCACCCTGAAATTCATCCGGCAGTTCACCGTCGGACACGACAGGGAGCACAGCGGAAACCTCCTCTGCGGGAACTCCATCACGCAGGACAGGCGCTTCCTGTATAAATACATGCCGAAGATTTCGAGCTGGCTCAACTACCGGAACATCGACGTTTCGTCCATCAAGGAGCTTGCGTTCCGCTGGTTCCCGAACCTTTCCGAGTTCAAGAAAGAAGAGCGTCACCAGG
The DNA here is from genome assembly GCA_963660435.1 of Sodaliphilus sp. GTDB lineage: Bacteria > Fibrobacterota > Fibrobacteria > Fibrobacterales > Fibrobacteraceae > Hallerella. Next base: position 12,484 of record CAVKYI010000038.1, read on the forward strand.
CGCTAGACGACATTCGGGAAAGCATTGCGGAACTCGAATACTACCGAAAGACCATCTTCCATCTCGCGCCGAAAGGATGACTTTTCCGAGACGCCCCCTGCCGCGCAAATGGCGCCTTTTCAACCGGGCAGTGCTCCTGGTTCTTGCGCTTTCGGCTCTTCTCCATTGTGGACGCTGCGCGCTCCGTGCCGATGGGGAAAGCGTTGCGGAAAGCCTCGCCGAAGCAGAGACCCTTCCCCTTCCCGAGCGCGAGCTTTCCGATTCTGCAAGCGCGCCTTTTCTAGAAAACGCCGTCCGGGAAATCAACCTCGAACATGTCTATGCCCAGAGGGATACGGGACTTGCGCATCTGATGGACACGTTCCTCCGACGCTACCGCCCAAAGGACGCACTCTACCTCGCCGTCGATCCCGGGACAAACGAAATCGTCGCCTGGGGCGAACGCAAGGACGACGCCGTACAGATAGAACCGGACTACCTTTCCCGCGCGTCATTCCCCGCCGCGAGCCTCGCAAAGACGGTTACCATCGCGGCGGCGTTCGATTCGAAGCGATACGCGACCCACTCCGAAATTCCGATGATCGGACGCGCGCACACGCTCTACCGGCAGCAGCTCAAGGTTCCCGAAAACTACCGCGGACCGGTCGTGCCGGTTCACGAGGCGTTTGCCAAGTCCTATAACCCGCCGATGGCGCTCGTCGGCATGAACGTCGGCGCGAAAAGGCTCAAGGCCGCGGCAAGGAAGCTCGGTTTCAACAGCGACTTTCCCGGGAATGTCCCGGAGAAAAGCCGCTACAATCCGCCCGATTCCGGTTACGCGCTTGCGGAAGTCGCGAGCGGATTCACGCAGGACGTGACGCTTTCCCCGCTCCAGGCCGCGGCAATCGTCCGGGCAATCCTGCAAGAAAGGCCGCTCGAAATTCCCTGGGAACGAAACGGCGCCGCAGGGCACGCGCCCAGGATTCCCGTAAAACTCGATGTGGAAAGTTTTTCGAAAAACGCCTACCAGGGAATGCGACTTTCGATGATTTCGACGGCGACCGTCGGAACAGCCAAAAAGCAAATGAGCACGCGGAACATCTCGCGGAAGTTCTTTTCAGACCTTGACATCGGCGGAAAGACGGGCTCGCTCGACGGCGAAGATCCGAAAGGCCGCTACGACTGGTTCATGGGTTTCGCCAAGAGCCGGACGAATCCCGACAAGGCGATAGTGCTGGTCGTGATGCAGGTCCACGGGCAAATGCGCACGCAGACATCGACCCAGATCGCCGCGCTTCTCGTCAACTACTGGGCAAAGGAGAAATAATGTCAAACTACAGCTGGTGGAATCTCGTCCCGACACATTTCGACGGCGTCGCCATACACCTGGGAAGCTTTCCCGTGCACTGGTACGGCCTCATGTACCTGTTTGCGTTCGTCACCTGCTACGCGATCATCTGGAGGACAAACGTCAAGCGGAAAATCGGCATCGCGAAACCCCAGATGGACAGCTTCGTCACCTGGGTCATCGCGGGCATCCTCGTCGGCGCGAGACTCGGCTATGTCCTCTTCTACAACCCGTCGCACTATCTTTCGAACCCGCTCGAAATCGTCGCGCCTTTCCGCTACAGCGCGGAACAGGGGCTTTACTTTGTAGGGATTTCCGGGATGTCGTATCACGGCGGTCTCATCGGGGCGATTCTCTTCGGAATCATCGGGATGAAGCGCAACAGGCTCCCGGTCTGGGAAACGCTCAACCTCGGATTCCTCGCGGTCCCGCTCGGCTACAGCTGGGGGCGCTGGGGAAACTTCGTGAACGGCGAACTTTACGGCGAAGTGACCACGAGCCCCATCGGGATGCTCTTTCCGCTCGCCCACGACCTGCAGCTCCGCCACCCGTCGCAGCTCTACGAAATGTTCTTCGAAGGCATCGTCCTTTTCGCCGTTCTCTTTATCCTCGGGCACTACAGGACTTTTAAAAAGCAGATGCTTCCGCTCTACCTCATGGGCTACGGAACATTCCGCTTCTTCATCGAGTTTTTCCGCCACCCGGACAGCTTCCTCGGTCGCAACGACCTTTTCGGCATGAGCCGCGGACAGTCGCTCTGCATCCTCATGATCCTTCTCGGAATCGCTCTTTTCGTCTGGGAGCGTCGTCGGGAAATCAAAAAGGAGAAAGAAGAAAATTCTAAATTTGGCACGCCCAATCCTTAAACGATCACAGGTAACGCCGTGGAAACAATCAACCAGCTTCTCGATTCCGCAGACAGTCTAGTCTGGGGCATTCCGCTCATCGTTTTCATTCTGCTAGTCGGATTCGTGCTGACGATTCGCCTCGGATGTCTCCAGGTGATGAACCTGCACAACGCGCTTCGCTACGTCATCCACAACGAAAAGGACGGCGAAGGCGAGGTTTCGAGCTTCGGCGCGCTCTGCACCGCGCTCGCGGCGACCATCGGAACGGGAAACATCGTGGGTGTCGCGACGGCCATCGGGACCGGCGGACCGGGCGCACTCTTCTGGATGGAAGTCGCCGCGTTTCTCGGCATGGCGACGAAATACGCGGAAGGCGTTCTCGCTGTCAAATACCGGACGGTAAGTCCGGAGGGGAAAATTCTCGGCGGACCGTTCTACTACATCGAGCACGGCATCAAGGAGCGTTTTGGCCTGAACTTCAAGTGGCTCGCGGTCCTATTTGCGATATTCGGGACGCTCGCCGGGCTTCTCGGCATCGGAACGATTACGCAGGTAAACGGCATCACGTCCGCGGTGAACACGGTCATTCCGTCCGCGGAACTCTTCCGCTTCGGGGATTCCTCCATCTCGTATGCGACAGCGATTACCGGGCTTTGCGTCACGCTGTGCGTCGCCTTCGTCATCATCGGCGGTCTCCAGCGGATTGCGAAAGTCGCGACGATCGTCGTTCCGTTCATGGCTATCTTCTATGTCCTCATCTGCGGATTCTTCCTGCTTCTCAACTTCTCGCACATTTCCGAAGCCATCGAAACGATTGTCCGCGCCGCGTTCAATCCGTCCGCGGTAACGGGCGGTGTCGTAGGATCCGTCTTCATCGCGATGCAAAAGGGTATCGCCCGCGGAATTTTCTCGAACGAAGCGGGTCTCGGTTCCGCGCCTATCGCCGCCGCGGCAGCAAAGACCAAGGAACCGGTCCGGCAGGGACTTGTCTGCATGACGGGAACATTCTTCGACACGATCATCATCTGCACGATGACAGGCCTTTCGATAGTCATCACCGGAGCGTGGGACCCGAAGCTCGGCCTCGAAGGCGTAAACATCACGATGGAAGCGTTCCAGCGCGGCTTCGCGTTCTTTCCTCACGGAAGCGCCATCGCTCCCTACATCCTGACGATTTCCCTCATCTTCTTCGCGTTCACGACGATTCTCGGCTGGGCCTACTATTCCGAAAAGTGCCTGCAGTATCTCGTGGGCAGGGGACGCACGCCGAAACTCGTCTTCCGCTGGCTCTACGTGCTCGCCGTCTTCATTGGACCGTACCTCACCGTGAGCGCGGTCTGGACATGCGCGGACATATTCAACGGTCTGATGGCCTTCCCGAACCTCGTCGCGCTGATTCTTTTGAGCGGCATCGTGATGCGCGAAACGAAACGCTTCTTCGGCAAGTTCCGGTAAATATTTCAGCCCTTTCGCTCGCCCGTTGCGTTTTCACCGCAATGGGCTTTTTTACATTCTCCCTATGCCCTACGAAGATTACCTCCATCTCAGGGAAGAACCCCTGAAATCGAAAATCCGCGAGGATCTTTTTCCGAAGTACAAGTACACGCAGCTTGGAAATATCGACTTCGTGATAGCCAAGCACGTTACCGAAAAAGAATCGTTCGAGCTATTCGAGGACTTCGAAAACGACAATCTTAAATCGCTCCTGTGGGCAGAAGCCAAGCAGGGAACAAGCCACGACATCTACGAAAGCTTCGTGCAGCTGATTCTCACGATCGGAAAGGAAAGGACCTTCGAAAAGTACCTGCCGCCAAAGTTCATCGGCGCGTTCGACGCGGAAAAGTTCGCGTTCATCAACTACCATGACATCCAATCCGTCTTCTACCAGAACGATTTCAACTGGAACGTTACGCCGTCAAACCACGACACAAAGGAATTCAGGCAGCTTCACTCGCTCTGCGAAAATCTCCTGAAAGAAAGCTCCATCTTCTTCCGCTACGCATCGCAACGCGCGGAACTCAAGGAATTTATCCGGAAAAACTTCAAGACCGACAAGGACGCCTCCGAAAAAATCTCCGTCACCAAGAACAACTTCACTTTCGTCTTCCAGAAATGGAGCGAGAGCGTAAAGCCGACAATCAAGGTTGATTGGGAGCGCGCGAAAGAGGCGGGAATCATCGGAGCGGACTTTTTCCTTGCCGACCTCCTTTCCGAAAACGGCGAGTCGCTCAAGGATTCGCTTTACGTCGTGCTCAAGAACACGAAATACGAGCTTGCCAAGAAAATCGACGAGCTAGGATTCGAAACTTCGATGAGCGTGGGATTTTCCGACCGACAGAAAGCCTACAGGGAATTCTGGAGCATCTACGCGCGCCCGCCGAAAGAGGAATACTGGGACTACATCATCGCGAGACGAGACCTTCTCGTTCCGCAGGACATCCGCGAGCGCAAGGGCAGCTTCTTCACGCCGCAAATCTGGGTGCAGAAGTCGCAGGAATACCTGGCGGAAGTCCTGGGCGAGACCTGGCAGGACGAATACTGCATCTGGGACTGCTGCGCCGGGACCGGAAATCTTCTGAACGGACTTACGAACTACGACAACGTATGGGCAAGCACGCTCGACAAGCAGGACGTGGACGTGATGATGGACAGAATCGCGGGCGGCTGGAACATGCCGGAGAATCACGTGTTCCAGTTCGATTTCTTGAACGATGCATTCGACGGCGGAAAGATTCCGGCGGAGCTCTCGGAAATCTTACGCGACGAGGAAAAGCGGAAAAAGCTCGTGATTTACATCAATCCGCCTTATGCGGAAGGCGACAGCCGAAAAGGCGAAGGACGAAGCGGAGTCGCCGAACACAAGACCAAGGAAATTTATTCCGATTTTATGGGATATGCAAAGCGGGAAATCTACATCCAGTTTCTCGCGAGAATCTACAACGAAATCGGGAACTGCACGCTTGGAGTTTTTTCCACGCTGACGCATCTGACAGGATCCAAGTTCCACGTTTTCAGGAACAATTTCCGAGCGGAACTCGAAAGGATCTTTATCGTCCCGGCAAACACTTTCGACAATGTAAAGGGCGACTTTCCGATTGGATTTCAAGTCTGGAACTTATCAAAGAATGCGGATTTTAACACAACCGACGCGGATGTCTTTGACGCGAAGGGAAACCGGCTGCCGAACAAGAAAATTTTCGCCTACGAGAACGTAAAGTTCATCAACGACTGGACCTTGGCATTCATCGACAAGGAAGCGGAAGACGCGAATTCGAAAAAATCAATCGGGAACATCATCGGCGTGGCAAACGATTTTCAAAACCAAAACACCGTCTGCATTGAACGCCCGAACAAGCCGTGGAATCACAAATACCAGTGGCAGATTTCCGCAAGCAACCTGATTCCGAGCTGCATCTATTTTTCTGTCCGGAAATGCATTCCGCACACATGGACAAATCACAACGACCAGTTCCTTTATCCGAACAACGGCTGGAAATCGGACCCGGAATTTCAAATGAACTGTTTGATTTACACGATTTTCAACGGAAAGAACTTTATTTCGTCACAGACACCCTCCCCCATCAACAACTGGGTTCCCTTCACCCGCGAGCAGGTCGGTTGCCGAAAAACGTTCCGGTCAAAGTTCATGTCGGAGTTTTTAAGCGGAAAGCGGGACTCGCTAGGCGAGGCACGGGGCGGCAGCGGAAATGACTTGTTTGCGAATGGAGATAAAGACTTTCCCCACCAGGTTCCCCTCGAAAATCTTTCTGCCGAAGCACGGACGGTTTACGACGCGGGGCTTGCACTTTGGAAATACTACCACACGAAGCCGGACGCAAGCCTTTACGACATCCGAAAGTATTTTCAGGGCACAAATGCCAACGGCAAGATGAACGCGGCTTCCGACGACGCGCGCTACATGGAGCTAATCGGCGACCTGCGCGAAAAGACGAAAGCGCTCGGTTCGCGCATTGCACGGAAGGTGCATGCGTACGGTTTCTTGAAGTAGATTTAGGCGAAGCCAAGCCTGCTCGCTAAATGGTTATATCGCCATCGGTGCAGGTTATCGTAGTGCCGCTATCGAATACATAGGATCCGAGGTCTATATTCTCCCATTCTTCCTTCGTTCCATTATAGGTGACGTTCAATGCGCCACACTCAAGGAAAGCATAGCTTCCTATCGACTTTACAGATACCGGAATCGTTATCCTTTCAATGCCGTCATTTTGGTAGAAAACATTTTCGCCGATTGCCGTGACGCCTTCCTTAAGCGTAACATCCGACAGGCTGTTGCAAGTCGAAAAGGCATATTCGCCAATCGTTCCGGATTCCACGATTACAGATTTAAGGGAACTACAGTAACGCCCTCCGATATCACGATGCCGAAAAGGTTCGCACAGTCCTTGAATGCATCGGAAGGAATTTCTCCAAGCCCGGTCGTAGCTCCCATGTCGAGGATAACTTTCGCTCCGTTGGGGTTGGACTTGATAGCGTCCGTTATCGCGGCAAGGTCGTTCGTGGAGATTTCGCCAGTGATCGAAACGCTGTGCACGCCTTCGGGAAGCTTTCCGATTGCGGTCGCGGCATCGGCAACGGGCACCGTTACGATTGTCCCGTCGGAGCAAACTATCCTTGCTTGCAAGAGGTCATCGTTTTTCTCCATTTTTCCGTTTTGCAAAAGTTTAGAAAAATGCAGAAAAAAGGAAAACTAAATTTCCCATTTCGCGACAATCGAATTATGGTCACCTCTAAAAATTCAATTTTCAAAAATTTGGTTGCGACGCTTCACGCTGGTTCGTCATTCAAAGAGGCAAATACATCCAGTATTCACCGCTTTTCATTCCTGCCTTCGCTTGGTCTCATTCAAATTTTCTTAACCAAAGCA
>CAVKYI010000039.1:0-18580 GCA_963660435.1 Sodaliphilus sp.
TTAGAATCGCATACATCTAGGCTTAAAAGTAAAGCGGACCGCTTTGCAACTCCAAGCTCCAAGTTCTCTCGACTAAGCTCTGAGCTAGGTTTCGATCATTACCGCCGAAAGCGCGCTTTCCCTGCGACTTCCCGAACCGGGAAAATCGATCCCCTGACCGCGTGAATAGGCCACTCGCGCCGACGGAAAATAGTCGCGCACGATATCGAGCGTTTCTTTCGCAAGGCCTTGCGGCGTGAAACCGCTGAAATTCGAGCTCGCGAGCAAAAAGCCTCCGGGCGAAAGAATCCCGGAAATTTCCGCGACGAGCCGCTGGAAGTCCGTCTTCACCGAAAAGACTTTTCCCCTGTTCCTAGAAAAGCTCGGCGGATCTAGGATGATTCCGTCGAAGCGAATTCCCTTGCGCTTGCACCAGGCGACATATTCCCGCGAATCGCCTCGGAAAAATTCCCCGGGTAGAACCTCGATTCCGTTCAGGCGAAAGTTCTCCCTTCCCTTTTCGAGAATCTTCCCGCTGATGTCCGCGTTTACGGCTCTTTTCGCACCGCCGATTCTCGCGTGGACGGCAAAGGAACACGTGTAGCTGAAAAGATTCAGGATCTCCCTTCCGCTGGCCCGGGCTTCCACGTCTAGGCGCGCATCCCGCATGTCCAGGAAAAGTCCCGGATTTACCGTGTCGAGAAGATTCACCCGGAATTTCGCGTTCCCTTCGCGGACGACCGTTTCCGCGTTTTCTTCGCTCCCGATTTCCACCCGCATTTCGGGATGTTCGAGAGATTTTCCCGATGGCGACAGGCGAAACTTGGATACCAGGAATTTCGGCGCGAGGACGAGACGTATCGCTTCGACGATTTCTTGCGCGGACGGGAGAAGCTCGGGGCCGAAAAACTGGAGCTGGAACGCATCCGCGAACTTGTCGAGCGTAACGCCAGGAAAGCCGTCGTCTGCGCCGTTCGCTACCCGGAACGCGTCCGTCAGGGAAAAAAGTTCGGATCTGGCGAGAAAAGCCTTTTCGAGAAGGTCGCAAAAGCGGTTCATCTGGCAAGCTCTCCAAGCGGGAACGACACGCCAGGGAAAGGAAGGTTCGAAACAATTTTGTCTCTTGAAAAGCTCGAACGCGCATAAATCATGCGTCCCAATATAGATTTTTAACCGGAGCTTTTCTAAATTTTCGATAAATCTTTTCGGAGAACACCATGAACATCCCGGAACCGACAAATTTTATCCAAGATATCGTCGCGAGCGACCTTAGAAGCGGCAAGCGCAACCATGTACTTACCCGATTTCCGCCCGAGCCGAACGGTTACATCCATATCGGGCATGCGAAGAGCATCTGCCTGAACTTCGGCACGGCAAAAAAGTTTGGCGGCAAGACGAACCTTCGTTTCGACGACACGAATCCGACAAAGGAAGACACGGAATTCGTCGATTCGATCTATAACGACGTCCATTGGCTGGGATTCAACTGGGAAGAACCGGTCCGCTACGCGAGCGACTATTATGACAGGCTCTACGAATTTGCGGAAAGGCTTGTCGAGCTGGGCAAGGCTTATGTCGATGACCTTTCGCCCGAAGAGATGAAGGATTACCGGGGAAACGATGCCGGGAAGCCGTCAAGGCCTTCTCCGTACCGCGACAGAAGCGTCGAGGAAAACCTGGACCTTTTCCGTCGCATGAAGGCCGGGGAATTTGCGGACGGTTCGAAGACCTTGCGAGCGAAAATCGATCTTGCAAGCCCGAACATGAACATGCGCGACCCGGCGATTTACCGGATAAAGCATGCCACGCACCACCGCACGGGCGATAAATGGTGCATTTACCCGATGTATGACTTCGCCCATCCGCTTTCCGACTGGATTGAAGGCATCACGCACTCCATCTGCACGCTCGAATTCGAGGCGCACCGCCCGCTATACAACTGGTTTCTGGAAGCGCTCTCCCTCGAAAATCTCCCCCAGCAGATCGAGTTCGCGCGGCTCAACCTTTCCTATACGGTCATGAGCAAGCGCAAGCTCCTGGAACTGGTCACGAGCAAGCGCGTCATGGGATGGGACGATCCCCGGATGCCCACGGTCTGCGGCCTGCGCCGTCGCGGTTACACGCCGTCTTCCATCCGCGAATTTTGCGAACGCATCGGCATTTCGAAAGCGGACAGCATGGTCGATATCAACCTGCTCTACTTCTGCATCCGCGAAGAACTGAACAGGACCGCGCAGCGGGCCATGGCGGTTCTCGAACCGGTAAAGGTCGTCATCGACAACTGGGAAGGCGAAAAGGTCGAAGAAGTCGAGGTGGAGAACAATCCCGAAGATCCGACCGCGGGAACGCGCAAGGTTCCGTTTGGAAAGGAACTCTACATCGAGTGCGAAGACTTCATGGAAAATCCGCCGAAGAAGTATTTCCGCCTAAAGCCCGACGGCGAGGTCCGCCTGAAGGGCGCCTACTTCATCAAGTGTACGGGCGTAGAAAAGGACGCAGCCGGAAACGTGACGACAATCCACGCGACATATGACCCGGCGACAAGAGGCGGTGACGCTCCCGACGGAAGAAAGGTCAAGGGAACGATCCAGTGGGTCTATGCGCCGACGGCGATCGACGCGGAAGTCCGCCTTTTCGACAATCTCTTTTCCATCGAGAACGTGGGCGATATCCCGGAAGGAAAGGATCCGTTCGACTATCTCAATCCGGAATCTCTCGTGACGAAGCAGGCGAAGCTCGAACCGATGCTTTCCCGCGCGACGCTCGACGACCGCTACCAGTTCATGCGCCTAGGCTATTTCTGCCTGGATTCCCGGGATTCCACGCCGGAACGTCTCGTGTTCAACCGCACGGTCGGACTCAAGGATTCCTGGGGAAAGACGCAAGCCCGGGAGTAGCCTGGTTACAGCCGTAAACATTATCGCCAAAAAAGCGGGACATCGGCGCGGGCAAATTAGGTAATTTATCCGTACCAAACACTCCCACTACACTCCTTCCGAGGTTCTCCTTTTCTCGGAAGGAGTTTTTTTTGGGAAGGGCTTTCGCGGAACTTGCGTAAAAAACGTCCGGAGAACCCTTGCCCTAGAGTGCGCTCTAGGTTGTATATTGTAATGCGACATTCAGGCAGGTTTTTATGTACGAGACTTTGAACAAGGTAAACGGCCCGGCAGACGTGAAGAAAATGACCGCCGGGGAACTCGAATCTCTCGCCGCGGACATTCGCGAAGCCCTTTTCAACAGGCTTTCCAGGATAGGCGGGCATTTCGGCCCGAACTTCGGAGCCGTCGAAGCGGAAATCGCGCTGCACTATGTTTTCGATTCGCCGCGGGACAAGTTCGTTTTCGACGTGTCGCACCAGAGCTATGCGCACAAGATGCTCACGGGGCGAAAGTCCGGCTACATCGACGAAGCGCGTTTCGGGGACGATTCGGGCTATACGAATCCGGAAGAATCCGAACATGACCTTTTCAATGTCGGCCACACTTCGACGTCCATCTCGCTTGCGACGGGAATGGCTCGCGCCCGGGACCTGCTCGGCGGAAAGGAAAATGTCGTCGCCTTCATCGGAGACGGATCGCTTTCTGGCGGAGAAGCCCTCGAAGCGCTCGACTACGCGGGATCGGAACTCGATTCCAACCTGATAATCGTCGTAAACGACAACGAGATGGCGATAGCCGAGACCCACGGAGGCATCTACAAAAATCTCAAGGAACTCCGCGATTCGAAAGGTGCCTGTGCGACCAACATCTTCAGATCGTTTGGGCTAGACTATGTTTACGAGGAAAACGGAAACGACATCCAGAGCCTCGTCCAAGTTTTCGAGAGGGTCAAGAATTCCAGGCATCCGACGGTTGTCCACATCCACACGCAAAAGGGAAAGGGCTACCGAATCGCCGAAGAGAACAGGGAAGCGTGGCACTGGTGCCTACCGTTTGACAGAGCTACCGGAAAACCCACGGTGAACCATGGAAGCGGGGAAAGCTACGAAGCCTTGACCGCGGACTATCTCGTCGGGAAGGCGAAAAGCGAACCGAAACTTCTGGTCGTTTCTCCCGCCATGCCGATGTCCGTGGGGCTTGGACCCGACAAGCGGAAAATGCTCGGGAGGCAGTACACCGATACGGGAATCGCCGAGGAGCAGGCGATAGCGATGGCTTCCGGGGCGGCAAGGCGCGGAGCGAAGCCCGTCGTCGTCACCAACGCGACCTTCCTGCAGCGTACATACGACCAGATGGCCCAGGACGTCGCCATCAACGGCAGCCCGATCGCGGTTATCCTGAATTACGCGGGATTCAACACGCTGACAGACGTCACGCATCTAGGCATCTACATCAACGCGATTTACGGCAACGTTCCGAACGTCCGCGTACTCGCTCCGACGAACAAGGCGGAATATCTCGCCATGGTGGATTTCGCCATCGAACAGAACGAACATCCGACGATCGTGCTCATCCCGGGGAACGGCGTCATCGATGACGGTCGCGCCGCAGACAAGGATTATTCAAAGGTCAAGTTCCGTGTAGAAAGGGAAGGCTCCCAGGTTGCGATCGTCGCGCTAGGGGATTTCTACCAGCGCGGCGAAGAAGTCGCGAGGGAACTCCAGGCGAAACTCGGCGTTTCCCCGACCGTCGTCAACCCGAGATTCGCAAGCGACATCGACAGGGAAACGCTCGAATCTCTCAAGCGGAATCATCGCCTTGTCCTCACGCTCGAAGACGGGATCGTGGAAGGCGGATTCGGGGAAAAGGTCGCCGCGTTCTACGCCGATTCTCCGGTAAGGGTCAAGGTCTATGGCCTCGAAAAGAAGTTTTACGATCGATACGACCCGGAAGAACTTCTCCGTTCGCTAGGCATCACCCCCCAGGCGATAGCCGCCGATGTCGCCAAGTTGCTTGCGCAAGGGTAAAATTTCGGTCAAAAAGCGTTTTTTGCAAAAAGTCAGAGGCAAAATCCCTGAGAAACCCCAAAGTTTTCTAAATTTGGCACCGAATTTAAACATCATTTACCGAGGTAAAACATGGCTGAGAACGAACAGAAAGAAAACGTGGAAATCAAGACCGAAACGGCAGCACCGGAAGTCAGCGCTCCCAAGAACGAGAAAAACGATTCCGCCAAGAAGTCCGCTAAGAAACCTCGTCGTCGTCCTTCCGGCAAGTTCGGGGCCGCTTCCAAGAGCAAGGCGCCGTTCTCCGACACGCTTGCCGATCGTTTTGGCGAAGCCCTTTCGAACAAGCTCAAGCGCGGAATCGAAGACGATATCAAGCGCAAGATCAAGGCCGCCCAGTCGGACCCCGCCGTGCAGCGCGCCAGCGCAAAGTTCGGCAAGTAATCCTTGAAACAGCCGGTTTGAAAATCCTGCGACGCCTCGCGGGATTTTTTTGTTGGGGGGGGTATAGAAAGCGGGAGCCTGGCGAGAGAAAAACTTGAATCCGTTTTAAAAGCGGAAATTCTGAAAAACTATTGACAAATGTTTTTTTTTTCTTATCATTCTTGCGGAGGCTTTTATGAAACAGGCTCTTTTGGCTTTTTCTCTTTTTGTTCTGGCGTTTGCCGCCTGTTCAAGCGATTCTGACGGGCTGAGCATGGCCGATGTCGTCTCGATTTTGGAAACCGAACTTTCCAAGGATTCGCTTCGGGAAAATTCGCGGGATTCCGTCTTTATCATCAAGCGCGATACAGTGATTTCGATTGTAAACAATCGCGATACCATCATAACGATCATCGGTAGCGGAAGGGATACGGTCCTGGTTTCGTCCAAGGACACGGTATATATCCGAGACACCGTTTTGTGGGGAGATTCGGAAAATGACGTGGCGCGTTCCGTGTGGCTTAGCCCGGTGTACAGGGCGGAAAACGGTCTCGACAGTGTTTATGAAATCCAGGCGGAAATATATTCAAATGGACGCTGGTTGCGCTCATCAACAGATACTCTGTCGAAATTTTGGGTGAGTTTTTCGGATGAAAATTACGACTCGGCACGGGATTCCGTTCTGAAAGACTTTGGGAAAGACTGTTTGATTTTTTCCACAGGGGTATATAATAAAGGAATGATTCATGTCAAAGGAAGAAGCTTGCTGATGGCGTTGAGGGACACCTGCAGCAGCGAATATTCGGCGGCTACGGGAATGTACCGGTTTATAATCCGTAAGGACTTACGTCGCATAGGGTTTTGGTATAGTGTGGATAATTTCTTTTTTGGAAGGGAAACTAAAGGTGGTTATTCTGGTGAATCATATATTGAAAAACAGACTGAAACAGAAACATTCGATGCGGATGCGTCGATGGACTCTCTTCAGAGAAAAGTGTCTCGTAAATACAGAGTAAATCCGCTGGTGGAAAGGAACTACATTATTCGAAGATACTGGTGGGGCGACAGTGCCTATGTAAAGTCGGCGTGTTATTCTGACGGAAATTGCGCTTATACGCAGGGGGACAGGCTTTCAAACACTTCTTCCGATGAAGATTATAATCGCTGCTTGGAAGGGGCTGCCAGCCGATGAAAAAGAATTTTGAAAACCATAGCTTTGCTTGGCATCGGGTCAAGGACATTTCTTTTGACGATTACCGAAAAGACTTTTTGAGCGAGGGGGAAGGGAAAATTCGCGAAGCCTATCGACAAGCCTTTGAACTCCGCAATTTTGAAATACAACTCTACTGGAAACGAGCGATTTATTTCTGGGCTTTTATCACGACGATTTACGCAGCGTATTACAAGGTTTGGACAAGCTTAGATTGTCACTTAGGCTGTTTTCCGCTGGTTGTGCTTGCCGGTCTGGGATTTTTCTTTTCGGTTGGCTGGATTTTTGCTTTGATGGGTTCGAAACATTGGCAGGAAAACTGGGAAAACCACATCGAGCTTCTGGAAGATTATGTGACGGGACCTTTGTACAAGACATACCGGAGCGGCTCTTTTTCGGTCACGAATGTCAATTCGGCGATTGCCTGGGTGATAGCCTTTTGCGCCGGTGCTTTTTTCGTCGTGAACGTGAAGGAGTGGTTGTCGGTGGGATTTTTTGGACCCGCATTCGATCTTGTGTTTATTTTAGGGGGTATTGTTGTTTTTTGTTTTGTGGGCTTTTTGGCTTTTAAAGCGAATGTCAAAGGCAATGTTGCAAAAACTGGTAAAATTCAATTTGATCAAAAACGGGGCAATCGATGAATTTTTTTAAAATTAAACTGGAACCCAAAGATCGAATACTTCTGTATTTTTTCTTGATGGTTTTCTTGGGCTTTCTTTTGTACTGTTTAACAGTTGTAAAAGATTATGGCGGCAATTATGCTTGCTTTATGTTGGTGTTTGTTGTTTCAGCGATTGTAATGATTCTGTTGTTTTCTTGCTTTTGCTTGGAGGTTCGTGAGTTAAAAGCAAAAATAGTTGTCCAACGATATGCTCCTTTTCCTGCTGAGCCGCAGTCTGTGCTAAACCTAAAAATTTATGATAGTTTGGATGATTCAAATCAAATTTGCTGCTTGACAGGAAAAAACTTGCATATTCATTCTTATCAAAATCCTAAGGAAGTCGTGAAATATCCGCTTCCGAAAGAAAAAAATAGAATCCTGATTCGGGATGACAGATTGTTGGATAATTTTTTGAAAGTGACATTTGTTGAAGGCGAAAAGGAAACGAAAAAACGGGAATTTGAATTGTACATTTTAAATACGTGGAGTGTGAATGGTGTTATTAGGACATGTTTTTGCAATGGATATTCATTTGAAAAAATTCGAACCCTATCGCAAAAAAGTTCTACGGTGACCTATTGCAAAGTTTATAAGCCTATTTATGCAGATACAAAGGATGAAGAAGATGAATTGTGATTTATGAAAATAATTTTTCATACCCCCTCCCAATAAAAACAATCCCGAGCCTGTAGGCCCGGGATGCTTGATTTTACGCGAATAAAATCGATTAGTAGGCGACGCCCTGCCACTTCATCGCGTCGGCGACCTTGAGGAAGCCGGCGATGTTTGCGCCCATGACCAGGTTGCCGTCGTGGCCGAACTTTTCCGCCGCGTCATAGACGGTGTGGAAGATGTTCGTCATGATGCCGTCGAGCTTCTTGTCGACTTCTTCGAAGGTCCAGGAGAGACGTTCGGAGTTCTGGCTCATTTCGAGGCCCGATGTCGCGACGCCGCCGGCATTTGCCGCCTTGGCCGGTCCAAAGAAGACGCCCGCTTTCTGGAACGCCTCGATGGCTTCCGGGGTAGAAGGCATGTTGGCGCCTTCGGCGACAGCGAACACGCCGTTCTTGATGAGCGCTTCCGCACCGGCGCGGTCGAGCTCGTTCTGGGTCGCGCACGGAAGGGCGATGTCGCACTTCACGGTCCACACGCCCTTGCAGCCTTCGTGGTATTCGGCGCCCTTGACTCGTTCGGCGTATTCCTTGATGCGTCCGCGCTTGACTTCCTTGATGTCCTTCACGATGTCGAGCTGGATGCCGTTCGGGTCATAGACGTATCCGTTCGAATCGGACATGGTGACGACCTTCGCGCCAAAGGACTGCGCCTTTTCGCAAGCGTAGATGGCGACGTTTCCGGAACCGGAGATGACGACCGTCTTGCCTTCGAAGGAATCGTTCTTCATCTTTTTCAGCATTTCGCGGGTGAAGTAGCAGAGACCGTAGCCTGTCGCTTCGGTGCGCGCGAGCGAACCGCCATAGGAAAGTCCCTTTCCGGTGAGAACGCCGGTCCATTCGTTGCGGAGACGCTTGTATTGTCCGAACATGTAGCCGATTTCACGCGCGCCCGTGCCGATATCGCCGGCCGGAACGTCCGTGTCCGCACCGATGTGCTTCGTGAGCTCGGTCATGAAGGACTGGCAGAAGCGCATCACTTCGGCGTCGCTCTTGCCTTTCGGGTCGAAGTCGGAACCGCCCTTGCCGCCACCCATGGGAAGCCCGGTGAGGCTGTTCTTGAAAATCTGCTCGAAGCCGAGGAACTTGAGGATCGAGGCGTTGACGGACGGATGGAGACGGAGACCGCCCTTGTAGGGTCCGATGGCGGAGTTGAACTGGATGCGGTAGCCGCGGTTTACCTGGATGTTGCCCTTGTCATCGACCCAGGAGACGCGGAAGATAATCTGGCGTTCCGGTTCGACGATGCGGTCGATGATGCCGTTCGTTTCGTAGGACTTGTCCTTTTCGACGACCGGTTCGAGGGATTCGAGGAATTCGCGGACAGCCTGGTGGAATTCGGCTTCGCCGGGGTTCTTTGCGACGACTTTGTCGTAAACTTTCTTGAGGTATGCGTTTGTGAGTGCCATCTGTATCTCCAATGAAACAATGTTGTTTGGCGTTTGAAATATAACAAATGGCGTTTGCGCGAGGATTTCCCCAAAAAAAATAAAAAATGACAAAATTGTTTAAATTTGTGCGATTTGTAGGAAAATTCCCAATTTGTGAAAATTCAACAAAAATGGAACTTCTAAACGTGACAAATTTGTTTTTCGATTTTCAAACTTTTTTTCGGTTAAAAAGATATTTTGGCTCTTGAAAGGACTTTTTGAAAAGAAAGGCGCGCTCTATGCAGGAAAATCGATTCCGTTCCCTTCCCGAACTATTCTGGAACCTTTGCGAGGCAGAGGATTTTCCGGGATGGGATATGCGAAGGGACGGAACTTGGGAGCACTACTCGCCGGAACGCCTGCGGAAAATGTTCCTTTTTGCGACTCTCGCCTTTTCGAAACTTGGCATTTCCGAACACGGTACGCTCGGGATCATCGCGAAGACTTCTCCCGACTGGATAGTCGCGGATCTCGCTTGCGAATCCTGCCATGCGCCGACCGTTCCGCTTTTTCCAAATATCAGCGAAGAGCATTTCGAGTTCCAGTGCGAGGATTCGAAAGTCGCCTTTCTCGCTGTCGATAACGTCGAGTCGCTAGACATTTCCATCCGGAATCGGCTTTCGCGCTTTCGGCGTGTCATCTGCTTCGATGCGAACGCGACGCTTCCGGCAAACGGCATCCATTGGAAAAGCCTGTTGCAAGAAGGGGAAGTCCTTTCGAAGTCGGACGGCGCGTTCGAATGGTTCCGTTTCTGCGTCGAAAGCATCCAGCCGAACGACCTGTTCTCGGTCATCTACACGAGCGGTTCCACGGGAAGGCCCAAGGGCGCGGAGCTTTCGCACCGGAACATGCTCGCCGAAGTGGAAATGCTCTCTCCGCTTCTTTCGACGAGTCCCGCGGAAGATGTCGCGATGAGCGTCCTCCCCGTGGCGCATGTCTTTGAACGGATGGTCGTCTGCGTGTACATGGCGAAGCGCTTGCGGGTCTATTTCGCGGATTCTCCGAAAAACGCGGGCGTGATCGCGCGCGAGGTCCACCCGACGATAGCGACTTTCGTGCCGAGACTGCTCGAAAAGATGGCTGCGGCGGTTTCCTCTCGGGAATTCCGACTGCGCGGCGCGAAGCGGTGGCTTATGCACGAGGCCCTGCTATTTGCGAAGAAAAACGTTCCGGGTCGCGGAAATCTCAGGCGGAAGATCTACGACCGTCTGGTCTATCGTCACGTACGGGAAGCTCTCGGCGGAAAATTCAAGTGGATAGTCTCGGGAAGCTCCGCGCTGAACAGGACAGTCTATCGCTTTCTCTTGAACATGGGATTTCCTGTCTATGAAGGCTACGGTCTTACCGAATGTTCGCCTGTCGTGAGCGTGAACCTGCCGGGAGCGTCGAGGCCTGAGTCGGTGGGGAAGCCGCTTCCCGGGATAGAGGTAAAGATCGGGGAGAGAAACGAGATTCTCGTGAAGGGGAAGAACGTTTTCCAGGGTTACCGCAACATGTCCGAAATGAATCGGGACGCGTGGACGCCTGACGGCTATTTCCGCACGGGCGACCAGGGAATTATCGACAAGGACGGCTATCTCTTTCTGATTGGCCGTATCAAGGAAATTTTCAAGACCAGCACGGGAAAGTACGTGTCCCCGGTTCCCGTAGAGCTGGAGCTTACGCGGCATCCGCTGATCGATGCCGCCCTGGTGGAAGCGAACAACCGGAAGTTCGTATCGGCGCTTCTCTTTCTGGACTGCGATTTCGCGATGAGGCTCCTCGGAAAGAACCGCAGAAACTTCGACCCGGAAGAAACCGTCCGAAATCCCCGCATCCTTTCGCTTGTCGGCGAACACGTGGAACGCGTGAACAGAAAGCTGAACCACTGGGAGCAGATTCGAAAATGGACGCTTCTCTCGGAACCCGTTACGGTGGAATCCGGCCTGATGACGCCGACTTTCAAGCTGCGCCGGAAAGCCGTCGAAAGCCGCTTTGCCGAGAGGATCGAAGCGATGTATGCGGGTTAGGCGGGTAACCTGGGTTCCTTGTCGGCGAGGTTGAACGAAATTAAATGAACACGAAAACTCAAAACTTCACGCAAGACATCTTCCCATCGATGAAGCAAAAAAATGTGGATTAAAAATAGTTGAGCTGGAAAGCGATCCCAAACTTCAAGATCTTTTACTGACCGTTCACCATTGTTATATGCATACATTTGCCCATTCACTTGCAATTAAAATTGTCGAAAATCAAATGGGAACCGCAGTTGTTTCATTTGTCGGCAACCGAACATAACCATTCAAAATGAGCCAGCTAAACATCATCGTGGAGACATCGGAAAATACCGTTGTCTCAGAATATGAGCCAGTTAAGAAGCGTTCCGATGCCTACCAGAGCGAAGCCGACCTGGAAGAGGAATTTATCAGGCTGCTGGTGGGGCAAGGTTATGGTCGCTTGCAAATCCACACGGAAGAGGATCTGGTTGCGAATCTTCGAGAGAGGATCGAAGAACTGAACGACTACAGGTTCACCGATGGGGAATGGGAAAGGTTCTTTAGGGAGTTCATCGCGAACAGGAACGAGGGAATCGTTGAAAAGACGAGGACTATCCAGGAGACTTGCGTAAAGACCATCAGGACCGACAAGGGAAACTCCAAGAACATCAGGCTGATCGACAAGGCGAATATCCATAAAAACAGCCTACAGGTCATCAACCAGTACGCTGAAGAGCAGGGTTCCCGCAAGACTCGCTACGATGTGTCCATCTTGGTGAACGGTCTCCCCCTGGTCCACATCGAACTGAAGCGCAGGGGCGTGCCGATCCGCGAAGCCTTTAACCAGATAGACCGCTACCAGAGAGATTCCTTCTGGGCGGGGACGGGACTTTACGAGTTCGTCCAGATATTCGTGATTAGCAACGGGACTCATACCAAGTATTACTCGAATACCACCCGGAACGCCCATATCAAGGAGCTTTCCTCTGGAGGACGCCGAAAGAACATCAAGACCAGCAATAGCTTTGAGTTTACGAGTTTTTGGGCGGATGGCAACAATAGGAACATTCCCGACCTTGTGGACTTTACCAAGACATTCTTTGCAAAGCACACCCTGCTGAACGTGCTGACCAGGTATTGCGTGTTCACCACGGAAAATCTGCTCCTGGTTCTGCGTCCCTACCAGATTACCGCTACCGAAAGAATCCTTAATAGGATAGCCATTGCCAACAATTACAGGAAGATGGGAACGCTTGATGCGGGTGGCTATATCTGGCACACGACAGGTTCGGGAAAAACCTTGACCTCCTTCAAGACGGCGACCTTGGCGAGCAAACTGGATTATGTCGATAAGGTCCTTTTCGTGGTGGATAGGCAGGATTTGGACTATCAGACGATGAAGGAATACAACCGCTTTGAAGAAGGGGTCGTGGACGGCAACAAGACCACGGCGGTTCTGCAAAGGCAGCTGGAAGACAGGGGGCCAAAGGGCGCCTATCATGAATACAGGATTATCGTGACTACGATCCAGAAGTTGGGCTGCTTCATCGCTCGGAACAAGATTCACGATATCTACAGAAAACATATCGTTTTTGTATTTGACGAATGCCATCGTAGCCACTTTGGGGAACTACATCGGAAGATTACCAAGAGTTTCAAGAACTATCACCTGTTCGGTTTCACGGGGACTCCCATATTTCCGCAAAACTCCGGCAGCGGGAAGAACCCGCTCTTAAAGACCACGGAACAGGCCTTTGGTGACAAGCTGCACCATTATACCATCGTGAACGCCATCAACGACGGCAACGTGTTGCCGTTCCGCATCGATTATATCAATACGGTCAAGGCGAAGAATGGTGGGGACGACAAGCGGGTTGCGGGCATCGATACGGACGAAGCCCTGGAAGATCCCAAAAGAATCGCCGAAGTTGTCCGGTATGTCCTGGAACATTTTGACCAAAAGACCAAGCGGAATCAGTATTATCGGATGGCAGACCGCCGATTGAACGGCTTCAACAGTATCTTCGCTACGTCGTCCATCCCGATGGCAAAAAAATACTACAGCGAGTTCAAGAAGCAAATCGAGGCGATACATTCCCCGCTGAAGATAGCCACGGTGTTCAGCTATTCCCCCAACGGAGAAAATGCGGGAGGGATCCTGTCCGAAGAGGAATTCGAAACGGGCAATCTGGATGTTGCTTCCAGAGACTTCCTGGATCTCGCCATCAAGGATTATAACAAGGCTTTTTCTACCAACTTTGACGCTTCGGGTGACAAGTTTCTCAATTACTACAAGGACATTTCCCAAAGGATGAAGAAAAGGGAAATCGACCTTTTAATCGTGGTCAATATGTTCCTGACGGGTTTTGATGCGACCACCTTGAATACCCTGTGGGTAGATAAGCGGCTGAAGCAACACGGTCTGCTACAGGCGTTTTCCCGTACCAACCGAATTCTTAACTCGGTCAAGACTTTCGGCAATATCGTATGTTTCCGCAACCTGCAGCAGGAAACTGACGAAGCAATCGCCTTGTTTGGCGACAAGGATGCCGGTGGAATCGTCGTTTTAAAAACTTTTGACGATTACTTCAACGGCTATCGGGATGAACAAGGTAAAGATCTGCCTGGCTACAGACAACTGCTGGACGAATTGAAAATCCGGTATCCCTTGGGCGGGGACATTCTTGGGGAAAAGGCTGAGAGGGACTTTATCAAGTTGTTTGGCGCTATCCTCCGCCTGAAGAACATCCTGTCTTCCTTTGACCAGTTCGATGCAGGTTTGGCGGAAAGGGATTTGCAGGACTATCAGTCGATCTATGTGGATTTGTACGACAAGTGGAAACATCAGTTAAAAGATTCCAAGGAATCCATCAAGGACGATGTGGAGTTTGAAGTAGAACTTATCAGACAGGTGGACATCACCATCGATTATATTCTTGCCCTGGTCGTCAAGTATCACGAAAGTAATTGCAAGGATAGAACAATCCTTGCCCAAATCGACAGGGCAATCAGCGGTAGTCTGGAACTCCGTTCCAAGAAGGAGCTTATCAAGGCTTTTGTCGCAAGGGTCAATGGCAAGACCGATGTGGACAGGGACTGGATGACTTTTGTCAAGGAACAAAAGGCGAAAGACCTCGAAAAGATTATTGCGGACGAACGCCTGAAGTCGGAAGAAGCCAGGAAGTTCCTGGCCAATGCTTTCCGGGATGGCGAGTTTGATGATTCGGGGACCGAAATTGTCGATATGATGCCCCCGATTTCAAGGTTCGGCGGAGGCAAGCGTTCCGAGAAAAAAGCAGGCATTGTCGGCAAGTTGAAAGCTTTTTTTGAAAAATACTTTGGACTGGCAAATTTTGACGATGAGGATGCTGGAATCCTTGGAGATAACACGGTTGGACTCCCGAAGGCTCTGTCTTCGGAAGTCATGATGGCTGCCGAAAGCAGGGGAATCTATAATGCAAAAGATACCTAGAGGTCACCTCTAAAAATTCAATTTTCAAAAATTTGATTGCGACGCTTCGCGCCGGTTCGTCATTCAAAGTGGCAAATACATCCAGTATTCGCCACTTTTCATTCCTGCCTTCGCTTGGTCTCATTCAAATTTTCTTAACCAAAGCAATTTTTAGAGGTGACCTAGAAAATGTTTTGAAAGGGCCGGCTTCGACTCGGCTCGGTTCGTTGTCCAGGTTTCCGACGTGTTCCGATAGCTGTATTTGCGCATCCTTTCCCTGGGCCCGCTTTCTATTTCAAGCGCCTCGGCGATTTGCGTCGACGAATATAATGTGGCTTCTATTGACCGCGTTTGTGTCCAACTTTTTGTCCGCATCCCCATAGATAAATTCTACATTGGCTTTCGGAATTTTCAAAAGGTAATGCGATGGATTCAAGAATCGTTCAGCTTGCGGAAATGCTTGTCCGCGACGCGGTTGCCCTCAAAAAAGGCGAGAACATTTTAATCGAGACGACGGACGCTCCGGCGGAGATTTCCGTGGCGCTGATTCGGGCGGTGGCGAAAGCCGGCGGGAGACCGTTCGTTTCGACTTTTTCGAGCGCGGTGAACCGGGTGCTGCTCCAGAACGCGACGGACGAGCAGCTGAAAATCGCCGCGGAACACGATCTCGCGCAGATGAAGCAGATGCAGGCCTATATCTCGATCCGCGGAAGTGACAATTTTGTGGAACTTTCCGACGTTTCCGAAGACAGGATGCGGGCGAACCGGACGATTCGGAATCCGGTCCTGAACTGGCGCGTGAACAAGACGCGCTGGTGCGTTCTCCGCTGGCCGGGACCTTCGCTTGCGCAGAGCGCGGGCATGAGCACGGAAGCGTTCGAAGACTTCTACTTCGAAGCTTGCCTTGCCGACTACCCGGGAATGCGGAAGGCGGCGCAGGGGCTGATCGATCTGATGAACCGGACGGACAGGGTGCGCCTGAAGGCTCCGGGGACGGACCTTTCGTTCAGCATCAAGGGAATTCCGGCGGTTCCGTGCTGCGGGACGATGAACATTCCGGACGGGGAAGTCTATACGGCGCCGGTGCGGGAAAGCGTGAACGGCGTCATCGCGTACAACACGCCTACGCTCTACGAGGGCAAGCGGTTCGAGGGAATTCGGCTCGTTTTCAAGGATGGCAAGATTGTCGAGGCGACTTCTTCGGATACGGCAGCGATGAACGCGATCTTCGATACGGACGAGGGGGCGCGCTACGTGGGCGAGTTTTCGTTCGGATTCAACCCGTTCATCCGTCGCCCGATCTGCGATATCCTTTTCGACGAGAAGATTTCGGGGAGCATCCACTTTACGCCGGGAAAGTGCTACGAGGACGCGGATAACGGGAACCATTCCGCGATTCATTGGGATCTCGTGCTGGTCATGACGCCGGAATATGGCGGTGGGGAAATCTATCTGGACGATGTTCTCGTGCGGAAGGACGGTCTCTTCGTCTTGCCGGAACTTCGCGCTCTGAACCCCGACAGGCTTGGCCGTTCCAAGTGACAAAATGACATAAATGCTATATTTTTCGCCAAAAAGAGACAAAAACGTGGCTTTTGATTCTGGATTTCTGCTAAAATCGCCGAATTTTGCCAAAACGCTTCTTGGCACGGTTTTTGCAAAAGATCCGGGTACAAAACCATAAGGAGTTTACCGTGAGTATTCAAGAAGATTTCGGAAGTCTGGTGTTCAATGCGAAGACCATGAGCAAGTATCTTTCGCACAAGACCTATGAGAGCCTTCTCGCGACAATGGAGACTGGCTCTGCGCTCGATTCGTCGATCGCGGACGAGGTCGCTTCGGGGATGAAGACCTGGGCTATCGAACACGGCGCGACGCACTTTACGCACTGGTTCCAGCCTCTGACCGGCACTACCGCCGAAAAGCACGACGCTTTCTACAACCCGGATTTCAAGGGCGGCATCGTCGCTTCCTTCAGCGGCAAGGAGCTGATCCAGGGCGAACCGGACGCTTCGAGCTTCCCTTCGGGCGGTCTCCGTGCGACTTTCGAGGCTCGCGGCTACACGGCGTGGGATCCTTCGAGCCCGGCGTTCATCAAGCGCAACAACGACGGCGTCGCGGTCCTCTGCATTCCGACGATGTTCTACGGCTACCATGGCGAAGCTCTCGACAAGAAGACTCCGCTGCTCCGTTCGCAGGCGGCTCTCGCGAAGCAGATCTACCGCGTCGCGAAGCTTTTTGGCGTGGAAGGCGACAAGCGTCCGTTTGCGACGCTCGGACCGGAACAGGAATACTTCCTCGTTGATGCGGAGCTTTACCGCGAGCGGCCTGATTTGATGCAGACCGGTCGTACGCTTTTCGGCGTCCGCCCGGCGCGTCACCAGCAGCTCGAAGACCACTACTTCGGAAAGATCAAGAGCCGCGTGCTCTCCTTTATGGCCGAAGTCGATAAGGAACTCTGGAAGCTGGGCGTCCCGGCGAAGACCCGTCACAACGAAGTCAGCCCGGCACAGTTCGAGCTCGCTCCGGTGTTCGAAGACCAGAACCTTTCGTCCGACCACAACATGCTCACGATGGAAGTTCTCCAGACTGTCGCCGAGCGTTACGGTCTCGTCTGCCTTCTCCACGAGAAGCCTTTCGACGGCGTGAACGGCTCGGGCAAGCACAACAATTGGTCGATCACCGGTCCGGACGGCAAGAACTGGCTCTCTCCGGGAAAGACCCCGCACGAGAACGCGAAGTTCCTCACCGTGCTCGTTTCCATCATCAAGGGCGTCGATACCTTCGCGCCGCTTCTCCGCGCGAGCGTGGCGAGCGCCGGCAACGATCACCGTCTCGGTGCGAACGAAGCGCCTCCGGCCATTATCTCCATCTTCCTCGGCGAACAGCTCACCGATATCATCAACCAGCTCGAAAAGGGCAAGCCTTCCTCTTCGAAGAAGGGCAGCGAAATCGAAATCGGCGTCTCCATGCTGCCTCCGCTCCCGAAGGACGCGACGGACAGAAACCGCACGAGCCCGTTCGCCTTTACCGGCAACAAGTTCGAATTCCGCGCCGTGGGCAGCGAACAGAGCTGCTCGACTCCGAATACCGCGCTGAACACGATTGTCGCGTGGGCTCTTGACGACGTGATTGGCCAGATCGAGACTCTCACTTCCAAGGGAACGGATTTCAACTCCGCGGTGCAGAGCGTTCTCCAGAAGGAAATCAAGGAACACAAGCGCGTGCTCTTTGACGGCAACGGCTACAGCGACGACTGGAAGGCCGAAGCGGAACGTCGCGGTCTCCCGAACCTCAAGACGACGCTCGAAGCGATCGAAGCGTATCGCGACCCGAAGGTTGTGAAGCTTTACAAGGATTACGGAGTCCTCTCCGAGGTGGAACTCGAAAGCCGCTATGTGGTCGAGAAGGAAAAATACGAGACGATCATCGCGCTCGAAGCGAACTGCGCGCTCACGATGGCGAAGACGATGTACCTCCCCGAGGGAATCTCTTACGCGGCGGAGCTTGCGGATTCCTGCTCTTCCCTGACGGACTATATTCACACGGGCATTGCACACCTTGCGAAGTCCGCTGCGGAAAATGTCGAAGGCCTCACGCAGGAAATCGAAAAGCTCGAAAAGGCTGTCGATTCGGGTGAAACAAAGGCGGAACTCGAAGCGATGACCGGCGTGCGGAAGTTCGTCGATGCGCTCGAACGGATTGTCCCCGATTCCCAGTGGCCGGTTCCTGGCTACGGCGAAATGTTCTTCGTCGGCTGATTTCTGTCCAGATGGAGAAAAGCCCCCGCAACGCGGGGGCTTTTCGTTTCCTGTCATCCTGGAGCGAAGTCAGAACTTAGAGCTTAGAACTTAGATTTTAGAATCGCATACATCTAGGCTTAAAAGTAAAGCG
>CAVKYI010000040.1:0-18483 GCA_963660435.1 Sodaliphilus sp.
TTGACCTATTGAATGGTATCGTGCGAAAATCATCCTGCAATTTGACCTATACGCCGATATTTTCCAGATTCGAGCGTTATAGAAGTGAACAGGGAATGTTTCCCTGTTTTGCCAAAGCGAGGCGTTCGCGACAAGGAAATTTTCATGAAGATACGAAACGGAACCAGGGAACATGTGGAAACATTCGAAGAATTCAAGGGTGCCGGGGTCTATGCCGACTTGATGCTTGATCCTACGTTCAAAAAGGCTTTCAATCCCGATAGCCGAAACAAGGTATGCCTTATCGAACTGTTAAACGCCTTGCTGGAAGGCGAAATCGAACATCCAATTACGGATATCCATTCTCGCGACAAGGAATGCAGGCGGGGATCGAACGAGAACCGCTTCTCCATTTTCGATTTACATTGTGTCGATACGCTGGGAAGACATTTTATCGTTGAAGTGCAGCTTGCCAAGCTGACAAATATCGTAAACCGGGCCGTATTCTATACGTCGCAAATGATTGTCTCGCAGGGAGAACGCGGAAACACCTATCATTATGAACTCGATCCCGTGATAACCATAGTCTTGATGGACTTTGAAATTTTCAAGGACGACGAATACATCCACCAGGCGAAGTTGCGTGGCAAGGATGGGCGGGCGCTAAGCGATACCGTCTGTCTTGTTCTTGTCGAGATTCCCAAGTTCAACAAGGAGGCGGGAATGCTTGAAACTCCACTTGACAAGGGCCTTTACGCGCTTAAGAATATCAAGAAATTGCGTAAGATGCCGTCTAGTTATGAAGGCTCATCCTTTGAACTGTTGTTTCAGACGGCGAAATTAGCTAGATTGACAAAAGAGGAACAGAAAATGATCGATGCCGCACAAAAAGCGAAGTGGGATGAAAATGCCATTCGCGAATACAACGAATCGCAGCTTAGACACGGGCTGGAACGAGGCTTTGCTACAGGGATGCAACAAGGGATGCAACAAGGGATGCAGCAAGGAATGCGACAAGGTCTTAAACAAGGTCTCAAACAGGGACTTGAGCAAGGTCGATTGGAAGGGCTTTCTGCGAAAGCGACCGAAATTGCAAAGGCGATGAAAGCGAATGGACTTTCCAGGGAAATCATCTTGAAATGTTCTGGGCTTTCGGAAGAAGAGTTTGCGAAACTCTAGAGACATCGTCGTCGAAAACGCAACCATTCCTGCCTTCGCTTGGCCTCGCTCAAATTTCTTGACCAAGGCGATTTTTAGAGGTTGCCTTAAAAAATCAAAAGACAAAAATCGAAAAATAGACTATATTCTATCAAGGCTTGTCCGCGTAGCTCAATTGGATAGAGTGTCAGTTTCCGAAACTGAAGGTCACGAGTTCGACTCTCGTCGTGGGCACTGAAAAACGCACCGATTCCCGGTGCGTTTTCTGTTTCTAGGCTTTGCGGAGAATTTTCCCGGTCAGCTCGTGAGGTTCCGCATCGACGATCTTGACCATGTAGAATTCCCCGGGAACGGCGTCGCCTTCGACAATCTTTACAATGTCGTCGGCATCGAGAGAGTTTCCTTCCGTGCGTCCGATAAAGTGAAAGTCGCTTTCTTCGGCGACTTCGTCGATAAGAACCTTGACTTCCTTGCCGATGAAGGCTTCGTTCGCTTCGGTGGAAATTTCTTCCTGGACATCGTTGATCGCGTCCAGGCGGGCCCTGGCGAGGTCTTCCGGAACGGTCGATTCCTCGAGCTCCATCGCTGGTGTTCCTTCTTCGGGACTAAAGACAAAGCCTCCCAGGTGCTCGAACCGAACATCCTGGACGAGTTTCATCAGTTCATCGAAATCCGCATCCGTTTCTCCGGGAAATCCGACGAGGACCGTAGTGCGGAGCGTTACGCCGGGAATTCTTTCGCGCATCGCTTCGAGCATCTTGCGCAAGCTTTTTTGCGTATAGTGGCGTCGCATCGACTTGAGAATCCGGTCGCTTGCATGCTGGATTGGCATGTCGATGTATTTGCAGAGGCGCGGTTCGCTGGCCATCAGGTCGAGAAGCTCTTCGTCGATGAATTGCGGATACCAGTAGAGCGTTCGAATCCAGGGAATGCTCGTTTCGCAAAGAATCGCCTTTAGAAGCTTGGCGAGAGTCGGTCCGTTCTTTCCCTGCTCGTGCCCGTAAAAGGTCGTATCCTGGGCGATGAGCGTCAGTTCCTTGACGCCCTGTCTTTCAAGATCCTTCGCTTCGCGGACAATGCTTTCGATGGAAAACGAAACCTGCTTTCCGCGGATATTCGGAATGGCGCAGAACGCGCAGCGGCGATCGCAGCCTTCGGCTATTTTCAGATAGGCGTGGTGCGGAAAATCGCCTAGGTTCAGCCTCTTGATGTTTTCCGTTCCGCTCGACTTTTCTCCCAGTCCAAGGACTTTCAGGATCTTTCCCGGCTCGTATGTGCCTAGCCAATAATCGACTTCGGGCATTTCCCTGGGAAGTTCCTGGATGTAACGCCCGGAAAGGCAACCGGAAACGATGAGTTTCTGGGTAGGCCTCTTCGCTTCGATAAAGGACAGGATCGTGTTGATGGATTCTTCTTTTGCCGCTTCGATGAATCCACAGGTGTTTACCAGGACGTAATCCGCCTTGTCCATGGACGGAACCGACTGGAATCCTGCGGAATACAGCTCGGCAAGGAGATGTTCGGCGTCGACCTGGTTCTTGGCGCAGCCTAGCTGCGCGGCGAAAATGGAGAGCCGTTTCAAGAGTTATTCCCAGTCGTCATAGACTTCTTCGCTCGCGGTTGCCGGGGCCGGGCTTGCGGGCTGTTCCGCCGGCAACGTTTCGGCTGGAGCTTCCGGCTGGACGCTTTCCGCGGGCTGTTGTTCGGGAACAGGAAGTTTGACGGCTTCGCTTGAGGAACTTTGCTCTTCGGAAGATGACGATTCCACCGCTTCCGCGGGAATTTCGGAGTCCGAGGGAATGCTTTCCGCTGCCTGTGCTTCGGTATAGGATATGGGGGCTTCGCCGTAAGCGCTAGATGGTTCGCTTGTTTCCGGCGAGCCGACCGCATCGTTTGCCTTGTTGTCTATCCACCAGGCGAATCCGAGAGGCTCGAGCCTGTTCTTGCCGAAAGCCTTGGCTTCTTCGATTTTCTTGAAGTACCCGACGCGGACACGGTAGTAGGAGCCTTCGAGTTCGCCCGGGTTTTCTACCTGCGCGAGATAGCCCTTGATTCCCTTTTCCGCGAGTTTCCCGAGAATCGCGTTTGCGCTTCGCTTCGATGGCTGGATGCTCACCTGGATGGTCACCGATCCCTCTGCTCCCGGCTCGACGACATCCTTTGCTCCCGTCGTAAAGGTCTCTACCGATGCCGAGGAATTGGCGGAAAGCGACTGGATTGGCTTGAGTTCCGGCATGGAATCGGCTTTGGTCGTGGAATCACTGGAGGCCTTGACCTCTTCGGCCTTCCTTGTCGGCGTGATCTCTGGAACGACATCGTCTTCGCTGTCGCATCCGATAAGGGTCGCGGCAAAAATGGCGGAACAAAAGGCAACAGAAAATTTTACAATGTTCATTTTCTCTCCTATGAAACGAGCGAAAAAGGCTTTTGGTCGACTCTAGAAATTCAATTTTCAAAAATTTGGTTGCGACGCTTCGCGCTGGCTCGTTTATTCCTGCCTTCGCTTGGTCTCGCTCAAATTTTCTTAACCAAAGCAATTTTTAGAGGTGACCTTGTGTAAAATGACGGGAGGTCTTTCGTGAAGGCGAATCTGAAAAAAAGTCTGGACATTGTCTATTCGACACTCGAAACTGCGGAACGCTACGACCACGCCTGCCGTGTTCTAGGCTACGACCAGCAGACGATCTGCCCCGCCAAGGCAATGGAGGAGCAGGGCGAAACGATGGCGTTTCTTTCCAACCGGGCCTTTCGGCTGGCGAAGTCCCGAAAATTCATCACCGCCGCGGAATCTCTTTACGAAAACCGCAGAAGCCTGAAAAAAAAGGAACGCGTCCTTGCCGAGGGACTGCACCGCGACTATCTGCGAAAGAAAAATATTTCCGCCGCGATGGACAGAAAGTTTACGCTTGTTTTCAACAAGGCCTTTGTCGATTGGCTGGAAGCGAAGAAGAATGCGGACTTTTCCCTTTTTGCGGAATCGCTCGAAAAAGTTCGCCGGGTGAACCTGAAACAGGTCGCCTTGGCGGAAAACGCAAAGCCTGCACTCTACGACAACCTGCTTGGACTTTACGAACGCGGAATGACGTCAAGGGATCTGGACAGGTGCTTTGACGCCTGCAAGGAATGCCTGATCCCGCTTCTCGAAAAAATCCGAAAGAGCAAGAAGAAAATTCGGACAGACTTTCTTTCTCGACCCGTCTCGGATGAATCGCAACGGAAAATGGCGAAATACCTGCTGGAAGTCATCGGCTTCGATTTTTCGCGGGGAGCCTTCACGACAAGCGAACATCCCTTTACGGATGGGCTTGCAAGAGACGATGCGCGCGTAACGACGCACTATTACGGGAACATGTTCAGTTCGAATATGTTTTCGATTGTTCACGAAGGCGGCCATGCCCTGTTCGAGCAGAACCAGCCGGCGGAAGACTTTGCCTTTCACATCACGGGCTACAAGACTCTTGGACAGCATGAATCCGTCTCGCGGTTCTACGAAAATCGAATCGGGCGTTCCCGGGCGTTTATCCGGTCGATCTTTAAAAAGACGAAGGAACTTTTTCCAAGTGCTCTTGCCGGGGTTTCGGAAAGGCAGTTCTACGAAGCGATGAATGTCGTTTCGCCGAGCCTTGTACGTACGGAGGCGGACGAGTTTACCTACACGTTCCACATCATCATCCGCTATGAAATCGAGCGGATGCTCGTGAATGGAAAGATCGACGTCAGGGACTTGCCAAGAATCTGGAACGACAGATACGAAGAATATCTGGGCATTCGTCCGTCAAACGACAGGGAAGGCGTCTTGCAGGATGTCCATTGGGCGTCCGGCTTTGGCTATTTTCCGACATATGCGCTCGGCAATTTTTACGGTGCCATGTATTACAATAGAATGCGTGACGAATTCGATGTGGAAGGTGCCGTCCTGCGTGGAAATTTTGGACAGATTAACGACTGGATGAAAGAGAATGTCTGGAAAGAGGCAAATTGCCTCGATGCGAAAACCTGGATAAGGAAGATCACCGGCAGGGAATTTACGGCGAGCGACTTCCTGGAATACATCGAGAAAAAATACGGCGAACTTTACGGAGTCTAAAAATGTCCAGTGAAGAATGCGAACCGGAAAAATCTCGCGAGGAACCCCTTTCTCTTGCGCAAAAGGCGGAGCGGAGCGTTTCGAAAACATTCCGCAGTCGCTTGTGGAGCCCCTTTGTTTCGGCGATCAAGCGTTATCGGCTAATCGAAACGGGAGACAGGATCGCGGTCTGCATTTCGGGCGGAAAGGATTCCATGCTGCTCGCAAAGCTGATGCAGATGCTCCACCGCTATACGGAAATACCGTTCGATCTCCGGTATCTCGTGATGGATCCCGGATACAACGAAGCGAACCTGGCGAAAATCAGGAAAAACGCGGAGCTTCTGGAAATTCCCGTCACGATTTTCAAGACGGATATTTTCGATATCGCGAATACGATTGAACATTCGCCGTGCTACATTTGCGCCCGGATGCGTCGCGGTCATCTCTATCACCAGGCGAAAGAACTTGGCTGCAACAAGATAGCCTTGGGACACCATTTTTCGGATGTCATCGAAACGACCGTGATGAGCATGTTTTACGCTTCGCAGCTACAGGCGATGCTCCCGAAACTTCGCAGCCGGAATTTCGAGGGCATGACGCTGATTCGTCCACTCTACCTTGTACACGAGGACGATATCGTCGCATGGACGAAAGCGAACGGATTGGAATTTATCCGCTGCGCATGCCGCTTTACGGAAAATGTCGAATCCGGAGTCGGAGATAGCAAGCGACAAGAAGTCAAGGAACTGATCCGACGTCTTAAAAAGGACAACCCGAATATCGAAAAGAGCGTTTTCAACAGCCTGCATGCCGTCTGCATCGAAACATTTCCCGGTTACAGGGCGGATGGGAAAAGACATTCCTTTCTGGAACGCTTCGAT
The DNA here is from genome assembly GCA_963660435.1 of Sodaliphilus sp. Classification (GTDB taxonomy): domain Bacteria; phylum Fibrobacterota; class Fibrobacteria; order Fibrobacterales; family Fibrobacteraceae; genus Hallerella. The sequence goes on from CAVKYI010000040.1 coordinate 6,088, forward strand.
GCGGAATCTAGCCGTTAAAGAAATGCAGGAGTATCGGGATTAGAATCGACGTAATGATGCCGGCGACTCCGATGGCGAGCGAACTCATCGCGCCTTGAACTTCTCCCATTTCGAGCGCTTTCGCGGTCCCGATGGCGTGAGACGCTGTCCCGATGGCGACTCCCTGGGCAACGGGATGCTTTATCCGGCAAATCTTGCAGACGAACGGGGCGACGACTCCGCCCGTGATTCCTGTGATGACGATGGCGGCGATGGTGATGGCGGGAACAGCCCCGATTTCGTTCGAAAGCTCGATTCCCATCGGGATGGTGATGGACTTCGGAAGAAGGGAGATTTTCAGAGTCGGCGAAATATCGAGAAGCTTCGCGAGAAGCGTTACCAGGGTGAACGAGGTGAGGCATCCGACGAGAATCCCGACGACAATCGGAAAGAAATGTTTCTTGAGATTTCCGATCTGCCTGTAAAGGGGAACGGCCAGCACGGCGGTTACCGGCGCAAGGAAAACGGATATATAGTCCCCGCCGATATTGTATGTATCCAAATCGATTCCGGTGAGGAGCAGAAAACCGATGACTAGAATGCTCGCGACGAGCATCGGATTGCAGATGGCGAGCTTGAACTTTCGGCTGAGAAAAACGCCCGTCTCGTAGGCGACTATCGTGAGGACGATTCCGAAAAACGGCGTGTTCAGGACTTCATTCATGGCGTTTTCCCCTTTCGGAAAGCTTGACCAGAAATTCGGTGACTTTTCCGGTGATGGCCATCGTGAAAATCGTCGCGACGATGCACAGCGCGACGAGAATCAGGATGTTCCCCTTGAGATGTCCGTAGATGGCGAGAATCCCGATGCTCGGCGGCAAGAAGAAAAAGGGAAGCCGCTTGAGAAAAAAGTTGGACATCTCCGCAATCTGGTCGATCTTGACGATTTTCGTACAAAGTAACAGAAAGAGAATCAGCATGGCGGTGATGTTGCTCGGGAGAGGAAATCCGCAGACCCGGTGAAAGAAGTCTCCGATGAAGCAGACGGAGAGAATCAGGGCTAACTGAAGTAAAAGTCTCATCGTGGCGCCAAAGATAGCAATTCCAGGTTGTCCATTGACAACGCTTTTGCGGAGATGGTGAATCCGCTTCGAGGAAAAGCGATAGATTGAAAAAGAACTTTTTGACGGAGTGCCTATGGGCTGTCTTGAAAAACTTTTTCTCTTGGGAACGATCGCTGTGTTCCCGGTGTTCGCTTCTGTTTCCGTGCAGGGGATTGTCAAAAGCGGAGACTCTCCGATTGACAGCGCGCAGGTTTCGCTGGTTCTGTCCGGCTTATCCTCTTTTTCCGACGCCTCGGGACATTTTTCCCTGGAAAGGAACGAAGAAATCTCTGGAATGAAGGAACGCGGAAATGAAAATCTGAACTGTTCGTTTCGAAAGGGAATCTTGCGGGTAGATGTTTCCAGTGGACTGGAAAATCTGCAGATCCACGCCTTTGATTTCAATGGAAAACTCTTGTTTTCGGATTCGCGGCGGCTGTCCGCCGGAACGCATTCTATCGATTTGAATCGTCTTTCGAAAAGCCAATCCCGTTACCTGTTGCAGATTCGACATGGCGGAGGGAGAACGGTCGTGCTTGCAAAGTCCGCGGAAAACATGACGGATACGCTCGTCGTGAATAAGGCTGGATTCCTAGAAAAAAGGCTTGTCGTCAATCTGGAAGAAAGAGGACTGGCTGTCGAACTGGATACGGTTCCGGTCGCAAGGCTCGTGAAGCAAGGCGCCGGCAGCTCGCGCCAGACAGTTTCTTTTGGAAGCGCAATCGTCGCATTTTCCTATGCCTTCGAAAATTGCGATTCCGTCCGTGTCGAAGGGCTTCCGCAGGGAATCGTGGCAAGAACTGTCGTTGACAACAAAATCGTAGAGTTCTCGGGAACGGCTATGGGAGACGAAGGCGTATATGATTTCAGGGTGACGACGGTCGGCGGTTATGGCGAAGCCGTGAAAAGCGGACAATTCGTGATTGCCAAGTCCGAAAGGAAGCCTCTATGGGAAATCGAGGCGGATGGCTATGCGAGCCTAAACGGGGGAACTACGGGTGGTGCGGGAGGCGATACGGTGCGGGTTTCCACGTATGCGGATTTCAAGGCGGCAGTCCAGGCGAAAGAAGCGAAAATCGTATTGGTCGAAGGGACGATTCGTACGACCGATGGCGACGGCTATGGCTTGAAAATCGCAAGCGACAAGACGATTCTAGGCGTAGATTCCAGTTCCACGATCTACGGCGGGCTTTCGATAAGCGGCGTCAGGAACGTCATCGTGTACAACCTGAATATTCGGGGAACGTATCCGAATCCCGGTCCGAGCGACGGAATTGCCGTAAGCGGAAAATCGACGAACGTATTTCTTTCCCACCTGAACATCTGGGATGCCGAGGATGGAAACCTGGACATAACGGGTCAGGCGAGCTATGTTACCGTATCCTACGTCAAGTTCTGGTACACCTTGAAATCTCATCCGCACAGGCTGAATTCTCTAATCGGCAGCGGCGCTTCCGATCACCCGGAAGACTTTGGCTATCTCAAGGTGACTTATCATCATTGCTGGTTCGGTACGCTTGTCAACGAACGGATGCCGCGAGTCATGTATGGCAATGCCCATATCTACAATAATTACTACGACGCCTCCGGAAATCTATACTGTATCGGTGTCGGTTCGTATGGTTCCGCCTTGATAGAAAACAACCATTTCAAGAACGTGAACAATCCGATTTACTTTATGTACAATGTCTATGCCTATATCTTGCAGAGAGGAAACCAGTTCGACAATACGACTGGTGCGCGGGACGGAACTTCTTCTGGCGGAATTCTGGGGGAACGCTATATCACGACGGATCCTTACACGCTTTTAAAAGATCCGGTGACGCTGGATTCGGTACCCTACGCCTATGAACTGGACGGAGCGAAGGATGTTCCCTCGAAGGTAAAAAGTCTTGCCGGTCCGCATGACTGGGAATCGTACCTTTGAAAATCTTTCTAGATTCTTCTCACCGCCAGATGTCGTATTTCTGGGGAACCGGGCGAGAACCGCCCACAAAAGGATTTATCATGTCTCAAATCGAATTGACCTTTCCCGATGGCTCCGTACGTTCCGTAGCATCGGGCATTACCGGCAAGGAAATCGCAGAGGGAATTTCCCAGGGGCTCGCTCGCAAGGCTTTGGGCGTAAAGCTCGGCGACAAGGTTCTGGACCTTTCCCGTCCGCTCACCGAAAGCGGGAACATCCGGATTATCACGCCTTCGAACGACGATCCCGATGCGCTCATGCTTTTGCGCCATTCCTGCAGCCACGTTCTCGCGGAAGCTGTCTGCGACCTGTTCCCGGGAACGAAGCTCGCTTACGGTCCGGCGATTGAAAAGGGCTTCTATTACGATTTGATGACGCCGACGCCGCTCAAGGAAGAGGACTTTCCGAAAATCGAAAAGCGGATGAAGGAAATCATCCAGGAAGACCGTCCGTTTACCCGTATCGAGGTTTCCGCCGAAGAAGGCCTCAAGCGCACCGAAGGCGACAAGTACAAGCACGACAACGCCGAGCGCGCGATTGAACGCGAAGGCAACGACTGCAAAATCAGTTTCTATGTGACGGGCGAACCGGGAAAGAACTGGGAAGATCTCTGCGCGGGTCCCCATGTCCCCAGCACGGGAAAGCTCAAGTGCTTCAAGATTTTGTCGCTCGCGGGAGCCTATTGGCACGGAGACCAGAAATCCGACCAGCTGACGCGCGTCTATGGGACATGCTTTGCGGACAAGGACGGCCTCGCTACTTACGTGAAGTTCCTGGAAGAAGCCGCCAAGCGCGACCACCGGAAAATCGGCAAGGAAATGGACCTCTACCACATCGAGGACCATTCGCCCGGCATGGTGTTCTGGCATCCGAAGGGAACGAAGATGGTGAACGCCCTCAAGGATTACATCCGCGGAAAGATCGACCATCGGGGCTACCTGGAAGTCATCACGCCGGAAATCGTGAACAAGGTTCTGTGGATAAAGTCCGGCCATGCGGACAAGTACAACGAGAACATGTTCAAGACGCTCGCCGGCGACGTGGAAATGGCCGTGAAGCCGATGAACTGCCCTTGTCACATCCTGATTTTCAATTCCCAGCTGCGTAGTTGGCGCGACCTGCCGATGCGTCTTGCCGAGTTCGGCAAGTGCCACCGCTACGAGCCGGCGGGAACGATGCACGGACTGATGCGCGTCCGCGGATTTGTGCAGGACGATGCGCACATCTTCTGTACCGAAGACCAGATTGCAAGCGAGGTCGCGGACTTCTGCCACCTGGTAAAGGAAATCTATCACGATTTCGGATTCGACAATGTGAAGGTAAAGTTTTCGACCCGTCCGGCAAAACGCGTGGGAAGCGATGAAATTTGGGACAAGGCCGAAGCGGCTCTCGCCGAAGCGACAAAGCTCGCCGGGCTGGATTATGTGCTGAATCCGGGTGAAGGCGCGTTTTACGGTCCGAAGCTCGAATTCACGCTGAAGGATTCCCTCGGACGAGACTGGCAATGCGGAACGATCCAGGTGGATTTCAACCTGCCGCAGCGTCTCGGCGCGGAATATGTCGGCAAGGATAACCAGAAGCACATCCCGGTGATGCTCCACCGCGCAGCGGTCGGCTCCATCGAGCGGTTCCTCGGCATCCTCATCGAAGAATACATGGGAGACTTCCCGCTGTGGCTTGCGCCTGTGCAGGCCCGCGTCCTTCCGATTTCCGAAAAGTTCGTCGATTACGCAAATCGGGTGAAGCGCGAACTCGAAGCGTCCGGCGTCCGCGTGGAAGTCGATGAATCGAACGAAAAGCTCGGCTACAAGATTCGCCAGTGCGAACTCCAGAAGGTGCCGTACCTGCTCGTCGTCGGCGAAAAGGAAGTGACGGAAAATGTCATATCCGTCCGCAAGCGCAAGGAAGGCGACAAGGGCCAGATGACCGTTGCGGATTTTCTCAAGATGACCGAGGAAGACCGGAAGGTTGTGAGGTAGTTGATGAATTGGCTATGATGATGGAATCTCTCATAGCCATATTTTTTAGAAATCACTCGAATTGATAGAAGTGGTAAGTACATATTTGTATATTAATAATAGTCGGTAGGAGATATGTTATGAGAGAAAAAGAATCTCAAAACCAATATGAAGTGGAAGCCTCTTTATCAAAGATGCTCTTAAACAAGAGCAAAAACTCATTTGTAATAAAATGTGGAAAATCTGTATTGGGAACTTTGGAATTTTCAAGGGGAAGTATTCAATGGTATCCTCGAAAAGGAAGGATTCCGATTACATTGAATTGGAAACAATTTGCCGAGTTAATGGAAGAACAATAGAACCTTAAGAAGTTTTTTTATAATATTACTTTTCACACCTTCTCGAACACGGCGAGTTCGAGCCTTGACGGCGTGTAGGTGAATTTTCCCGAGAAGACTTTTCCGGTCGAAAGGTTTTGCCACTTTCCCCGGGGAAGCTCGACCGGGCGGCTCGTTGCGCCTTCTTCGAGGATCGGAGCGACCAGCAGGGAATTCCCGACGAGATATTCGTCTTCCATCCGGGCATCGGAAATTTTTGCGGCGTCCTTTCCCAGGTAAAAAAGCGGACGCATCACGGGCGCGCCCGTCTCCCTCGCCTCTTTGAATAATTTGTAGAGAATCGGTCGCATTCTCTCCCGAAAGAGAATCGCGTTCTTGACGCGTTCTTCGCAAGGCTTCCCGAACGCCCAGGGTTCCTGCCGTCTGCAGTTCTTCGAAGAATGGATGCGGAAGAAGGGAAAGAGCACGGCGGCTTCCGCCCATCGGGCGAGAAGTTCCGCCGAGGAGTCTTCGCCGAATCCTCCGATGTCCGCGCCGACGAGGGGAATCCCCGAAATGGAAACGTTCAGCGCCATCGGGATGGATTCCTTCAAGGCTTTCCATGTGCTGAAATTGTCGCCGAGCCAGATGCCCGCGTAGCGTCCCGTTCCGAAGCTCGCGCTGCGGGAAAGGATGAACGGGCTTTCTTTCGGGTGCGCTTTCTTGAGTCCTTCGAATGTCGCTTTCGCCATGCCGTTTGCATAGAGATTGTGAAAGCTCTCGTGGTCCTTTTTCCCGTGGGAGAAGAGCATTTCGTCGTCGGAGACGGAACCCGTACTCGGATCGTTCATGTCTATCCAGTAGCCGTAAAATCCTTTTTTTGAAAATTTTTCGACGTGCTTTGCCCACCAGGCCCTGCCTTCTTCGGTGGAAAAGTCCGGGAAGAGCGTCGCGCCGGGCCATACGAATCCGCGGTAAAAATCCCCGTTCGGATTTTTGCAGAAAATCTTTTTCCTGATTCCGTCGTTTCTTGCAAAGTAATCTTCATCGCGGACTCCCGGGTCGAGAATCGGGACGATATGTCGACCTTTTTTCAAAAGCTTTTCCGTAATCTGTTCGGGATTCGGGAATGTCTTTTCGCTTGTGGTGAATACCTTGTAGCGGTCCATGTAGTCGATGTCGAGAAAAAGTCCGTCGCAAGGAATCTCTCGCCTGGACATTTCCTTGTCCAGAAAATTCAAGTCTTTTGTTCCCGCGTATCCCCAACGGCTCTGGTGATAGCCGAGCGCCCACTCAGGCGGGACGTGGAGCGGTCCGGCGAGCTTTCCCAGCTTGGAAATGACATCCGCGGCATCGTTTCCGACGATAAGGAGAACATCGGCGGGACCGCCTGTGCAGCCAAAATAGAGGGACGATCCTTGGACCGGTTCCTGGCTCGGGTGGAGCCGCATATCGGGCGAGAGCGAAAAGAAGACGCGTCCCGCATCGTTTACGAGAATTCCGACAGCGTCTTCGCCTTTTCGGACGAGCAGAAAGGGTATGTTTGCGTAGAGCGGATCGGGTTCGTCATCGCGGCACTTGAGTGTCCCATGGGCGCCCCAGGCATCGACGTTCCACATCTGTGCACGGGTTCCTTTGCGTTCGAGTTTTCCGGCGCGTTCTCCCAGTCCGTAAAAGTGAAATTTTTCATTCGATTCAAAACGCATCAGCCAGCGGTTTTGGCTTGTTCCGAAAAATCCTTCGCGAGAGCTTTCCAAAAGAGGTTCGCCGGAAGGTGAAAGGACTTGAAGTCTTTCCTTTGAAAACTTGACCCGGTTCCTAAATTTTTTGGAATCTTCATTTGTGCGGAACGCTTCCTTGTTCCACTCGAACGGTCTCGGGTTTTCATTTCCGAAAAAAACTTGCAAACGGAAAAATCCGTTTCCGAGGTGGGTGAACTTTTTACTTTGTACGGAATTCCGGAATCTGAAGTTTACGGGATGGGGAATCTTTGAAAAGTCCATAAAGCCTTCTTGATCTTGCTGTTCAAAAATAGATTCGAATTGTCGGAATGGTTACCCGGTTGGATTTTTCCTTGAACCTTTTGGTCTTTCGTAGAAAAAGTCCGGGAGAATTCCGTCGGGAAGCAGGATGCAGTCTCGCTTGGCTTGGACGCTTTGCCGCTTGATCAGGACTTCGAGCCGCAGCGCATCGTGCTTGGATTTTAATGTAAAAACTTTCAGGATTTTCTTTGGCGGAAACGCCTTGGTGAAGCGCGCGCCCTTGCCTTGCCTGTGGGCTTCGAAACGCTTCTCGACATCGGTCGCGTAACCTGTATAGATTCGACCGCCTTTGCATTCGAGCATATAGACATAGTGGGACATCTTGCGTATAAAATAATTTAATTGGAAAAGTTTTTCCCAGTTGGCATTCAATGCGTAAAAAAAAAATCCCGAATCCAACGGATTCGGGATTTTGAATTCTAGGCGTGAAGAAAATTACTTCGCTTCTTCCTTGGATTCTTCGGCTTCTGCCTCGTCGGCCTTCTTGGTCTTCTTGGCGGCTTTCTTCTTCGCCGGAGCGACCGCTTCGCCGATGGTTGTTCCGTTTTCACCCGGCTTGTGGGAGTCCATCCAAGCCTTGAGCTCTGCGGATTCGCGGTTCTTGAAGTAATCGACGACCGAAAGCGTGATCTTGCGATTGTTCTGGTCGATTTCCGTTACGACAGCCGGGACTTCATCGCCGACCTTGAACGCATCAGCCGGAACCTTGATGTATTCGGCGGTGAGCTTCGAAACCGGGATGAATCCTTCGATGCCGTTCGGGAGTTCGGCGACCACGCCGCGATCGAGAAGGCGGATGATCTTGCCCTTGACTTCGGAATCGATCGGATAGGTCGTTTCGATGGTGTCCCACGGATCTTCGGTGAGGTGCTTCATGGAAAGCGAGATGCGACGCTTTTCCTTATCGACAGCGAGCACGACGCATTCCACCTTGTCGCCCTTCTTGACCATTTCGGACGGGTGGTTGATCTTCTTTGTCCAGGACATGTCGGAAACGTGGATGAGACCGTCAACACCGTCCTTGATTTCGACGAACGCGCCGAAAGAGGCGAGGTTGCGGATTTCACCGACGACGCGTGCGCCCGGAGGCAGTTCTTCGTCGATGTGTTCCCACGGATCTTCTTCAAGCTGCTTGAGACCGAGCGAGATGCGTTCCTGTTCTTCTTCGACCTTGAGGACGACCGCTTCCACTTCCTGTCCGACGGTGAGAATCTTGGACGGATGCTTGACATGCTGCGTCCAGGACATTTCGGAAACATGGATGAGACCTTCGATGCCGTCTTCCAGTTCGACGAATGCGCCGTAATCCGTAATGGAGACAACCTTGCCCTTGACGACCATGCCTTCCGGATAGCGGGCCGCGACGTCCTTCCAGGGATGCGGCTTCAGCTGCTTCATGCCGAGCGAGATGCGTTCCTTCTTGTCGTTGAAGTCGAGAACCATCACTTCCACTTCGTCGCCGAGCTTGACCACTTCGGACGGGTGGTTGATGCGCTTGTAGCTCATGTCGGTGATGTGGAGAAGTCCATCTACGCCGCCAAGGTCGATGAACGCGCCGAAATCGGTGATATTCTTGACGATGCCCTTGCGAACCTGGCCCTTTTCGAGATTTTCGAGGACCTTGTCGCGCTGGCTGTTGCGCTGTTCTTCGAGAACGACGCGACGGGACACGACGATGTTGCGGCGAGCCTTGTTGACCTTGATGACCTTGAGGTCGAATTCCTGGCCGATGAGGGCGTTGATGTCGGGAATCTGGCGAAGATCGATCTGGGAACCCGGGAGGAACGCGTCGATGCCAAAGAGATCGACGACCACGCCGCCCTTGATGCGCTTCGTGAGCGTTCCGCGGACGATTTCGTTGTTCTCGTAAGCCTGGCGGATGCGTTCCCACACGCGGACGAAGTCCGCTTTCTGCTTGGAGAGGACGAGACGTCCGTCATCGTCTTCGAGCTTTTCGATATAGACTTCGATTTCGGAACCGACTTCGGGGACTTCGTCGTCCTTGAATTCGTTGCGGGAAATGACGCCTTCGGACTTGAAGTTTACATCGACCAGCACTTCCTGTTCGTTCACCTGGCTTATCTTGCCGGTGACGACCTTGCCGGCTTCGAGGCCTTCCATGCCTGCATAGGCTTCGGCAGCCTGGTTTGTACCGATGGAGCCGAGCTCCTTTTCTGCCTCGAGAATTTCGTCGAGGTCCGCCTGTGTTCCGTATTTGAGTTGGGACATTTTGTCTTTGTTTGGTTGCGGAAAGGGAATCGAAGTTACGCCACCACACCTACGTAGTCTTCGATTTTCCTTACCTGTTGCTGTATTGAGAGTCGTGTGGTGTCAATTTCGATGGCGTCCGGGGCTTTTCTTAGCGGAGCCGTGTCGCGGCTGGAATCGATCCGGTCGCGTTCTGCCAAATTCTTTTCGATTTCTTCGAGCGTCATCGGAATGCCTTTCTCCTGGCATTCCAGGTAGCGACGCTTGGCGCGAACCTTGATGTCCGTGACGAGGAAAAACTTGAAGTCCGCATTGGGAAATACCGCCGTTCCGATGTCCCGACCGTCGAGAATGCTGCCTGTCTTGCTCGCGATTTCTCTTTGCCGCTCGGTGAGAATCTTGCGGACTTCGGGATTTGCGCTGTAGGGACTGACCGCCTCGGTGACTCGCTTGCTTCGGATCTCCCTTTCGCGGTCGATGCCGTCGATGACGATTTGATTGTTCGCGTCGAACTGGATGTCCGTCGAACGGAGAAGCTCGGAAAGAGCCTGCGTATCGGTCGGTCCGACGCCCTTTTCCAGAGCGACATAGGTGATTGCCCGATACATCGCTCCGGTATCCAGGTATGTCAGTCCAAGGTCCTTTGCGACTAGCCTTGCCGTTGTGCTCTTGCCGGTACCGCTAGGACCGTCGATGGCGATAATGATATGGGACTTGGTGTTCAATGTTCGGTAAATATAGCAAACCGGGAGAATTCGTCCGCTAGAAGTCGGAGGTCGCGCCGCTTTCGTCCGGTCCGTAGTAGCCGTCTTCCTCGATTCCCTGGTTCTCGGGTTCGAAGACCTGCACAGGCTCGTCCGAGGATTCCGAATCGTAGGAATCGGTTGTGGGGGAAGATTCGCCCGTCGCGAAATCGGACGTGGATTCTTCGACAGCTTCGTCCGGCTTGCGGAGTTCGCCCGTGCTGCCGTATTTGCGCTTTTCATCTTCGGTGAGCTTGTTCGTGAAGACTTCGACTTCCGGTTCCTTTTGCGCTTCTTCCTCTTCGCCCGCCATGATGCGCTTGCCCTTTTCGAGCGTGCGGTTGATCCGGTCCTGGCGCATCTGTTCGAGGTTCGTTCCGACTTTCTTTTCGTCTTCGGACACGGCGTACTTCCGGTTGAAGTCGTCGAGAACCGCCTTGATGCCGACGAGACGTCCCTTGCTGTCGACTTTCCACGGCATCTGGCGCAGGGCGGAAATGCGAAGGCGACCGGCCGCTACGCGGTATTCCTGCTTCATCATTCCGTTTTCGTCCGAGATTTCGTCCGCTTCGTCCGGCGTGACGAACAGAATCGCTTCGTGCCAGTGCTCACCCTGGGAATTGACCGTGAAACCGATCAACGCGTCGTTGATCGCTGTCGGATCGTTCGGAGGCGTGCTTGCGCATCCGATGAGGAGAAGGGTAAAGAAACAACCCAAGACCATCTTCTTCATTTCAAAATCCTCCGAAATACTTTATTGTCAAAAATATAATCAAAATGCGGAACGGTTGGTTCCTTTTTTGCAAAAGTTCCGGAAGTCTAGCGATGATTTTCTATCGTTTCCCCCATGAGTGAAAGCGAAGACATCTGCCGGATTGTCCAAAAAGACGGCAAGGAATTTTTTTTGGTGGGGACTGCGCACATTTCCAGGGAATCCAAGGAAACGGTGGCGAAGTCGATTGCCGAATTGCGACCGGATACGGTGTGCGTGGAACTTGACGAGGGAAGACTGAAGTCCCTAGAGGATCCCGAGCGGTGGAAAAAGACCGATTTGCGAAAAATCGTCCGGGAGCGCCAGTTGGGAACGCTCGTGGCGAATCTTGTGCTGGGATCTTACCAAAAGCGGATGGGAATGCAGACGGGAGTGCGTCCCGGCGCGGAGCTGTACGAGGCGGTGCTCGAAGCGCGGAAGGCGGAAATCCCGCTGGTTCTTGCCGACAGGGACATAAAGGTGACGCTCCGGCGAACATGGAGCATGACTCCGTGGTATCGCAAGTTTTCGCTTGTCGCATCGCTTTTTTCGAGCCTTTTCGACAAGACGGAGATAAGCGAGGACGAGTTGAAGCGCATTCGCGAAAAGGATACCCTTTCGACGATGATGCAGGAGTTTGGAGACGCTTTCCCGGAAGTCAAGACGGTTCTTATCGACGAACGGGACGCCTATCTCGCGAGCCGGATCCGCAACGCTCCGGGAAAAAGGATCCTGGCCGTTGTCGGCGCGGGCCATGTCGCGGGTATTCGAAACATCATCGAAAAGGACGCTCCGCTTCCGAGCGAAGAGGAACTTTGCGGAATTCGGCCATCGTCTCCGGTATTCAAGATTCTCGGGTGGGCGGTGACCGCGGCGATAATCCTTTCGATTCTCTTTGTGGGATACCATTCGGGTCTGGAAAAGGCGGGCGAGCTGACGCTTAACTGGTTCCTTCTTACGGGAGGCGGCGCGATGCTCGGCGCGATTGTCGCCGGAGCGCATCCGCTTGCGATTCTTACCGCTCTTGTGGCCGCTCCGTTTACCGGGCTTACGCCGCTCATCGGCGTGGGATTCCTTGTCGCGCTGGTACAGGTGTACATGAGACCCCCGCGGGTGGAGGAATTCGAAACCGTTTCGGAAGACATCTGGAAGGTTTCGCGCTGGTGGAAAAATCGCTTGACCCGGGTCATTCTCTGCTTTCTCTTGCCCGGGTTTCCCGCCATCATCGGAAAAATCATCGCGCTTGTCGGTATCTACAGGGCGTTTTGATTTGTCGGTCACCTCTAAAAATTCAATTTTCAAAAATTTGGTTGCGACGCTTCGCGCTGG
>CAVKYI010000041.1:0-18435 GCA_963660435.1 Sodaliphilus sp.
TTTGCAAAATCAAATTCCAAGTTTTCTATATTTCGCTCGTTGATATTCCAAACAAGGATTCACTTTATGAAACGTACACACAACTGTGGCGAACTCCGCGCGGAAGACATCGGAAAGACCGTCTCCCTCGCCGGATGGGTCGATCGTCGCCGTGATCTGGGCGGCGTCATTTTCGTAGATCTTCGTGACAAATACGGGAAGACCCAGGTGGTCTTCAACCCGGAACGCAATCCGGAAGTCCACAGGCTCGCCGACAAGCTCCGCAATGAATACGTCATCTACGTGACAGGTGAAGTCCAGGCCCGCCCGGCCGGAATGGAAAACGAAAAGATCGAAACGGGCATGATCGACGTGAAGATTGACAGGCTCGAAATCCTGAACGAGTCGCTAACACCGCCTATCGCCATCAACGACCCGAAGGAAGAGTGCAAGGAAAACGACGACTTCCGCCTCACCTACCGCTATCTCGACCTTCGCCGTCCGTGGATCCAGAAGAACCTGATGCTCAAGAGCCGCTTCCTCAAGGCGGTCTATGAATTTTTCTATGCGAACGGTTTCGAAAACATCGAAACGCCCGTCCTCTGCAAATCGACACCGGAAGGCGCCCGCGACTACCTGGTGCCGTCCCGCGTCAATCCGGGCAAGTTCTATGCGCTGCCGCAGAGCCCGCAGCAATACAAGCAGCTTCTGATGATTGCCGGCTTTGACCGCTACTTCCAAATCGCGAAGTGCTTCCGCGACGAGGACCTCCGCGCCGACCGCCAGCCGGAATTCACGCAAATCGACGTCGAAATGTCCTTCGTCAACCAGGACGAGGTAATGGAAATGTTCGACCGGTTCGTGACCGAAGTTCTCGGAAAGGTCTGGAACTTCGAACCGCCACGCCACATTCGCCGCATGAACTGGCACGAAGCGATGCTCAAGTATGGTTCCGACAAACCCGACCTCCGCTTCGACCTCGAAATTCACGACGTTTCGGAAATCGCCGCGACATCGAACTTCGGCGTTTTCAAGAACGCGGTCGCCGCCGGCGGAAAGGTCCGCGGACTCGCCGCCAAGGGCTGCCTGGACTTTACCCGCAAGCAGATCGACGATCTCACCGCCTATGTCGGAAAATACGGGGCCAAGGGACTCGTCTGGATGCGCGTGAAGGAGAACGACACGGTAGAAACCCAGGTCGGAAAGTTCTTCACCACGGAACAGCTGAACGCCTTGCGTGACGCCGTGGAAGCAAAGGACGGAGACATGATGTTCTTCATCGCCGGCCCCGAGAAGGTCGCAGCGACTGCCATGGGACAGCTCCGGCTCGAAGTCGCCCGCATCAAGGGCCTCCGCGATCCGAAAAAGCGCGAGTTCGTGTGGATTACCGAATTCCCGATGTTCGAATACAGCGAAACCGAAGGCCGCTACATGGCGATGCACCATCCGTTCACGAACCCTCTGCCGGAACACTTGCAGATGATGCTCGACGGAAATCTCAAGGACTGCAACGCCGAAGCCTACGACCTGGTGCTGAACGGAGTCGAAATCGGCGGCGGATCCATCCGAATCCACAACCCGGAAGTCCAGGAAAAGGTTTTCCGCCTGCTCGGCCTTTCCGAGGAACAGGTCAAGGAAAAGTTCGGTTTCTTTGTCGATGCGTTCAAGTTCGGCGCGCCTCCCCATGGCGGTCTCGCCTTCGGTCTCGACCGCGTCGTCGCTACGATGGAAGGCCAGGATTCGATCCGTGACTTCATCGCGTTCCCGAAGAACACGAGCGCATCCAGCCCGATGGACCAGAGTCCGAGCGAAGTCGATGTCGCCCAGCTGAACGACCTGCACGTTTCCATCAACATGGTCGATCCGAAAAAATCGTAAGGTCTTTGGCATCAAACTGAAAGTCCGGCTACAAACCGGACTTTTTTATTTCCAATCCCCCGCCAAGTATCAACCAGATTAGTCCAATTTTCTAAACTAGTATCATTGACAAAATTTCAAAAATTCATTATGGATAAAGACCTGGTCTTGGGAATGAATCCCCTCGAGATTTCAAAAGCGTGCGGAGTCTCTCGCGAAGCGTCGCAACCAAATTTTTGAAAATTGAATTTTTAGAGGTGACCACAACCAAGTCTCCCTAGAAAAGTGAACCTTGGCGCCACTTTTGTCCATATTCCACCGCCTCGCCCCGGCGTGGATTTCGCGTTGCAGGAAATATTCTTTTCCTTCTCCAAAAATTATTTTATATTTCTAAACCGATAGGAGGCTTTTATGGCAAACGAACTCGACGAAATGACCGGAAACACGAACGCGGAAGGGCGTGACATCAACGTCATCGAAAAGCAGATTCCCGTCCGCGTGGGTGCGGGATCCCTTTTCTTCGAGATTCTTCTCTGGCTCTGCGGCATCCTGCCGGGCGTCATCTTCCTCTTCATGAAGATCGGTGCAAAGAACTACTTTCAGCAACTGCAGCAGAAGATCCAGGCCGATGCATCGACCATCGACAACTATCTCGAACAGCGGGTCCAGATTTTGCAGAATGTCGCGCCGCTGGTGAACAAGGCAATAGACCTTGACAAGGACGTGATGAAATCCGTCGCGGCTTTTCGTGGCGGGCACCTGTCCGAAGAATCCCGCAATACGGTTTCGCGAGATCTCGACAGAAGCTTCGGTCGTCTCTTTCCGCAAGTGGAAGCCTATCCCGAATTGAAGGCCCATGCGGCGATCGCCGACGCGATGCAACAGAATAGCTACCTGCAAAGAGAAATCACCGCGGCCCGCAGCCTCTACAACGACACGGTAAACCAGTGGAATACGGACATCTTCGCATGGCCCACCAAGATGATCGTCGCGGCCCGCGCCGGGTACACGACGCGCATTCCCTTTACCGCATCCGCAGACGTCAAGGCTCGCGCCCGCGAAACGTTCTTCTAGAAAGCAAGAACCGTAGAAGCGCAGATTCCCACAGGGGAAGACGTGGAAGACATCGTTTACGATCCGCTAGAACGCTACAGGAGCGAATATCGGGACAAGTTTCTGCAGAATGCGCAGGAAGCGTTCCGGGAACTTTCCGACAAGGCGAATATCGACAAGGAAGCGAACAGGCAGGTCTGCGGAGAAATCGCGCAGCTTTCCGAAAGCAAGGAAACTCTTTCTTCTTCGCATTCCCGCTACTCCCTTTTCCGCATCGTCTGCTGGATCGTCGTCGCCGTTCTCGTCTTCCTCGGGGCGATTTCCGAAACGCCATCCCAGGGGCCGCTCTACTTTGTCCCGGCACTCGCCGTCATCGTTTTCAATTTCGCGATTCTCAACAGGAAGATTCGAAAGCTTAGGGAAGAAATCGAAAGTCTGGAAGAAAACATCCGACAGAAAAAGGCGGAAGCGCTCCGGCAGATGGAACCTCTCAACGCCCTCTTTGACTGGGACATTCCCGCAAGGCTTATCGAAAAGACCGTTCCGAAACTCCGTTTCGACAGATTTTTCACCCAGTCGCGAATCGACGAGCTGGTCAAGGATTTCGGTTACGACGGTTCGCTCAACGAAAACGCATCCGTTCTCTTTTCCCAGAGCGGCGAGATAAACGGCAACCCCTTCGTCATCGCCGATCTGAAGACATTCGAAATGGGAGAAAAGACATACACGGGGCACAAGACCATCCACTGGACGGAAACCGTGACCGGATTCGACGGCAAGCGGCATCGCGTATTCCGCAGCCAGACGCTCTCGGCAAGCGTCACGAAGCCTTGCCCCGCTTACGGCAAGCTCGCCTTTGTCCTCTACGGAAACGACGCCGCGCCAAACCTGACTTTCACCCGCAAGCCTTCCGGTCTCGTCGAAGACGGATTTTTCCAGAACTTTCGCCGCAAGCAGAAGCTCCGCGAGCTGCAAAGGTTTTCCAGGAATCTCCAGGACGAATCGCAATACACGCTCATGGGAAACAGGGAATTCGAGACGCTCTTCGAAACCAAGGATCGAAACGACGAAGTGGAATATCGCCTGCTCTTTACGGCGCTAGCCCAGCGGCAGATGCTTTCGCTACTGAAGGAAAAGATCAACGCCTACGGAGACGACTTTTCCTTTTTCAAGGATAAAAAAGTAAACGTCATCGTCCCGGGACACCTGAACGACTTCAACCTGGATACCAATCCGGGACGCTTCGCGGATTACAGCTACGAAGAGTCCAGACACAAGTTTGTCCGCATCAACCAGGAATACTTTCGCGCGGTCTATTTTTCGATGGCGCCGCTCCTCTGCATCCCGCTATACCAGCAGCTCCGCACGCGAAAGGAAATCTACGGGAACATTCTCCAGAGATCCTCTTTCTGGGAATGGGAATCCATCGCGAACTTCTACGGCGAAGAAAAGTTCAGGCACCCGAAATGCGTGACCGACTGCATTCTCAAGACAGAGTCTAGAACTTCGGGAACGGACGATTCGATAGTCCGGGTGACCGCCCACGGCTATTCGGGAACACCGCGCATCGACTACGTTCCTGTCCTTGGCGGAGACGGTCGAACGCACAAGGTTCCCGTAAAATGGATCGAATACGACCCGGTTTCAAGAACACGGGAAATTTCCATCCGGGAAAGAACGGATCGCTCCGACGACGGGCAACAGAAAAAGGAAATTCGCCTGGACGCCGGAGAAATCTTCCGGCGCGGAATCTTCGCGAAAATCTAGGCGAAACTTTCGAGCGGAAATCAGCGCAGAACGATTTTTCGGACGCCTAGCGCCCCGACTTTCACCATGTAGATTCCCGAAGTCATCCGTTCGAGCGAAACCTCGGCGCTTTTGCCGGGAAGCGTTTTCCGAAGGACTTCCCTGCCGTCAAGCCCAAAGACTTTCACGCTTCCGAGCGGAGACCTTGCCGAAAGCCGAAGCGTCCGGCCTGAAAGAGAATGCGCAAAGTCCGGAACGTCTCTCCGCAAGAAGACCTTCGAGGGAACCTTCTCGGTCGCTTCGTCGTAGCGAACGGCAAGCGCCATCAGATACCACGTCGAATGCGGAAGCCACTGCTCGATCCAGCGCCAATTCTGCCACGAATCATAAAATCCCGCACCGCTGACATCGTTCCAGATAATTCCCGAGCCGTCCCTGTTCTTTCCGGTGATGCCGTTCGCGATGCCGCCCTTGAGCATTCCCTTGCCAAGCGTCCCCTTGTAGGCGGGCGGATTGTTCTTGCCGACGCCTTCCATGAAGCTGATGCCATAGGGATTCTTGCCGAGAATCCAGTCGAGCTGGTCCGCCGCGAAGGAGTGCACGGTAAGCGAATCCGGTGCGTTCAATGCCCGTGACGCATAGACGGTCGCAGCCGCAAGCGAAGCGATTCGGGCGCTTTCTCCCTGCCACCAGTATCCCGACTCGTTGTCGTGCGGAATGAAAAATCCCGTTCTGAGCGTATCGCCTGTCCGGTAAACCTGCCTTGCGTAGCCAAAGGGATTCGAGGCCTTGTCCGTTACGGTCAAGAGCCACGCAAGATGTCTCTGGGCCGCAGCCGAAATTTCCTCGGCAACGGAACTTTCCGGTTCGAGTTCCAGATAGCGGACAAGCGCGACCAGGGGAAGCCCGGCATCGCTTGCATGCCAGAAGGGTCTGGTCCCCGCATCGTCGCTGACAAAATAGCCGTCCGCGCTCAAGCGGGAAACCAGGCGTTTCGCCCGGTAGCGGGCATTTTCCAGATAGGACGCAACCGCGGAATTGTAATACAGCCGTGACGCGTCATAAAGTTCGCAAGCCGCGAGAAGGGCCGTGTAGTCGTCGATGATGTTTTCCTTTCCGTCGTCGCAATAGGCGCAAGTCTCGGCGGACTGTTTTTCCTGCAAATGCGCAAAAGCCCGCTCCGCACCGGCAAAGTATTCCTCCGCCGAATAGTCTCCACTTGCGCCAAGCGTCGAAGCCCGTGCGAGAGCGGCAATCGCCATGCCGCCACCTTCGCGAAACGCAGCCTGGTAGTTCGAACTCTTTTCCCCGTCCTCTCCACTGAACGCGCACAGGTAGCGACTGTCCCCTCCCCACTTGTCGAAGACCGTCATGTAGAAGAAACCGGTCGAATCGAGCATTCGAAGCAAGAAATCCGCGCCGTAGAGCGCTTCGTCGCTAGCGAATCCTTCGCCGGAAGCCTCCGTGACTTTTGCGGGAATCCGCTTTGCCGCAAAGGCGAGCGTCCACGTCGTAAGCGGAATCTGCTGCGGATTCAGATAATTCGCATAGGACAGGTGCGAAAGATACTTGCTCACGTCGCCCGAAGCGTCGTTCCAGCCTCCGTGAACATCCCGGGTCTTTCCGCCGCTGCCATAGACAGAAACGGAAACGTCCGAATTCGTGTTCCGGTCGTTCCTGATATAGGACAGTACAGGTCCAAGCGTACTTGTCGCAAGCGCATCGTCGAGAATTTCCAGATCCTGCGAAACAGGCGAACCGTTTTCGAGAAACGAAAGCGTGTAGGTACCAGCCTCGCGGACATCGGAAAAGTCTATCGAATAGAAATCCATGGACAGATTCCAGTCGCTCGGATGGACGCCATTGCCAAAAGTTCCCGAAGCGACGGCAGAGCCTCCGTTCTTCGGGACAATCGCGTAGGAATTTCCCGTAAGGAGGTTTCCCGATCCGACGACAAGGCTCTTCGGAAGCCCCGCATCGTAGCCGGCATGGTTGTAGAAAACGGTCGCCGCAGACGCAAGCGAAGCCGAGAGAAGGAAAGATGCTGTCGTTAATTTTCTCATAACATAAATATACTTCTTTCCGGGATCTTTTTAACCAAAGCCCGGGCAGAAGAAAATTTTCGCGCCAAGACGCCAGGATTTCCGACAGGCGCAACAATCTTTTTAAATTTGGCATATGCTTTGCGAATGGATTTATCACCTGACGGAACTTCCCCTTTTTGACAGCCGACTTTTTCGGGCCGGGCTTGCGGCAATGCTCTCCATTGTTCTCGTCCTTTCGACGATGCCCTCGTATATCCGCTTCCTGCAACGGTCGGATGCGACTTCGGACTTTGACCAGAACAGCAAGACCAAGGCCCCCCCCATCATGGGAGGCATTCTTCTCGTCATCGTCGTCGTCGCGGTCTCCCTGCTCACTTGCAAGCTGAACGGTTACACGATTTCCACGCTCCTCGTTCTAGTCGCCTTTAGCGCGGTCGGCGCCATAGACGATATCGCAAAGGTAAAGACCAAGCGGCTCATTGCGAGAGGCGAGGCTAAGGCGGCATCCTACATGGAAAAGGCTGACGGCATTTCGAGCTCCGTCCGGCTCGGGCTTTACTTTCTCTTCAGTCTAGTCATCGCCATCTTCTGCTACAAGTTCATTCCGGATCTCCGTGGCAACCTGACAGTCCCGTTTGTTCCTGTCGATGCGTTCCAGATATATCTGCCGAACTGGGCGTTCATCGGATTCATGACATTCGTCATCGCGGCGACCGCGAACGGCACGAATTTCACCGACGGTCTCGACAGCCTGGTCTCCGTCCCGATTCTCAGCAGCATGATCTTTGTCGGGGTCGTCGCCTATGTCTGCGGGAACTTCATCTTCAGCAACTACCTGAACGTGCCCTTCCTCCCGGGATGCGACGAGCTCTTTCCCCTGGCGATGTCCGTCGCCGGTGCGCTTCTCGCCTATCTCTGGTTCAACAGTCCCCCGGCGGAAATCTACATGGGTGATGCGGGTTCCGTCGGATTCGGCGCATGTATCGGCATCATGTTCATTCTGATCCAGGCAGGGCTTTTCCTCCCGATTGTCTGCGCCATCATCATCGCCGAAGCCTGTTCCGTTCTCTTCCAGATAGGCTACTTCAAGTTTACGCGTCTTAGGACCGGCACGGGAAAACGCCTGTTTCTTTGCGCACCGCTCCACCACCATTACCAGAAAAAGTGGGAGGGACGCTTCGCCTCCAAGCCCCTGATGAACTCGAAAATCGTCTGGAGAATGCACCTGGTGAGCATCTTTGCGCTCATCGTCAGTTTCGTCATCTTCTTTGGAATCCGCTAATGCCAAGTTCAGACCTTTCCCTTGTACAAAAGCTTTACGCAAGATTTTCCACCGAAAATTCCGAAGCCCCGAAGGCAAGCGACAGAATCAGTCCCATGCCGTTTACGCTCGCATCGGAAGACAGGCGACTCGAATTTTTTATCGAAACGGGAAATCTTCTCTTGAAGCAGGGAGCTGTCGCTGCGTTCACGCTTGCCGGTGGCCAAGGATCAAGACTCGGATTCGACGGTCCAAAGGGCGCCTACGATTTTGGCCTTCCGAGCCATGCGACGCTGTTTCGTCTGCAAGCGCGCCGTCTCATGAATCTCGGCGCAAAGGCGGGAAAGCCGATACCCTGGGCCATCATGACCTCGCCGTTAAACCGCAAAGCGACCGTCGAACACTTCGAAGAACATTCCTACTTCGGCTACAACCGGGACTTTATCCGCTTCCTTGACCAGGGAACGCTTTGCACGCTAAGGCCCGACGGTACACCGCTCAAGGACGAAAACGGAAATCTTGTCGAAGTTCCCGACGGAAACGGCGGATGCTTCCGGGCGCTAGCCCTGAGCGGCACTCTCGCCTGGCTAGTGGAAAAGGGCGTGCGATTCGTCTTTCTGCACAATATCGACAATGCCCTGGTCAAGATGTGCGACCCGGCTTTCATCGGAGCTCTCGCCGCAAACGGAATCGCGCCTTGTGCGGTCAAGGTTGTTCACAAGTTAACGCCAGACGAAAAGCTCGGAATCTTCGCCTACCGAAATTCAAGGCCGACAGTCCTCGAATACTCGGATATTTCCGAGGAACTCCGCACGGCAAGGCTCCAGGACGGCTCGCTCGAATACGATGGCGGCAACACGGGAATGTATGCATTCCGCATGGACGCTCTTCGCAAGATATCGACGCAGGAGCTTCCCTGGCATGTCGCCCGGAAAACGGTAAACGGCGTAGAAGGCTGCTACAAGTTCGAGCAGTTCCTGCTAGACGTCTTCCCTCTCCTCGGCAAGATTCTTCCCTATGGAGTCGAACGCGAAGACGAATTCGCGCCGATAAAGAACGCCACCGGGAACGACTCCCCGAAATCCGCCCGCAAAATGCTCGGAAAGCTCCACCGCTACTGGCTCGAAAAGGCCAAGGCGGATGTAAAGCCGGGAAAATACTACGAAATCTCCCCACGGCTGACTTACGCCGGGGAGAACCTTTCCGCAGAAGTTCTCTCGCGGGAACTCGGGCGCGGCATCTTCGAATTTTCCGAAACCTAGACCTGGATTCCAAGATTAATTTGTATAAAACGCCATGCGGATTGCATACAGGATAATTCTCTATACGCTTCTGTATATGCCGAAGCCTCTCGAGACTCTCCTGTTCGAAATTCTCTACCCGATATACAGTCTATCGCACAGAAAAAAGGCCTGGGGACGCGTAAAGCGACACCTTGAAACGACCGGGCTAGACCATAAGACTTCTCCCAGGAAAGTCTTTTACGCCTTGTACACAAACTATCTAGATTCCCTGCGCTATCTCTGTCGGCTCCCCAGGACGGTTAAAAAGGTTCGCTTCGAAAGGGAAGAAATCATCCGCGAGCCTCTCGAAAGCGGGATTCCCGTCGTCGCCATGGGCATCCACCAGGGAGCATTCGAAATCATGCACCGAATCCTCACGCGCTATTCGGATCACGTCTATCTCTTTACGCACAGTTTCAAGGACAAGGCTCTAACCCAAACGCTCCACGACATTCGAAAGGCCCCGGGACTCGAAGAGCGCGAAACAAGTTCCGTTTCCCAGACAATCCGGGAACTTTTCAAGAACCGCGGCATTCTCGCCATGCTGGTCGATCAGGCAACCGAAGGCAGGGGAAATCCCGTCCGGATTTTAAACCAGCCCGCAGAGCTATTCTTGCGGCTTCCGCTCAAGGTACAGTCGATGGGCGCAGGCATCGTGACATTCCGCATCTTTCGTTCGATAGTGGGCCACACCGTCCGGTTTGAATCGTTTTACCCGCCAAAGTCCGACCCGGACCGGACGACGAACGCAATCGCAAGCGAAATTACCACATGGATTTCAGAACATCCAGGCGAATGGACCTGGAACTATCACCGAAACTTTACCCGAGGATAGACCGATGGACGATGAAATGACCGAAAACGAAAAACGCCAGCTCGAATGGATGAACCGCCACCCGCTAGAGGACAAGGATCTTGCTCGCGAAGCGGAAAAACTCGAAGCGGAAAAGCAACGCGCCCATACAGACAAGTTCAGAAAGCCGCGCAAGAACCCCGCCGCGTGGAACTTCCCAGACCCCGAAGAGGAAATCGATCTCCACGGCTACGTCGCCGAAGAAGCCGCGACAGCGGTCGAAAACCTGATGGACGGAATGGCTCGCGCCGGACTCTCCGTTCTCCGCATTATCCATGGAGGCGGAAACCCGGAATACGGAAACGTCAAGCGCATCATCGACAGGAAAGTCGCGACCGTCTGGCGCCACCGCGTACTTTTCTACAAGACCGAGCCGAACAATTCCGGATCGAGCATCATGAAAATCGGAAAGAACGATTCTTTTTGCGTCATACCGCGCGACAGACGACGAAAATGAAATTATTTTGGACAATCCCCCTTGCGAACCGGCAAAAAAATTTCTAAAATAGGGGCGTCCTCGGAATATAGCTCAGCCTGGTAGAGCGCTTGCTTCGGGAGCAAGAGGTCGTGGGTCCGAATCCCGCTATTCCGATATTCGAAAATCCCTCCGAGAGGGATTTTTTTTTGCATTTTTTTGCGGGATGAGGACCCTCGGGGCCGACGATCGAGCGGTGAGCGAAGCGAAACGGCGAGAGCGGGATTCGCGCAAAGCGTGAACCCGAAGGGAAAGCGTGGAACAAAGTGACGCGCTGGTTCGTCATTCAAAGCGGCAAATACCTCCTGTGGCAATTTTTAGAGGTGACCTCAAAAGATAAATGTCAAATATTGTCATCCGATTTTTATAAATTGTACAAAGCCTTTTCAAGGAGGAACCCATGCCCATCAAAAGACCGTTTATCGGAAAGCTGTTTCCTTGCGCAATACTCTTCGCAGGTTTCGTCGGCTGCTCCCAGTCATCATCCATCACGCGAGACAGTTCCACCTACACGATCATCCCGGGCGAAGACATCCAAGTCGTCGACGCCTACTTCAACAGCCAGAACCGCGTAGCAAACCTCGTCATCAAAAACGCCCGAAATTACAAGCTTCCGACCTTCACGATGGATTATTCCCTTGTCTGCGACAACGGCTACAAAATTTACAATTCGACCGCCTTCTATCTATCCTCCAACGAACAGGAAAGCCTTACCGCCGTGATAGGCTCGGGAGCCTCGTCCTGCACATTGACGATTACGGCAATCCGCCCCCAGTATCAGGAGAGCTACACGGACTGGACTGGTTCCTATCCGATTCAGATTCAAGAGCAGGTTGCAGTAACGACTGCCGAGTAAAAAGCGGGCGGGCATCCTTGCGAACACCCGCCCGCCATGCAGGACTCGATCTTTCCACCCCTTTCTTGGCAAGTTAGATATTCATTTTGTCAAAATATGACAAAAGGCGAAAATTTCGAGATTTCGCCTTCTTTTTTACCTGGAAAGCGCTATTCTTCCAAAGCCAATTCGACCGGAGGAAATGGCAATTCCAGATCGACGCTTATCGGGCAATGGTCCGATCCCTGTATGTCCGCATGGATGCTTGCATCCGTCACGTTCTTGGCAAGCCCGGCATCCACGAACGCATAGTCAATCCGCCAGCCCACGTTCCTTTCCCGGGAATTAGCCCGATTCGACCACCAGGTGTAGGCACCGGAAAGTCCCGGATGCAGAGAGCGAAACGTATCTTCGAAACCCGCGGCGACATACTTGTCAAGCCACGCCCGCTCCACCGGAAGGAAACCGCTGACATTCTCGTTTTCCTCGGGACGCGCAATATCCATTTCCGTATGGCAGGTGTTATAGTCCCCGAGCGTCACCACATGGCGTCCTCGCTTGAGCCACCCCATGCAGTTATCTAGAAACGCATCATAGAACCGCAACTTGTAATCTACCCGATCCTCGCCCTGGCCTCCATTCGGAAAATAGATGGAATTCAAGACCCAGTCCGGAAAGACCAGCTGCACGACCCGCCCTTCCTCGTCAAACTCTTCGATACCGAAACCATACTCCACCGCATCGGGTTCGATCTGGCTCAAGACGGCGGTCCCGCTGTAACCCTTTTTCCTTTGGCAGGGATTCCAGTAGCAGAAATAGCCTTCCGGCGAGCGGAGACGCTCCGGAACCTGATCGGCCTCGGCGCGAATCTCTTGCAGGCAAAGGACTTCCGGTCGAGTGCTTTCGAACCAGTCGCCCAAGCCTTTCTTTTCCGCGGAGCGGATTCCGTTGACGTTCCAGCTGTAAATGCGCATGTATATCTCCAAAAGGAAATTCCCGGTTAAAAATAGTTAAGTCCGAATGTCACTTCGCGACAAAAACCAATCCCAGAGGACAAAACAGGCCTCGGGAAAAAAGGAACAAAAGATTTTCCGATTTCATCGTCTTTTTGCAAGTCTTGAATCTATATTCTAGAATATGAGATTTAGCGTTCTGTCCGTTCTTTTGAGCTCCATTCTCTGCACACTATGTTCCTGTGGAAGCACTTCCGACGGAGACGATCTGGCCATGCCCGAAAACATGCCGCCCGCCTGCCGGGAAATAGACTTCGTCGCCCAGCCCGACATGCGCGAACTCTGCGGTGTCCGCGTCGTCCGGTTCAAGTCTTACCGCAACATCCCCAAGGAACGCTACCTGGTAAACCCCAAGGATGCAAAAATCGTTCTTGCCGAAGAAAAAATGGAACTTCGCATTCCTGGAAACTTCCCTATCGAACTCACGGGGCAAATCACGAAGGACATTCGCTTTGACCAGAACGCGCGCCTGAACAAGATTCCGAACCGCTACGAATACCACGAAGGATACCTCGGCACGGAAAGGAAGCGCGAGAACCGAATTCGGGCGTTCCGCCTCACGATTCCGACCGATGCCGGCACCGAATACGAATACTGCTTCCGCATTCCCGAACGCCTCGGAAACGACCGCACCCGCAGCCAGGCCATGGGCAACCGCCTCGAAAAAATCGCCTGCGACGACTTCGACTTTCTTTCGAACAAGGGGAAATGATTTTTTCCCTACACCGGATTGTCCAGATCGACAAATTCCGCAGGGATTAAAAGCTCCGCGCGGATTCTTTCGGCAAGGGCGCGAACGCCGAATATTTCCGTCCGATGGTGACCACAGCCTATCAGGTTGAACGTCCGCTCTTCGCAAGTAATCGGCACCGATTCGCGGAGCTCTCCCGTAATGAACGCGTCGCAGCCAAGATCTATCGCCTCGTCGATGCCGCTCGCGCCGCTTCCGCTGCAAATTCCCACGCGGCGAATCGAATCGCTTCCGAACATCAGCGCGGTCTGCACGCCGTGTTCGAAGACGCTCTCTGCGCGAGCCAAAAAGTCCCTTTTCGAAACGGGACTTTCGAAATCCGCAACGACGCCCACCGTCCGTTCGCCTTCACGCATAAATCCCTGTACGATTTTCAAGCGCATCGCCTTCGCGATTTGCGCATTGTTCCCGAGTTCCATGTGTCCGTCGAGCGGCAAGTGAAAGCCGTAAAGCGAAATGCCATGTCGAAAGAGCTTCCGCAGACGACGGCCAAAGTGCCCCACCGGAATTTTCGGATCGCCTTTCCAGAAACCGTTCGGATGGTGCACGATGATGCAATCCGCCTTCCTTTCGATGGCGTGGTCGATGAGGGAATCCCGAAAGCTCACGCCGGTCACCACGCGCGTCACGTCTTCCGAGGCTTCGACGCAAAGCCCATCGACGCAAAAATCCTGAAAGGATTCCGGTTCAAGAAGTTCGGAAAGCCAGTTCGAAAAATCCTGTAGTTTCATATCGAAAATTTAGGTTCAAAAGCGAAAAAAGCGTACAAGGGAACAAAAAATTTTCTATTCGTTGCCACAATATATGCGTTTTTCTAGATTTACGCATAGAACATAAAAAGGAAAACCATGGCTCACTATCTCTTTACTTCGGAATCCGTTTCCAAAGGCCACCCGGACAAGGTCGCCGACCAGATTTCGGACGCCATCCTCGACGCAGCCCTCTCCGCGGACAAGGAAAGCCGCGTCGCCTGCGAAACGCTCGTGAACACGGGTCTAGTCGTCATCTCCGGCGAAATTACGACCAAGGCGGAACTCGACTACCAGTCTATCGCTCGAAAGACTATCGAAAAAATCGGGTACTGCGATCCGGAACTGGGATTTGACGCCGGAAGCTGCGCTGTCATCGTCGCGGTCGATAGGCAGTCCCCGGACATCGCGCAAGGCGTCGATGCGAAAGCGGCGGACGGAAAGAAGGACGACAGACAAGGCGCGGGCGACCAGGGCATGATGTTCGGATATGCCGTAAACGAAACGCCCGAGCTGATGCCGCTCCCCATTTCTCTTTCGCACCGGCTCATGGCCAAGATCCAGGAACTCCGCGAATCGGGAAAGATCAAGTGGCTCCGACCGGACGCCAAGAGCCAGGTGACGGTCGAATACGACGAAAACGACAGGCCGGTCCGAGTCGATACGGTCGTCATCAGCACGCAACACGCGCCGACATTCAAGGGCAAGGAACTCACGCACAGGCAAATAGAAAAGACAATTATCGACGAGCTTATCAAAAAGGTGATTCCCGCGAAGCTTCTCGACAGGAATACGCGCTTTTTCGTGAACCCGACAGGGAAGTTCGTCGTCGGCGGCCCCCACGGAGACTGCGGTCTCACCGGAAGAAAGATCATCGTCGATACCTACGGCGGCATGGGACGGCACGGTGGCGGAGCCTTTAGCGGAAAGGATCCGTCGAAGGTCGATCGCTCCGGTGCCTATGCGGCGCGCTACGTGGCAAAGAACATTGTCGCGGCAGGGCTCGCGGATCGCTGCGAAGTACAGGTAGCCTACGCGATCGGATACTCCCACCCGGTTTCCCTCCTCGTGAACACTTTCGGAACGGGAAAAGTTCCCGACGAAAAGATAGAGGAAATCGTCGCGAAGGTCTTTGACCTTTCTCCGGCGGGAATCGTGAAGATGCTCGATCTCAAGAAGCCGGGCTACACCGAAACGGCCGCGCTCGGACATTTCGGTCGCACGGGAAAACGCTTCACGTGGGAAAAGACGGACAAGGCTGCGCAGCTAAGGAAGCTCGCCAAGGCTTGAACCGCCGCTTGAAACACATGGAAAAGCGGGCTAGACAGCCCGCTTTCTTTATGCCATTCCTGTATCCGAAAAACGGTCTAGTTCTTCGGACGGCGATAGCCCCATTTCGAAAGAATCCTGTCTTCTCCCTTTCGGACAAAGCCGCGCTTCGCGTCGGGCAGATCGCAACGGAGTTCGGAGCGGATCTTGACTTCGGTCTTGTAGATATACGCGCCGCTTCCGAGCAAGCGACCATCGGAATTTTTCAGGAAGCCGTCGCCATCGGGCTTGAGCTCGAAATACATCTGGATGCCGCCGGTCTTATCGACATAGTCCGGAACGATTTCCTGCGCAAAGGAATACTCATCGACAAATTCTCCGAGAGTCGTGAAAAGCCAGATCCGAAGCTTGATGATGGTCGTATAGAGACTGACCGCGCTACCCTTCGTCAGATATTCCGTACGGAAATCCAGCGAGCAGTAGTTATCGACAAAGTCCTCGACCGTTGTCGTCGTACGGTCCCAGCCTCCTCCGCTGTCGAGAGCGACATAGCCGTTTTCCAGAATGCTCTCGAGGGTCGAAAGCGTTCCCGTCTCGTCGATGGCCGGAGCCTGCGCCGAAATGCCGAGAGTCACGCCCAGATGCTTTCCCGACATGCCTTCGTAAGGTTCCTTGTGCGAACCGTCCTTCGTGCCGTTCTTCGAACCGGCCTGCGTTTCCTCTTCGAGTCCCGTCTTCGCGTTGAGAACGCTCAAGGCGAAGCTCGTCCCCTCTTCGCTGTTCGAAGACGAGACAAACTTATCGACCGTCTTCCTGTCCGGAGCGACCAGCGGATTTTCCACTTTCACGGTAATCAGCTTGCCCGCCTTGAGAATCACCACCACCGTATCGGAAGCCTCGTTCCCCGCCTTGTCCCGATAGGTGCGGATGATCAGGTTCTTGCCGTCGTTAAGCCCCTGGTAATTCAGCGTATCCTGTTCTATATCATCTACCGTCCAGCGCACCGCCACCGAGACGTTGCTCAATGTCGCCGAATTTTCCGGCGAAATGATTTTCACCTTTGGCGGAACCGTATCGACAACCACAAGCGTCGAAGCCGTCGCCGAATTTCCGTAGGAATCCGTGTAGGCGTAGCTCACCGTATAGCGCATGTTTCCGTCCGCATCGAGCAGCTTCTTTCCCGACGAGTTTATCTTGTACGAAACGGTCACCGTACCGCCGTTTCCGCTTCCCGAGCCGGAAACGGTCCGTTCGACATAGCTCACCGTGTAAATCGTCTTGCCGCTCGAATCGCAAGCGACCGTTCCCGACGCATCGACCGTGTAGGAGATTGTCACCTTTTTTCCGTTCGCATCCGTATAGGTTAGGGAAACTTCGTAATACGGGTCCCCGTTTTCATTGACAAGGCGATTTCCTGCGGCATCCGTCAGGTAGGAAACTGTTACGGTTGTCCCCGAAGCGGTCTTTTCTTCGTAGCTGACACGCACCCGGTCATTCCCTTCGACTGCGCGCTTCACGTCAACGCTCGGAGAAAGGTCTTCCGCATCCGCAAGCGTTACCTTGCCAATCGTCGATTCCAGCTCTCTGATGTTTCCGGGAGTGACCGCAGCCGTATCCAGACGGATGCTAAAATCGTTGGAAACCGTCTTCGGCTTTTCTCCCGAAGAATCCGTCGCCGAAACCGTAATCCGCACGGAATTCGACCGGACATAGCTCGCCGAATCACTCGCGTCCTTCGGCTCGACAATCGTGACGCCGCTCGGATATCCCACCGAATCGTTAGATGCCGAAATTTCGACAGCCGGAATCTTCGTGCTGAGGAAAACGACCAGTTCGTCTGAACCGTCCTGGAAGCGAACCCGGACGATGTTCTTTCCCTCGACAAGAGAAACCGTACTGTCCCTTTCGCCCGCGGGAGTCGTCCACTTGATATAGATCGTCGCATTGTTCGTATAGACCGTATCGGGATCCTTCCACGAGGAATCCCCCGATTCCGCGTATGTAATCTTCACCGATTCGATCCGGTTCAGGACCTTGACCGTCACCGTCGCCGTATCCGAAAGTCCGTCCGGATCCGAGACCGCTATGCGAACCGTGTAGAGGGAATCCTTTTCGTAATCGAGAACTTCCCCGCTTTTCAGGGAAACGGTTCCCGTTTGCGCGTCGATCTGGAAAATCCCGCTCGTATCCGAAACCATGCGGAAGACAAGCTTGTCACCATCCGGGTCGGACGCGGAAATCTTTCCCGTCGCGGCACAGGACTTGCAGTCCTCGGGAATCGTCACCAGGGCATCGGAAACGGCCGGAGCCTCGTTCACGTCGAGAACCTTGACCGTCACCGTCGCCGTCGCCGTAAAGACTCCGTCGGAAGTTTCTACGCGAAGCGTATAGGACGACAGGGTTTCATAGTCGAGAGCGCCCGCAAGAGAAAGCATTCCCGTCCTTGAATCCAAAAGGAACATCCCGGGGACGGAACTCGAAACCAGCCTGTAGGAAAGCGTCGAGAACGCAGGATTCAGCACGTCCGGGTCATGGCCGAGAACCGCGCCGATTTCCGCTCCGATCAAGGCATCTTCCGCGACAGAAAATGTCGTATCGGAAATCGAGGGAGCCTCGTTCACGTCAATGACGCGAATCGTCACCGGCACCGTACCGGAATTCAAGGAGCCGTCTGTCGCATAGACATTCAGCGTGTAGAGCGTGTCGCCGGCTTCGTAATCGAGAACCGCCTTTTTCACCGAAATGCTTCCCGTCACGGAATCCAGCGCAAAGATATCGCTATCGCCGGAAGCTACGCGGTAACGGACGATATCGCCTACATTCCTGTCCGTCGCGAAAACCTTTCCTGCAAGGGTGCCTACCGGGCTGTTTTCGGAAATTTCGAACTCGTATTTCGCCTGGTCGAATTCCGGAGCGACATTGTTGTCCGCATCCTTGATGTACAGTGTAAAGTAGCCTGCGCGCCTGTTCCCCGAAAGGACGGCTCCGCTCATGTTGAAGACATACATCTGGAAGCTTTCGTCCCCCTCGACCACCCCATCCGTCACGGGCGTCACCTTGACGGAACTTGCCGGAACCGTGCTTCCCTTCTTGAACGAGACGACCCCGGAATCCCCGGAAACGACACCACCGGATACCGTACAGACAGGCATTCCGGAAAGATCGAAGTCGGCGCCGTTCGCAAGCTTCTTCGCGTTGGCGTTCGCTTCCGAACTCAGCACAAAGCAGTAGTTGAACGAAACATCCGTAATCGGGCTTACCGAAAG
>CAVKYI010000042.1:0-17330 GCA_963660435.1 Sodaliphilus sp.
GGCTCAAAAGTTTTGCTTTAGAGAAGAATGGCTCTACGATTATTGCGCATCCGCATCCTACGACCCGACATTGCAGTTTTGCCAGTCCGGTGTTCTCTATGATCTCTGTGGAGGAAACAGCTATGACGTGACTGCGGAATTTTGCCAGTCCGGAACGATTTACAGCCTATGCGGCGGCAAAAGCTATAACGGATTGACGGAGTATTGTGACGGCGACTCGGTTTACGAAGGCTCCGGCGAGTTCACGGACGTCCGCGACAAAAAGATTTACAGGACAGTCAAGATCGGTTCCCAAATATGGATGGCGGAAAACCTGAAACACGACTATAGGTATGGAACGGTATGCTACGAAAATGACACGGCAAATTGCGAAACCTACGGTCGCCTCTACACCTGGGCAGCGGCGATGGACACGGCAGCCGTGTTCTCCGATGATGGCAAGGGTTGCGGCAAGGGAACAGAATGTACCGTGCCCGAAAAGGTCCGTGGCATATGTCCCGAAGGCTGGCACTTGCCTAACCTCGCGGAATGGGCAACGCTTGAATCTGTTGTAGCAAAATCTTTTAACGGCAAGAAGGACTCCGTTGGCTATGCGCTCAAATCGACTAGCGGCTGGTATGGCAATGGCAACGGCTCGGACGCCTTCGGCTTCGGGGCTCTCCCCGCGGGATTCCGCATGGAGGGGACGTTCTACGACATTCGCTTTGAAGCGCACTTCTGGACTTCCGTCGAGTATAGCACGACCACTGCTTTCTACCGTTATTTGAGCTACAGCGGTATAAAGCTGGAGTCGAGTTACGACCTAAAGAACTCCACAGCTTCCGTCCGCTGCGTCAAGGACTGATCCTGACTGAGAGTGGAATGTGGAGAGTGAAGAGTTGAGAGTGGAGTGAGGAATGTAGATTGTAGATAGTTCGTTAAACGACCTGCAAAGGCTTGTGCGATAAACAGTCATTCTGGAGGGAAGTCAGAACTTAGAGCTTAGAGCTGAGTTTCGCATACATCTAGGCTTAAAAGTAAAGCGGACCGCTTTGCAACTCCAAGTTCCAAGATCACTTAACTAAGCTCTGAACAACGGGCTGGATTCTACCTGCCCGCAGCAGGCGGGCCTGCCTGCAGCAGGCGGGTCGAGGCTTCGCCTCTCCACAATGACGGTGAACGGAAAACGCTTCTTTTCGTGTTTTCGGAATGTATATTTACCGGGAAATCATTCTGGAATCTTGACGATGAAAAAACTCTTGACCGCGCTTTCTTTCCTTGCCGCTTTCACCTTGGCGGACGACATGACTGCGACGACCGTAAACGGGAAGGTTGTCATCTTGCATGATAACGGTCGCTGGGAATACTACCGGAACAATTCCAAAGTCCGCGACATTCGGGAATCTGCCATTCCCAAAGACATGCAGACAAGGGTGACAATCGAATACGAGGACGCTTCGAAACTGCAAAAGGATTTGCGGATGCGCCTGGAAGCGGACGATGTTTCCGAGAACGTGATTCGGGACAGCCTGCGAACCCTTCCGGCTGGAGGAATCGTGCACTTTTGCGTTCCCGAGGAGCAGGTGCATCGTGGAAATCCGCGCACTTTTACCTACACGGTCTGGGTCGGAAAGAAACAGGTTTACAAATCCGCTGTTTCGGAGGCGGAAGCGGTTCCTTCGGAAGTCGCCGGTGTCACGTATCTGGTATCCGTTCCGATTTTTTCGAAGCTGCGCGGAGAACATCTGAAAGCTCGCGTCGAAGACGGAAACGGTTCGATAGACTTTGATATCCGCTGATGGAAAATCCTCGTTTTGCCGTAGTCGATGTCGAAACGACGGGCGGAAAGCCCGGCTATGCGCGTATCATCGAAATAGGAATTGTTCTAGTCGATGACTGGAAAATAACGCAGAGATTCGAATCCTTTGTGAAGACTTCGGAGGAGATCTCCCCGTTCATTCAGAACTTGACGGGAATTTCGCCGAAGAAACTGGATAACGCTCCGACTTTTGACGAAATCGCCCGGAAAGTTGCGACGCTTCTCGACGGACGCATTTTTGTCGCTCACAATGTCGCTTCGGATTATAGCGCAGTCGCTTCGGAGATGAAACGTTCGGGTCTGGATTTTTCGCCGGAAAAGCTCTGCACGGTCAAGCTTTCGCGAAAGGCGTTTCCGGGATTTTCCAAGTATAGCCTTCATGATTTGACCTTGTCGCTCGGGCTTCCGGATTTCGAAAGCCATCGGGCGTTGAACGATGCGGTGGCGGCAGCGCGAATCCTGCTGCTTGTGCATGAACGCCTCGGCTCGGAACCGATTGACGAGCTTCTTCGCGGCGGAAAGCGCCCGGTCGTCTATCCCAGGGGTTTCGACGATCGGAAACTTTTTCAGATTCCGCAAACACCGGGAATCGTTTACTTCGCCGGTCAGAACGGGATTCTGTATGCGACGGCAGCGCGAAATTCCCGTGTCCGCGTGCTGGAAATTCTTTCCCGCCGAAAGAGAAATCCGCTCAAGGGACTTCTGGACGGCATCGCGGACATTCGCGTGAAGGAGCTCGGGAGTGAAACGCTCGCAAGGCTCTGCCTCGAATCGGAACTTTCAAAAACGCGTTACCCGTGCAACGCCATGCCCGCTAAAAAATCGGATGTCGGAGCGCCGCTTCCTGACATGGCGGTGTTTCTTTCCGGCAGGTTTCCCGGTGACCGCGGTGTCGTCATCGTCCGGGGCGGCAAGGTTCTCGGCTATACATTTGTCCGCGAAGAGGAAAGCTACAGTCTGCATGATATCTTGGACAGGCTCACCCTGTTTCACCAGACGGAAAATCTCGTGCCGATTTTGAGACCGGCGTTGGAAAAAAACGGCGTCCGGGTACAATTTATAAAGGGCTCATCTTAACGTGACGATTCCGAAAGAGTATTTGGACGCAAAAATTCTTGTATTGAACGAATTGCGTTCGCGACCGATTAAAATTATCTATCGGGAGTGATTTCCCGATAGCGGTTATTCCTTTTTCCTCGCGAATCGGCGGCCCTTGCCGGGGACGCGCGGCGGAAAATCGAACTTGATTTTCCCGGTGGTCTTGTCAAGTTTCAGATAGGCGTCGAAAAGTCGGTGCGTCTTGGCGGAGCGGAATCCCTGGAGAAGGTCCGTCTTTTCTCCGGCGAGGAGCTTCTTTAGATCCGCGGTGGAAATTTCCTTGCCGAGGATGACCTTGTTCAGGTGAAATCCCGTCTTTGCCTTGTCGAGATAGCTCCTTGAAACGTAGGCGGTGAGCGTGTCATAGACGGGACTTCCGTCGATGGGGGAGGTTCCGAGTTCTTCGCCGAGTTCCGTTTCGCCAGCGTCTTCGCTGTTGTCGAAGACGAACTTGATCTTTCCCTTTTCGAGCGTGAGACCGGCTGAAAATTCCATGCCGCGCTTGGAGCGGAACCCGGTCAATGGACCGATCTTTCCGTTCGTGAGGAGTTCGACGACCTCTTCGCCCGACATCTTGCGTCCACCGAGAATCTTTCGAATCTGGATGCCGTCCTCTGTCTCGTAGCGGGAAACGCTTTCGAAGACCTTTTTCCCGTTGACCGGGCTGAATTCGGCTTCTTTCCGGGTATCCTCTTCCTTGAAGTTTCGGATGTTCGAAACCATCTTGGTAGTGAGTTCCTCGATTCCCTTCATGAATTTTGCGCGGGTTTCCTTCCCCTTCTCGATTTGGGAAAGCTGGTATTCCCATTCGCCGGTGAGTTCCGGGCTTGTGAGGTTCTCGATTTTCATCGCCCGGGCGATGTGGATGAGTCCGAACGCCTTGCTTGTCGGGAGAAGTTCCTTGCCTTCGCGGATCATGTATTTGTCGGAAATGAGCTTTTCGATGATGGCGGCCCGTGTCGCGGGCGTTCCCATGCCACGGTCCTTCATCGCGTCGGCGAGTTCGTCGTCCTTGACGAGCTTCCCCGCGTTTTCCATCATCGAGAGCAGCGAATTTTCCGTGTAGCGGGGCGGCGGATTCGTCTTTTCGGCGAAAATTTCCAGTTCCTTGGCCAGGGCCTTGTTGCTTGCGAGCGGAGCGATGTTCGCTTCGTCGTCAGCCGTCTTGCCATAGACTTCCTTGAACCCGGGCGTTTTTAGGATTTTTCCTTCGGTGAGGAACTTTTCGCCCTCGATTTCCGTGATGCGTGTCGTGTTCAGGTATTCCGCAGGCGGATAGAAGACCGCGATGAAGCGCTGGCAGATCATCGTGTAGATTTTCATCTCCGCTTCGGTGAGCGACTTTATCTTGTTGCCGGTCGGGATGATGGCGAAGTGGTCCGAAATCTTGGCGTTGTTGAAAATGCGCGGATCCTTTTTCACCCAGCCGTTTTCGAGAGCCTTGGTGGCGAACCTTTCGAGATTTCCTTCCATCGTGGCGAGCGTCTTCTTGACGGTTCCGACGTAATCTTCCGGCAGGGCGCGGCTGTCGGTACGCGGGTAGGACGTGAGCTTGTGCCGTTCGTAGAGGGCCTGGGCGATGGAAAGCGTCGTCTTGGCGCTGAATCCGAACCGGTTGTTCGCTTCGCGCTGGAGGGTCGTCAGGTCGTAAAGCGGTCCGCATTTCTGGATGCTGGGTTTTGTCGTTTCGGAAACGGTTCCGGTCTTGCCGTGGCATTTCTTGACGATTTCGTTCGCCCGCGATTCGTCCCAGATTCTGTCCTTGTCGGATTTGAGTTCGGGATTGAACCATTTTCCGGCATATTCGGAGCTGCCGGATTCGAAAGTTCCCCGAATCGTCCAGTAGGGTTTCGATACAAAGGCGTTCCGTTCCTCTTCGCGGTTCACGATCATCGCGAGAGTCGGGGTCTGCACGCGTCCGCAGGGAGTGAGCTGGAAACCGCCGAATCGGCTGTTGTAGGCGGTGAGGCCGCGCGATCCGTTGATTCCCACGAGCCAGTCCGCTTCCGAGCGGGACAGCGCCGCGTCGAGAAGATTCTGCATCTCGTCGTGAGTCCGCAGATGTTCGAACGCGTCCCGGATGGAAGCCTGCGTCATGCTCTGCATCCACAGGCGGAGCAGAACCTTGTCCTTGAGACCGGTCTTTCCCTTTTCGAATTCCAGAATGTAGTGGAAGATTAGTTCGCCTTCTCTTCCCGCATCGCACGCGTTGATGATAGTCCCGACGTCCTTTCTGCGGATAAGCTTTCCGAGCGCCGAAAGTTGCGACTTGGAGGTTGGAATCGCCTTGAGTTCGAAATTCTCGGGCAAGATGGGAAGCGTATCCATTGTCCAGTTCTTGTACTTGTCGCTGATTTCCTTCGGGTCGCAGAGGGTGACCAGATGCCCTAGCGCCCAGGAGACGATGTAGGCGTCGTTTTCGTAATGGCTTTTTTCCTTCTTGAACTTTCCGCCGACGGAAATGGCCCGGACAAGGTCGGCTGCGACGCTTGGCTTTTCGGCGATGACGAGGGTTAATTTATCTGTAACTGTCTTCTTGACCATTGCTAACCTTTCCATTTAAAATGGCCGGCTACTCCGAAGAGAACGGCGAATACGGTAAAAGGGGCGTGCACGATTTCTACGGGGAGAAACCACTTGAAAAGCTGTTTCTGTCGAAAGATGCGGAGCCCGCGAAGTTCGACGCAGGAATCTCCGAAAAGCTTGACAAGGAATCCGAAAACCGTGGCGACAAAAATCCTGAAGCTGAAAAAGGAGAGGACGTAGCCGAGCGAAAGCAGGCAGAAAAAGAGGAATACGACTGTCAGGAGCGCGACCGTCCTTGGCGCATAGTAAGTCGTCTTGGATGCCCAGCGCTTTCGCTGTTCCCAGAGTTCGGGCAGGGTCTCCTTTCCGCGGGTTGTCACGAACGCTTCGGGGTTTACGGAGTAGCGAGCCTTCCACGGGGCTTCCCGGACGAGCTTTTGCAAGAGTAGATCGTCGTCTCCGCTCTGGATTCTGGATACGCCTTCGAATCCGTGGACGTTTTCGAAAAAGCTTCTCCGGTAGGCGAGATTGTTTCCCGTGCTCGTGATGGGCGTTCCCATGGCGAGCGCTCCCGTTCCCGCGATTCGATAGGCCATGGTTTCGACCGCCTGCATGTTCAAGAGCCAGTTCTTGCAGTCGGCGGGAAGTTCGATGTAGGAATGTCCCGCGACAAAGTCGATTCCCGGTTCGAATTCCTGGACCATCGAGCGGATCCATGTGGGAAGGACCAGACAGTCGGCATCGGTGAGGAGGAGAATTTCTCCGTCGGATGCTTCGACAAGCTTCGCGATGGCGTTTTTCTTGGCGCTTTCCCCGTCGGAAAGTTCCGTGATGGTGACGACGTGAATCCTGTCCGGAAATCTATCCCTGTATTCGGCAAGAATCTGCGGGGTTCTGTCCGTGGAACGGTCGTCGGCAATCCAGATGTCCCAGCGACCCTTGTAGCGCTGCCGCATCAGCGAATCGATCGTTTTCGAAATGTTCGCCTCTTCGTTTCGAGCCGCAACAAGGATGCTCACTGAGGGAAGCGGATTTCGAATGGAATTCCCGAGGCGAACCTTGCCGAGTGCATGGAACAGGCGCATCTCGAACGTGGCGTAGAAAAGCGCCGTGACGACAAGAAGCAAAATGAACGCATGTTCCAGGACAACGAATACCATGTCTTTTAAATGTAGCTCAAGAATGATTGCGGGCGAGACATGCGAAAAGGAAATGCCTTGTGTTTTTGACCGAAAATTTTCGGGTCGATTTGCCCCGATTCTTCCCTGTCGGGATTTTTTGTCCCGGAAATGTTTTTGTATGAAATGCCTTTTTCGCACATTTTTTGATTACAAGTGAATACTTTTGAAAGAAAAAGGAGTCCTGTATGAGAAGGTCATTGCCATTTGCCTTTATCGCGATAACGTCTCTCGCCTGTCTTTCGCTTTTTGGCTGCGGGAGCGATTCGTCGAGCGCGGCTACGGAAGAAAGCGGAGAAAGCGAAAACGTTTGCGGCGATTACATCGCCTACGAAGACGGCCTGGGAAATACGCATTGCATGGATGCGTCGGGAGCGGTCGTCTATTCGATCCTTGCGGACGGTTCTATCGTGTATGCTT
This sequence comes from Sodaliphilus sp., assembly GCA_963660435.1. Lineage (GTDB taxonomy): Bacteria > Fibrobacterota > Fibrobacteria > Fibrobacterales > Fibrobacteraceae > Hallerella. The sequence continues at coordinate 7,021 of CAVKYI010000042.1, forward strand.
CTTCCGGAACATCTTCGGCGAGCACCGACACGCTCTCTGTCGGCAGTTCCTCTTCGACCGTGACAGTCTTTGTGTGCGGGGAGACTTCCGCTCCGGTTTCCGTTGTCGGAAACTTCTACTTCTACAGCGACGCGAACGGTTCCTACTACTATGACATTTCGGATGCGAGCTGCGCGAGGAACTACCTGAACGCGGCTTCGTCGAGTTCGGCGGCGGATGCGAAATCGAGCAGCTCCCGGACCGTGGTAACCGTAAGCTCTTCTTCGGTCGTTTCGAACGGCAACGATCCGACGCTCATATTTGACGGGGCGAACCTTTCGATAGGAAACGACAATCTGTGCATCGATACGACGGGAACGCTTGTCTATATCCGCTGTGCGGGAAACTACAACCTGATGGGATCTTCCGAAAACTTCGAAATCGTCGTCGCTGCGGATACGTCGGCGAAGGTGTATCTGTATCTGGACGGTCTGAATCTGAAAAGCCCGAACGACGCGGCGATTTACGTGCAGAGCGCGGACAAGGTCTTCCTCATGCTGACCGACGGATCGGAAAACTTCCTCGAAGACGCGTCGGGGAGAAGCATCGTATGGAATTACACGAACGAGGACGGCGAAGCGAAGTCGGATACGGCGGGTGGCGTCATCTATGCGAAGAAGGACGTGACCATCAAGGGAAGCGGCTCCCTGACCGTGACTAGCGCCTGCGCGGACACGAGCGTTTGCGGAAACGGCATCCATACGACCAAGGACCTGAAGATCAAGGATTCTCCGACGATAACGGTTTCGGCGAAAAAGAACGCGGTCAAGGGAAAGCGTTCCGTGGAAATCGAAGGGGGATCGTTCAAGATTACGTCGAGCTACGGTGACGGCATCAAGTCCGACGAAGAGGATGCGGAAAAGCTCGCCGCGGGAAAGGGCTTTGTCAAGATTCTCGGAGGAACCTTTGTCATCACCGCGGCGGACGACGGCATCCAGGCTTCGAACTACGTGCTTGTCGCGGATACTCTCGGGACGCCGAACTTTACGATTACCGCGGGCAGCGGGGTCGCGAACACGTCGAACTCGGACAACGGCGGTGGCGGACAGAGACCCGGAATGGGCGGCGGCTGGGGATGGTCCTCTTCGAGTTCGTCCGACGATGACCAGAGCGTAAAGGGCATCAAGGCGGATTCCGCGGTGAACATCTATGCGGGAACTTTCATCATCAAGGCCGAAGGCGATGCGGTTCACTCGAACCATGTCGTAAACATCGAAGGCGGCTATTTCGAAGTCTCCGGCAGAAACGGCATCCACGCGGACGATACGATCAACGTGAACAATGGAACATTCCTCGTAACCTATAGCTACGAAGGCTTCGAAGGCTACGTCATCAACCTGAACGGAGGCTTTACGAGCGTCTATGCGACGGACGATGGCTGGAACGCTTCGTCGGGAAACGAACAGGTGGGATATCTCTACGTGAACGGCGGAACGCATCTCGTGTATGCCGCGGGAGACGGTCTCGATTCCAACGGAGACTTCTACATGAAGGGCGGCGTCGTTTTCGTGCAGCAGTCCAATGACGGCGGAAACGGAATCCTCGACATCGGGGACGGAAACTACAAGCTCTATTATACGGGTGGAATTCTCGTCGGCGCCGGTACTTCGGACATGGGCATCGGGAACCAGATTTCGGGTTCGTATTCCGGCTATGTTTCGCTAGGAGCGAGCGCGGGCGACCTGGTGACGGTTGCCGACGCGAGCGGAAATGTCGCCGCGGCGTTCAAGCTTTCCTCGAAAACGGCGGCGAGCGCAGGTCTCTTCATGGTGCCGAACAGCTCGAACTATTCGTTCTACGTGGGAGGAACTTTCACGGGAAGCCTCGAAAGCGATCCGGGCGCAACGGGAATCTCGTATGCGACAAGCGGAACGGTGAGCGGCGGAACGCAGAAGACCGGGTCCTCGGGAGGACGCTGGTAAGAGGCTGACGGCTATTCGTTTTCGCGATCTTCTTTTTCCCTTTCGATTTCGGAAGGGAAAATTTTAAAATATTCGCGTTTCTTGTCTTCGAACAGCTGCAGCATTCGCTCCTGTTCGAACTGTTCCCGGTCGATATTCTGCATGTAGAATTCGTTTGTGCGAAATTCGTGCTTGGTCAGGAGTTCCTTGATTTCTTCGGAAAGATCGACATCGTCCCACAGGATGAACATGGACCCGATTGCGCCTTCTCCGAAGATGCTCACGTCGAAGCGGATGGATGTGGCGGATGTCGTATCGACGTTCGAAATGCGGGCGGCTCTCTGCGGGCGGAAAATCACCGGATCGTTTGCGGCAAGCAGGAGCGAGGCTCCGCCAATCAGGGCGAGTAGGGAAAGTCTTGCGTTCATAGGGCGAGAGGCATCCAAGGCTTGACTTCGGTCGATGTCTCGGAGAGCATTCCGGCCTGGGCGCGCCGGATGGCGGCCGCGGCGATCATCGCCCCGTTGTCGGTACTGTTGTAGAGAGAGGGAAATGCCAGACGGATTCCGTGGCTTTCGCAGTAATTCGTGAGCCGTTCGCGGAGAAGCCCGTTCGCGGATACGCCTCCGCCGACGATCAGCGTCTTCATCCCGGTCCTTTTCAGAGCCCAGATCGTCTTCGAAACGAGAATGTCGATAATGGCGTCCTCGATGGATGCCGCGATGTCTCCCAGATTTTCCCGGATGAATTCCGGCGGGTTGGATTCGACGTAGCGTCTGACGGCGGTCTTTAATCCGCTGAAGGAAAACTCTCCGTTGTCTTCGCCCTTGAGCGCTCGCGGAAAGACGTGGAAATGTCGATTTTTCCCTTTGGCGAGCCTTCCGATCGCGGCGCCTGCCGGGTATTTGAGCCCGATGAGGATTCCGCTCTTGTCAAAGGCTTCGCCGGCGGCATCGTCGCGCGTGCGACCGAGCAGCGTGTAGCGGAATCCAGGTTCTTCGAGAACCAGTTCCGTGTGCCCGCCCGAGACGGTGAGCGTGAGGTAGGGAGGGGTGAGGTCCGGTTCCGTGAGCCACGCGGCGGAAAGGTGCCCTTCGAGATGGTTGATGCCGTAAGCGGGAATTCCCAGATCGCGCGCGAGTCCGCGGGCAAAGCTCGCTCCGACGAGAAGCGGTCCCATGAGGCCCGGTCCGCGGGTGAAGGCTATCGCGTCAATGTCACGGACGGAAATTTTCGCTTCGGAAATCGCTTCCTTGCAGATCGTCGTGATCTTTTCGAGGTGGGCGCGGGCCGCGACTTCGGGAACGACTCCGCCGTAAAGCGCGTGTTCCTGGATTTGGCTGTAGAGCGGATTGGAAAGGACTTCCAGAGGATCGTCGCGCAGAATGGCGCAAGCCGTTTCGTCGCAGCTCGATTCGATTCCTAGCCAGATCATCTTGCAATCTCCGGTTTCTGTTCTGGATTCTCGGCTTTTTCCGTCAAAGTGTCCGCTTTCGCGGAGTCGAGAGATTCCCTTTTTTTCAAGTAGAATTTTTCGGGATGGACCTGGAAACTCTTGATTTCGTTGTAGATTCGGACGGTCGGTTCGAGGCTATCGACGTCTTCGATGGCGAACCGGTTGAATTCGATGAGAAGCAAGATGGAATCGCGCTTCATCTCGGAAAGGATCCCCTTTCCTCCCGAGACTTCCACGGTCGCGAAAGCCGGTTCGAGAGAATAGACGGACCGGTCATACTTGCCGACGAGGCGGACGGGAACCTTTTCGAACGATGTGCGGGAAAGCGTCTGGACTTCGACGGAAACCCTTGCCACGCTGTCGCTCGGATATACATACGACGGAAACTTCGAAAAGTCGAGCGGCACGGAAAAGACCTGGTCCGTGTCGAGACTTGCCTTGGAAATCTCCTGGGTCGGAATTTCGAAAATGCGGGTGAGGGCTTCCCTTGCTCCGGCGACGGTAATCGTGTCCGGGACGGGCCTTGGCGTTCCCACTATCGTGTAGCCGTCCTTTGCGCGGAACGTTCCCTTGAGATGTACGGGAATCACGCGTGAAATCCTCGTGTCGATTTCTATTTCCAGTGCGGCGATCTGGCTTGCGCTTTCGTAGCGCACCCCGGGAAACTCCGGAGCGATAAAGTTTTCCTCGGACAGGATGATGCGTTCGAGACCGAGTTCCGCTTCGTGCAGATCGACGACGATTCGCGCGGCGTTCTTGCCGGCATTTTTCAGTCGGATGAGATCGATCGCCGTGCCGCGTACCGTAACCTTGATTTGCGACGCGGGCCTTGACGCGATGGCTAGCGTTTCCGGAATGCGCGTGAAGACGAGGGGAATTTCCAGGTCGATTTCCGTCATGCGCGCGGAGACGACATAGAACCAGATGGCGATGCCAAAAATGCAGGCGACGATTTTTAATCCGATGTGCTTCATCTCTCTTTCAAAAATAGTTATAAAAAGTTATATTCGTTTGCGTGCCAAATCAGATTCGATACCTAATTTCAGAGGCCTTCCGCGGATGGAAGGAACATCGTACGGTCGTGTTCCCCTCCCTCGTGACGATTTTTCTCTGCACCGTCCTTCTTGGGCTTTCCGGCGCTTTTCTGCTTGGCGCCTACCGCCTTTCCGATGTCGAGAAAAGGCTCTACCGCATCGAGGTCTTTCTGAAAGATTCCGTCTCGGAGGATTCCGTGCGCGCGTTGCACGAAGAACTTCTGAAGTTCAAGGAATTCGACACCGTAGCCTACAAAAGCGCGGACATGGCGATGGAAGATTTCAAGAAACGCTTCTCGGACGATATGCTCGCCCTGGTGGACGGAAATCCACTGCCGGCTTCGTTTGCCTTGACGCTTTCCCCGCGTTACCGGGAACCTTCGATCCTGCATTCGCTGATCCTTGCGCTCGAAAGGAATCCCGCCTTTGACGCGGTAGATGCTCCGACGCTCTTTGTCGATAGAATCGCCGAATGGAAATTCGCCATTGTCTTCTGGCCTATCGCTACGACGGCTCTCATCTTCGCTACGCTTTTTCTCATCATTGGAAACGCAGTACGTCTGTCGCTCTTTTCGCGAAAGCTCCTGGTCGAGAATCTAAAATACGCGGGGGGCTCCGCTTTTTTCATCGAGTTTCCGTTCCTTCTCGAAGGGGTCATGCAGGGAGTCTGCGCAAGTGGACTTGCCGCCCTGCTTCTTCTCTTTGCCGAAAGTTCCCTGGCGAAGGAAATTCCCGTATTGGGCTTCTATCTCGGTGGCTACAGGTGGCTTCTCCTGCTTGTCGTTATCGCCGTGACGCTTGTCTCGGTCTATTCGAGCTATCGTAGCGTTCGCGGATTCCTGAAGCGCGACGCATCGGAAAGCTAGCCCATGAAATTCCGACTGCTTTTGACCGCCTGTCTGCTTTTCCTTTTGGGAAACGGTCTGTCGTTTGCGGCGAAAAAGACGACGGCGAGCGAGCTTTCTAGGCAGCGTTCGGAACTCAAGAACCTGGAAACGAATCTTGCGAAGCAGCGAAAGCGGATAAGCCTTCTCGAATCCGAGGAAAAGGGCGTGCTCAACACGATAGCCGTTCTTGACGAAAACCTGAACCGCACAAAGGAATATGTACAGCTCCTGTCGCAAAACGAGCAGACGGTGAAAAAATCCATCCGGGAAATCAACGGCGAGCTGGAATCGCTGGATTCCGAAATATCCCGGCGAAACGATGCGATGAAAAAGCGCATTCGGAATCTTTACATCCGCGGCGGAACGGGAATCTGGAACGCCATCCATGCGGAAATCAGGGGAGAAGCCTCTCCGGAACGCCAGCTCTACTATGTCGATCGCTTGCTTGCGCATGACCGGGAGCAGGTCGAGAAGCTCTCCTGGCTCTTGCGGGAACGTTCACTCAGGAAGCGCGAAGCGACCAGCCGTCTTTCGGAACTTCACGGCCTGCAGGCTAAGAAGGCCGCGGAAGAAGAAGGCCTGAAGATCCAGATCCAGACGCAGGGAACGGTTCTCGCCGCGGTTCAAAGGAACAAGACCTTGCAACAGCGGGCTCTTCGGGAGATCGAGCAAAACCAGAAAACGATGCTCGCGTTGATTCGAAAGCTCGAAAAGAAGCGCGAGCGGGAACTCGCCGAAGCGAAAAAGGCGGACCGAAAAAAGAAATCGCAAAAGTCCGGAAAGAAAGCCGCGAAACTGCCCCAGATTCCGGTAAGGCCGATAGGTCCGAAGTGCATGCCGCTAGACGGAAAAATCATCAGCCAGTATGGAATGCACGAACATCCCGTCTTGCACATCATGACGCGCAACCTGGGAATCGAAATCCGAGGAAAGAAAGGGGCGAAGGTTCGGGCTGCCGCTGCGGGAACTGTCGCCATGGTTGCGGAAATCGACGGTCGCGGACCGTCTGTCATCATCGAACACGAAGGCGGCGTCTATTCCGTCTATGGGCACATGAGCGAAATTCGCGTGAAGGAAGGCGAACGGGTGAAAAATTGCGAGGATATCGGAACCGTCGGCGATATTGCTTCCCTGAATGGAATTAAATTGTATTTCCAGTTGAGCGAAGGGACAGACACGGTCGATCCCTTGAAATGGTTGAAAAAGAAATGAAGAAGTTTTTTCTCGAAGGACCCAGGTCCCAGCAAGGCGCGCGAACGCTTCTTGAAAACGCGCTTGTCGAAAATCGATTTCCGCAAGCGGTCCTTATCGAAGGTCCTCGCGGAATTGGCAAGAAAGGACTCGCAATCGAGCTGTCGAAAACGCTTTCCTGCACGGATAGCGAACGGGCGCCTTGCGGAAAGTGCCTAGGCTGCAGGCTCGCGATGGATCCGGGAAATGTACAGGGCTGGGTGATTCCGCTCGAAACCGCCGAAGCGAACGCGAAGTCCGCTGCGGATCTTTCGGGGACTTCCAAGGCGAAGACGGTCGAGGAAATCAAGTCGGAATATATCGCGAGAATTTTCGAAAATCCCTATTCCGTTTCCATCTTTTCGGGAATTTCGCAAATTTCTGTGGAACAGATTCGGAACATGACGGCCCAGTTTTCGAAGGCTAGCGTCGGAGTCCGGACGGTAATCATTGCCGAAGCGGACCGGATGAACGAAGCGGCTGCCAACGCTCTCTTGAAAACGCTCGAAGAAGTGCCGACGAACACCTACTTCATCCTCACGGCGTCGAACGGCGGAAAGCTTTTGCAGACAATCCGCAGCCGTTGTCTTGCGCTTCGCCTTCCTGCGATTTCTTCTTCCGAAGTCGAGGAAATCGTCCGTCGGATTTCGAGGGAAGAAGTCTCTCCCGATGCGCTGGGAATGGCCCAGGGATCCCCGGGAATGGCTTGCCTTTACAATGAAAATATCGCGGAAAACGAAACGCTCGCCTTTGATTTTTTAAGGGACAGTGTCGAAGGGAACTATTCGGACCTCTTCCTCGAACTGGACAGGAACTTTCCGAAAGGCGCTGCGGCTGCGGACAAGGCGGTCGCTGTCCTGGACTTTGTCGGATTCCTTGTCGCGGACGCGCTTCGAATCTTTTCCGGCGAGCCCGTACGGATGCCCAATTGGCGGAATAGCCTGGAACAGGCGAACCTGGGACGCTTCGGGGCGGAAGCCCTGGAAAAGGCGTCATTCGACATAAGCGTTTCTTCCGAAAAGATCGCTAACCGCAAGAACTCGGCACTTGTCGCGCTCCAGACGCTAGCGATAGGACTTTTCGAAGGATACAAGAAATGAACGCGGAGCTTCTTGCCTCGTCGATCGCGCATCGTCTGGAAATTCCGCACTTGCTCGCCCGGATTCTCGTGGCGAAGGGGTCTTCTTCGGTCGCCGATGCTTACGGGAAAATTCACAGCGCGCCTTCTCACGTTCTCGATCCGCTTTCATCCAAGACTCCGATGCGCGGCATGGCAGAGGCTCTGGAATGGATCCTGGAAGCGAAGGAATCGGGGGAAAGGCTCTGCATCTTTGGCGACTACGACATGGACGGCTTGACGGGAACGGCTCTTCTCAAGCGCGGGCTCTCCGAAATCGGGATAGACGCATCGTGGCGCTTGCCGTGTCGGCTGGGATCCGGTTCCGGCTATGGACTTTCGGTGGATGCGGTCGGGGAAATGCTCGCCGACGGTGTCAAGTATCTGTTGACCGTCGATACGGGAATCACGGCGAACGCGGAAATCGAATATGCCAGGTCCAAGGGAATGCGCGTGATGGTCATCGATCACCATGAACCTTCCGGCGACGGGCTTCCTCCGTGCGACGTCCTGCTCGATCCGTGCCAGGACGGTTGTCTCTATCCGAACAAGTCGCTTTGCGGTGCGGGCGTTTCGTATAAGTTCATCGACGCCCTTTTCAAGAAGGAAAACAAGGGCTCTGCGGAAAAGTATCTGGATCTGGTCGCGCTGGGAACTCTTGCGGATCTGGTCGAGATGACTCCCGAAAACCGCTACTTGACTCGGCGCGGTCTCTCGATGCTCCTGGATAGCCACTGGCCCGGAGTTCGGGAACTTTGCCGTCGCCAGCTGGACAGTTCTCCCTATGTCGGCGGACAGGACGTTCTCTTTCGAATCGCTCCGCTGATGAACGCTCCCGGACGAATGGACAAGCCCGATGCCGCGTTGGACATCCTGCTCTGCGACAGGGCTTCCGACGCACCGGAACTTTTGGGACGGCTTTTCAAGTATAACGAACTCCGCAAGAAGACGGAAGCAGACATTTCGAAATCCGCAATCGAACTTGTTCACGAACGTTACGGCGAGGAAATTCCGCGTGTTCTCGTCGTCGAGGGAAAATCCTGGCACCCGGGAGTCATCGGAATCGTGTCGGCCAAAATCGCGCAGACTTTCAACCGTCCTTCCGCCGTCCTTTCGCTCGAAAACGGCATTGCGCAGGCTTCTGCCCGAGCCGTTCCCGGTTTCAACTGGCACAAGGCTCTTTTCGAGGTCCGGGACCTTTTTCTCCGTTGGGGTGGACACGCTAACGCCGCGGGATTCAGCATCCGCGAAGAGAACATTCCGGTCTTGCGGGAACGCTTGCAGGAACTCGCCGTGGAGCAGAACTTTCCGGGCGACGAAAGTACCCACGAAGAAATTTCAGACTATGTTCCGGCGGCTCTGAACGAAATCACCCCGCGCTTTATGCAGGCTCTCCAGGACCTTGAACCGTTTGGCGGAAAAAATCCCTACCCGATTCTCTATGCGGAAAATGTCCGGATTGACCACATGCGGGAACTGCGTGGCGGGCATTTGCAGCTGAAGCTCTCCCAAGGCGGAAGCCCGCAGTTCGCGGCAATCGCTTTCGGAATGGCGAACGTGAAAAGGCAACTCGAAAAATCCCGCAAGGCGGTCTCCCTCTTTTTCGAACCGATCTGGAATGTCTATAACGGAAATCGGAGTATCCAGCTCCTTGTCAAGTCGTTCGGGAAAGTGCAACCGTAAAAAATCTACTTCGCGCTTACGGATCGAAGAATCTCGACAAGCTTTTCCTTGCACTTGTCAATCAACACAAACGCTTCGAACATGCGAGCCTGGCGCCACTTCTTTTCGTATTGCTCTTCCCAGTCGATTGCGACTTCTTCCGGATTTTCCTTCTGCTTTTCGTTGCGATACCAGACTTCCTTGTTGATTTCCTTGATGAGGTCCGCCATCTCCGCCGCGGGCTGGAGCGATCCGCGGACAAGCAGGTAGGCGCGCAGGTTGTCGAGCAGGACGTCATCGCTCGGATTTGCGCTGTCTTCCTTGGAAATGGCCCAGACGCGGTTCTTGTGGCGTTCCGCGAAATCGAGCAGGCGGAGTTCGACTTTCGACAGTTCGCCCTTGGCATACTTCGCTTCGACCGCTTCGCGCGGATAGTAGATGGAATCTGGATAGTATTCGATCATATGATTATCTCTGTTTCGTGGAGTGCCCGGGGCGGGATTTGAACCCGCACGGCCTTGCGGTCAAGGGATTTTAAGTCCCCAGTGTCTACCATTCCACCACCCGGGCAGTGAGACTTTCCAAATATACAAAAAAGCGATGCGCGAACCCGATGGAAAGACTGAAAATGGTCGCTATTTGGTCTTCAGCTGGGAAAATTATTGAAAGCATTGGACCTTGTCTGTAATTTTTGTGTAAATTTAGAAGAAATGGAATTTTCGGCGATTGTTGTGAAATCGGTAAAATTGCTTTCAATATGCATATTCATTTTTTTGCGGAACACAATAGTTTCCTGTGCTCCGACTATTCAACTTTTATATGGAGGCCTTCGGTTGCAGAGCATATCAAAAGTGAAATAAGGTCACCTCTAAAAATTCAATTTTCAAAAATTTGGTTGCGACGCTTCGCGTTGGTTCGTCATTCAAAGAGGCAAATACATCCAGTATTCGCCACTTTTCATTCCTGCCTTCGCTTGGTCTCATT
>CAVKYI010000043.1:0-16693 GCA_963660435.1 Sodaliphilus sp.
GTGGAATGTGGAGAGTGGAGTGTTCGCTAAGCGAGCAGTGAAGGTTTGTACGACAAACGGTCATCCTGGAGGGAGCAGAGCGACCGATAGGATCCATAAGGCTCGGGCTGGATTCTATCGGCTCTTTCAGAGCCTCCAGAATGACTGTAAACCGAAACCTCTAAAAAAAAGCGTGGCCCTGGGGGTGGATGCAAGGAAGGGGGACCTTGGCCTTCGCAACTCGGAAAGGTCCCCCTACCTTGCCCCTCGCCGGATAGGCGTCCATCCCCCGCCGAGAGGCGGAAACGGGTCGCTTGGCGACTAAAAGCCCATTCTAGCCGCTTCGTTTCGCGCTTTCAGGAATTCAAGCAGGGCGTCTTCCGAAAGAGGCCTTGACAGGTACTGCCCCTGGAAGCGGTTTACTCCGACTTTCTGGCCTTCGAGCAGCTGTTCCCTCGTTTCGATTCCCTTTTGCGCGATATCCACGCGAATTTTCCGGAGAACTTCGCGCATCGAGACTATCGCTTCCGAAAGAGCGTTTTCGTCCGCAACCAGCAAGCCTTTCCGCCCGAGTTTCACGCACCGAAAATCGCCGGCAAGCACGCGATTCCAGTTGGTATAGCCTTCGCCAAAATCATCGAGAGAAAACCGGAAGCCCAGACTGCGGAGTTTCTGGAAATTTTTCTTCACCGATTCGTTTTCATCCAGCATGGCAGCATGGGAAATTTCCAGTCCAAGAAATTCCGCATCGACTCCGGACTTTTTCACGGTCTCCCTGAAAAACTCCTCGCAGTTTTCGCTAAAAAGCTGGGAAACGCTCACGTTCACGTCGATTTCGCGAAGTCCGCAAAGAATCACTTTCTTTTCACCGACAAACCGGCACACGTTTTCAATAACTATCCGTCCGATATCGTCCGCAAGACCTTTTCGTTCGGCGATCGGCATGAACTCGACCGGGGAAACATTCGCGAATTCCGGATCGTTCAGGCGCACGAGAGCTTCCGCCGAATCAAAAAACGACGTTTCCGAATTCCAGATGGGCTGGTAGAGAATTTCAAAGTTGCGTTCCCGAACAGCGCACTCCAAGGCGTTTTCGAGTTCCAGGCGTTCCACGCACGTCTTGATATTCTTGCATTCTCCCAGTTCCGCAAGCCATTCCGCCTTGTCGATTTCATCGGGAACCGAGACAACCGAGCAATTCGCCTTGACAGAAACGGGAATCCTGCCGATGCAATACTTTCCGACGGAAAGCATCGCCAGGAATCTTTCCGAAAAGTTTTCACAGGGAACCCTTCCCTGCGAAGATACAATCGCAATCTTGTCCTGCGCGAGACGATAGACCGTTCCCGTCGAATTCTTCAGAATCCAGAAAAGAAGGTTTCTCGCGATTCTTTCCAGCTCCTCTACCTTGAACATCGAAAGCAACGGCTTGAAATTCGAAAGGAAGATGACGACGACGGAATATTTCCGCTTCGAACGGATGAATCTGTCATTGTCGGCAACAAAAGCCCGCCGATCGTAAACGCCCGAAATCGCATCGGCATGAAGATTTTCCAGTTCGATTAGAAGCATCACGCCCAGAAGAGAAATCGATTCGAAAAAAAGTTCAAGCTTTAGCCACGGCAAGACGAACTGTACCAGGATGCCGACGACGCTCGCTCCGATGAAGAACCAAAGCGCGAACAATGTCGATTTGGCAAGTACCCGTCGATAGGTAAAAAGCTGCCCGATGGCAAAGGCGATGTAGCCTACGGCTTCCACGTAAATGAAAAGTTCGAGCGGTCCCCGCGTAAAGAGGACATTGTCCTGGTAGTAGAATATCAAGTGGGTGAGCGGATTTGTCAGAACCAGCAGCTCGAGAAGAAACGCAGGGGACAGAAACCAGAAGGCTACGCGCATCGAACGGCTTTCGCCCCAATTGTTCACGATGACGACATAGAGAGCGAAGAGAGGCGCAAGCAGCGTGTGCAGCGCAAAATATACGGTCTGGAAAAAATTCTGGAGAACGTTGAACGCGTTTCCTTCGGTCGAAACGAGCGGATTTACCCCTGTCGCAAAAATCGAGGCGACGCATGACAGGAGCATGTTGAAAAGGAGCAGTTCAAACACCTTGCCGCTTTCCTTTTTCGGCTTCCGGTGCGTATAGTAAAAAATCAGGCTGCAAAGAACGACAAACGCCGAGCAGATAAAAAAGCAAAGATCCGTTGTCAAGAAGCGCATGGAAAACTCTCCGGGCAAAAAATCGCCATAGAGCCTAATATATATATTGTGGCCATGCAGCAACAGACAGAAAAGGCGATTCTGGTAGGTATCGTCACCCCGAAAGAGCGAAGGTCTTCGACCGAGGAACATCTTGAAGAACTGGGACGTCTCGCGGAAACCGCGGGTGCGAGCGTTACGCGAAAGTTCCTGCAGCGCGTCCAGGCGTTCAACCCGGCGACGCTTGTCGGCGAAGGAAAAGTTTCCGAAATAAGGAACGCGCTGGAAGAGGATTCCGCCGGTCTGGTCATCTTTGACGTGGATCTTTCCGGTTCGCAGGTCCGCAACCTGGAAAAGCGCCTTCCGGGAATCAAGGTTCTCGATCGGACAGGCATCATCCTCGACATCTTCGCAAAACACGCGATTACCTCGGAAAGTCGTCTGATGGTCGAAATCGCCCAGCTCGAATATCTCGTTCCACGGCTCACCCATGCCTGGACGCACCTTTCGCGGCAGGCCGGCGGACGCGGAATCGGCATGAACGGTCCCGGGGAAACCCAGCTCGAAACCGACAGGCGCATCATCCACCGAAAAATCCAGGACCTGAAAAAGAAGCTCGAAAAGATCGAAGGGGCGCGAAAGCGTCAGGCGATGCGACGTTCGGAAATCTTCCAGGTCGGCATCGTCGGCTATACGAACGCAGGGAAAAGCACGCTCACGAACCGTCTCGCCAAAAGCAATGTCTATGTCAAGGACCAGCTGTTCGCTACGCTCGACAGCACCATGCGAAAGCTCTACGTCGGGGACGGAAAGTTCATCTTGCTATCGGACACCGTAGGCTTTATCCGCAAGTTGCCCCCGCACCTGCTCGCCACTTTCAAAAGCACGCTCGGAGCGGCGAGCAACGCCAATCTCGTTCTAGACGTTGTCGATGCGACGGCAAGCGACTACAGGGAACATCTAGAGATTACGCACAGGATTCTCGAAGACTTGATCGCCCCGGAAATTCCCCGGATAATCGTATTCAACAAGGTGGAAGCGGCACCGCCCGAACGCCGGACGGAAATCCTTTCGCATTTCCCGGATGCGCTCCAGATCAGCGCCAGGGAAAACATCGGGATGGAATCTCTCCGTCAGGCGATAATCCGGAAAATGCTCGCCTGGGAAGAATCCCGCAAAACGCATACAGGCTAGCGCATCGGATTGTAGTTGTTCATCATCACCATCGCAAGCGCGATGCAGAGCATCACGACCGATCCGACAACCAGTTGCTGCCTGTGGTCGTATTCCCGCATCACGTATTCCGGTTCCATCTCTTCGTGAAGTTCTTCCCGAGTGGGCTTCGCATCGACCTGTACCGAATCGACGCCATAGACAGCCGCGGCTTCCGCATCCGACATGTTCAGCGTATTGACATACATCGAGTCGAAGGCGTCCGCGGCAAAGGCCTCGGAAACGTTTCCGGAAAACAGGAAGAACACGACAAGTACGCTTCCCAGGGAAACGCTCCGAAAGAAGAGCTTTTCCAGAAACGCCAAGCGAACTATTCCTTCGCGATCCGGTCCAGAAGCTGGTTTACGATTTTCGGGTTAGCCTTGCCGCCGGAATTTTTCATCACCTGCCCGACAAAGAAACCCTTGAGCGCGACTTTTCCGCCCTTGAACTCGGCGAATTGCGTCGCGTTCTTCGCGATGACGTCGCGCACGACCTTTTCGATGGCACCCGTATCCGTAATCTGGACCAGCCCCTTTTCCTTGACGATCGTATCCGGATCCTCGCCTGTCTTGAACATGTCCGCAAAGACCTGCTTCGCGATTTTTCCGTTGATGGTGCCGTCCTCGATGAGATTCACGAGCCGGGAAAGATGTTCGGGCTTGACCTTGATGGCGTCGAAGCCGCCTTCCAGTTCCTTGACTTCGCGGAGAAGTTCCGTGATGACCCAGTTCGCGAGAATCTTCGGGTTCTTGCATGTTTTCGCGGCGGTGTCGTACCAGTCGCTCACCCGGATTTCATCCGTCAGGACCTGTGCGTCATATTCCGTGAGCCTGTAATCCCGAACGAAGCGCGCAAAGCGGGCGTCCGGAAGTTCCGGCAGCGTGCGACGAATTTCCTCGACAAGAGCCGGGTCGGTCACAAGACGCACCATGTCGGGTTCCGGAAAATACTTGTAGTCCGGAGCGTCTTCCTTCGAACGGATGACGGTCGTCTTGTCCGCGTTCGGGTCGTAACGCTTCGTGCACTGCATAACTTCCTTGCCCGCATCGAGAGTCACGGTCTGGAGGAGCATTTCCGCGGTCAGCGCCTTTTCGAGGTTCGTGAAACTGTTCAGGTTCTTGATCTCGGCGCGAGTTCCAAACGGGGCGTCCTCGCTCGGACGGATGGAGATGTTCCCGTCGCAGCGGATGTTTCCGTTTTCCATGTTCGCGTGGGAAACGCCCGTATATTCGAGAATCTGCTTGATCTTCTTGAACGTGAGAACGGCTTCCTCCGGGCTGCGGATATCCGGCTCGGTCACGATTTCGCAGAGCGGCGTCCCGCAGCGGTTCGCGTCGAAATGGCTGCCAGTCGGGCTCATGTCGTGCACGAGCTTTCCCGCGTCTTCTTCCATGTGGATGCGCGTAATGCCAATACGCCGGACAGTGCCGTCGGAACGCGTGATCTCGAGCCAGCCATTCTTGCAAATCGGATGATCGTAAATCGGAAGTCCTCCCGTCTGCGTAATCTGGTAGCCTTTCGGAAGATCGGGATAGAAATAGTTCTTGCGGGTCCACATCGCGTTCAGGTCGATTTCGCAGTGCAGCGCAAGTCCAAGACGAATCGCGTATTCCACGGCCTTTTTGTTCGGTACGGGCATCGCGCCGGGAAATCCCAGGCATACCGGGCACACATGCTTGTTCGGGCTCGTGTTCACCTCGACTTCGCAACCGCAAAACATCTTCGTCCTCGTCGCGAGCTGGCAATGGATTTCAAGGCCTATTACAGGATAATACTTGGACATGGCAAAAACTCCAGAACTTGTTACATGGAAAAATCTAGAAAATATTCAGGCGAGCTCCGAAAGCAGGACGATATTCATGTCGCCAAGATCCTTGAGCGAAGCGCTTTCCGAAAGGACGAGATCCGCGCCGCATACGTAGGCCGTCGCCATCTGCAGGGAATCTTCCAGGCTCAGACGCCTCTCCGCACGGAACCTCGCCGAAACCAGCGCGACATCCGCATCCACTTCGCGGAGCATGAACTGCGAACTCTTCGTAAAGAATTCCCTGTATTCGCGGGCGAGGACCGCCGCCCCCCTTTCGTAGGCCCGGCGCGAAACGTTCGCGAGGGAAATCGGGGACGCGACCATCTGGATTCCGCGCGCATAGACGACATCGAGGACCCGAAGCATCACCGGATAGAATTCCGAGCGGAACTCCAGCAGGCGACGGATCGGTTTTTCGTCCAAAAAAAGGATTCGGGAATTTTCGACACGGTGCATAAACAAAATTTAACAAAGCGATGCCTTTTTTGTTATTATTATAAGTGAAGATATCCCTTGATAAGGAGAACCAGATGAATAAAGTTCTATTTGCATCCCTTGCAATGGCGACGGCGCTACTAGCGCAAGCCGCCCCGAATCCGACAAGCGTGGCCGACACGGCGAATGTCCAGACCTCGGCAGCGCCCGCAATCGCAGACACCGCGTCCAAAGCGACTCCTGCGGATTCCATGGCGACGGCCCCCGCACAAAACGAAACGAAACAGGTCGCGACCGACACGGCAAAGACCGAACCGGTCGCTGAAACGGTAAAGGCGAACGACTCGACAAATGTCGCCGCAGCCGACACGGCGAAGGCTTCCGCGGATACGGCAAGCGTTGTAGCAACGGAAGAAAAAGCCCCGACAGCCGATTCCACAGCCGCGGAAACAGCCAAGGCTACCGCGCAGGGCGCAGATTCTCTCAAGGCGGAAGCAGCCGACACGGCAAAAGTCGCCGCAGCCGACACGACGAAGAAAGCGGAAACCCCGAAAGCCCCCGCAGCGGATTACTCCATGGCGGCAGCCGGGACCGAAGAAAAGAAAAAAGCGAAGAAGGAACCGCTATTCAAGGCGGGCGAATTCGTCTTCGACATCAACGCGAGCTTCGAAATCCAGGCGGGCAAGGTTCTCTGGACAAGCGAAGACGACAAGAACAGCGACAACTTCGAAGAGTGGTGGGGACGCGCGAACCTCGGTCTTGAAACCCATTCGAACGACTTCAACGGTCGCATCCTCGTCTGGATGTATCCGGGCGATCTGATGGACAACCAGTATCATGCGCGCCACACGGCAAGCGGAAAAGCGCTGGACACCTACGAATACAGGGACCTCTTCGAAATTCACGAAGCCTGGGCGGAACAGCATACGAAATACCTGGCGTTCAAGCTTGGGCGCTGGGAATTCACCCAGAAGAACGGTGACTATTTCGGAAACTACGTCGATGGCTACTACAACGGATTCAAGTCCGGTACAAACAGCGAGAACGCGCTGCAGTTCACGCTCACGCCGACCGAGACAATGACGATGGACATCGCCCTTGTCAGCACGACACCGAACCTCAACACGGGCGATCTCCGCCTGATGTTCCGCTTCCACGATCTTTCCGGCATCGAATTCCTGAACCTCGACCTCGGATACCGCACGAACGTATTCGACCTGGTTCACGATGACGATGCGGACATCCGCCATACGATCGCTCTCCAAGGCAAGACGCCTATCGTGAACGGCCTCGCCTATCTCTTCCTCGAAGGCGCCCTTATGGGAATCGACGCCGAAGAGACCTACCGCGACGCAAACGGCAAGAAGCATACGCGTTCGATCGACATGGTCGCTCCGATTACCGGCGGTCTTCTCTTTACGCCGCGCGACTATCGCATCATCCTCGAAGCGGAATACATCCACGACAGACAGGAGACGGAATATGCGGACAAGGACAAGAAGCACATCAAGGACGTTCTCGCGGCCTTCTACATCGAAAAGCCTCTTTCCAAGCGCTTCACGCTTTCGTTCGGTGCGCACAGCTACGGCACGTCCCGCGATTTCGAATTCAACGGAAATCTGATCGGAAAGATCAACTAGCCGAAAACCGAAAGGTTTCGAAGCGCCCCTCCGGGGGCGTTTTTTTTTTATTAGTCGGGATCTGCCAGTCAGGACTTAGAGCTTAGGTGAGGTTGAGTGTGAAGCGTGGAGGGTGGATTGTTGATAGTTCGTTAAGCGACCGGTAAAGGCTTGTGCGATAAGCAGTCATCCTGGAGGAAAGTCAGAACTTAGAGCTTAGAACTTAGATTTTAGAATCGCATACATCTAGGCTTAAAAGTAAAGCGGACCGCTTTGCAACTCCAAGCTCAAAGATCTCTCGACTGAGTTCTGAATAGTCTCACATCGGGTCGATGTTTACGCGGATGTCGAGATCCGCAGGCAAATCCGAAAGAGCGCGGCGAATGTCGGACGAAAGACTCGCCTTGACAAGGATGTGTTTCCAGTAAGTGTCGCGCAACGGCGAAATGTAGGCGTCAACGGGACCGAGTACCTCGAGCCTTGCGTTTTGCGCCAGCCTGTCGGCAAGGATCCGGGAATGTCTTTCCAGAAATTCGGGATCCCTGTGCCCGATTTCGATCGTCGCGATCTTGGAATACGGCGGATAATGCGCCTCGAACCGAGCCGCAAGCTCTTCTCTCGCAAAGCCCGAATAGTCGTGCGCAACGGCAAATCGAATCACCGGGTCGTCGGGATTGTTCGTCTGCAAGATAACCTGCCCACCGACCCGCGAACGCCCGGCGCGACCCGATGTCTGGCTCAAAAGTTCAAAGAGCTTTTCACCGGAACGGAAATCCGGCACGCCGGCGCCGGAATCGGCGCCCACGACGCCCACGAGCTGGACGCCCGGAAAATCGTGGCCCTTCGCCACGATTTGCGTGCCGAGAAGAACCGAATACTTTCTTTCGCGGAAATCGGAAAGAATCCTCTCCGCGGCCCCCACGCTTGCCGTCGTATCCCGATCCATCCGGACGACTTTCGCTGTCGGGACCCATTCCGCGACTTCCTCTTCGAGCTTTTCGATTGCGCCTCCGGCAAATTCAAATTCCGAAGAACCGCAAGAAGGACATTTCACGCCGAGCGAAAGGAGCCTTCCGCAATAATGGCACAGAAGACCGCCATACTGCTTGTGAAAGACAAGCGGCACCTTGCATTCCGGGCAGACGAGCGGCTCGCCGCATTCCGCGCAGAGTCTCGTCTTGGAATATCCGCGCCGGTTCATCAGGATGATCGCCTGGTCGCCACGATCCACGGTTTCCGTAAGCGCTTCCCGCAATTCGCTCGAAAGGAGAAGCGAAGAATCCTGCAATCGGGACTTCTTTTTCATATCGACGATTCGGACTTTTGGCAATTCCATTGCCGTTGCACGCTTCGAGAGAACGAGATATTCCAGGTTTCCGTTTTTCGCCGCAAGGAAAGTTTCGAGCGAAGGCGTCGCGCTTCCCAGAACGACAAGAGCCCCGAACTTGTACGCTTCGTGCAAGGCGATATTTCTCGCATGGTATCGCGGAGCGGAATCCTCCTGCTTGTAGGACGCGTCGTGTTCCTCGTCAAGAATCGCGAGGTCATATTCAAACGGAGAGAGAATCGCGCTGCGCGTTCCGACGACAATCTTCGCCCTCCCCGCAAGGATGGAAACCCAGGCGGCTCGCTTCTTCGGAGCGGACAGCGCGGAATGGATGACGGGAACTTCAAATCCCAGAAATTCCGAAAAGCGTGTCGCCGTCTGCGGCGCAAGACCGATTTCCGGCACAAGGACAAGAACCCTTTTCCCGAAAGAAAGTGCGCTTTTCGCAAGCTCCATATAGATTCGGGTCTTTCCGCTTCCCGTTACCCCGTGGAGCAGCGCTCCGCGAAACCCGGAACCGTCCAGAAGTTCCCGCAAACGCTTGAGCGCCACCCTCTGCTCTTCCGTAAGCGGGGGAAAATCGGATGACATTTTCTGTCGCAAAGGAGCATCCGGCAGTTCCGACACGGAAACGAGCGACGCATCCAGATACGCTCCAAAATCCCTGGGCAGAAACACGCCCAGCGATTGCATCGGAGACGCCATGTAGTAAGAGGAGACCCATTCGAGCTTTTCCATGAAGCGCTCCCCGAAAGCATACCCCGAAGCATGGGAAACGGCAGGTTTCGCCTTCGAAAAACCGGGCCGCTCCGAAAACAGGCGGGACACGACGCCGAGGGTAGGCTTTCTCTTCGCCAGCTGCACCCACACCACGCTCCCCCGCGAGAGTCTCTCCCCCGCCGGAACCCCGTAGGTAAAGGCCATCGGAGACTGCGGAACAAGAACTTCGCAAAAAGCGGAAAAGGCGTTTACGTCTTTCGCTGCGGAAATGTCGCCCGGCGGCAATGTTCTCGGAACTCTTTTCACCATGCACAAAAGATAGCTCTTTTGCGTTTTTCGAACCTTTTTGCGAAAGGGCATCGATTTATCCCGGGAATTTTATTTAGATTGAATCTAGTCCGTGTGCCATCCGGCACACCCTGTTTTGGAGAACTCTCTATGGGATTTTTTAATTTATTTAGACCCGATTGGCAGAATTCCAACCCCGAAATCCGGGCAGCCGCCGTCGCAAGGCTAGACGCTTCGAATCCGAGCGCCCTCGCAAGCGTCGCGACAAGCGATACCGACCCGAAGATCCGGAACATCGCTATCCGCAAGATTGCCGACGCGGACATTCTCCAAAAGATTCTCGCATCCGAAACAGATCTTTCGAACAGGCACGACGCGGAAACCCGTCTGCAGGAAATCCTCGCCGACCATCTCAGGAACTTTCGCGAGATTCCCGGAAAGAAGGAACTCGACGCCATATCGATAGTCGCGGGAACACGCCTAGCCGACGACCTGTTAAAGTCCATGCCGAATTCCGAGCTGAGACTTTCGCTTGTCCGCTCGACGACAAGACAGAGTTCTCTCGAACTTGTCGCGCTCAAGGACGCGAAAGCGGAAATCGCCATGGCGGCCCTCGAACGGATCGACCGCGAAAGCATGCTGCAAAACATCGCACAGAACTCGCGCCACACGAGCGTCCGTCAAAAAGCCGCGGAAAAGCGCAAGGAAATGCAAAAGCCTACCCAACAGGAAAAAGAGAAAAACGAGATGCTCCTCCTTTTCCACAAGCGGGACGCCATCATCCAGCAGGCGCAACGCCTTTCGGACGCAAAGGACTTCATGACGAACAAGGCGGAATTCGACAAGATTCTCCAGATGGCCGCCGAACTCGGAATGGGACCGGCACAGGCGGATCTCGACCGGGTCATCGCTAGCTACGAGAACCGCCGGGCGGAAGAACAGGCACGCATCGACAGGGAAAAAGCCGAAAGCGACGCGAAGGCGAACAGGCAAAAGGAACTCGAAGGCATTCTCGCCCAGATAGACAGGCTGCTCGAAACGGGCGCATCCGAAAACAAGGAAGCCATCGAAGAACTCGTCGCCAAGTTCGAAGCGGCAAACGACAATCCGGAATCGGCAATCGCGGGTCTCTTCAAGATGTCCGTCGAACGCTTCAACCGCCTTTCTCGGAACGAAACGGCAAGTTCGCCGGATTCCCCCGAAAGCAAGGCTTCCCGTGCCGAAATTCTCGCCCAGCTTTCGCTCCTTTCCGAATCCGACGACTATTCCAGGACCACGGAACACAAGGTCAAGGCGCTTGTACGCAAGTGGGAATCGATGCCTCTCATGGAAGGGGACGACCCGGAACTCCAGACATACAATGCGCTCAGAAGCAAGATCGCCGAAAGACTCGCCGAAAAGCGCGAAGCCGAAGAAAGGCTCTTCAACGCCAACGCGGAAAAACTCCACGCGATCATCGAAAGCGTAAGGAAGATCGACGAAAACGGAGACTTCAAGGAAATTTCGCAAAAGCTCCGCGAAGCCTACAAGTCATGGAAGGAAATCGTCGGCGAAGACAAGTTCCGCTACAAGGAAATCTGGAAAGAATACCAGGAAGCGACAGAACGCTTCAAGGAAATGCAGGAATGGGAATCCTGGCACAACGAACACGACCGGGAAGCCATTCTCGAGGAAATGTCCGCTCTAGCCCAAAGCGATGCGAGCCGTGAAACATTGTCAAAGTTGCGCAGTCTGACAAACCAGTGGAAAGCGATCGGACCCGTTTCCGCGGCACGCTTTAACGAATACCGCGACAAGTTCCGTGCGCTCTTCGAAGAAATCACCGCCAAGTGCGAACCATTCGTCAAGGAGCAGGAAGAAGAACGCCGAAAGAACCTCGCCGAAAAGGAAAACATCTGCAGACAGGTGGAAGAGCTTTCAAGGGAAAGCGAAACCAACTGGCGCGACAAATACAGGACCATGCAGGAACTCCAGGAAAAATGGAAGACCATCGGCATGGTTCCGAAAGAAAACGTCCAGCAGATTTGGGACCGTTTCCGCAACGCGGAGACAGCCTTTTACGGCAAGCACCGGGAATTCGTCAAGCAGGAAGACATTCTCCGCGAAGCGAACTATCAAAAGAAGATAGCGCTCTGCGAAAAGGCGGAATCGCTTTCCGAATCAGCGGACTGGAACGCGACCTCGGGCGAATTCCGCAAGCTGCAGGAGCAATGGAAAGAATCCGGACCTGTTCCCCGTTCGAAGTCCGAAGAAATCTGGAACCGTTTCCGCAGCGCCTGCGACGCGTTCTTCACTCGCAAGCGCGCCCACTTCGAGGAAATGGACCAGGCCAAGACACAAAACCTCGAAGCGAAAGAAGCCCTGTGCCAAAAGCTCGAAGCGATGGATTTCAATCCGCAGGATCCGGAATCCCTGAAAGCCGTCAGAGCCATCATCGAGGAATGGAAAGGCATCGGCATGGTGCCAAAAGAAAAAGTCGATGCGATTTGGGATAGATACAGCGCCATTCTCGACAAGTTTGCCGAAAAGCGCGCGGAAGTCGATCCCGGATTCCGGAAAATGGCAAGCGAAGCGAAGGCAAAAAAGCTTTCCATGATTTCGACAGTAGCCTCTCTCGTCGAGACAGCCGGTTCGAACGAAAGCGCGGAAACGGTAAAGAAGCTGCAATCCGACTGGAGAGAACTTCCCCGGACAGGCGTCGAAGAGCAGGAACTGTACAAAAAATTCCGAAACGCCTGCGACGACTTCTTCAACCGTCGCCGCGACCAGCTCGACATCCAGGAACAGGCGCGTGAAAACAACCTGCAGAACAAGCTCCGCCTTTGCGAAGAAGCGGAACGCCTGCTCGAAAGCCTTACCGAGGACACCCGCCGCGAAGCGATGAACGTCGTAAAGCAGCTCCGTCGCCACTGGAAGGAAATCGGCGCGGTTCCCCGCAAGGAATCCGACAAGATCTGGAAACGGTTCAATTCGGCATGCGACGCGATTTTCGAAAGCAAGTCCGAAGACAGACAACCCGAAGCGTAAAATGTTCCCTCCATGGACCACCCCCGAAGACGCCGCGAAAATTCTCAAGGACGGCGGCATTGTCGCGATTCCCACCGAGACTGTTTACGGCCTCGCCGGGAACGCCTTTGACACGAACGCGCTCGCCAGGATTTTCGAAGCGAAAAAGCGTCCGCACTTCGACCCGCTGATTGTACACATTTCGGCATTCGACGAATTACGGGACGTTGCCGCCGAAATTCCCGAAAAGGCGCTAGCGCTAGCGAAAGCCTATTGGCCCGGCCCGATGACGCTTGTCCTTCCCAAGACGGAAAGGATTCCGGACCTTGCGACAAGCGGTCTTCCGACTGTCGCCGTGCGCTTTCCCAGTCATCCCGTCGCTCAAGAAATCATCCGACTTTCCGGTGTTCCGCTCGCGGCTCCCAGCGCGAACCTCTTCCAGCATGTCAGCCCGACAACGGCAGCGCATGTCGCGGAGCAGCTCGGCGATGCAATCGACGGAATTGTCGATGGAGGCTCTTGCCAGGTCGGCGTCGAAAGCACGATCGTCGCCTTTCCAAACGGAGAGCCCGTCATCCTGAGACCCGGCGGAATCACGTCCGAAATGGTAAAGGCTGTCACGGGAAGCGTCACCATCCATGCTTCCAAGTCGAATCCCAAGGGTCCGATGCCCGCACCGGGAATGATCGATAGACACTACCGGCCGCAAGTCCCGCTGTTTTACGGTTCCCTTCCCGCAAATGCCAGGATTCCAAGCGAAACCGTTCGAATCGCGTTCGGCAAGCAGGAATCCGTCATTCCGCCGACGGTCAATCTTTCGGAATCCGGAGACCTGAAGGAAGCGACGGCAAATCTCTACGCGATGATGCGCCAAATGGACAACCCGAAAAACAAGCTGATCCTGGTCGATCCGATTCCAGATATCGGTCTAGGCGTCGCCTGCAACGATCGCCTCAAAAGGGCGGGAGTTCGCCAGTTGCCCGAATCTTTCTAGACGCTATCGCGTTGAAATGCCACCACTCCGAAGCGAGCGGCAAAAAACCCGCACCGCACATTATGCGGCGGAGGAGTTCGCGGTTTTCGATTTGCGACGCCGTGAGACTTCCTTTTTCTAGCGCCTCGGCCTCGCCTCTCTTTCCCGCTCGGCTTTCAAAGGAATCGAAATCCGTGCCCATGTCAAGGAGAACGCCGGAAGAATCCGCAAGAGTCAAGTCCAGCGCGAATCCGAAATTGTGCACGCTGCCTCGCCGCGGATTCGAAACATAGTCGCTAAAAGGCGTTCCGACAACCGTTTCCCGAAGCTTTGCCTGCGCATAGACAGGTCGAGAAGCGTCAAGGACGACAAAGCGGTAGCCGGGTCTTTCCTTTCGCAACAGACGAATCGCCTTGCGAAACTTTTCGGCGGCATCGCGCTTCAGGTAGGCGCGCTTCGCTCCGCAATACAGATCGTGCCCCGTGATATTTTCGAAAGTCGCATACCGCAAGTCCAGAGAGACTGACGGAAAATGCGTTATTTCCACATAGGAGGAATCATTGCGCACAAATTTTTCCCACTCGGCATATACCCGACAAAAGCGCAAGGGTCTTTCCGGACGCTTCGGAGAGAATACGGCTTCTTCGGAAGAGACGGCAACCCATAACGACAGGCAAAGAACCGCCAAGACGCTAAATCGCAAAGTTCGCCTCGACGCCGAACTGCAGATAGATGCCCATGCCCTTCGCCATGAAGGGAACCAAGTCAAAGCCGTTCGAGGAGCGACCGTCGATATCCCTCGATACCTGCGAACGTTCCCGCGCATTGTCCGCCCCCAGGAATTTCAAGGCATCGATGTCAAGCGCGGAAAACACATTGTCCGCTTCGACATAAAAACGCACCTTCCGGAAGAAGAAGAGGCGCCCCGGCAAGTCAAGATTCACCCGGACGTCCGTGCGAAAAAGATCCGTAAACTCGTTATAGTCGCGGATTTCCCTTGTCCCGAGAACGCCTGTCGAAGAACTCGAAGGCTTGATTCTGTAATAGTAGAGCGGACGATGCCATCCGGCATGGTGCGTGAGAATCACCGACACCAGGGAATCCTTCCGCGGATAGTAGCGTAGCGACGTCGCCATGTCCAGCCGGGAATTCGCCTCCCACGGGAGAGAGCGTCCATCGTCTAGCGAGTATTCGCCATAGACAGACGAAAGATTCAATCCCAGGGCGAAATGATGCAGGGTCCGCGCCTCGACCTTCGCCGCCGCCCCGAGAACCCAGGCGTTGTCGGCACTTGACAGTTCGCGGTAATGCGCATAGGCGAGCGGAACGGGCAATTCCGGATTCAGGTAGAACCGTCCAAAGCCATGCCCGCTGACGCTAAAGCGCTTTTTCGAAAATCCCGCACCGAACTTTGCCGAAGATCCCGTCACGATATCGCTTTCGAGCTTTCCGTCCGACCAGGACTCCCGGAAATCGCCCCGCCAGGCGGCATTTCCAAACAGCCGAAATCCTTCGCCCGGAAGAACTCCGGAAGCCCCTGCCGAAAGGTTCCTGTCAAAATCGAGCGAAAGCATCGGCGATCCGTGGCCGTGAAAGTCCGCCAGGGCGCCAAACGCGAGTATCGTCTTTTGCGCCTCGCTTGTCCAAGTCAGGCGACTCGACCCCGAAAGGACTCCCGTGTTAAGCTCGGTCTTTTGTGTCTTCGAGAAATCGGGCCACTTTCTCGTCACGAAGTGGTGTTCGTAAAGAATCGCGCCGGAAAGATCCGCTCCGAAAAGATGTCCGGGAAACTTCCTGTCCATTCCCGCGGAAAAAGTAGTCTTTTCCTGTTCGTAGCCGTCGATGAATGTCGCGTTTTCGGGAAGAGCGTCCTGGCGGTAGCCGGTCGTATCGCGGAGCGTATCGGAAGCTTCCTCGCGAACAACCCCGGCATGGAAGCTCGTTCCGAGAGCGGATGCGTATTCAAAACCGAGAACCCCGTATGTCCGATGCCCGCGGATGATATCGACGCTGTTCGACGTTTCGAGCGAAGTCGTCGTGTCCTGGCGAATCACATATTCGTCGCTGCTGTAAACGCCGTTCACCATCCAGCGGTTGTCCAGGGAATCGTGCCCGGCGAGCTGCGCGAACAGGTCATAGGACGTAAGACTGAACGAGTCCGAATTTTCCGTGGAACAGTCGTCGCAACTCGAATCGCGCTTGCGAAACTCGGTAAAGAACTTTTCGCCCATGTTCTTGAGCATTTCGGCATCCAGAAAACGGAAGCTGAAGCGGAAGGAATCCCAGAAGAGGAAGGGTCCGCCGACAGTCACTTCGCGCATGGTCGTCCCCGCCGAAAGCCCGATTTCGAAATCCTCGCCAGAAAGGGTTTCCGGAATGTAATCGACAGAAGTGGCAAGGCCCTGTCCCACGGGACCTTCCCCGTAGTTGTCGTAGATTTCGACGGATTTCAGAAGATGCGGGTTGATGACGGAGAGGTTTCCCGGAAATCCGATATCGAGATGCCGCATGTTCGGAATGCGAAGCCGTCCCAAGTGGTAACCGACTTCTTCCGCACGCGAACCGTCGTAGAAAAGATCGCTCGAAAAATCCTTCTGACCCGAAACGCCCTCGAACGAGGACATAAGTTCCGCGAGGTCAAAGCGCATCCCGACGACATCTTCGAGTTTTTCGACCGTGATGTGCGAAGGTTCGCTCCACTCGACCCTGCTCCCGCCGCCGATAATCGTACTTTCGCCGAGATTCCGCACGTTCGGATGCATCACGACGACGATATCGAAGAGATCCGCAAAATCGTCGAGCGAGACATGCAGCGTATCGAAACCGTCCTTGGCAAAAACGAGTTTCGCGCTCCGGGAATCCGCGGTAAGCTCGAAGCGTCCGTTTCCATCCGTCTCGCCAAGCGACCTGCCCGACTCGTAGAGAATCGCCACCGAAGAAAGCACATGGTCCGATTCCGACTCGACAACCGTTCCGATGATAGGCGTCGGGGCGGCAAACGCAAACACGGAAAAGAACGCGCCGAGGAGGACAAGAATTCGTTTTAGCATATCAGGCCATAAAATATATATTTTGGTCACCTCTAAAAATTCAATTTTCAAAAATTTGGTTGCGACGCTTCGCGC
>CAVKYI010000044.1:0-15891 GCA_963660435.1 Sodaliphilus sp.
AAGTTCTGACCATGGATCCTACCTGCCTGTCGGCAGACAGGTCGGTCGCGGTGCTCCCTCCAGGATGACGGCGTAACGAGACTGTCGTTCGACATAACGAACCTTTACCGCCCGGCGTCATTCTGGAGGCTCTGAAAGAGCCGATAGAATCCATTCCGCAGTTCAGAGCTTAGTTAGGAGATCTTGGAGCTTAGAAAAGCGAAGCGATCCGCTCTCTCCACTCTCAACGCTCCACACTCCACTCTCAAATTTCAAATCGTCTGGGAAAAGACGCCTTCGCGCTTCGTCTTTTGCATCAGCGGATCGAGCTGCATCGCGAGATACCGGATGACGAGCGTTCCGAGTTCCGTCGCTTCGATTTCCGACTCGGACTTTTTCACCAGGAGTCCGTCCCGCTCCAAGGCAAGAAGCCGCTCCCAACCGGAACCGACAACGCTTTTCTCTGTATCCGTCACCTGAAGTCGGCGGTTGCACATCAGCCGCTCGATGACATCCCGAATGACGCGTTCTTCGAACGAGAGCTCTTCGCAGCGGATTTCCGAAAGCAGGCCCGCTTCCTGAAGCTCCACGTATTTCACGCTTTCGTGAACGTTTTGCGAATAGGCGTTATCTAGCTGCGTAATGGCGCTTGAGCCGAAAGCATAGACTTCGCCAGTCGTTTCCCGGGTACAGTATCCCTGGAAATTCCGATGCAGTTTCCCTTCCCGAAGCGCAAGCGATAGCGAATCTTCCGGCAAGACAAAATGATCCATCCCGACATCCCTAAATCCCGCATTCTTGAACATCTCCCGCGCCTTGAGGAAGAATTCCAGTTTCTTGTGGGGAGAAGGAAGTTCAAACCGTTCCAGTGTCTTCTGCGCTTTCTTGACCCAGGGAACATGGGCGTAGCTGTAAAGCGCGATCCTGTCCGGACGGGCCTCGATCGCGGATTCCACGCTTCCGTAAAATCCGGCTTCCGTCTGGGACGGCAGACCGTAAATCAGGTCCAGGTTGATGCCCGAAAAATTCAGTTCCCGGGAAATCCGCAAGAGTTCCTTCACCGGCAAGAGCGAAGGTTCCCGCCCGACATTTCGAAGCACCTGGGGATCGAAGTCCTGGATTCCGTAGCTCACGCGGTTAAATCCGATGCGCGCGAGTTCCTCCAAGCGGGCCTCGTCGATGCTTGCCGGATTGCATTCGATGGCAATCTCTGCCCGGGGAGAAAAGTCAAAACGCTCCCTGAGCCTATCCAAGACGGATTCCAGGAAGGAATAGGGAACGCTCGTCGGAGTCCCGCCGCCAAAATGGACTTGGGTCACGGTACGCTTCGAATCTATCCACGGAAGCTTCTCGTCCATTTCCCGAAAGAGGGCGCGAAAATAGCGGTCGCGGAATTCGACAGTCGGCAAAAGTTCCGACGTGCATCCGCAAAAAAGGCAACGCCTTGCGCAAAAGGGGACATGAAAATAGAAGCTCACGTTTTTCGGCCAAAGCTCGTTGGACTTCCGCCACACGCGTTCGATTTGCGCCTTGTCCCTTGCCGCATGGAAAAGGTTCGCCGGAGGGTAGCTCGTATAACGGGGGGCGTTCGTGTTGTACTTCAGGAGAAGATCGATCATTCCGCTGTCCATGGCCCTTAATATAACAATCGTACGCTCTTTTTTTTAGATTTAGCGCGATGAATGCTTTCCGTTCCATCCTGGGTTTCGCCCCGATTCTTCTTGTCATGTCGTGCACCATGCCGCCGCGCCCGAGCTACGACCGGGACTCTGCATCCTACCGTTTTTCGGAATCGGAAAAGACCGCGGAAAGGATGCTCCAGAACGCGACGGGAGAAGTAGCCGACTGGATGACCGTCGTAAAGCCATGGCTCGGAACGCCCTACAAATACGGCAAGGCGTCAAGGAGCGGAACGGACTGTTCCGGCTACGTCATGAACATCTACAGGGAAAAGGCGGAAATCTCGCTTCCCCACAGCTCCACGCAAATGTTCCAGATGGGGAAAAAGGTCAAGAAGGAAAACTTGCAGACGGGAGATCTCGTGTTCTTTGGCGGAGGAAGCGGCGTCGATCACGTCGGAGTGTATCTCGGCGACGGAAACTTCACCCACGCGAGCACGTCGCGCGGAGTCATGATAAGCCCTCTCGCCGATTCCTATTGGCAACCGCGCTACAAGGGCGCACGGAGAATCCAATGAAAAAGAAAATCGCGTTCCAGGGACGTCGAGGCGCATACAGCGAATGCGCGGCCCACTATCTCTTCGGAAAGGACATCGAAGTTCTTCCGATGGACACTTTCGAGGAAATCTACCGGGCGATAGAAACCGGCTCCGCAGACGGTGGCGCCATTCCCATCGAGAACTCGACCGCGGGATCCATCTACGAGAACTACGATCTGCTCGCCAAGTGGCGCCATCCGATTGTCGGCGAAGTCAAGCTGCAGATCGAGCATTGCCTCTGCGCAAACAAGGGGGCGAATCTCCAGACGATTCGTCGCGTCATGAGCCATCCGCAAGCGCTCGCCCAGTGCAGCCGCTTCTTTAGCGAACATCCGGACATCGAAAAGGTCGTATTCTTCGACACGGCGGGTTCCGCGGAAGAAGTCGCCAGACGAAAGAACCTCACCGACGGAGGAATCGCAAGCTCATACGCGGCAAGGCTCTACGGTCTAGACGTTCTCCAGTCGAATCTCGAAAACATCCAGGGCGTAAACTTCACCCGATTTTACGCCATCCAGAAGGAACCTGTCCCCGTTTCCCCGAACGCAAGTCTCAAGACGGTCATTCTCTTTGAACTTTCCAACGACGACAAGCCCGGTTCGCTCTACGGAGCTCTCGGCGCGTTCGCCAAGAGAGGGATCAACATGACGCGCATCGAAAGCCGCCCGAACCCGGACAAGCCCTGGGGATACATCTTTTACGCGTCCCTCCTCGGCAACCCGAAAGATCCCACGGTCATCGAGGCGTTCGAAGAACTGAACCACTTCACGGCCTTCACCTACCGCCTGGGCTCCTTTGCTCCCGGCAAGACGGAACGCCTGAAATTCGAGCCCTAGGATTTTCGATTCGGGAAAAAGCAAAAAAGTCCGCCCCAGAAGAGGCAGACTTTAATGAAACCGGGAACCTCGGAAGGAAACATCTACGAGTTCCGAAGGCCTAGGCCTTGCGCGAACCTTTCGCCGAAGCTCTTTTCCGGTCACATTCATAAAGTATATCCGTTTCGCCTTCAAGGCAAGAAATTTCTTGCGAGAGCATAGGCCAATGTAGGATATTCCGAGTTGGAAGAATCTCTTTCCTTTCAAATCCTTTTCTAACTTTCCTTCCGAGGTCACTATGCACATTGGTCACTTTGAATACGCCCGAGTCGAAAGCCAAAAGCCGCAAGGCTTCTACCTGGAAGTCGAAAGCGGTGGACGCGTTCTGTTGCCGGCATCGAAAGCGCCAAGGGACTTGCGCGAAGGCGATGAGCTGGAAGTTTTCATCTATGTCGATAACGAAGGCCGTCCCATCGCGACAACCGAAGAGCCCTACGCGACGGTCGGCGAATTTGCCGTTCTGGAAGTCAAGGACGTAAACGACATCGGCGCGTTTCTCGACTGGGGCCTAGACAAGGACCTGATGCTTCCGTATAAGCAACAGCTGGGAACGCTCCGCCCGGGAGACCGCTGCGTCGTGTTCATTCTCGAAGACGAACGGACCGCGCGAATCGTCGCCACCGAAAAGATCAAGGCGTTTATCGACCGCGACCCGAGAGACCTTCACGTTTCGCAAAAAGTCTCCTTGGCCGTCTATGACGTTGCGCCGGACCATGTCGATTTTCTTGTCGATTACCGTTACACAGGAAGGCTCCATCTCGACCCGAACAATACGGACACCTTCGAAATCGGAGACATCGGCGAAGGCTACATCCAGAACATTCGCGAGGACGGGCTGATCGCGCTCAGCCTGAAGCCTATCGGCTACCATGCGACGATGGACAACGCCAAGGACATCATGAAGAAGCTCGAAGAGGCCGGCGGTTCGCTCCCCTTTTCGGACAACAGTTCGCCCGAAGAAATTCAGCAGGAATTCGGCGTTTCCAAGAAAGCGTTCAAGAAAATCATCGGCGGGCTTTTCCGCCAGGGACGCATCGTCATCAGCGACCGCGAAATTCGCCTCGCGCCGAAAAGAGAACCGCGCCGCGAATTTTCCAGGCGCGCCTCCTTCAAGAAGTTTCGTACAAGATAATTCGAGGATTTCCCCATGATCGCGTTTCAAAAGGGCATGAATCTGGGCGGTTGGCTTTCCCAGTGCGACCATTCGAAAGACCGCTACGAGTCGTTCGTCACCGAAAGGGATTTCGAGCGAATTGCAGCCTGGGGCTTTGACCATGTGCGTCTTCCCTTCGACTACGAACTGCTCGAAACGGATTCCGGCGAGCCTCTCGACGAAAACTTCAAGTATCTCGACCGGGCCATCCAATGGGGAAATTCGTACAGGCTAAATGTAATCCTCGACCTGCACAAGACGGCGGGCTACGACTTCAACGACTTCGGGAACGCGGAAAGGAACAATCTTTTCGAAAGCGCCTCGGCAAGGGAACGCTTCTTGAACCTTTGGGACCGCGTATCCAAGCGCTACGCGTCGGAGACGAACGTCGCCTTTGAACTTTTGAACGAGGTGACGGACATTTCCTTTATCGAACCCTGGAACGGACTAATCGCCAAGGCGATAGAAACCATCCGGAGAAACGCAACGAGAACGCCCATCATCTACGGTGGCGTCTGCTGGAACAGCGCGGCATACGTTTCGAGGCTCCTGCCTCCGCCCACGGAAAACGTCATCTACACGTTCCACCTTTACGAACCGCTTCTCTTTACGCACCAGAAGGCTCCCTGGGTCAAGGCGCTCGACAACGGAAAGGACATTCCCTACACGACGGACATGGAATTTTTCCGCAAGAATACCGAATGCCTGGGACTTGCCGGCGAAAACCTCTTCCGCTCTAACGCAAGGACAATGGGACCCGAATTTTTCGCCGACTTCCTGAAAGACGCCGTCGAATACGCCAGGCTTCAAAAGGTGCCGCTCTACTGCGGCGAATACGGGGTCATCGACCTTGCCGATTCCCGCGAAACGGTCAAATGGTTCCGCGACGTGCAGGAAGTGTTCAAGCGGTATGATATCGGAAACGCCATCTGGAATTACAGGGAGATGTACTTCGGCTTTTGCGGTGCGCACTACGAACCGCTCCGAAAGTTTTTGTTCGGGAAGTAATTCATCCCATCCTTGCGACAAGGGCATTCCCCTTCGCGGATAAAATGTCCCTTCGCAGGCGACACAGAAAATCTTGGCAAAACCTATTATTTTCCGCAAGGAAAATTCAACCAAGAGGTTTCGCCATGAAAAAAGTCACCATTCTCGTTTTAGCAGCCGTTATCGGAATTTGCCTGTCGGGATGTTCCCAAAAGGCCATTTCAAAATGCATCGAAGAACATCCGGGCTGCCGATGGAACTGCGAAGCGCAGCACGGTTTCGCTACGGACTGGATTCTCCAGAATGCCGCCATCGAACGCACTTGCCAATGGTAAAAGGAATCCGATAAAAAAGACTCCGCGCGAAGCGGAGCCTTTTTTCACAAATCGGGAAAACCGTTAGACGACAGCGTCCTTCGCCATTTCCTCGTAGAACGCAAAGCGGGCATCGACTTCCTTCTGGAGGTCTTCGGCGAGCTTTTCGGCCACTTCGGGCTTCGAACGGGTCAGGGCCTTGTAGCGGTTCTCGGTGTAGATATATTCCTTCACCGGAATCGACGGCTTCTTCGAATCGAGAATCAGCGGAGCCTTTCCTTCGAGGACGAGGTCCGGGTTGTAACGCAAAAGCGTCCAGTAACCGGAATCCACGGCCATCTTCTGGTGAGCGAGCTGGTTGTTCAGGTCGAAACCGTGGTTGATGCACGGGCAGTATGCGATGATGAGGGACGGACCGTCATGCGCTTCCGCTTCCTGGAACACCTTGAGCGTCTGGGCATCGTTCGCGCCAATGGCGACGCGTCCGACATAGACGTTCTTGTAGCTCATCGCGATAAGCCCCAGATCCTTCTTGCCCGCACGCTTTCCCGCCGCGGCAAAGAGAGCGACCGCGCCGCGGTTCGTCGCCTTGGAAGCCTGTCCACCGGTATTCGAATAGACTTCCGTGTCAAGCACGAGGATGTTCACGTTTTCGCCCGTCGCCATCACGTGGTCAAGTCCACCGTAGCCGATGTCGTAGGCCCAGCCGTCGCCACCGATAATCCACACGGACTTCTTGACCAGATAGTCCGCGAATTCGTCGCGGAGGCTTGCGGCCTTTTCGCAGTCAGAGACCTTGGAAAGAGCTTCCTTCAGCTTCGCGACATTTGCGCGCTGGGCGGCAATTCCCGCTTCATCCTTCTGTTCCTGCGTCTTGAGCGCGTTCACGAGTTCGGCGGTAACCGCTTCCGGGTGATGCTCGGCGCATTCGTCGAGAAGGCTCAGCGCCTGGTGCGCATGCTTCGTTACGGCAAGGCGCATTCCGAGACCGAATTCCGCATTGTCCTCGAAGAGGCTGTTCGCCCATGTCGGGCCGCGGCCATCCTTGTTCTTTGCCCACGGAGTAGTCGGCAGGTTTCCGCCATAGATGGAAGAGCAGCCCGTCGCATTCGCCACGATCATCCGGTCGCCAAAGAGCTGGCTCACCAGACGGACATATGCCGTTTCGCCGCAACCCGCGCAGGAGCCGCTGAACTCGAAGAGCGGTTCGAGGAGCATCGCCTGCTTGACAAGGCTCTTGTTCACCTTCGTGCGGTCAAATTCCGGAAGATCCACAAAGAAGTCCCAGCACTTGCCTTCCTGGACCTTCACCGGTTCCTGCGGAACCATGTTGATGGCCTTCTTCGCCGGATCCGCCTTGTCCTTGCCGATACAGGCCTGGACGCAGACGCCGCAGCCCGTACAGTCATAGCTCGAAACGGAGATGACGAACATCGGCTTTGCGGAACCTTCGAGCTTGTAACCCTTGGCGGCGGTCGCCTTGAAACCTTCCGGCGCGGAGGCAAGTTCCGCCTCGTCGACGACTTTCAGGCGAATCGCTGCATGCGGACAGACCATCGCGCACTTGCCGCACTGGACGCAAGTTTCCGGATTCCAGGACGGAATCGCGAGTGCGAGGTCGCGCTTTTCGAACTTGGTCGTGCCGGTCGGGAAAACGCCATCGACGGGCATTTTCGAAACGGGGAGCTTCTCGCCGTTGCCGCGGATGATTTCCGCAGTGACTTCGTTCACGAACGCCGGAGCGTCGCCGTGAATCGCCGCGCGGAATTCCTTCGTGGAAGAGACAGTGGCCGGAACCTTGACTTCGTGCAGGTTGGCAAGCGAAGCGTCGATTGCGTCCCAGTTCTTCTGGACGACTTCCATGCCCTTCTTCGCGTAGGTCTTTTCCGCATACTTCTTGATGTATTTGATCGCGGTTTCCGCATCGAGAACGTTTCCGAGCTTCGAGAAGAAGCAAGTCTGCATCACGGTATTGATGCGGCGTCCCATGCCCGTCTTGGCGGCGACGGCGTATGCGTCGATCACATAGACTTTCAGGTGCTTCCGGATGATTTCCGACTGGACCGGACGCGGGAAAGTATCCCAGACCGTTTCCGCGGAATGCGGCGTGTTCACGAGGAACGTCGCCCCGTCCTTCGCATACTTCAGCATATCGACCGATTCGAGATGCGGCGTGTGATGGCAGGCGACGAAATCCGCCTGGTTTTCCTCGATGAGATACGGAGCGTCGATGATGGACTTCCCAAAGCGGAGATGCGAAGTCGTCATCGAACCGGACTTTTTCGAGTCATAGACGAAATATCCCTGCGCATAGTTGTCCGTTTCGTTTCCGATGATCTTGATGGAATTCTTGTTCGCGCCGACCGTTCCGTCGGAACCGAGACCGAAGAACATCGCCTGGAAGAAGTCGCTTTCGAGCTTGAAGTTCGGATCGACGGCAAGGCTCAAATGCGTGACATCGTCGTCAATACCCACCGTGAAACGGTCCTTCGGGGAATCCTTGGCAAGTTCGTCGTAAATCGCCTTGACCATCGCCGGGGTAAATTCCTTCGAAGAGAGACCGTAACGACCGCCGATGACGCGCGGAAGGGAAATCTCCCCCTTCATCGCGGCGCCGGAAATCGCCGTCAGGACGTCTTCGAGAAGCGGCTCGCCAGCGGATCCCGGCTCCTTCGAGCGGTCGAGAACCGCAATCCTGTTTGCCGTTTTCGGAAGCGCGGCGACGAGCTGCTCGGACGGGAACGGACGGTAGAGGCGCACGATCAGCACGCCGACCTTTTCGCCCTTCTTCGCGAGATAGGCGACCGTATCCTTGATTGTCGAAGCGGCGGATCCCATCACCACGATGACCCTATCCGCATCCGGCGCGCCCACGTAATCGACCAGATGATAATGGCGACCCGTAAATTCCGCGACCTTGTCCATATACTTCTGGACAATCGCCGGGTAGGCGTTGTAATACTTGTTGACCGTTTCGCGGCCCTGGAAATAGACGTCCGGGTTCTGGGCGGTTCCGCGCATCGTCGGACGGTCCGGCGTCATCGCGCGTTCGCGACAGGCTTTCACGTACTTTTCGTCGATGACCTTCCGGATAACGCCGTCTTCGAGAGCCTCGATTTTCATCACTTCGTGCGAAGTGCGGAAACCGTCAAAGAAATGCATCGTCGGGATGCGGCCTTCGAGCGTCGAAGCGTGGGCGACAAGCGCCATGTCCTGGCATTCCTGCACGGAAGAGGAACTGAGCATCGCAAAGCCCGTCTGGCGGCAAGCCATCACGTCGGAGTGGTCGCCGAAAATCGAAAGTCCCTGGGCGGCAAGGGAACGCGCGGTCACATGAAAGACGGTCGGGGTGAGTTCGCCCGCAATCTTATACATATTCGGGATCATCAGGAGAAGTCCCTGGGAAGCCGTGAACGTCGTCGTCAACGCGCCTGCCTGGAGAGCCCCGTGCACCGTGCCCGCGGCGCCTCCTTCGGATTGCATTTCGAACACGCGGGGAACCTGTCCCCAAATATTCTTCTTCCCGGCGGCACTCCAGTTGTCGGCATGCTCGGCCATGGGACTAGACGGTGTAATCGGATATATCGCCGCGACTTCGCTCACTTGGAACGCTACATTTGCGGTCGCTTCGTTTCCATCGACCGCAATCATTTTCTTTGCCATAAACATCTCCAGAATGTATGTAAACATCTCGAGCATTAAGATTTTTCGAGATATTCATTCCTAAAACTACATTATTATCCGAGCCAAAATGCGCAAAAAAATCAAAAAAAAGCGATTCGTCGGCAAAAATTACCGAAAGAGGACAAAGCCCGTTTCGATTCGCCTTCTCGTTACGCACCAAATTATTATATTGCGCCAAAACCCCAGCAAGGATACCCCATGAAGGATTTCGCGAAGAAATTTCACGCCGAACACCGCGGAAACTGCGCCATGGCAGTCTCTGCCGCCTGGGTAAGCGAACACGGTCTCGATCCAAGCGAAATCGAGAGTTTCAGATCTTGCGGAGCGGGCAGAGCCGAAGGCGGCCTGTGCGGAGCGCTCTATGCGGCAATCCATTACCGTCCGGAAAAAAGGGCGGAAATCGTCCGGGAATTCGAAAAGGTCGCCGGCGGAACGCTTTGCCGGGAAATCCGTCCTAAAATGGACATGAGCTGCACGGAAAGAGTCGCACTCGCCGCGGAGATTCTAGACAGTCTGTCACCAAAATCCAAGGATTCCTAGCGACAATGCTGGACTTTCACGTCCATCTCGCCAGGCTTTCTTTCCCCGAAGAGATTTCGCGAGAACTTTTTCTCCGCAGCTACCGCGCGATAACCGTCGCCTGCGAACCATGGGAATGGAAGGCGACGGAAAGGCTCCTCCCTATCTGGAAGGAACGCGCGACGCCCTGCTTCGGCCTCCACCCGATGGTTGCCGGGACTTTCGACCGTAAAAGGCTCGACGAGCTTAGATGCCTTCTGGAAAGGCATCCCGAGGCTCCTGTCGGCGAATGCGGCATCGACAAGCGCTTTCCCGGCTACGGACCGGGCGATTTTCAGGAAGGGACTTTTCGCATCCAGGCAAGGCTCGCTCTGGAATTCGGGCGTTCCCTGATGATTCACGTTGTCGGGGACTATCGGCGCATCCTGAAGATTCTCGAAGAGGAGGGATTCTCCGCAAGCGGTCCGCATCCGGTCTTTCACCGGTTCGGCGGAGACCGGGAAACCGTAAACCGGGCACTCGGGCTAAACGCCATCTTTTCCCTGCATACGGACAGTTTTCGAAAAAATAGCACCCGGGAAGCGCTTTTCCTTATCCCGAAGGATCGCATCCGGTTCGAAACGGACGCCGACGAAAAGCTTTTCCCGATGACCGCGGAATCCCTGCTCGACCGGCTTAAGGAAGTTTCCGATCTTTTCGATAGAGTTTGTCGTCGATAGCCAAGAAAACGGTTCGCTTTCAATTCCTATCTTTAGCCCATGCTTTCCCTCTTCAAGATGTCGCGCCCGGGAAATATCCTCATCGCTCTTCTCACGCTCGCTGTCGGCTGCTGGATTTCCGGGGGAAACGTTTCGCCATCGGTTCTCGTGGCGGACATGACTGCATTCGCGTTCGCCATCGCGTTCGGCAATGTCCTGAACGACGTTTTCGATCTTTCCATCGACCGGATAAGCCATCCGGAACGCCCGCTTCCTTCCGGGAAGGTTTCCGTTTTCGCCGCGCTCATGTCGTGCGCAGTATCCTTTGCCGTCGCCATGGCTCCCGCCCTTTTCCACGGCGTCTGCGCCTCCTTTCACGCGGCATTCTACACGGCGCTTTTCGCTCTGCTGTTTCTCTATGACCGAATCTTCAAGAAGATTCCGCTTTTCAAGAATGCAAGCGTCGCCTTTCTCTGCACGACTCCGCTCGTCCGGGTCGCGTTCTACCCCGAAGCGAATCGACATCCGCTCCTTGTCGCTATCGGATTCGCCTTTCTCCTTACGCTCGTGCGCGAAATCATCAAGGATCTGGAAGATATGGAAGGCGATAGAAACGCGCGCATCGTCACGTTCCCGATTCTCGTCGGGAAGCTTCCCGCCCAGATTCTCGCCTCGGGACTGCTCGTCCTCACCTTTTTCGGCATTCCCGTTCCCGTTCTCCTGTCGTGGCTTCCCGAAACGTTTCTTCTCTTCGCCATTCCGTTTTTTCCCTTGTGCCTCTGCATCTTTCGCGAAACAGCCCGCGGGAACTTTCGAAGGGCCCAGAAGTTCGCCAAGGCCGCCATGCCGGTCGGGCTGACGGTCCTGGTCGTCGCGAGCGTCTGACCGTGCCGTTCCCGTTTTTTTACTAGATTTTTGGTCCACATCAAAGAGGCTTCCATGCTGGATGAACTTCACGAAGAATGCGGCGTCATCGGAATCTACAACGGTGAAAATGTCGCGCGCAATGTCGCCATGGGACTTTACGCCCTGCAGCACCGCGGACAGGAAAGCGCGGGATTCGCCATCACGAACGGAGAAAAGATCCGGGTTCGCAAGTCGATGGGACTCGTATCGACCCTTCTCCGCGAATACAACGTCGATGAGCTCCAGGGTTTTGCAGGGATAGGGCATGTCCGCTACAGCACGACCGGTTCGAGTACTCTCGCAAACGCCCAGCCGATTCTCGTGAGCTGCAAGTGGGGGCAGCTCGCCATCGTTCACAACGGGAACCTGACAAACGCGGCGGAACTCCGCGCCGAAATGGAAGAAGCGGGACACATTTTCCAGACTACCTCCGATTCGGAAATCCTTTTGCACGAAATCGCTCGGACACAGGCTCCAAATCTCCGCGAAGCGATCAAGAAGGCCGTATCGAAACTCACGGGATGCTTCTGCATAATAATCCTCGCGAAGGATACGATGTTCATCGCCCGAGACGGCTACGCATTCCGTCCGCTCTCCCTCGCAAGGCTCGGAAACAGCTGGTGCGTCGCCAGCGAGACATGCGCGTTCGACCTTCTCGGGGCAAATTACGTCCGGGACATCCAGCCCGGCGAACTCTTGACGATTACCAAGGACGGTCTCCACTCCGAAACGTTCTGCACCAAGGGCCGACGCGCCCACTGCATTTTCGAATACATCTACTTCGCGCGTCCCGATTCGAAGATTTTCGAACAGAGCTGCGACAAGGTTCGTCGCAAGATGGGAAAGCAACTCGCGCGCGAATGCCCCGTCGAAGCGGATATCATCATCCCGGTCCCCGATTCCTCGACGACCGCAGCCCTCGGATACGCCCGCGCTTCGGGAATCAAGTTCGAGATCGGGCTGCTCCGCAACCATTACGTCGGACGGACTTTCATCGACCCGACCCAGAATGTCCGCGCTCAGAAAGTGCGCCTCAAGTTCAACCCCATCGAAGGGGTGCTCAAGAACCGGAAAGTCTGCGTCGTCGATGATTCCATCGTCCGCGGCACGACCCTCAAGATTCTTTCGAAAATGCTCCGCGACGCAGGCGCGACCGAAGTCCACATCCGCATCGCATCGCCTCCCGTAGCGCACGCATGCTTTTTCGGGATGGACTTCCCGAACGCGGGCGACCTCGCCGCGAGCAGCATGTCTCCGGAAGAAATCGCAAAGATGCTCGGCGTCGAAAGCCTCGGCTACCTGAGCATCCAGGGAATGAAGGAATGCACCGGAGCGCCCGAGGAATACTGCGCCGCGTGCTTTGACGGGGAATACCCGGAATACATCGGCAAGGAAGCCGGCAAGTACAGCTGCGGCTAGCAGTCAAAAAAAACTTTTTGGAAAGGTTTTGCGCAAGCGAAACCTTTTTTCTTTTGGCTTTTGGCTATATTTTGCGCCGTGAAATTTTCAAGAGGATTAATCGACGGGCTTCCCATCGGAATCGGCTATCTGGCGGTTTCCTTTTCGTTCGGGATCGCCGGGTCCAAGGTTCTTTCCTGGCCGCTCCTCACGCTCGTTTCGATGACGAACCTCACCTCCGCGGGACAGTTCGCCGGTCTAAAAATCATGGAAGCGGCAGGAACATTCCTGGAGATGGCTCTCGCCACCTTTTTTATCAACCTTCGCTATTCGCTGATGGCCATATCCCTTTCCCAGAAGGTTTCGCCCGGCTTCCGGACGCCGGAACGTCTCCTTCTAAGTATCGGCATCACCGACGAAATCTACGCTCTCGCGATGAGCGCGCGGGAACGCGTAACCCCGCTCTACTTTCTCGGGCTCATGACATTTCCCTATATCGGCTGGTCGCTCGGAACGCTTTCCGGAGCGATTGCGGGCGAAGTGCTTCCGAACGTTCTCACCAACGCTCTCGGAGTCGCGCTCTACGGGATGTTCGTCGCGATAGTCGTTCCCAAGGCAAGATTCCACCGTCCGACCCTTTTTGCCGTCATCCTTTCGATAGCGCTCAGCCTCGCCTTTTTCTACGCGCCCCTTCTTGAAAACGTTTCGACAGGATTCGCCATCATCCTCTGCGCGGTCATTTCGTCCCTTTTCGCCGCAAGGCTCTTCCCGGTCAAGGATTCGCCATGAACATCCACGACTATGCGCTCTACCTGGCAGTGATGGCCGGGGTCACCTACCTAGTCCGAGCCGTTCCCTTTGTCCTCTTGAAGCGCGAAATCAGGAACGTCTTCTGGAAGTCGTTTCTCGCCTACATTCCCTACACGGTGCTTTCCGCGATGACCGTCCCCGCCATCTTCTACGCGACCGAATCCCGGATTTCCGGAATAGCCGCTCTCGCTACGGCAATCGCGGTATCCCTTCTAGGCCGAGGACTTGTCCTTGTCGCCTGTGCGGCATGCGCCGCGGTTCTCCTGATCGACGGGGCAATTCTCTAGGGAACCTCTAAAGGTCACCGCTAAAAATTGCCTTGGTCAATAATTAGGGGTGAACAGTCGTTTCAAAATTTCTACCTTGACGAATACCACAAGAAAGGCTATCCCTATGACACAACATCGAGAAAACTGGGGTTCGAAAATAGGCGTGGTCCTGGCTGTAGCCGGAAGCGCCGTCGGACTAGGAAACTTTTTGCGATTTCCCGTACAGGCCGCGACAAACGGCGGCGGGTCCTTTATCATTCCCTACATCATCGCCTTTCTGGTTCTGGGCATTCCCCTTTCCTGGATAGAATGGACGCTCGGACGCTATGCCGGAATTCTTCGCCACGGCACTTCCCCGGGAGCCTACGACAGGATCATCGGAAAATCCTGGGGAAAGTATCTGGGTTCCCTGGGGCTTCTGCCTCCGCTCTTCATCAGCTTCTACTACATGTTCATCGAATCGTGGATTCTCGCCTTTACGTGGTATTCGCTGACAGGAACTCTTTCGGAAATCGTCGCCGCGGGAAAGATTTCCGAATTTTTCGGCAACTTCATCATGCTCAAGGAAAACCTGGGTCCCTTCCCCGCCGCCATCGTATTTTTCCTCATCACCTTCGCCTGCAACATGACGCTGCTCTCGTTCGGCGTCCGCAAGGGAATCGAACGGGCGAACAAGGTCTGCATGCCGCTTCTCCTCGTCATGGGCTTAATCCTCGTTGTCCGCGTTCTCACGCTTCCGGGAATCGGACAGGGACTCGCGTTCATGTGGAATCCGGATTTTTCCGCGCTCACGAATCCGTCCGTATGGCTTGCCGCCGCAGGCCAGGTCTTCTTCACGATGAGCCTCGGGATGGGAATCATCCTCTGCTACGCGAGCTACGTCAAGCGCAACGAGGACATTGCGCTTTCTTCCCTCACCGCCGGAGCGACAAACGAATTTGCCGAAGTCATTCTGGGAGGGACCATCGTCATTCCGCTTGCGGTCATTATCGCCGGAACGAACATCGAGGAATGCGCGAAGCTCGGAACATTCGGACTCGCATTCCAGAGCATGCCGCACGTTTTCGGACAGATTCCCTTCGGCGGAGCGTTCCAGACTCTCTGGTTCGGGATGCTCTTCTTTGCGGGAGTCACCAGCGCGATTTCCATCATCCAGCCACTGATAAGCTTCTGCGAGGACGATCTCAAGTTTTCCCGAAAAGGCGCCGTTTCGACTATCGGGATCGTAACCTTTATCGGTGGGCTCGTCAGCATTTTCGGGCTTGCCGCGGGAGCGGTCGATGAACTGGATTTCTGGGGCGGCTGCTTCCTCCTCATCGTCCTGGGAACAGTCCAGGCGTTCATCTTCTCGTTTATCCTCGGTCGGCGCAAATCCAAGGAGAACCCCGAGGAATCCGAGGCTTTCGCCCTGCTTGCGGAAGGTTCCGCGCTCAAGATAACCAAGCCTTTCCGTGTTGTCATCCGCTACGTATGCCCGTTCGCGCTGCTTGCGCTTCTCGTCACCTGGACCATTCACGATGGACTGAACGTTCTCCTGCTTGCAAACATTCCCGCCGACGCGACGGTCGAGTTTTTCGGCTGCACCATGCCCAAGACCCGGTTCATCTGGGGACTTCGCCTGTTCCTTCTCCTAGTCGTACTTTTCATCAACGCGACAATCTGGTATGCCTGGAAAAGCGGGCGCGCGCTCCGCGGCAGAGACGAACTGGTTCAGGACGTGCGCATCGGTAAATCCGAAGAGGAGGCCTAACATGGAATTGCAGGAACTTTCGACAAGCGGAATAGCCTTCATGATCCTTTCATGGACAGCGATCATCGCTCTCAACGTCTTTTGCTTCTACAAGATTTTCAAGAAGAAATAATCAGAGGTCACCTCTAAAAATTCAATTTTCAAAAATTTGGTTGCGACGCTTCGCGCTAGTTCGTCATTCAAAGTGGCGAATATTATCGCTTCGCGGTGCTACGCTCCAGGATGACGGCGTAACGAGACTGCCGTTCGACATTACAAACCTTTACCATCTGCCGTCATTCTGGAGAGGCGAAGCCTCGACCCGCCTGCTGCGGGCAGGTAGAATCCAGCC
>CAVKYI010000045.1:0-14136 GCA_963660435.1 Sodaliphilus sp.
TGTTTATCGTACAAGCCTTTACAGGTCGCTTAGCGAACACTCCACTCTCCACACTTCACCCGTCACTCTCATCTAAGTTCTCAGTTCCAAGTTCTGACAATCCCCCTTCCTTGCATCCACCCCCACGGCCACGCTTTTTTAGAGGTTTCGATTTGCCGTCGTTCTGGAGGCTCCAAAGGAACCGATAGAATCCATTTATTGCCTCTTTGGATCCTATCGCTTCGCTTCGCTACACTCCAGGATGACTGTTTATCGTACAAGCCTTTACAGGTCGCTTAGCGAACACTCCACTCTCCACACTCCACATTCCACTCTTACCTAAGTTCCAAGTTCTAAGCTCCGGCTATGGATCCTACCTGCCTGACCGCAGCAGGCGGGCCTGTCGGCAGACCGGTCGGTCGCCGTGCTCCCTCCAGGATGACAGTAAAGCGTTGCTACACTCCAAGATGACTGTTTATCGCACAAGCCTTTGCAGGTCCGCTAAACGAACACTCCACTTTTGACCAGGCTATCGACTTTAAGCTCCGGACACTATTCGTGATAGAGCTTTGCCGTCTGGTATTTGGGCGCTGTCGTGAGGTTTACCCGCAGGCGGCGGAACACATCGACATCGACCTGGGCGAGGATGACGCTCGCGTGGACTTCGGCGTGTTTTAGCTCCGGGAGCTTTTCAAGGGCGCGCCTTGCGTTTTCGTCGGAGAGCGCGCAGACGGAAAGAGCGACTAGAACCTCGTCCGTGTGCAGTCTCGGATTCTTGTGCCCGAGCTGTCTTGTCTTGAGATTCTGTATCGGCTCGATGACCGTGGGCGAGAGCAGCTGCATTTCGTCGGGGAGCTTCGCGAGGTGCTTCAGCGCGTTGAGAAGCAT
The DNA here is from genome assembly GCA_963660435.1 of Sodaliphilus sp. Lineage (GTDB taxonomy): Bacteria > Fibrobacterota > Fibrobacteria > Fibrobacterales > Fibrobacteraceae > Hallerella. Next base: position 868 of record CAVKYI010000045.1, read on the forward strand.
CGACGAGCACGCTCCGAGAAGGGATGTCGTCTTGCCGGTGACGATCGCTCCGTCGGAAAGCTCGATGGCGACAGCGGGACCGTCCGTTTCGAGCGCCTTTTTTTCGGCGACGACAGCGACCTTTCTGTCTTCGGGCTTGACGTGCGCCTGCTCCATGACGAGTTTCAGCTTATAGACCTGATCCTTTTCGGCGTGTCCCTTCCGAACCTGGCAGAGCGCGTTGTAGTAGCGTCGGATGATTTCCGCGTTGGCGGCTTCTCTTACGGCGTCGTCGTCGATGATGCAGTTGCCCGCCATGTTCACGCCCATGTCCGTCGGGGACTTGTAGGGGGACTTTCCCATGATGCGGTGGAAGATCGCGTTCAGGACGGGGAAGATTTCCACGTCGCGGTTGTAGTTCACGGTCGTCTTCCCGTAGGCTTCCAGGTGGAACGGGTCGATCATGTTCACGTCGTTCAGGTCCGCGGTAGCGGCCTCGTAGGCGAGGTTCACCGGATGCTTGAGCGGAATGTTCCAGATGGGGAATGTCTCGAACTTGGCATAGCCCGCCTTGACACCGTGCTTGTTTTCGTGGTAGAGCTGCGAAAGGCAGACCGCCATCTTTCCGCTGCCGGGACCGGGCGCCGTCACCACGACCAGTTCGCGGGAAGTTTTCACGAATTCGTTCTTGCCGTAGCCGTCGTCGCTCACGATGAGCGGAATGTCCGAGGGATATCCGGCGATGGGGTAGTGCCTGTAAACCTTCAGCCCCAGATCTTCGAGCTTTTTCTGGTAGGCGATTGCGCTCGCCTGGTTTTCGAAGCGGGTCAGCACGACGCTGCTCACGTAAAGGCCGTAGTCGCGGAACGCGTCGATGAGCCGCAAGACATCCATGTCGTATGTGATGCCGAGGTCTCCGCGGACCTTGTTCTTTTCGATGTCTCCCGCATGGATGGCGATGATGATTTCCGCCTTGTCCTTCAGCTTTTCGAGCATCCGGATCTTGCTGTCGGGAGCGAACCCCGGGAGAACGCGGGACGCGTGGAAGTCGTCGAACAGCTTTCCGCCGAATTCCATATAAAGTTTTCCGCCGAACTTGGCGATTCGTTCCGCAATTCTTTCGGATTGCATCTTGAGATAGGCGTCATTGTCAAAACCGATTTTATACATAAGCGAAAATCCTTGATTTGGGCACAAATATAGTTTTTGACGAAAAAATTTTGCCGGCTTCGTGGAACGGCTCGTTTTTTTGATTCGGAGTTTTTCGACGAAAACCCGATTGCGCCTGCATCGGTTTCCGTTTGGCTGTTGTCTATTTGTTTGGTGGAATGTGAAGATTCATGCTTTGTGAATGGATAGACGCCGGAAGATGTCTTTATATAACCCGCGCCAAGTTCTCCGTTTAATGAAGCGTAAACCCAGACTGGACAATCTAATGAATAATTTGGCGTCTTTTCTTTTTCAATTAAAGCAACGCTTAATGTATCACCGGATAGATGGATTCCTATTGATTGGATTGCCTCTTTGGACGTATAAAGTTGTGTCGGGAAAACTAGGGTTTCTTTTCCGTCTTGGCGTTTCATATCGATGGAATTTTTTCCTTCAAAATAGTCTAGTTCGTTAGGATCTTCGATACAATCGGAAATAGAATCTAGAGACAATAGATTTTCATCGTAGTCAAGGGAAGTGTTGTAATGATACGTGAATTCTGCGGATTCCTCGGCTTCTTTGGAACAGGCGACAAATAAAAAAATGGATATGCTTAAAATGAATAAAAACTTTGAACTCATGATGAAACGATCCTTATTTGCAGGGTGTTTTATAACAAGGAGTTCCCATGGGGCAATTACTCCGCAACTTCCCATTCCAGAAGCGGAAATCCTTCGTTGTAATTTTCAACCAGGATAAAATCGTCTCCGAGCAGTTCCACAAAGCCGTCTGTCTTCATCTCGCTTTCAGCCTTTGCCGTCGCGAATCCGCCACCGTCGTTTTTCCCGAACGCTTCGAGTTCGCCTTGCGCCAGGTAGTAGTAATCGGCCATGGTGGTGTTGTAGTTTTGACCGATCGCGATGCCGACGTTTTCGTCGCCATCGACTTCGCCTACGGTATAGGCGGAACTGGTGACGCCTTCCTGGTTATGACCGATGATTCCGCCTACGTTCTTCGAACCGAAAACCTTGCCGGTGTTGTACAGGGACGACGTGGTGGAATATCCGGAATAACCGATGACTCCCGCAGCGCTGATCTTGCCTTCGACGTTTCCGGTGTTGCCGGCGTTTGACAGACTGGCGTAACACGCAGCGCCGAGAATACCGGCTGTTCCGTTTTCTCCCGAAATGTCGCTTGAATTGTGTGCGTATGTTATGGAACCGCAGGAATAGAATTTGGAGCAGTAGATGGAGCCTGTTGATGTGGTGAGGAGCCCGCTGCAATGTCCCGCGATACCGCCTACGAAGTGTTTCCCCGAAACCTTTCCGCTGTTCTTGACCTTCTTGATTTCGTTCCTGGACGTTGAGCCGATTCCTCCGATGATTCCGCCGACGAAATGCTGCCCGTTGATTTCTGTCTTGTTTTCAGCGCCGTTAAGCGTGACGAAGGTTGCGCATCCGGCGATGCCTCCGACATTGTCTTTTCCGGTGATGATGCCCTTGTTGGAAATGTTGGTCAAAACGGAATTGTATTTGTATTGCTTCTCGTATGTATTGCCGACAATGCCGCCAACGCATTCGTCCGTTCCCGTTACGCTCGCTTCGTTTTCCGCGTTTTCGATCGTGCCGACATTGTATCCGGCGATACCGGCCGTATATTTTCCGCCCTGGATCCAGGAATTTTTTACGGCGACATTCTGGACGATTCCCGAGACGTTCCCGAATAGCCCGTTGTGGGTGCTGGAGGTGTTGATGAATATGCCGCTTACGGAATGTCCGTCACCGTCAAAGTGCGCGGCGAAACTGACTCCTGAATTTCCAATGGGAGTCCACTTGACGAGATTCGCGGAGTCCGCGAGGAGTGCGCCTTTTTCGTCGATGAGCTTTTTTTCGTGGAGGATGATGTCTGCGCCTAGCTTGAAATAGGAGTCTGCGCTGTAGTTGGAATCTTTTGCGCCCACGATAAAGGAAAGTCTAGACAGCTGTTCGGCAGTCAAGATGATATAGGGACTCAGCTTCGTTCCATGGCCACAGGCAAATTCCTTTGCGGTTGAGCCGTCCCAAGCCTTGCCGGGTTCTCCTTGGCAAGATCCCTCTTCGTCGTCTTTTGTGCTCGATGATGAATTTCCCGTCACCGAGCTGGATGAACGGTCGCTTTTGTGCGTGCTTGAACTTTCGACTACGCCTTCGTTATCTTCGACCGGTGTCGTCGAGGTGGAGCATGCCTCGATTCCGAACATAAGCGGTAATATGGCAAGTATCGCTATCCCTTTCATGGAAATCCTTCCTGCTTATATCGTGAAATCTAAATTTTTCCCGGATAAATGAAATCATGAAGACGGCTTGCAGGTTTCGTTCCGCGCCTCGTTTTTGGTCACGTTTTGTAAACTAGGCCCTTACTCCAGAAACAGTTGCAGCACCCGGTTCGGGAAGAGCTTCTTCAGTTCCGCGTCGAGGCGTTTTTTCGTTTCCCGGTAGCGGGAAATGTCGAAGGAAAAATCTTCTTTCGGGGAAACGGTCACATCGATTTCGTAGCTCGAGCCCACATGGAAGAGCAGCACACGGATAAGCTTAAAAGACGGATCGAGGTTCGCCTGCACGACCTTTTCCGTACGGTTCCTGAGCGGGGCGTTCTGCGTCGTGCGCCCGATCAGCGAAAAGAAGGAATGCGAAACGACCCGGATGGGCGACGGCAAGAGAAAGAGCGAAATGACGATGACAATCATCGAATCGCCGACGTAGTTGAGAAACGAAAGCTTCGAATCCTTTGGGACAATCGCCATGAGAATCAGCGCGATTCCCGTCCCGATGGTCACGAAGGTGTCCATGTAGGCGGCGACGGTTTCGGACTTGAGAATGGGACTTTCTCCGTCCGTCTTTTTTAGCTGCGCGCGGTAGTAGAACCAGACGCCCCCGCAGGCAAAGACCATGCCGATCGTATAGATCAGGAGAGGTACGATCTTCAGCGGTTCCGCGCTCCCGTTTCCTTTTCGGAGAAATTCCGCGATGTTTCCCGCGCCTTCGAATATCGCATAGCCGGTAATCGCGATAAGCAAAATTCCTTGCAGCATCGCATAGACGTTTTCCACGCTGTAGATGCCGAACGGGTATTCGTCGCTTGTCGTGTCCCTCTTTCGGGTGATTCGGAGCGCGACGATGAAGCTCACCGCGGAAATCGCGCAGAGGCTTCCGTCGAGAGCGAGCGCGTAGGAACTCGCAAAGTAATAGCCGACCCAGCCGCAGATTCCCATCAGGATGTTTATCCAGATGCCGACCCGGAGAGTCCGCATTTCGATTTCCTTGTAATCGGAGCCTTGCGCCTTTTGCAGCACGAGCCGCGGAAAACGCCGACCTGTCTTGTTCTGCGCCATATCGGGAATATAGGAATTTCGGAGCACTTGGTCGAGTTTGGAGAGAGAAAAGGAATTAGTGGATAGTGGTTAGTTATTAGTTGAGAGTTGAATGTGAAGTGTTGAGAGTGGAGCGTGGAGCGTGGAGAGATAATGTCATCCTGAGCGAAGCACCGCGACCGACCTGTCTGCCGACAGGCCCGCCTGCTGCGGGCAGGCAGGTAGGATCCATGGTCAGAGCTTAGAACGGAGTGCTTAGATGAGAGTGAAGAGTTGAGTGTGGAGTTGAGAAAAGTTGAGAAAGAAGATCGCTTCGCTCTTCTAAGCTCTAAGATCTCCTAACTAAGCTTTGAACAAGACTAGGCTCTGTTCTTCTTTTCCCGATGAAGGCTCGCGAGGTTTTCGAAATACTGGATAAAGCTCAGCGCGCCGACGGCGAGAAATCCAATCGCGTAGAGAGCGAGGAACGGGCCGATGATGAATTTCTGCGCGCCGATATAGGCGAGAAGCCCGACGACGCAGTAGATGCCGACACCGACTTCGACAAAGGCGAGGAAGGGGAATTTCTGCGCAAAGTGGGAATGCTTCTTGCCGCCGGTCTTGGGCGTGCGAACGAAGGAACCCTGCTTGCCAAAAACCGCGGAGAACCAGGCGCGCGTATTGCTGACCGCGATGCCGACACCCATCGCCATGAGGACGGGAAGCGAGAGCATCCGCGTTTTCCAGCCGGTATATCCGGAACACCGCTGCGCGACAAAGTAGAGCGTCGAAGGCGCTATCGCGGCGAGGAAGATAAAGCAGAAGGCGACGGTAAAGAGCCATGTCGGGAGATTCGTCACCGGTTCGTACCAGGCGAGGAGAGGATAGGCGCAAAGCGCCGTAAAGAGCATGCACGGATGAATCGAGTAGTGCGTCGTGTGGAGAAACGCGCCGAGCTTGACGCGGAACGGGACTTTCGCCTTGAACACGAGCGGCAGGTCCTTCATCGCTGTCTGGATGGAGCCTTTCGCCCAGCGGAACTGCTGTGCCTTGAACGCGTTGATGTCGTCCGGGAGTTCCGCGGGAACGATAACGTCGAACACGAATTTCATCTTCCAGCCGGCGAGCTGGCTACGGTAGGAAAGGTCCATGTCTTCGGTGAGCGTGTCGCCTTCCCAGCCGCCCGCGTCGAGAATCGCCTGCTTGCGCCATACGCCGGCTGTTCCGTTGAAGTTCATGAAAAGGTTTCCCCAGCTCCTTGCGGACTGTTCCACGACGAAATGCCCGTCGATACCGATGGACTGGGCGAGCGTAAGACCCGATTCCGCACGGTTCAGGTGTCCCCAGCGACCCTGCACGAGCCCGATCTTCGAATCCATTACCATATACGGAACAGTCTTGAGCAGAAAATCCTTCTTGGGAACGAAATCCGCATCGAAGATGGCGAGAAATTCACCTTTGGCGACTTCCATGCCCGCCTTGAGCGCCCCCGCCTTGAAATCGGCGCGGTTCGTCCTGTGGATGAGCTTGATGTCGTAGCCTTCCGCGAGCTTTTCCTCGACCTTGCGCTTGGTGACCTCGTAGCAGTCGTCCGTGGAGTCGTCGAGAACCTGGATTTCGTGTTTTTCCTTCGGGTAGTCGATGGCGCACACCGCGTCGATCAGGCGTTCCACGCAGTTCGCTTCGTTGAAGACGGGGAGCTGTGTCGTGACCATGGGAAGCTCGTCCATCTTGTGGTCGCGGTAAAACTGCAGCAGGTTCTTTCTATCGGCTAGGCGCACCCGGCGGCTGTTCTTTAGAAAAAGGTAGATGCTCCAGTAACAGTTGAAACCATAGACGACAAGACCGACACCGGCGATGACGTAAACGACAAAAAGAATATCTAGAAGATATTGAGCCATGTTAAACCTTTGCATTTTAAATGCTTGGCGGCAAATATAGAAATGCTATGGGGATATTGCTATATTCCGTTTGAATTTGTGGTGATTTATGGCTGAGAAAAGTTCGACCCCTTTGGAACGCTGGTATGCGGCAAACAGGAACGATCCGGACATAGACGGCTCGCTCCGTCTTTTGCTCGGGCATGCTCTCGTGGGCATTTTTCAACGCAGCTTTCCCGATTTTTCCGCTTTTTCGCCGGAAAAGGCGATATCTCTTGCCGAAAGGCTTCCACGGAAGGCGTTTCCCGAAGGAATGGGGGACTGGATCTCCTCGCCCGGAAGCCATGCCGAGGAAATCCTCGCGTTCTGCGAAAATTCTCCGCGTTATTCCTTGCCTCCGGACGCCGGGATTGGCGAACTTTCGAAGGGCGTTGTCGATTTGCGCGGGGTGCGCTGTCCTCTCGGGTCGGTTCGGGCGCGGCTCGCGATGCTCGGTCTCGAAAACGCCGAGGAGGTCTCCTTCCTTGTCGATGACGGCGAACCGATCGAAAACGTGCCGCGTGCCCTGGTGGAAGAAGGCGACCAGGTGCTTTTTCGCAAAAAAAAAGCGGATTATTGGGAAATTCGGGTACGCAAACGCGGAACAACAAAGTAGTTTATCGTTATGACTCACAGGATCCAGGTCATCGGAGACGAACTGATGGGTGTCGGCGGTGAAGCGGCGACGCTGTTTTCCGAGCTGCTTCTCTGCGAAAATCCGGCCCGCCCGTTGCAGTTCGCCATTTCGGCCTCGATCCGCTATCCCCTTTCGACTGTCCTTTCCCGCGCGCCGTCCGATATCTTTGGAAAGCTCGCCGAGCGGATCGTGATAGGTCTCGGACTTCACGAGCTGAAGACGCACCCCGTTCCCGACGAAGTTTTTCGCGCCTACCGGGAGCTTGTGGAGGAAATTCTCTCCAAGACGGCTTCCGTCCTCTACCTCCTGACCGTCCCGTGCGAGGCTTTCAGGGAATGCGCGGCGGAAGTGGAATCCTTCAACGAAAAGATCAGGACATTGGGCGACGACCGTGTCACCGTCCTTGACTTTGCGCGTCACGTGGAAAGCTTTGAACGTGACCAGATCTTGCGGGGCAAGTTCGCCCGGAGCCTGTATGATTCGAACGGGATGCCGACATCGCTCTGCCATGCGCTGCTCGGACTTTTTATCGAGCGGAGAATCTTTAACATTCAAAAGGAGCCCGAAAATGGACATTACTGACAAGTTCTATGCGAAAAACGCGGCTGCGGCTCGCGCCTGGGCGGAAACGGAGGAAAGGAAGAAGACGGAACGCCCGAGGCCCCAGGAACCGAAGACGGGAATCTGCGACAAGTGCAAGAAGGAAACCTTGGTCCGTCCCCACAGGTCTCGCGAAACGGACATCAAGGATGGGGCGGCGAGCTATGGAATCGTGGTGCATTATTACTGCGAGGACTGCTATCCGAAGAGCCGGCGAAACACGCCGACCGAACCGCCCATGTCGGCAAGGCAGGTGAAGAACCTGCTCCGCTTCGCGAAGAAGAACTTGCGGTAGCTACCGGAACGTTTTGTCGAGGACCGCGAAAAGGCGATTCTTTCCTGCCTGGAACGGATGCTCGGCTATAACGTCCTTGGCGAACGCGCGGACAAGAAGTTCTTCTGCGCGTTTTCTTTCGATGCCGCGGCTTTCCAGGTAGAAGATCGATTCGCGGTCGAGTGCGCCGACCGTGTTTCCGTGGGAGCAGGCGACGTCGTCGTGGTAGATCTTGAGCGTCGGCTTGACGAAGACTTTCGCGTCGTCCGAGAGGAGAAGAGTGTTCACGAGTTCCGAGGAATCGGTTCCCGGGCAGTCCTTGCCGGCGACGACTCCGCCGTCATAGGAGACGCTTGCCGCATCCGAAATCAGGTTGCGGACGAACTGTCGGCTCTTGCAGTTCGGCGCATTGTGCAGTACCCGTATAAAGTCGTGTTCGCCAGCCGTCTTGCCGACGATGTTCAGGCTGCGGAAGCCGAATTCGGCGTCCTCGCCGTCGAGGGTTGCGGAAAGGTCGATTCGACGGAGGGAATCCGTATGGTTCAGATCGAGAAGGTGGACCTTGGATCCTTTCGCTTGTCGGATGCGGATCGAGCGAAACTTCGTTTCGGAAGCGTGTCCGCTTTCCGAGGAGAATAGTTCGAGTTCGGCGTTTTTCCCGACGAAAAAGTCCAGGCGTTCCGCGGAAACTTCGCGTTCGATCCTGTTCTCGAGAATTTCGAGCGAGACTTTCGCCCCGTCGCCGACGAGAAAGACCGTGTGCGAAAATTCGTCGCGAGCCTTGAGAATTCCGCTTTCCGTCTTTCCGGACGCGACGTTCTGGAAAAAGGGCTTTGCGCCGAGCGCGATGGGCAGAAGGGCGGAAAGGCTTGTCTCGGATGCGATGCCGAAGCTTTCCTCGGCAAGTCCCGCTTCGAAGATCGCGTGGAAATCCGCTGCGTTTTCCGCGGCGAAAGCGGAGTCTTCCTGGATGGGGGCGAGGGCCTTTAGTGCGGCGATCCGCGCGACGGGGTATCCGATCCAGTCTTCCGACTTGCGCGTCGGAAGTCCGATTTCCCGGATTCTCTTGATTGCTTCTTCTTGCATCAGGCTCCCTCGATCCAGTCGTAGCCGTCTTTTTCAAGCTTTCGCGCGAGGTCTGCGTTTCCCGAAAGGAGAATCTTTCCGTGCATCAGGACATGGACGTAATCCGGCTTGACATATTCGAGAAGCCGCTCGTAGTGCGTCACCAGGATGACGGCGTGGTTTTCGTCGTGGATGCGGTTGATGCCGTTCGAAACGATTCGCAGCGCGTCGATGTCGAGTCCTGAATCCGTTTCGTCGAGAAACGAGTATTTCGGCGAAAGCATCGCCATCTGCAGGATTTCGTTTCGCTTCTTCTCTCCGCCGGAAAAGCCGTCGTTCAGCCCGCGGGTCCGGTAGCGTTCGTCCATTTCGAGCAGTTCCATGTTCCTTTTCAGGAGCGCTTCGAATTCTTCGTCGGAAATCGGGCCGAGATTTTGGTAGGCGCGCTTCGAATCGAGCGCCATGCGCAAGAATTCGACATTCGGTACGCCCGGAATTTCGATCGGGTATTGCGTGCTCGTGAAGAATCCTTCGTTTGCCCGTTCGCTCGGGTCGAGCGCGAGCAGGTTCTTGCCGTCGAGTTCGATGGTCCCTTCGGTGACCGTGTATTCCGGATGCCCGCTGATGACTTTTCCGAGCGTACTCTTGCCGGATCCGTTTACGCCCATGATCGCGTGGATTTCGCCGGGCTTTACTTCGAGGTCGATTCCTTTGAGGATGGGCGTTCCGTCGGAAAGGCTTGCCTTGAGATTCTGGATTGAGAGCATAGTGACTCCAATTTAAATTTTTTCGCTGTATTCGACTAGTTTCGCGCGGTAGCCGAGCAGGTCTCTGAAAAATGCGGGGTCCTTGGCCGCTTCGTCTTCCGAGCGAAGGCGCGGGAGAATCTGCCGGGAAATGAATTCGTGAATTTCGAGTCGGAGGGCGAGCGTCTCGTCGGAAAGCGGGCGGCTCTTTAGCCTGTCGCGGAAACGCTCGGCCGTGCGAATTTCGAGCTGCGCCAGCGTTTCGAGAAATTCCTTGTTCGCGGATTCCGCATCCCAATGTTCTTCCGGGAGCGATTCGAGAACCTGCGCGGGCAGGCTCGGCAGCGAATCGTGGAGAGTCATCAGGTTTATCGTCTCGGTTTCCGCGTATTCCGCCAGGGCTTCGCCCAGAATCTCGTCGAGAATCTCGGAAGCGAAAAGGCTTACTCCGGAACTTGCGAAATCGAGGTCGAAAAATACGCTTGCCGCTTGCCAGAGGCTTGGGGAGGAGAGAACCAGGTTCACGAAGCGAATTTCCATCTGCGGAAGCGCGTTCCACGGGACCTGTTCCTCGACCGGTGCGGGAGAGGCTTCGCCTTCCGGCTTGGGATTGAATCTAGGCTCTCTTGCCGGGTGGATGCCTATGAAGTTCGCTTCCGTTTCGAACCGATCCGCGATTAGGCGCAGATACTGGTTTCTGAGTTCCTTGTCCCCGATGGAAAGGATGATTGTCTTGAGGCGCGTGACGAACGCTGCGCGGTCTTCGATCGTGTCTGTCGGGGACGTTCGGGAAAGATAGTCTATCCAGCTTTCCGCCTTGGAAAGCTCCTTGCGAAAATCCTCGGCTGCGCTTTCCCCGTGTTCGTTTACGAAGTTGTCCGGGTCGATCTTTTCGCCGTTTGCGCGGGAAAGCGAGACTATTCTCGGGACGATTCCTCGGGGAAGCACGATTTCGAGAGTCCGGTGGGCGGCCTTTCTGCCCGCTTCGTCTCCATCGAAGACCAGGTAGGCGGTTTTCGCGTAGCGCGAGAGGATCTCGGCATGCTTGTCGGTGAGAGCGGTTCCCGATACGGCGACGACATTGTGGATTCCCGCCTGGTAGAGGCTTACGAGATCGAAATAGCCTTCGACCAGGATGACCGCGTTTTCCTTGGCGATTTCGGTCTTCGAGCGTGAAAGCCCGTAGAGAATTTCGCCTTTCTTGTAAAGGGCCGTGTCCGGGCTGTTCAGGTACTTGGGGGCCTTTTTCTCCTTGTCGAGGATGCGTCCGCCGAACGCGACAACTTTTCCCGAGAGGTTCTCGATGGCGAACATCAGGCGGTCGCGGAACTTGTCGGCGATGCCTCCGTTTTCCCTTTCGACGGCGAGGCCCGCTTCGACTAGCTTCTTGGGGGAGAAACCTTTCTTCGCCGCGTAGCTCAGGAAGCCTTCTCGACCTTCGGGCGCATAGCCTATCTTGAAAAGCTTGCGCGTTTCTTCGGAAATGTTCCGCGAGTCGATGTATCGGAGCGCTTTTTCGTTTTTGGGGAGCTCGGAGACGAACCAGTCGGCGGCGAGTTCGTTCAGTTCGCGGGTTAGCGTTCGCGCCTCGGTGACTTCGGGCGAGGCCTGTTCCTTCAGTTCGGGCAGCGGAAATCCTGTCGCGTTGGCGACCCATTCGACGGCTTCCTTGAAATCCATCTTTTCGTGCTCCATCACGAACTTGAATACGTCGCCGCCCGCTCCGCAGGCAAAGCACTTGTAGATGCCCATCTGCGGGTTTACGTTCATCGAAGGGGAATGGTCGTTATGGAAAGGACATCTTCCGACAAAGCGTCCCGCGCCGGAACGCTTTAGCGGCAGAAACTGCTGGATGATGTCCGCAATGTTTGCCTGCGCCTTGAGTTCTCGGATGATTTCGTCGGAATAAAAAGCCATCGGGCACAAACATAAAAAATGGTGAAGCCGTTTGGCGCTCTAGATGGCGATTTCAGAGCCTGGTCAAGAGAACTTGGGTGTTAAAATCGCGAATCGAGTCGTTCTCTCCTCTCTCGATGTAGCTCTTGGTTGCTAGGTTCCGAGATTTGACGTCGTTGCTTTGAGGAGAATAGACAAAAAGAGAATCTTTGACTATCTTTGAAAAAAAAAATTCCTTTTTGGAAAAATATGGGACTTTAGCTCAATCGGTTAGAGCCGCGGACTCATAACCCGCTGGTTCCCGGTTCAAGTCCGGGAGGTCCCACGAATCCCCCGAAATTTCACTGATTTCGGGGGATTTCTGCGTACGGGCCTTGCGGGACGGGGCTTCGGGCTCGACGGCGTTTCGCCGTTTTCGTTCCTAATCTTTCGTAAAGTTTCCTGACCTTTCCTAAACTTTGTATATTCTCCGATAATCTCGAGTGTGCTTTCCGTGTGCGCCCGGGACCTGGGAGAAGAAAGAGAGATGAAGAAGTATTCGATTTTGCAGAGATACAGAAGCCGCGGGAATGCGACCTGGTACGGGAGAATCTCCGGGGACGGCGTACTCCGGTATGTTTCGCTCGGCGTCCGGAAGAAGGCGGAGGCGCAGGAATGGCTGAACAGGATGAACGCGGAAAAGTTCCTCCCGGCGTCCGCGTTCGAGGAAAGGAAGGACAGGGTCTTTGCGGAATCCGTCGTGGCGTTCCTCGGGAGCGTCGAGACCGCGCACGGGAGCGATTCGAGGACGGTCGCCGCATACGCGTCGAGGCTTTCCGGGTTCGCGAAATGGGCGCGAGGGGAGGGGATAAGGACGCTTCGGGACCTTACGCGGGAAAAGGCGCAAAAGTTCGCCGCGGGAATCCGGGGAAGGAACGCTCCGAAGACGGCCAGGGAGGCAATCCGCCTCTGCCGGCAGTTCTCGAAGTGGTGCTCCGAGGTTTACGGGATGGAGGACTGGGACCCGTTCCGGAAGGTGCCGCTCCCGAAGCTCGAAAAGCGGAAGAAGGACTTCTGGACGCCGGAACAGGTGGACCGGATACTTGACGCCGCGCCGTCGCCGGGCTTCCGCCTTTTCTGGTCGCTGATGGCGTTCGCGGGTCTCCGACACGCCGAGGCGTGCGGCTTCGGGCCGGAATCGATGACGGAGGGCGGGAAGCTGCACGTGGTGGGGAAGGGGAGCAAGGAGGCGCATTTGCCCGTTTCCGCGCGCCTTTCCCGCGAAATGGAGCGGTTCGGGGAGCTTCGGCCGGGGATGTTCCAGGCGCCGGAGTTCAGGCACAGCCGATCGAACGAGACGCTCCGGAAGGCGGTCGAGGCTTCCGGCGTCGTTTCGGCAGGGGTCGTGAACCATCACCGCTTCCGGCACTCGTTCGCGTCGAACCTCATCCGCGCGGGCGTGAACATCAAGGCCGTACAGCTTCTTATGCGGCACGAGAACGTCCAGATTACGCTCGACACGTATTCGCACCTGCTGCAGGAAGACCTCCAGGCGGCGGCGGACGCCCTTTCGTAGGGCATGGAAAAAGGGACGGGGCGCAAAGGCCCCGCCCCCGTTCCGGGCGCTCCCCTCGAATTCTGTCTAGAACGGGAGCCCGTCCTCGTCTTCCTGCGAATACGGCCCGTAGGCGTTCCCG
>CAVKYI010000046.1:0-14075 GCA_963660435.1 Sodaliphilus sp.
TCCACTCTCATCTACGATCTAAGCTCTCGGTTCTAAGTTCTGGCTATGGATCCTACCTGCCTGTCGGCAGACAGGTCGGTCGCGGTGCTCCCTCCAGGATGACCGCTTGAAGAAAGGTTCGCTCAGATACAACTCTCCACTCTTCACACTCCACATTCCACTCTCATCTACGATCTAAGCTCTCGGTTCTAAGTTCTGGCTATGGATCCTATCGCTTCGCAGGGCTGCGCTCCAGGATGACAGAGAAGCGAGGGGACGCTCCTGGATGACGGAGCAACGAGGCTGCGCTCCAGGATGACATTCACGCTTCACTTTCAACTCTCAACTAATAACTAACCACTATCTACTAATTCCTCTCCACATTCCACACTTCACTCTCAGTTAGGATCAGTCCTTGACGCAGCGAACCGAAAACGCGAAGTTCTTTTCTCCGTATATGCCCGTGTTTAGTGCCGTAACGCTATAATACAGCTTCCGATAGTAGGTATAGAGAGAACGATTTTCCGTAGAACTCCAGAACATCGCATAGCCAAGTTCGTCGTGGAACAGCCCGATGCCGAGTCGGTAGCCTGCGGGGTGCGCCCCGAAGCCGAAGGCGTCCGAGCCGTTGCCATTGCCATACCAGCCGCTAGTCGATTTCAGCGCGTAGCCGACGTTGGTTGTATCCCCGTTAAACAGGGAATCTGCCACGAATTTTTCGAGCGCTTCCCATTCCGTCGTGTCGGGAAGGTGCCAACCCTCTGGGCATACTCCACGGATGTTTCCGCTCGCGGAGCATATTGCTCCGTAGCCGCAACCCTTGCCGTCATCGGAGAATATGGCGGCGGAATCCATCGCGGCGGACCACAGGTAAAGTCTTCCGGTTTTGTCGCAGTATTTCGTCGAATCGTTGAAACAGAAACTCGAAGAATCCAGTTCCGACGTTTTCTGCGTATAGGCGTAGTTCAGGTTCTCCACCATCCAGGTCTGTTCGCCGATCACGATATAGCCGTAAAGGGTCATGTCGCGAAGATCGCAAAATTTTGCCGAGGGGTCGTAGGAATTTCCGTCACACAGGTCATAGACGGCTTCGTCAAGGCAGAATGACTTTGCCGGGTCGTAAGGTGTTCTTCCGCAAAACATCTTGTAGAGAGTGACCGTATCTTCGCCGCAGACCTGGGTCACGGTTCCATCGCCATTGTCCGCAAGGCTGCAACCCGAGCCGTCCGAACCGTTTTTGCCGTTTTTGATGATGCCGATGGAATCTTCCCCGCAAACGATTTTGTAGCCCGAACTATCGGTTAGCGTTTCCACAACGCAAGAAGTCCCGTCCTTTCCTTTTGAAGCTTTCGAGAGCGGCGTCCAACCGGAATCCGTGCAAATGTAAGCGATGTTCTTGTCCGAAGCGAAGACTGTCTTGCCGAGGGTAGATGTATCGCAAGTCCCGAGCGAATCCGCGGACGTCACGACTCCCATTCCGGATGATTCGTTTGTCACGTTCGTGACCTTGGTGACATCGTCACCGCAGGCGGAAAGAAGAACGATTCCCACAACTGCCGGCAGGGAAACGATTAGGCGCTTTTCCATGGAATTCCTCGCGAAGAGAAAGATCGTTTGTTCTTGTTTACAACGATAGAAAAATCAGAGCTTGACTGAGAGTGCTTGGAGCTTAGAAAAGCGAAGCGATCTTCTTTCTCAACTTTTCTCACTCCACTCTCCACACTTCACTCTCATCTAAGTTCTCAGTTCCAAGTTCTGACCATGGATCCTATCGCTTCGCTCCAGGATGACGGCGTAACGAGACAATCATTCAACATAACGAACATTTACCGCCCGGCGTCATTCTGGAGGCTCTGAAAGAGCCGATAGAATCCAGCCCGAGCATTATGGATCCTATCCCCTTGCAGGGTCCAGGATGACGAAAAAGCAGTGCTCCCTCCAGGATGACCGTTTGTCGTACAAACCTTCACTGCTCGCTTAGCGAACACTCGACACTCCACATTCCACACTTCACTCTCATCTAAGTTCCAAGTTCTAAGCTCCGGCTATGGATCCTACCTGCCTGCCCGCAGCAGGCGGGCCTGTCGGCAGACAGGTCGGTCGCGGTGCTTTGCTCCAGGATGACTGCTTGAAGAAAGGTTCGCTCAGACACTCCACTCTTCACTCTAAACGCGGATCGTCATAATTTGCTATATTTGACACACTCATTCGGGGTGCTACCGCACATGGCGTGCGGGTGCTGAGAACAAACCCGAAGACCTGATCAGGATAATTCCTGCGGAGGCATAATGAATCGTCAAGGTACTGGCATTTTCGCCAGCGGTATCATCTGGTTTGGCGCGGCTGTTTCTGTCGCGGAAATCGAAGCGGGCATCCAGTCCGGGAACAACTGGGCGGCCCTAATCCTCGGACATCTTCTAGGCGGAGCGCTTCTCTTTGCCGTCGGGCTTATCGGTGCGAAGGCTCGGCTTAACGCAATGGACTCGACCGCTTCCGCATTCGGGAAAAACGGGGCAAAGTTCTTCGCCCTGCTGAATCTCTTGCAGCTTGTCGGGTGGACTTCCGTCATGATTGCGCAGGGAGCGTCCGCTCTCGGAGGGCTTGAACTGCCGCTAAGCGCGACAGTCCTTTCCATCGGGCTTGCGATGCTTGTCGCCATCTGGATCTTTATCGGGCTCAAGGACTCAGCTCACATCGCGACCATCGCCATGGCGCTTCTCGCCGTGCTAGTCGCAATCCTTACCTTCAAGCTCTTCGGTTCCGCAAGCGCAGCGTCTAACGTTTCGACGGAAACGCTTTCCTTCTGGGCCGCGTTCGAACTTTCCGTCGCGATGCCGCTCTCCTGGCTTCCGCTCGTTTCGGACTACACGAAAAGCGCCGAGCGTCCCCTTGCCGCGACCGCTACATCGGCAATCGTCTATACGGTCGTGAGCATCTGGATGTACGCCATCGGAATGCTCATCGCTTCTTCCGGCGCTGAAAATCTCCCGAAGGCGATTCTCTCCGTCGGCTTGGGAATCCCCGGCATTCTCATTGTCGTATTCTCGACAGTCACCACGACATTTCTCGACGCCTATTCCGCCGGGGAATCCGCCAAGACCGTTTACGGCAGGCTAAACCCGAAAATCGTGGGAGTCATCGTCTGCGCCATCGGGGTGGTCCTTTCCGCTTCGGGAATCATCGACCGCTACACGGAATTTCTCTACCTCATCGCGTCCGTCTTCGCGCCGATGGCCACCGTCTTCGCCGTTTCCCATTACATCGTGAAACGTACGCTTCCGGTGTGGAACCTTGTCGCCTGGGCTGTCGGGTTCGGGGTTTACCAATTCGCCGGCGAGTCTCCGATAGGCCCGACGATGACCGCCATGACGATTTCCGCCGTTCTCGCGCTCGTCGGAAAGCTCGCCCGAAAATAATCCAGAAGAAAAACTCTTTAAAAGGAAGCGAAATCGCTTCCTTTTTTACCATTCCCTGTAGGGAACGCTTTGGTCAAGAAAATTCG
Organism: Sodaliphilus sp.; assembly: GCA_963660435.1. Lineage (GTDB taxonomy): Bacteria > Fibrobacterota > Fibrobacteria > Fibrobacterales > Fibrobacteraceae > Hallerella. Next base: position 3,482 of record CAVKYI010000046.1, read on the forward strand.
AGAGAGACCAAGCGAAGGCTTGAATGACGAACCAGCGCGAAGCGTCGCAGCCAAATTTTTGAAAATTGAATTTTGGAGGTGACCCGTAGATTTTTTTTCGTTAAGGGGAGAATTTTATTATTTTAAATGGAAACGAACAGAAAAGAGGAAACCGGATGGGACAGAATCTCAGGGAACTACGCGAGCAACATCAAGGATATTCTCCCATGAAACACATTCTCTCCCTACTGCTTGTCCTCTTCCTTATCGCCTGCCAAAAGGCGGAACCGGTCGAAACCGCAGAAGAAGCCCCGGCAGAAAAAGCGAAGACGCTGTGCGAAAAATACGTGGCGCATATCCGGAGTCCGTTCGTCAAAACTTTCCAGACCAAGGAAATTTGCATGGATTCGGTCCACCTGGTCCTTTTCCGGGATCCTAAACCGGCACCGTATCTGCCGTATGAGCCGGATCTGTATTCCGACATCCAATCCTACTCCTATGCATTCCGCCATAACCTTATCGAATTTGCGACGGTAACATCACCGAAAACCCGCAAGACGGACAGTCTTTTTTCTTTCAAAATTGAAACGACTCGGTTTGATTTTTCAAGCCTCTCCATGCCTAGATTCGGGAAGGAAACAGACAACATCGACATTCCTTACTACAGCATTCCCCCTTTCTATGAAAGCAATGAACTTGACACAAAGATCAATGTTTTCAAGAAAAGCGCGACAGAACTTTATATCCAACACGGATTCAACCTGGACATCTACTCCACCGAAACGGGAAAGCTTCGCCCCAAAATCAACGAATTCAAGAGAGAAACTATTTATCGTTTCAGATGCCACAATCCAACACCGTCATTTGGTTACTATGTATTCTACACGGATTCAAGCATCCTGATCAAGGCGAATCCCAAGATGCATTCCAACTACCTGGAATACTTTTTCGAAGGGGATTCGCTCCACATGGCGTTACAGCCCGATTACTGCCTGGTGATGGCCTTTTACAGGGATAACGGAGAAAAACAGGTTTACTCGAACAAGAACTGTACTCCGGAAATGCTCGAAGATCCGCACAGCTTGTTTTGGGATGATAAGCGAGGAAATTGTTCGACGCTGCCTTTCTATCTTTACAGTTCCTAGGGATCCCGTAACGCTGGTCGCATCCGTTCGTTGTTCAAAAAGCCGCTTCTGTAAAATGCACAAATAAGCACTACGCAGACAAGGAGTTTTACTATCTTTTCCGAAAAATTGGACCGGGACGCCGGGTCAAGGCGAAAGCGGTTTCAAATTTTATTCATATTTGGCACGATTTTTAACGAAAACGGTTTTTAGGTCAATTCTATGGCAGTCAAATACACGGAAGACAACATCAAGTCGCTCGAGTGGCACGAACATATCCGGATGCGCCCGGGCATGTATATCGGAAAGCTCGGCAACGGGCAAAGCCCGGACGACGGCATCTACGTTTTAGCCAAGGAAATCATCGACAACTCGATCGACGAATTTGTCATGGGCGCGGGCAAGCGCATCGAAATCGAAATCCAGGACCGGGAAGTCCATGTGCGGGACTACGGGCGCGGCATTCCGCTCGGAAAGGTCATCGACTGCGTTTCCAAGATGAACACGGGCGGAAAATACGATTCCGAAGCGTTCCAGAAGTCGGTCGGCCTGAACGGAGTCGGAACGAAGGCGGTAAACGCGCTTTCCGAAAGGTTTATCGTGCAGAGCTTCCGCGACGGCAAGTGCAAGAAGGCGGAATTCAGCCGGGGCGTGCTCGTCAAGGAATACGGCGAATGCAAGACGGACGAAAAGACGGGGACGGAAATCATCTTCTCGCCGGATCCGACGATCTTCGACAAGAACTACCGCTTTCTTCCCGCCTACATGGAAGAGAAAATCTGGAACTACGCCTACCTGAACACCGGGCTTACGCTCGTGATGAACGGGAAGGAATACGCGAGCAAGAACGGGCTCCTCGACCTGCTCTCCGGACGCGTTGACGATACGCTCCGCTACCCGATCGCCCACATGAAGGCGAAGGATGTCGAAATAGCCTTCACCCACGGGAACCAATACGGCGAGCATTACTTCAGCTTCGTGAACGGCCAGCACACGACACAGGGCGGAACCCACCAGCAGGCGTTCCGCGAAGGATTCGTCAAGGGCGTACGCGACCACTACAAAAAGGATCTCGACCCGTCGGATATCCGGAACTGCATCATCGCGGCCATTTCCATCCGCATCCAGGAACCCGTTTTCGAATCCCAGACGAAAACGAAGCTCGGCAGCACGGCGACCGCTCCGGGAGGTCCTTCGCTCCGCACCTGGATAGTCGATTACGTCGCGACCGAAGTCGATAACTACCTGCACAGGAATTCCGAAGCGGAAAAGGCCCTGCAGGACCGCATCTTGCAGAGCGAGCGCGAACGGAAGGACATCGCCGGCATCCGGAAGCTCGCGAACGAACGCGCGCGAAAGGCGAACCTGAACAACAAGAAGCTCCGGGACTGCAAGGTCCATCTGACAGACGCGAAGAATCCCGTCCACAAGGAAACGATGATCTTCCTGACCGAGGGCGACTCCGCATCGGGTACGCTCACCAAGGCGCGAAACGTGCAGAACCAGGCGGTTTTCAGCCTCCGCGGCAAGCCGCTCAACTGCTTCGGGCTCACAAAGAAGGTCGTCTATGAAAACGAGGAATTCAACCTGCTCCAGCATGCGCTCGATATCGAAAACGGTCTCGATTCGCTCCGCTACGACAAGGTGATCATCGCGACCGATGCCGATGTCGATGGGATGCACATCCGTCTTCTCCTGATGACGTTCTTCCTGCAGTTCTTCCCGGAACTAGTCGAGCAAAGGCACCTGTACATCTTGCAGACGCCTCTTTTCCGGGTCAGAAACTCCAAGCAGGGCAAGGATTCCAGGCAGGAGAAGGTCATCTACTGCTATGACGAGATGGAACGGGACGAGGCGGCCAGGAAGCTTGCCGGCAAGGACCTCGAAATCAGCCGATTTAAAGGTCTTGGCGAAATCAACCCGGGAGAATTCAGGCAGTTTATCGGCGAGACGATGCGGCTCGAAAGCGTCGTTTCCCCGCCGGACGCGTCTCTGAACAAGATGCTCGGCTACTACATGGGAAAGAACACGCCCGAACGCCAGAACCGGATCGTGCAGAACTTGCGTACCGAAGCGGTAGAGGAACTTTAAATGAGCGACGAAATCAAGAACGACGGACAGGACAGATTCGCAAACGCCCCCGAACCCGAAGTCAAGAGCGACACGGCGATTCTCGGGCTTTCGAACGCGAACCATCTCGAAAAGCTTTACGACGGCTGGTTTTTGGACTACGCGAGCTACGTGATTCTCGACCGCGCGGTTCCCTACTTCGAAGACGGCCTGAAGCCCGTGCAGAGGCGAATCCTGCACACGCTTTCCGAAATGAACAACGGGCACCTGATCAAGGTCGCAAACGTTGTCGGCGCAACGATGAAATACCATCCCCACGGAGATTCCTCCATCTACACGGCGCTTGTCGGGCTAGGGCAAAAGGATTTGCTCATCGATACGCAAGGCAACTGGGGAAACCCGCTTACCGGCGACGGTGCGGCGGCAGGACGTTACATCGAAGGCAGGCTTTCCCAGTTCGCCCAGGAGATTCTCTTCAACGAGGAGACGACCGAATGGATTCCGAACTATGACGGAACGCGCAAGGAACCCGTCACGCTTCCCGCCAAGTTTCCGCTTCTTCTCGCCCAAGGGGTCGATGGCATCGCAGTCGGACTTTCGACATACATTCTTCCGCACAACTTCAACGAGCTCTGCGAAGCGAGCATCGCCTACCTCAAGGGGAAAAAGTTCACGCTCTACCCGGACTTTTTCACCGGCGGCACAATCGACATATCCAATTACAACGACGGTGCGCGCGGCGGACGCGTGAAGATCCGGGCAAAAATCGAAGTCCAGGACTCCAAGACGCTGGCCATCCGCGAAATTCCCTTTGGAACGACAACCGGTTCCCTGATCGAAACGATCGTCGCCGCAAACGACAAGGGAAAAATCAAGATCAAGCGAGTCGATGACGACACGGCGGAAAACGTCGAGATTCTCGTTCATCTCCAGCCCGGTTCCGACCCGCAAAAGATGATCGAAGCGCTTTACGCGTTTACGGACTGCGAAAAGTCGCTTTCCCCGTGCACCTGCGTCATTATCGACAAGAAACCCTGCTTCACCACCACGACGGAACTCTTGAAACTCAGCACGGACCACACGAAACGCCTGCTCAAGTGGGAACTCGAAAACGAGCTCCGGCACACGCAGGACAAGTGGCACGCGACAAGCCTCGAAAAGATTTTCATCGAGCACGAAATCTACGAGACGATCAAGAAAGCGAAAGACCGCGACGACATGATAAGCCTCATCGGCGAAGGACTCAAGCCTTTTGTCGGAAAGCTTCGGCAGGAAGTCGCGTCCAAGGACATCGAAAAGCTCGCCGCGCTCCCCATGTCGAGGATTGCGAAATTCAACCGCAAGAAGGCGGACGAACTTCTCGAAGAGCTCGACAGGCACATCGAAGAAGTGACCGAAAACCTGAACCACCTGACCGAATACACCATCGCCCATTTCAAGAACATCGAAAAGAAGTACGGGCAGGGCCGCGAACGCAAGACGCAGATCGCGGAATTCGGCAAGGTCGATGCGGTGCACGTCGCCATGGCGAACCAGAAGTTCTACGTCAACCGCTCGGAAGGCTTCGTCGGAACGGGCCTGAAGAAAGAGGAATATCTCTTCGACGTCTCGGAATACGACGATATCATCGTCTTCAAGGCGGACGGTTCCTACAAGATTGTCAAGGTTTCCGACAAGGACTTCGTGGGCAAGGACATCATCCTGGTCGAAAAGTTCAACAAGGACGACGAGCGGCGTATCTACAACGTCATCTACCAGGACGGCAAGGACGGCCCGGCCCTCGTCAAGCGGTTCAACGTCGGCGGAGTCACCCGCAACAAGGACTATCCGATGGGCAAGGGAAAGCCGGGAACAAAGATTCTCTACATTTCCTCGAACCCGAACGGCGAAGCGGAAACTGTCAAGGTCATTCTCAAGCCGCGCCCGCGGATCAAGCTCAACTTCGAAGTCGATTTCTCGAAAACCGAAGTCAAGGGCAGAAACGCAATCGGAAACGTCGTCACGAAATACGCGGTCAAGACGATCAAGAAGGTGAGTTCCGGAGCGAGCACGCTCGGAGCGAAAGTCTTCTACTTCGACGCCATTTCCGGAGTCGTCGGCACGCAGCGCAAGGGAGACGAACTCGGCGAATTCGGAGAGGACGAAAAGCTGCTCACCGTCCGCAAGAACGGCATGGCCCGTCTGCACGAGATGAAGGATCCGGTCCTCGTCGGAACGGACATTCTCTACATCGGCAAGTACGACCCGGAACAGGTCTTCACGGTCCTCTACTTCGAAGGCGAAAACTACACCTACATGGTCAAGCGGTTTTCGCTCGAAAACTGCCCGACGACAACCGAGTTCAACATTCTCTCGGATAGTCCGGATACCCGAATGGTCGAATTTTTCGCAACCGAAGATGCCCGCGTCTCCATGGAATACCAGTCCGGGCACAAGGTCGAAAAGGAAGAGCTCGATCTCGCGGAGCTGGCGGACATCAAGACATACAAGGCTCTCGGCAGCAAGTTCACCGCGAAGAAGGTCAAGCGCTTTACGCGGATAGAGACGGTGGAAAACGGGGGCGAGCTTCCCGAAGACGAAAAGGACCCGAATTCCCCGGACCTGTTTGGCTAGAGGTACACGATGACGATTGACGAAATGCTCGGGCAGGCGAAATCCGTCGCGATACTTGCCCATGTCCACCCAGATGGCGACGCCATCGGTTCGAGCCTCGGACTTTACCGCTATGTCCGGGACAACTACCCGGAGACGTCCGTCAGGGTCTTTCTCGAAGCGTTTCCCGAAAAGTTTCGGCTTCTCCGCGATACGGAAAATGTCGAAAGCGAATACCGCGGAGAGAACTTCGAGCTCGCATTCCTTCTCGACACGCCTTCCTTCGACCGCATCGGGGCGAAAGGCGCGGAATGCCTCGCAAACGCGAAGCGAACTTGCAACATCGATCACCATGTGAGCAACCCGCGGAACCTGTGCGACATAAACATCGTCGAACCCGATTCGAGTTCGGCAAGCGAAACGCTCTATGCGCAGCTTTCCCCGGAAAAGATTTCGAAGGAAACCGCGAGCGCCATCTACCTCGGAATCATCCACGATACGGGCGTATTCAAGTTCAGCAATACGGGAAAGCGGACGATGGACATTGTCGGAAGCCTCATCGACAAGGGCTGCGACTTTTCGAAAATCATCAACGAGACATTCTACACGCGCTCCCTCACGGCTACAATCATAACGGGATTCGCCATGGAGCGCTGCCAGACGGCCCTCGACGGGAAAGCGGTCTATACATTCCTCACCCCGGAAGATCTCGAACGATTCGGCGCGACACCGCTCGATCTCGGCTCGGTCATCGATGCGGTACGCGAAGTTTCCGGAACCGAAGTGGCGATGTTTCTCTACCCCGCCGGCGACGATTACAAGCTAAGCCTGCGTTCGAACTACGTCGTCGATGTCAACCGAATAGCGAAAGCCTTCGGAGGAGGCGGGCATGTTCGGGCGGCGGGCGCCACCATCCACGAAAATCCCGAAACGGTCATTCCGAAAATTCTGGAAATGATCCGGGCTGAACTCGGCTGAGGAGGCAAAATGGCAACTATCCGAAAATTTCCAGACACGACGGTCAGTTCCCGCTCCGAAAAGCGTTTCTTCGAACTAGCGAGCCAGCTTTCGGACGATTGGTATCTCTGGATGAACGTCCAGCTCAACTTCCAGATAGACAGCGTCCAGGGAGAGTTCAACCGCGAAATCGACGGGATTCTGTACAACCCGGACTGGGGAATCCTGCTTGTCGAATGCAAGGACGGAACCATCACCGCCGAAAGGAGCAAGGAGAACCTCGACGAATTTACCTGGAAACAGTCCGGGAGAATTCTTTCCCGCTCGCCGGCAGACCAGATAAAAACGGTGTTTCACACGTTACACGAGCATTTTGTCAAAATGTTCTCGAACGAAAGCCATTGCCGCATCCGCATCCAGTGGGCGACATTTTTCCCGGAGATGGAAAGCGCAGGAAAAATCGCCGGGCTGATTCCGCAATCGCACCTTTTCCTCAAGGGCGACGCGACATCTCCCAGGATTTTCGAAAAAAAGGTCCGGCGAACGCTTACGACAAAGGAAAGCGCCTTCAGCGGCAAGCCCTACCCCAACGACAGGCTTTCCGAAGAAAACCTGCAAAGACTGATCGACTTTTTCGCCTCGTATGGAGAGCCGTCCTGGCCGGAACTCTGGGCGATGAACGAATCGATGCGCGTCCAGCCGACCGACCTGCAAAGGATGCTGATGAAGACGATTACGCGAAACCGGCAAATGCGAATCGAGGGCGTCGCCGGATCCGGAAAGTCTATGCTCGTCAAATGGGAAGCGGACCGACTCGAAAAGGAAGGAAAACGCGTCGCGGTCCTCTGCTACAACGACCTTCTCGCCGAACAGCTCGAAAAAAGCCTCAACCCGGAAAATCGGCGAGACTCCTCGATCGAAGTCCATTCCTTTCACCGCTTTGCCCAAAAATACGTGCGGATTGCGAAAGTTCCCGGCATACCGAGAAAGGAACCCCGCGACCCCGATGCGAAAAGCGAATACTTCGAAAGGCTCCCCGCCTATTTCGACCAGGCGCTGGACATTCTCCGATACGACGCCTCCAGGAGCCGCCAGTCGAACCGATTCTTCGACGCGCTGCTTATCGACGAAGGACAGGATTTCGAAAACGGATGGCTCGACACGGCCTTCAAGCTCTTGAAGGACATGGAAAACGGCATCGTGCGATTCTTCTACGATTCGGCACAGACGCTCTACGCGCGAAACGTACTCGGCAACACGAAAATCAACGCCATGCCCGTCATGGTACTTCCCTGTGGCTACCGCTCGACTCGAAAGATTCTCGACTGGATTCGCTCCGAAACGGACATCCGGATTCCCTGCTACGACAACACGCCGCTCGGAAAGGACGTCGATGTGCGCTTTTACACGAACCCTCAAAGGCAAGCGGAAATGCTCGCGAAGGAAGTGGAAAGGCTCCGAAAAAAGAAGGTCGATCCGAAGGATATCCTGGTCGTTTCCCTGCACAGCCGCAACCATTCCGGCCTAAAGGCGCTCGAAAGCGAAATGTTCAAATGGAGCGACGTGAACGAATCTCTCGACAGCCAACGGATAAACATCGTTTCCGCAAGACGTTTCAAGGGACTCGACAGCCGCGTCGTCATTCTTTGCGACATGACGGCATCCCGAAACGACCCGGGATTTCCCTACAGCGACGCCCACCTTCTGCTCGTCGCCGCGACACGCGCCCGGGAACACCTCGTCGTTTTCAAGGAACAAAAGAAGATTTAGCGGAAAGGCTCCCACAATTCCGTTTTTCTATTTTACGGGAAATCAACCGAAGGACATACCGTGGTCAACAAGAAAATTCTCCTCGTCAACTGGCGAGACATCCGGAATCCCGAAGCGGGCGGCGCCGAACTTTACTTTCACGAAATTTTCAGACGATTGAACGGAAACGGCCTTGACGTTACCGTTCTCGCCCACCGGGTCAAAGGCCTTCCCGACGAAGAACGCATCGACGGGATGCGTACGGTCCGCATCGGCAACAAGTTTCTCTTCAACTATTCCGCATTCTTCTATGTAAGGAATCACGCGAAAGAATACGACCTGGTTATCGAAGACCTGAACAAGATTCCCTTCTTCACGCCGCTTTGCACAAGGACGAAACGTCTCCACATGGTAATGCACTTTTTCCGAAAGTCCATCTTCCGCGAAACGGTGTTTCCTATCGCTCTCTATGTCTATCTGATGGAACGCCTGGTCGCTCTCCTTTACCGTGGCGAAAACTTTCTTGCCATTTCCGAAAGCACCCGGGACGAAATCATCGACATGGGAATCCGCGCAAAAAAAATCGACATCGTGGAACCGGGCATCGACACGGAATTTTTCCACCCGACAGAGCCCAAGGCAAATCCTCCCGTTATCGCGTTCATCGGGCGCCTGATGAAATACAAGAACGCCCAGTTCGTAATCCATGCGATGCCGCGCCTAAAAGAGCTTGTTCCCGGGATTGTCCTCGAAATTGCGGGAAGCGGAGATTACCGCGCAGAGCTCGAAAAGCTCGCGAACGAAAAAGGCGTCGGCGATTCCGTCCGGTTTCTCGGGCGAATTTCCGAAGAGGAGAAGCGCGATCTTCTCAGCCGTGCGTCCCTCTTTGTCAACCCGTCGTTCAAGGAAGGCTGGGGCATCAACAACATCGAAGCGAACCTTTGCGGCACCGTTTCCATTTCGAACAATGTCGCGGGATTGAAAGATTCCGTCATCGACGGCGAAACGGGAATTCTCTACGAAAATTCCGATCCGGAAGGCTTCTGTCAAAAAGTTGCAAGCATCCTGCACGACCCGGAACGCCTGAAAACCCTCGGGGAAAACGCGAAGAAGCGCGCTCTCGGCATGAGCTGGGACGCGATGGCGGAAAAAATGCGACTCGTCATCGACGAGATTCTAGCGTAAAAAGAATCCTTTCCGATAGAAGTCGAACATCTTTTGCACGGTCGTCCGGATGTCCGTTCCACGCCAATGCTTTCGAATGCGGGAATTGTCCGCGCACAGATAGGGAATATCGACAGGACGCATCTTGCCTGGGTCCTGGACAATTTCGACCGGGACTTTCGAAAGCCCGACGATCATCCGCAAAAGTTCGTACATGGAATGGGAAACGCCGGATCCCACGTTGTACACAGGAAACTCGTTTTCGGATTCAAGCAGCATCCGATAGACATGGACAACGTCTTCCACATCCGAAAAATCGCGGACCGCTTCCAGGTTTCCCACGAAGATTTTTCCGGGAATACCGCTCGCATCGATTTCCGCGACCTGTTTTGCAAAGCTAGGCAGGGCGAAGCGAGGCGACTGCCCGACTCCCGTATGGTTGAAGGATCGCGTGCACACGATTTTCAGCCCATACTTCTTGCGATAAAGCGTCGCGAAATTTTCCTGTGCGATTTTCGTGATTCCGTAAGGGTTGCTCGCTTCTAGCGGATCCGTTTCCAAAAGGGGTGAATTCTTTGGCGCGTATTCCTCGGCGCTGCCGATGAGGAGCGTCCTGGCGTCTGGCGAAAATTTCTGGATGGAATCCAATAGATGCAGCACGCCTTTCACGTTCACATCGACAGTCGTCACCGGATCTTTCCAGCTTTCCCCGACCGAGCTTACCGCCGCGAGATTGACAACGAAATCGGGCGCGGTCCTTCGCAAGACGGATTCCACGGCAGAACGGTCGATCAGGTTGAATTCGGGAAAGTTCGCCTGGAAAACCAGGTGGCCTGCAGATTCCAGTTCGCGGACGAGATAGCCCCCGACAAATCCCGACGCTCCGATGACTAGAGTCTTCGGCATCAGATTTTCCCTTCTTCGAGAAGCTTCAGGTCGCTTTCGACCATGCGGCGCAC
>CAVKYI010000047.1:0-12611 GCA_963660435.1 Sodaliphilus sp.
TTGACCTATTGAATGGTATCGTGCGAAAATCATCCTGCAATTTGACCTATACGCCATATTGTCAGCTTACTTGATGGTCGTCGTGAAGCGGAGCGCCGCGGCGACGTCCTTCAGTTCCTTTTCGCTGAAGATGTTCAGCTGCGCCTTGGTGCGTCCGTATGTCTTGACGAAGGCGACTGTCCAGGCGAATTCGTCCGCATTTGCAGAGAGTTCGTCGCGGTCCTTGATGTATTCGACTTCGAACATCAGGTGGTCGAGGAATCCCGCTGTCGGGATTTCGAGCCCTGCGTAGAACGGGAGATAGTCGGATCCTTGGGCGTATTCCGGCTTGATGGCGGTTCCGTTCTGGATCGTTTCCGCGTTCACGTCGGAATCCTCGGTCGTCTTGATGTAGGCGACTTCTCCGTAGAGGCGCAGATTCGGAATCAGCGCGTAAGAAGCGTAGCCGGCGACGCGGTGCGTCTGTGTGGCCGCCTGGTTGAAGGCGTCAAGGGCGTTCACGCGGTAGGCTGCCGCGAGTTCGAGCGGAAAGCGGAACTTGACGCGTTCTTCAAGTCTCACGTATCCGGTGTTGAACTTGCTGTCGGTCGTGGCGACCATCGCCTTGAATGCGGAAGGCCCGAAGTTCCAGCCGAGTTCAAAGGCGTCGTGCGAATAGTCGCGCATCATCATGCCGCGCCTGTTGAGCGCCGGGTCGATGTATGTTCCGAAGTTTCCGGAATTGCTCCAGTCCGTTTTCCAGTGGCCGAGCTTCAGGTTCAGCGCGTGGTCTCCCAGGCGGTACTTGTAGTTTGCCCAGTAGAGGTCCGCGAGAATCTTGTCGTAGTTCTTGCCGTCGATGGAATTGCCGAAGTTCGGGCCGAACATGCGGATCATGATTTGCGCATCGAAGTCTTCTGACTTGTACATGCCGCCGATGTTCGCGCGGAACCAGAAGGATTCGAACCAGTTGTCTTGATTGTTCGCGACGCCCTGGGTCTGGATGTTTCCCTTGAACGAAAAGTTTTCCGCGATGTTCGCTGCGAAAACGTTCGCCGCCAAAGCGAGTGCGACCGCGGATGCCAAGAATCTTGCCTTCATTTTTTCTCCTTGATAGAAGTGCGTCAAATCTATTAAAAAGCGGAGCGGTTTGGAAGTGGCGCTTCAAAAACGGCAAATTGAAATGTCGATAAAGTTCAGGTCACATCCGTAGCAGTCCCTTTCGATTGCTTCGCGAATCAGGGCTTTCAGGTGCATTCTGTCCTTGGCTGTAACGGTTTTCTAGGTCATAAATCCCTCAATATGCAGAAAAAATCGGAAAGAGCCGCTAGTGCTCCTCTCTATGCCAAATATAAACAAAAAAAGAAGAAAATTCTCGAAAACTATTGACAACGTTTTTTTTTCTTATACTTAAAGCGTAAGGGCAAAGCAAGCCCCTTGCCTTGACGAGGAAAGATTTATTTCTCAAAGAGGGGACTGGCTGCCTTTCCGGAAGTTTTGGAGAATGACGATGAAAGATTATGAAGCCGCGATTGAACAAATTCCGTTCTACCGGGAGCGTCCTTTTCTAAAGCCCTTCGTGGGGAAGCATTACGAATCGGCTGCGCACCGGAAGCTTCTCATCGTCGGCGAGAGTCACTACGCGCCGGAAGGGGAGACGCTCCACCGGAATGTCGAGGGCTGGTATGACGGCTCTACCCAAGTGACCGAAGACATGCCGCTTTACTGGAATTGCTTGACGCGGAGGACCTTTGCCGATTTTAAGGCCGGGCGTTTTTCCAAGGTGATTCTCGGGGAACTCGGCGCACTCTGCGGGGCGGAAAATCCCGCGGAAGAGGTCGCTTTTTGTAACTACTTCTTGCGCCCGGCGGATAACCGGAAATCATTTCGGGAAATCAGCACGGAACTCGACCGGAAAATGTCCGTGGAAAACTTTGCGCACGTGCTGGCGGCTCTTTCGCCGGATGTCGTGTGCTTTGCGTCGAAAGAAGCGATCGTTTCTGCCGAGAAGTATTTTCCGAAACTTTTCGGCAAGGAAATTTGGGACAGGGGCAACGGTTACGTTTTTTGGGTGTATCATCCGTCGTTTGGAAATTGGGACCGCCATACGGACGATCCGAATTTCAACGGGCTTACCAGCCGGGAATTTTTCCGGGAACAGCTTTCCGAAAACTGGCTTTTGGTCACCTCTAATTCAAATTTTCTTAACCAAAGCAATTTTTAGAGGTGACCTTTTGAAAATTTAACACGAATCAAGGAGAAGACCATGGGTTACTATTGCAAAAAGTGTGGGCGTTCGTTTGACAATCTTCAGGTCTTGGTGAATGCCTATTGCAGCAAAGGCGGACACTGCGAGCCTTACACAGGCGTTGAAACGGGGCCTTTCCATTGCAGGAAATGTGGGCATTCGTATAACACTCTTCAGCTTTTGGTGAATGCCTATTGTTGTAAGGGCGGTCGCTGTGAAGCGCTTTAATTCGAGGCTTCGCAAAATTCGCAGAATAGCGATGAAGCGAAGGGTTGAACAAATCTCCAAAACCAAGGAATAAAAAATGGATTTTGAAAAGTTGAAAAATGCCGCGGCAAAGGCCGCATCAACGGTTGCGGAAACCGCGGAAAAGTCGTCGGCGGTGTTGAAATCGGCAGAAAACTTTACGTCAAAGCTGAACGATGTCGCGAAAAATGCTTTTGCGGACAAGGGCGAAGCGGAAGAGGTTCCGAGTGCTTCACATGATGCGGAAAATGCGCAAGTCGGGGAGGTTTCGGACACAAGCCTTTCCGAAAAGTCGGTCCAAGGACCTTTAAATACGGCAGCTGTCCATGTCATCAAGGCGGTAAGCGTCATAATCCCTGCGGCGAAAGGACTTTTGAAGTTTGCGGAAAAGACTTCCAAGACATTGACTCTTATCAAGTTTTTCTTGATAGCGATTCTGGTGCTTTTGGCCTTAATTTTTGTCGGCGTTGTCGTTTCGATTGTGGTGTAATTGGGACTTTTAATTCCCGGCATATAAGGAAATTCTTTACCTGTTTTAGGTCTCTTTTTGGCAGATATACCGCAATTTGCTGTTGGAGAATTCGATATGGTTGTCGCGAACCCCCAAAAGGCTACCTGCGAAATCTTTGAAATCAAACATTCCGATGTCGCGACAAAAGAACAATATCGTCACTTGAAGAATGTCAAAAAATGTCGCGATACGGAATTCCGTTACGGTCGCATCGAGAGTAAAAATGTCATCTATCGCGGTCAAGGGATGACGCAAGAAGGAATTCGCTACTTGAATGTGGAAGAATACCTAAAGTCGTTGTCCTGATTCAAAGGCGGCTCGAAGAGCCGCCTCTGTGCGAAATTCTCTACCCTGTCATTCTCCGACGTACTTGAAAAAGACCGCTGCGAGTGGCGGAAGCTGGATGTTCGCGCTCCAGGGGCGGTTTTGCCAGGGCGTGTCTTCGGAGCGGATTTCTCCGGCGTTTCCGATGTTTCCTCCGCCCCACATTTCGGAATCCGAATTGAAGATTTCCTTCCAGTGACCGCGGGCGGAAAGCCCGATGCGGTAAGGCGTACGAGGGACCGGGGTGAAATTGAACGCGCATAGAATCGTCGCGCCGTGGGCATCATTGCGTACAAACGAAACAATCGAGGAATCCGCATCGTCGCAGGAAATCCATTCGAATCCTTCGGGCGCGTGATCGACTTCCCAGAACGGGCTTTCGCTTTTGTAAACGTGCGACAGGACCTTGAACATTTCGTGCAGCTTGCCGTGGGTTTCCCAGGTGAGCAGATGCCAGTCGAGAGACTGCTTCTCGTTCCATTCGCGGAACTGTCCAAAGTCGTTGCCCATGAAATTGAGCTTTTTCCCGGGATGGGCGAACTGGTAGGCGTAGGCTAGCCGCAGGTTGGCGAACTTTTGCCAGTTGTCGCCGGGCATCTTGCCGAGCATCGATCCTTTGCCGTGGACAACTTCGTCGTGGGAAAGCACCAGGATGAAGTTTTCGGAGTAGGCGTAAACCATGCTGAACGTGAGCAGGTTGTGGTGGTACTTGCGGTGAATCGGCTCGTGCTTCATGTAGGCGAGGAAGTCGTTCATCCAGCCCATGTTCCATTTGTAGTGGAATCCTAGGCCGCCGCGTTCGGGAGGACGCGTGATGCAGGGGAAGCTCGTCGATTCCTCGGCGATGAGAATCGCGTGGGGAGCGAGACGTCCCATGATGCTGTTCAGGTGCTTCAGAAATTCGAGCGTGTCGTAATTGATGTTTCCGCCGTCCTTGTTCGGAACCCATTCCCCGTCCTTCTTGCCGTAGTCGAGGTAGAGCATGCTGGCCACGGCATCGACGCGGAGACCGTCGCAGTGGAATTCGCGGAGCCAGTACATGGCGTTTGCGATGAGGAAGTTCGAAACTTCCTTTCTTCCCAGGTTGAAGATGTATGTTCCCCAGTCTGGATGTTCGCCTTGGCGCGGGTCCGCGTGTTCGTAGCAGGCCGTTCCGTCAAAGCGTCCGAGCGCGTAGGAATCCTTCGGGAAGTGCGCAGGAACCCAGTCGAGGATGACGCCGATTTCGTTCTGGTGGCAAAGATCCACGAATCGGCGGAATTCGTCGGGAGAACCGAATCGGCTTGTCGGCGAATAGTAGCCGGTCACCTGGTAGCCCCACGATTCGTCGAGCGGATGTTCCATGATGGGCAGGAATTCTACGTGCGTGTAGCCCATTTCCTTGAGGTAGGGGATGAGCTTTTCCGAAAGTTCGTTCCAGGAGAGGAATCTGTCGGGATTTGCCGGGTCGCGCTCCCAGGACCCTGCGTGGACCTCGTAGATGTTCATCGGACTTCCGAAGACGCGCGTCGCGTAATGCGTGTCCATGTAGAGCTTGTCGTTCCACGTGTAGCCTTCGAGGTGGGTCGTGACGCTTGCCGTCGCCGGGCGCATTTCGCTGAGCTTTGCAAGCGGATCCGACTTGGCGAGCAGACGACCGTCCTGCGTATGGATTTCGAAGCGATAGAGTTCGTTTTCGCCGAGTTCCGGGATAAATATTTCCCAGATTCCCGAAGAGCCTATCATTCGCATGGGATGGCGTCTTCCGTCCCAGCTGTTGAAGTTTCCGACGACGGCGACGCTCTTTGCGTTTGGCGCCCATACCGCAAACTGCACGCCCGAAAATCCCTGGTGCGAAACGATGTTCGCGCCGAGCTTTCTGTAAAGGTCGTAATGCGTTCCGTTCTTTATCAGGTGGCAGTCGAAGTCGGAAAGTACAGGGAGAAACGCGTAGGGATCGACGACCGTGTACTTGACGCCGTTTTCCAGCGTGACATGCAGCCTGTAGAAGAACGGGCGAAATTCCACGTCGAGGACGGCTTCGAAAAATCCCGTGTCCCCGATTTTCACGAAATCGAAAACGAAGGATGATTCTTCTTCCTTGTTCTTTCTGGATTTTCCGGACTTTGCCCTTGACTTCTTTGCAGGCCTTGTTTCTTCGGCTTTTTCCGGGATGGACTCTCCGCTGATGAAGGCCGCTCCCGGCAAATAGACGCGAACGGCGGTCTTGAAACCCCTATCCGTTTCGACACCGTGGATCCCCAAAAAGGAAAAAGGGTCGTTGCAAGTGAAATCCCAGATGGATCGCATCTGTTCTTGGGTCAAAGTGGTCATATCTTGAAAATCCATGTAAAACCTATCGTTTGGGGTCTTTGTCAAAATTACCTTTAATTTTTGCAATGGAACAATAATTTTTAAATTTATTCCGTGAAAAGATTGCTCGCTTTCCTGCGCTTCATGGGCTCGTTTCGGGTCGGCATCGCCATCTTGTGCGTTTTTTCCATTCTTGTGTTCTGGGGAACGCTTTTCGAGGCGCGTGCCGGGATGGAATGGGGAACGGAGCGCTTTTTCGGAAGCTGGATTCTGCTCGTGGCCGGAGTCTTTCCGTTTCCCGCGATGAAGACGGTGGCGGTCTTTCTCCTTTTCCACCTGCTGCTTGCCGTTCTCTTGCGCATTCCGCACACCTGGAAAAAATTCGGGATTTTGCTCGTGCACGTTTCCGTCATGGTGCTTGTACTTGGGAGCCTTGTCGGCGCCTCTTTTCGGAAGTCGTTTGAAATTTTCGGGGTCGAAGGTTCGGAAGTCGTCCTGGATTCGGCGCGCGAAACGTCGTTTCGCCTCTTGAAGGCGGATTCCGCGGAATGCCTGATCGAAAGCTCCGCCGATAGAAATCCGATGCGTGTCGCCTGGAACGAACCGCGGAGCGTCGGAGACTTTTCCGTCTATTTCGGGGAAACGCTCGCGATTACTCCGAACGTGAAGGCGGTGCGCTTTTTGGTCAAGCGGGATCCTCTTGCCTTTGTGCCTTATCTTTTTTCGTGCCTGCTCTTTGCGGGAATTTTCCTTGGCGCGGTCGCGAAGTTTCGGAAGGCCAGATCGTGAAAACCGTTCTTTCCCTGCTAGTCCTTCTTTCCGCTTCGCTTTTCGCCTTGCCGTCGAAGCCTCTCGCCGTCGATTTCGAAGGGCGCGTTCGTCCGCAGAATTCCTTTGAACTGCTGATTGCGCATCGCCTTTGCGAAAGCGAAAAGTGCGCCGGGATTTCGCCCGGGGAACTTTTCGCGAAGATTCGGAGCGGCGAAGCCGATTCCCTAGCCGTTTTCCGGATCGGTCGTTCGGCGGCGGTGGATATCTTGCACATGGACAGGAATCGCCGAAGTTTTCGCCGCTTAGACTTTGAAAATTGCCGTTCGCTTCTCGGGCAATACGCGGAGCGAGACGATGACAGGCCTCTGACGCGGGAATTCGTTCGCCTGGATGCCGCCTTGACCCTGTACGATTCGCTTCGAAGCGATGCCTTTGTCGAAAGAATCGCGATAGACGCGTCTTCGCTTTCGCCTGTCGAAAAAAGACAGGTTCGCGCGGAAAGCCTTTACTTGCGCGTGAACTTGCCTTTTTTTCTGTGGATTTTCGCCTGCGCCGCGTTCTTCGTTTCCCTGATTTCCCTTTTCGAGAAAAGCCTTTCGTGGAAGATCGCCGCGGGGCTTGAATTTCTGATGTCCGGGCTTTGCCTCGCGATTTTCGTCTTTCGCGCCTTCGTGGAAAATCGCCTGCCGCTCACGTCGCTTTACGAAATGCTCCTGTTGATTGTATTTGGCGTTTCGCTCGCGTTTCCCCTGATTCTTCTCTTGACGCGGATGAAGAGCCTTGCCCTCTGCGGAAGCGGAATGTCGCTTGCCATCTTGCTCGTCACGCGTTCCGCGCTTTCCGGGGATTCCTTTTCTCCTGTTTCCATGCTCCTGAATTCGCCGTTCTGGCTTTCTCTCCACGTGTTTACGATCGCTTGCGGCTTTTGTCTGCTTTTCGTCGCTAGCCTGGTTGCGCATGTTTCCCTTCTGCGGCGCGCGCTAGGCCTCGAAATTTCGGAGACGTCGAAAAGCGTTCTCTGGAAAACGCTTTATGTCGGGTTTCTTTTTTCCGCCCTCGGAATCATTCTGGGCGGTTTCTGGGCGGATGTCGCCTGGGGACGCTTCTGGGGATGGGACCCGAAGGAAAACGGCGCCTTGCTGGTCGTTCTCTGGATACTGATCGTCGGGCACTTGAAGTGGGGACGTCTCGCTTCGGAAAAGACGCTGGACGCGATGCTTTCGCTTCTTTCGGTTGTCGTCGCGTTCTGCCTGCTCGGGGTAAATCTTCTGGGCGTGGGACTTCACAGCTACGGCTATTCGCCCGGTCTCTTTTTTGCTCTTTGTTCCTTTGTCCTCTCGGATGCCCTGTATGTAGCTTTCCTTTCGTTCTGGAAAAAGGGCGTGCCGGGAAAAACTAAAAAATCGGAGATATCGAAATGAAATTGAAGACAGCCTTGACCATTGCCGGTTCGGATTCTAGCGGCGGGGCGGGAATCCAGGCGGACATCAAGACGATGACGATGCTCGGCGTGTTCGCGACCAGCGCCGTGACTGCATTGACTGCGCAGAACACGCTCGGCGTCAGGTCGATCATGGAAGCTACGCCGGAATTTCTCGCGGACGAACTCGACGCGGTCTTTTCGGACATCTATCCCGATGCGGTCAAGACGGGAATGGTCGCTTCGAGCAAGTTAATTTGTACGATTTCAAACAAGCTAAAGGAATACTCGGCGAAAAATATCGTCGTGGATCCGGTGATGGTCGCGACAAACGGGGCGAAGCTTATCTGTGACGAGGCCATCGAAACGCTCCGGAATGAACTTTTGCCGATGGCGACCGTGATTACGCCGAATATCCCCGAAGCGGAAGTCCTTTCCCAAATGACGATTCGGACGGAAAGGGAGATGGAAGAGTCCGCCCGGAAAATATTTGAAAGATTCGGCTCCGCGGTGCTTCTGAAGGGCGGCCACGACCTGAACGATGCGAACGACTTGCTGTGGAGCGAAAAGGGGCCGGAGTGGTTCCGCGGAAAGAAAGTCGAAAACCCGAATACGCACGGAACGGGATGCACTCTTTCGAGCGCGATCGCGAGCAATCTCGCCTTGGGAAGGACGCTTTCGGATTCCGTGAAGCGTGCCAAGGATTTTGTCTCGGACGCTCTCTCCTCGATGCTCGATCTGGGAAAGGGAAAAGGGCCGATGAACCACATGTTTTCCCTCTAGAGTTTCTATTTTTCCCGTATGATCTTGAAATGGGACACTCTCCTTTCGGCGACGCGCTACGGACATCCGGCTAGCCTTGACCCGAACCGTTCCGACTTTCACCGCGACTATGACCGCATCGTCTTTTCGACGGCTTTTCGCCGGCTTGGAAGAAAGACCCAGGTGCATCCGTTTTCCGTAAACGACCACGTGCACAGCCGTCTGACGCATTCCATCGAGGTTTCGAGCGTTGCGCGCAGTCTCGCGATAACGGTTTTCAACCAGATAAAGAACGAGTTTCCGAAAAATTTCAGCGCGTCCCATTTCGGGACGATTGCGCAGTCGGCCGCTCTCGCTCACGATATCGGCAATCCGCCGTTCGGCCATGCCGGCGAGGCGGCGATTCGCGACTGGTTCAAGAAAAATCGGTATTCCGCTCCGCTCAAGGATTTCGGAGACCGCGAAATGAAGGATTTCGAAAACTTCGACGGCAACGCCCAGGGGGTTCGAATCCTTTCGAAGCTCGAGTATCATTTTCTCGATGGCGGAATGCGCCTTACGTATGCGACCGTAGCCTCCATGATGAAGTATCCGAGGCTTTCCGTCTATGGAATCCCGACGAGCCTTTTCCAGACGGAAGCGGAAGATTACCGCGACATGGCGAACGTGCTCGGCATTCCCGAGATAGGAAACGGCGTCTGGATGCGGCATCCGTTAAGCTATCTGGTGGAAGCCGCGGACGATATCTGCTACTCTATCCTGGACGTGGAAGATGCGGTCGAACTCGGAATTCTCCAGTTTGCCGATATTCGGAACATGTTCGAATATCTTTGCGGACCGGACATCGACATTGACCGGGAATACAACGAAAACGGGCAAAATTTTCGGGATTTTCTTTCGAGCGTGCGCGGGCTCGCCATCCAGAACCTGATCGACGCGGTGGCGAACGTCTTTGTCGTCCATTACAGGGAAATCATGAACGGGGAGCTTCGTTCGTCGCTGATCGAACTGGCGGATTCCGACGCGGTGAACGGAATTCGTATCGCGAAGAGACTCGGACGGGAACGTATCTATCCGGACCGCAGAAAGACGGAACTCGAGGTCGGCAGCTATACGACGCTCAGCACGGTCCTCGATGCCTTTGTGAGCGGCGTCTATGAATTCCGCAAATACGGGGATTCTTCCTATCGTGCGGCGCGAATCGTGCGTCTGATAGGCCCTGCGAAAATCGGACAGACCGTGACGCCTCTCGAAGCGTATCACCAGGTGCTCGACTTCGTGAGCGGCATGACGGACAATTACGCTTCGTATCTTGCGCGGCAGATAAGCGGCCTTGTCCAATGAAAATTTCAAATGTCGCCGACAGGGTCTGGCTTTTCGACTACGACTTGACGCTCTATGCGGAGCGCGCCGTCATCGAATCGCTCGACTTGCGCATTTCGCTTTTTGTGCAGAGAACTCTCCAATGCCCTTTCGACGAGGCGGTCAAGATTCGAAAGGACTATCTGCATCGCTTCGGCACGACTCTCGCCGGGCTTCGCATTGTCCACGGGGTCTTGCCTGACGACTATTTCGACTTCATCCACGAACCGGAACACTTGACCTATCCGAATTTTTCGCGTTTGAAGCTTGAAACGCTCCGATCGATTCGCGGCCCGAAATACGTCTTTACCAACGGGCGTTCCGACTGGAGCCGCGCGGGAATTTCCCGGATGGGGCTTTCGGAATGCTTTCGGAAAATCGTCGGTCTTGAAAATCTTGGCTGGGAAGGAAAGCCGTCGGACATTGCCTATGCAAAGATGGAAGACTTTCTTTTGGCGGACGCCGTCATTCGCCCGGGGGATTCTCCGCAAGAAATCGTTCTGCTCGACGATTCTCTCAAGAACCTGAAGCCCGCGCACGATCGCGGATGGACAACGGTCTGGGTCAATGCCGATTCAAGGGAGGAAGGCTCGTTTGTCGATGCGAGAGCTTCTTCTCTAATGGATTTGCCGCGTTTTCTGGAAACCGTTCCGGGTGACGGGAACCGATAAGCTATTTTTTTGAACATGCTGGAAATGCTTTCTCTCGAATTCATGCGCAACGCCTTTATCGCGGCGTTTCTTGTCGCTCTCGCCTGCGGAATCATGGGATCCTACGTGGTGGTGAACAGGATTTCGGGAACGGCGGGCGGAGTTGCGCACGCTTCGTTTGGCGGTATCGGGCTTGCGTGCTTTTGCGGCTTTTCGCCGATGCTCGGCGCCCTGGGGGTCGCGCTTGTCGCTGCGTTCGTGATGGGATATCTGACATGGAAAGATCGCGAACGTTCCGATACGCTGGTGAATGTCATCTGGGCGGGAGGCATGGCGGTCGGCGTCATTCTCACGGACCTCACTCCGGGATATAGCGGCGATCTGACGAGCTTTCTTTTTGGAAGCATCCTGACCGTGCCGCGCGAACTTCTCTGGGGCATGACGGCTCTTGCGATTGTCGTTCTCGGCGTGACCGTCTTTTTCTTTCGGGATTTTCTCGCGATATCCCATGATCCGGAATTTGCCCGCGTGCGCGGCGTTCCCGTGCTTCGGCTCTACATGCTTCTGATGGCGCTTGTCGCCTGTACGGTCGTGATGGCGGTGCAGACTGTCGGATTGATTCTCGTCATCGCGCTGCTCACGATTCCCGCCTATGTCGCGGAAAGTCATTCCAGGAATTTAAGGCAGATGATGGTTCTTTCCTGCCTTTTTTCGGCGGCGCTTTCCCTTGCGGGACTTCTCGTCGCCTATTTCCTGAATTTTACGGTCGGGCCGGTCATCATTCTTTTTGGCGTCTCGCTCTACGCGCTGAACTGGGTGTTCCTGAAATTCCGAAATTCGCGGTAGGTCGCCTTTTCGCCTGTTTTCTATTTTATTTCCATGCGAAACAAAGTCTTCTCCCTGTTGCTTCTTCTTTCGACTTTTTCCCTGGCCGCGACGCATTCCCTTTTCGAAAATCCGGACATCACGACGGAATATTCCGAACTTCTTCGGGAGAAGAACGCGAGAAACGATTCTCTCTTGCCCGCCTTGGACGGAGACAAGGCGTTTGCCGAGCTTCTCCGCCAGAATCCGAACTTCTGGAGCCTGGAACGCCTCGACAGGGAAGGCGAAATGGTGACAAGGCTCAAGGCGAAGATTGTCTATATCGACGGTATCCGCGAGGAGTCTTACTGCAAGCTCGACAAGGGAGCTTCCGCGGCGGGCGAGTGGCATCTGGAAATCGGGGTCGATTTCGTGAGCGCGGCGTCGAATACGGTGGGAATCCACGTGCAGCAATGTCTGAACATGGTCCGCGACGAACTCGGCTACCTTGTAAAGAAGGGAGACAAGGTGATTGCCGTTCCGCCGAAAAAGGTCATCGAAAAAATCAAGGATGTCGAAATTCCGGCGGCGATCGACGTGGATTTGCAGCAGAAGCTCCTGCAGGCGCACGAAGAGGTGAATCTCACGGGAAACTGTCCCAAGGGAATCGAAAGCTATCTTATCTTGCGCGATGTCTGGAACCAGGTCAAGAACGAAAAGATGGACATCGTCACGATTAACGACAGGCTGAACGCGAAGGTAAACGGCGGACACAGCATCAAGACTTGCGCCTTCAGCACGGAATGGAACAAGCGTTACCAGGGAAGAGCCTCGTTCGAATGCGACATCGACGCGGAAACTTGCGACTATGAAGATTCGGAAGACGGCAAGACCCGTTGGACATGGAATTTCGAAGCGAACCGCTTTGAATACAGAAGGAAAAAGTTTCTATTCATCGGCTTTGGGCCTAAGAGCATCCACGACGGCGGAACGATGATGGACCTGCGGCTCGTGCGGCTCTCGACGACGCTCTATCTCGAAGGATTCATGAACGAAAAGGGCGACCCCGTTTCGCTCGGGCTTGTCATCTTGCCAAACGAAAAGGACGAATACGAGGAATACGACGATTCGGACGAGGATTCCTACGAGTACGAAGAGTGAAACTTCGGGGAGAAATTCCTGAAGTCGCCTCTAAAAATTGCTTTGGTTAAGAAAATTTGAATGAGACCAAGCGAAGGCAGG
>CAVKYI010000048.1:0-9367 GCA_963660435.1 Sodaliphilus sp.
CAGCGCGAAGCGTCGCAACCAAATTTTTGAAAATTGAATTTTTAGAGGTGACCTAAATTTAGAGATTCCCCTTACTTTTTCTTTCGCTTCGGTCCCGGCATAAAGGGGCTGTCGCCTTCCGATCCGCTTCCGGACTGAGCCTTGGTCAGAACTTCTTCGCGAACGACTACCGAATCAACATCGGAAAGACCTTCGAGAATCTCGACGTTTACGCCATCGTTTATGCCGGTCTTGACGGGCCGGAAGGTCAAGCGCCCGTTCAGATTCATCCAGACGCCGCTTCCGACGATCCTAGGTGTCGAGGAGCTCGCCTTGTGCATCGCCGGAGCGCCTCCTCCCATGCCCGGAGGCGGAGGGCCAAAGTCATCGTCATCCGACTTTTTCTCCTGGGGCTTTCCGTTTGGAGAAAACTTGATCGCCGTGACCGGGACGCTTAGCGCATTCTCCACTTCTTCCGTCACAATCGTACAGGTCGCCGTCATTCCGGGGAGAAGCTTCAAGTCCGGGTTATCCGCGGAAATCACCACCGTGTAAGTGACGACATTCGAAGTCACGGTCGGATTCAGGCGAACCGATTCCACGGTTCCGCCAAACGTATCGTCCTGGAAGGCATCTACCGTAAACAGCACTTTCTGCCCCGCCTTGACAGCACCGATATCCGCTTCATCGACGCTTGCCATGACCCGCATTTTCGAAAGGTCCTTCGCCAAAATAAAGAGGGTCGGAGCGCTCATCGAGGCGGCGACGGTCTGCCCGACATCGACAGAGCGTTCCAGCACCACGCCGTCGATTGGACTCTTGATGATGCAATAGCTCAGATTCAGTTCCGCCTGGCTGACCTCGCTTTTTCGGGTTTCCCAGGCGAGCCTTGCCGCATTCATCTCGTATTCCGCCGTTTCCAGATCGACCGCGCTTGCGCTTCCCGACTCGGAAAGCTTTTTTGTCCGGTTGTAAACCGATAGCTTGTGTTCATAATCCACCTTGGCGCTAGAAGCCGCGATCTTTGTCTGGTATAGCGCAGTCTGCAGCTTGGATCGATCCAGTTCCGCAATCACCTGTCCTTTCTTCACCTTGGAATTGAAATCGACATAGATCTTGCTGATATCGCCCGAGACCTGCGTTCCGACATTGACCGTGTCCATCGGCGAGAGCGTCCCGGTCGAGGATATCGTCGTCTGGATGGCAAGACGGGAAACCTTTTCGCTGACGAAGACCTTCGAACCGTTCTCATCGGAAGAAAGAATGAATTTATACGCAATCCATCCGAGAATGGCCAGGACCAAAAGGAGTCCGACAATCTTTATCCACTTTTTCATTCGATATTCCCCATGTAGAGTTCTAGCACCTTTCGAGCGAGAATGCTCGTGTATTTCGCTTGTATCAAGACGCTTTGCGCATTTTGCAAATTATTCTTCCGCTCCAGAAAATCCGTAAACGTCAAGCTGCCGGCATTTCTCTGTTCCACGGCGACGGCAAAGGATTCCCTTGCGCTTTCAAGGCTCGCGATGGCGGCAAGCCAGCTCGCATCGGCGCTTTCCGCCTGCATATAGAGCTGCTCCAGACTGTTTTCCAGATTCTTTCCCGTTTCCCGGCGCGTCACCTTGGCGCGTTCGTTTTCCACCTGGGCAGACAGAATCTTTGCCCGCGTCGTTCCACCGTCGATCAGCGGAATGTTTATGCCTAGGCTCACGCTGTGCGTATAGCCGTTTTTCATCTGCCGTCCGTAGCGATCCGATTCCCAGGCCTGGAATCCGGTCGAAGCGTCTGCGCCAAGCGTTACCGAAATCGAACTGTTTTTCCCGGCAAGTTCCACGTTCCTTTCCGCCGCCAGGACATTCAGGCTGTCGGAAATCAAGCCGGGATAGCTCTTGCGGGTTTCCGAAAGGACCGTTTCAAACGGGGGAATGTCACCCAAGTCCGAGGGACCTTCAAACGACGTTTCGGGCGAAAGGATTTCTAGCGAGTCCGAACGGGAAATTTCCAGAATCTGCCGCAAGGAGGTTTTCGCCGATCGTTCCGCCTGTTCCGCGGAAATCAGGTTGACCTTTGCGCTTGCCGCATCGCTTTTCGCAAGCGAAAGTTCGCTCCGCGTAATCGATCCCGCTTCGAAAAGACGCTCGTGGTAAAGGACTAGCGAATCGGAAAGTTCCAGCGCAGAATAGGCCACTTCGCGGGATTCTCGCGCCGCAAGAAGTTTCACGAAAGCGTTCATCGCGTTTTCCTGCACGGTAAGCGCAGAAAGTTCCGTATTGAATTTCGACGCTTCCAGGGAAAAGCGCTTGCTTTCCACGTCGATGCCTGTCGCGCCTCCGTCCCAAAGCGTATAGGATCCGGAGATTCCCATGCTCAGACGATAATGATCCTGCGACGTTCCGTTAAACGGGCTGTCGTAGAGGCTCTGGTTCACATGCGCGGAAAGAGTCGGATATTTCGAAGTCCGCGACGAATTCAGCGCCGCTTCGGAAGCGCGTTCCGAAAGTTTCGCGCTTTCCATTTCCAGGCTGCGGTCCTTGGCCATTTTCACGCAATCTTCAAGAGAAAGCGGTGGAAGTGTCCAGGCGGCCCCGGCAAGAAGCGCGCTAAGAAAAAGCATCTTGTTTCGGCATTTCACGAAATTAAGATGCTCATTCCCTAAAAAGCGTTGCATACAAAATCAAGGCAGATTATCATCGAAACATCCTTCGACTTCATCCGGCACAAGAGATTCCATGTCGCGGCGTCTCTCCCTGCGGAGAGCATCCCTGCGAACGGAATCCTTTAGGCGAAAAACGCCATAGGTTCCTATCCCGCCGATAACGGGCAGAAAAAACGGGAGAAGGCTTCCCGAAACGCAGGAACCTTTCCGAACGCCGAACAGTGCAAAAAGCGGGGCGAGCGCAAAGCCGCACCACGTACCGATTCTTCCGAAATAGCGATTTCGACGTTCCCTTCCACGGATCCCTTCCGCGGGCTGCATGGCGTCGAGCGTAAAATGCGAAAGAACGAACGAACCGACAAGCGCCGAAAGAACGCGGAACAGAAAGCGCGTTCCGGTCGGCATCCGCCTTGAAATCCTGGAAAAACCTAGCGAATGCAGAAGAAAGCCGGCTGTCGCAAACGCAAACAGGAGCCGCGTCACCGTCGGGCTCTTGAACGTATCGTCGATGCACCAGTTCACGAAATGCTCGCAGTTGTTCCCATATAGATAGTAGGAGCGTTCATAGAGTCTCTTCTTCGCCCGTTCCACTGCCGCTTTCCCGGTGAACTTCGCATTCGGATGTTCCAGCACGCGAAAACCGTGTCCATCGCAAAAACGCTTGAGCGAAGTCTTGACGACCGCTCCGTAGCGAATAAGCCCCGGCAATTTCAAGACGTCCCGGCACGAAAGCGTCCGAGCCATTCCCGAATAATGGATGACGCGACCATTCCCGATATAAAGCCCATGGTGATTAAACCCCATCCGCGGAGAAACCAGGTGGGAGCCGACCGGAGGTTCCGGAATCTTGGATTCATCGACAGCTTCGCTCATATTTTAAATATAAACGAAAAAAGGGAATTCGTTCCAAACGAATCCCTTGAAGTGGACGATACTGGATTTGAACCAGTGACCTCTGCCGTGTGAAAGCAGCGCTCTAAACCAACTGAGCTAATCGTCCGAGGCGCTCCAAAGATACAAAAGCCTGCGCTTTGCGTCAAGGCTTGTTTTCGCGTCTCCGCTTTTTACAGATACTTGTCTTCCGCCTTGCCCAAAATGTCCAGGAAATCCGACTGGGTTTTGGAATCTATTAGATCCTTGCGGACTTCGGCATTGGCTAGAATCCGGCTGACCGAAGAAAGAGCCTTGAGGTGAGGTCCGACCGTATTGCCCGGACTGACGATCAGGATCAGGAGATGCACCGGTTCACCGTCCATCGCATCGAAATCGATTCCCTTTTCCACGGTCGCCGCCACCATGCACATCCGATCGACGTAATCGATTTTCGCATGGGGAACCGCCAGTCCGCAGCCGATTCCCGTCGAGCGCGTCTGTTCGCGCTTCCAGACCGCATCGAAAATTTCGTCGCGATGTTCCAGCTTGTAAGAAGAGCAAAGCGTGTTCACCAGCTCGTTCAGAATCTGTTCCTTGGTCGTGCTTTGCGAATTGATGATTACGCAGTTGTCCGCAAATCGTTCAGAAAGACGCATAGATGTTTCCTTGTTATTTCTAAAAGTTTAGCAAAAAAAAGCGAAAAGAGAAAACTTGTGAGCGAAAAAGAAATTTTGCACGCCAAATACGCCATTTTTGGCGGCTTTTCACGAAAAAACGACAATTTTAGCCTTTCGACAGGAGCTTCCGATACGCATTCCGGGCTTCCGCGACAGGAATCTGCCCCGGGGCGACGGCCGCTCCGAGCGAGCAGTAGGTCAGGTTCGCCCCGAACGCTAGGCTCTTGACGCGCGATTCCTCGCCGGATTTTCCCATCGCGAAGCAGGAAAAAAGTTCAAAACGGTAACCGTCTTCGCGGACCGCCTTTATCCAGGGATAGACATTGTCAAAATCCCCGGGCGAGCGGCTCATGCAGGCGATTTTCAGTCCGGCGCATTCCGGACCGGTAGCGCATTTTCTTAAACGTTCCAACTCGTCCCATGTCGGCACCTTTCGAAAATCGTGGTGCGAAACCAGAACTTTCTTCGGGAAATCGCCAAAGATCGGGAGCTTGCGCGCATCTTGCCAGATTTCAAAAATTCGGCCTTCCAGCTTGACATATTCTTCGGCTTCGATATCGAGATAGTCCGGAAAGACATCCGCCGTCAAGATTTCGCAAATGTATTCGGCGCGGTCCATCGCCCGGGAATCGGGAAACTTCCCACCGTCCCGCTCCAGGCGAAAGGTTCCGATCAGAAGCACATCCGGAAACGCGCGGCGAATACGCCCGGCAACGCCTCCGAGCGATTCCCTGGAATAGCCGGACGAAAGAAGCAAGTCGTAGCGAATTTCCAGTGCGGAGCATTGCGCAGCAGTCCTTGAGAGTTCGCCCTGCGGATTTTGCAGAATTTCGTCTAGCGTATCCGCATCCAGAACGCCCGCAAAGAACGGTTCATCGAAACTTTTCTGGCCTTGACATTCTTCATTCATCGGAAAGGAATATAGAAATTCGGAGCCTTGTTCAGAGCTTAGCTAGGAGAACTTGGAGCTTAGAAAAGCGAAGCGATCTTCTTTCTCAACTCCACTCTTCACACTTCACACTCATCTAAGCTCTGACCATGGATCCTATCGCTACGCGGTGCTACGCTCCAGGATGACGATGTAACGAAACAGCCGTTCAACGTAACGAACCTTTACCACCCGACGTCATTCTGGAGAGGCGACGCCTTGATAGAATCCATTCCGAGCATTATGGATCCTATCGGTCGCAGAGCTCCCTCCAGGATGACGGTGTAACGAGACTGCCGTTCAACGTAACGACCCTTTTCCATCTTCTGTCATTCTGGAGAGGCGAAGCCTCGATAGAATCCATCCCGAGCGATCGGTCGCAATGCTCCCTCCAGGATGACCATTCATCGTACAAGCCTTCACTGCTCGCTTAGCGAACCCTCAACTCTCAACGCTCCACACTCCACTCTAGACCGTGACAGGGAACAATTCTTTTCATATATTTGACACAACATAGTTTTTGTGCCCTGAAAAGCCTTTTGCCTAGCGAATTCAAGAAATTCATCGGCAAAAGAGAGAACCCGGTGAAAATCCGGGACGGTCCCGCCGCTGTATGGGAGTACGAAACCGGAGAAATTCAAAACCAGTGTGGAAAAATTCCATGCGAAGGAACCGGAAGTAGAGCGATCCCCAAGCCAGAAGAACTGCAAGAACTTCAGGTTCCGCTACGGCGGGACAAGAGGAACGATGCGAAAGACATTGTGTTCTAAAACCCGCAAGACAGGTTTTGCCCTGCTCTTCGCTCTCTGCGGAAACGCCATTGCCGCGGACGTGCAGGACCTAGGCGTTTCGGAGATTGCGCTTCCGCCGCCGACTCCCGCGGACATCGCGCCCGGCTATGAAGAAATCTTGCCTAACGCATGGGAAGGGCGCGGGCTTTCCGTTGCCGAAGTTCTGTCCGCCCTGCCCGGAATCCAGAGTTACAGACAAGGCGGCATGGGAAGCTTCCAGACGGTCAGCATCCGGGGAATCGCCGCGAAAGGCGTCCTGATTTGCATCGACGGAATTCCCCTGAACGATGCGAGCGGCGGGGCGGCAGACCTCGGGACAATCGACCTGAACAATATCGAAAGAATCGAAATCTACAAGGACCGCGTTCCCGCGAAATTCGGCGGACAAGGACTGGGAGGCGCGATAAACTTCGTCACGAAGAAGGCAACGCCAGGAAGTAGCGGAAGATTTCTTGCAAGCTACGGCAGTCACAACACACTGGAAGGTTCCGCCCAGGTAAGCGTCTCGCCCAGGGACAGCATGAACTTCGCAGCAAGCGTTTCGGCAAGGCACAGCGACAACGATTACGAATTCACGAACCGAAACGGCACGGCATACAACCCCGATGACGACTTTACGGACAAGCGAAGAAACGCTGAATTTTCCGAATACTCCGGAAACTTTACCTATCGCATTCTGCATCCAAAAGATTTCTTTTCCACTTTTTCCGCGAACTTGATCTATACGAAAGCCGGAAATCCCGGACAGGAAAGCTCCCAGACAAAGGTGGCAAACTTTACGGGCCAGAGTACACAGCTCGCTTACCGCCTGGAATTTCCTACGTTTCTGGATGCGGTTCTTCTCGAAGCGGGCCTCTCCGGAAAATTCGAAAAGAACGTTTCCGCCTCCTACTATCCGCTTGACTTTGTCGGCTACAGCTACCCGGATTACATCCAATATGGACTTGCGGGCTACCGCCTCTATCCGGAAATCGTCGGAACGGTCGTGCTGGATCGCTTCGAAGGAACGGTTCGCGCGGCAGGTAGCGCGGAAAAATGGGAGGCGCGCGGAAGCATCCGCGAATTTGGCCTTTCGCGATACAGCGCATCCGCATCCGCCAGTGCGGAGTTCGCCGCAACCCGATGGCTTGCGCTTCTTCTCGAAGGCAACCTGCTCAAGACATTCGACGACATCGACGGCGGAAAGTTCCTGATGCCCACGGGGACAGCGACAATCGAAGACGCCGAAAAAAGAGACTTGAACCTTTCGGGGATGGCGCAAGTCAAGATCGGGAAAAAGAATTCCCTCGTCGGCGGAAACGCTTCTTTCGGCAGATACTATCGACAGCCTCAGCTGATGGAACTTTACGGCGTTTACCGCGGCGTACTTTCCAACCCGAAGCTCAAGAACGAAACGGCTCTCCGGTTCGAAATCGGAGGATTCGTCCAGACGCCCTCCCGAAAAACCATCTTGCGCGCCACCTATTTCAGCTCGTTTGTCGAAAACGGTATTTACTGGATAGCCGGCAACAATGCGATCAAGGCGTTCAACGCGAGCAAGGCGCGCATTCACGGCGTAGAACTGGAAGCGAAAAGTTCCCCGGTTTCATTTTTCGAAACAACCTTGCGCGGTACGATCCAGGATCCGCGCGACAAGGGATTCGTCAGGATGTACAGCGGAAAGCTCCTCCCGGGAGAACCCGTCCACAGCTACTTTGTCGAAGGCAAGTTCTTCTTGCCTTTTCATCTGGACTTGACATTCGACGCAAGCTACCGCACCCGGATTTTCAGCGACCGACTCAACCAGACGCGACAACCGGCAACGGCCCGCTACAACGCGAGCCTCGGCTATTCCCCGTGGGAAAGTACCCGCCTGGTATTCGGCGTAACGAACATCTCGGACGAGACTTACACAAACTTTTATACGCCAAACCCCGTTCCCGGCAGGGAATACAGGATAACCCTAATACAAAAATTCTAACCCACATAAAATTCCCGTTCAAACCGGGATGTCACCTCAAACCAAGGAAAAGACATGAGTAAAAAGATACTCCCCCTTATATTAACCACAGGCTTTGCCTTGCTGTTCAATGCGTGCGGAAGCGACGGAAACAGCGTCTCGGGCATCGATTGCGACGAAGGCGACTGCTTCGAGGAAAGCTCTTCGAGCGTTTCCAAGGAAGACAACTCCTCCAGTTCTATCAAAAAGGAAAGTTCCAGCAGCGCGAAGGACGAGAAATCGAGTTCCAGTCTCGCAAGTTCCAGTTCTTCCGCCAAGGAAGAATCCAGCTCCAGCGAAAAAGCCGAATCATCATCGAGCGAAGTTCCCGAATCTTCGTCCAGCGTAAAGATAACCTATCTGAACACGACGCCGAACCTCGCCGACCTCGAAGTTTCCGGAGACACCCTGTTCGCCATTTTCCAGAGGCAGTCTGCCAACTACACGATTCCCGAAGTCGGTCTGCTCGCCCTCTATGATGCAGAAAGCGGCGATCTTCTCGACACCATCCGTCTTGCCACCAAGAACCCCTCCGCGGTCAAGGTTAGCGGAGGAAACGTCTATGTCGCCACGGCAGGCGAATACGATGCAACCTGGAGCCTACCCGCTGACGATAACCGCGGCATCGAAAAGATCGATCTGCAGAAGAAGACCTCGACGCTCTTCGTGAGCGGAAAATCTCTCGGAGGCGGCGTAAGCAGCACAGGCGACTTTGTCATCAACGCAAACGGAACAAAGGGCTATGCGGCGGTTTACCAAAGCTACGGAAGCATACCCGTCGTCGAAATCGATCTCGCGACAGGTTCGGTCAAGACAATCGAAGGAATCAAGAACGCAAGCGGTTCCCTGGAATACGACGATGCGAACGGACTTCTCTATATCGGCGAATATTTCATGGAATTCGAAGAACCATACGAAATGAACATCGGCGTTTTCGCCTATAACGGAAAAACGGTCGCTACCTTGACAAATGAAAACGATATGCGCCCGCCGTATAGCATCAAGCTGCTCGACAACTCGCTCTACGTATTTGTTTCCGATTACAGTTCGGGAAAACTTTACATGGACTACCAGAACTTCAGCGATGGAATTTCCTACTACCAGGATTCGAAACTCGCGGTTGCGGGCAATTCGCTCTACCTGATGGAACGTTCCACCGCGCCCAGCATTTCCAAAATCGACTTGGCAACAGGCAAGCCTTCATCGTCGTGGCAAGTCTCGCTCGACGCGGCAAGCAATCCCTATGACATCGTACTCGCTTCGGACGGAAATCTCTGGGTAGCCCTTTACGGAACGGCGGAACTCCGCAAGGTCTCGGTAGAAGACGGTTCGACGCTCAAAAGCGTCAAGACCGATACATTCTGCGCCCACGAATAGGATTTCGACACTTTCAATATCAGCCGCCCGAAAATTCGAGCGGCTTTTTTCTAGGTCACCTCTAAAAATTCAATTTTCAAAAATTTGGTTGCGACGCTTCGCGCTGGT
>CAVKYI010000049.1:0-9099 GCA_963660435.1 Sodaliphilus sp.
ATCGTCCGCGAACTGGACGCGGAAAGCCTGAAAACAATAGCGCGTCTCAATGGAGGCGAGGCGTCAAAGTGAACTCGCCGATCTCGTTCCAGGTGGAAGCCCCCATCCCGGCGAAGAAGAACAGCCGGATAGTCCTGAAGGATGGACGAAACATCCCCAGCGAGGCGTACAGGCGTTGGCACGGGGCGAATATCCGCCGTCTCCGCGACCTGCAAAGACGGCACGGGACATTCACTTGCCCGGTTTCCGTCTCGGTCGGCATCGCTTTCGGCGACCGCCGGAGGCGGGACGGCGACAACCAGCTCTCGAGCGTGCAGGACCTGCTCGTGAAGGCCGGGGTCATCGAGGACGACTGCTGGACGCGCATCGGCACGCCCCGGGTCTCCCACGCGTTCGGGAAGGAGGCCAGGTGCGAGATACGGGTGTTCGAGGTTGTTCCCATCGATTGGAAAGAAAAAATCCTTGAAACGAAAAAAAAATCAGTGCGGGCTGATGTCTCCAAATTTCGCCTCGATAAAAAACACATCGAAGACCTGTCCGTCTTGGAGACCTACCAGAACCCGGTTGTCCCCGCTTGAGCGCAATACATGCAAAAATTCCACATCCGGCGTTATCCTGGGAACGGAAGCCGCATGGCGAATCTGCCCTACAGGCATTTTTTCCATCCCCCAGCCGTGCCGATGGGAACTTCTAATCCTGTCCCATCCAAGTTCAGAATACTTGCGCAGGCGTTCCAGCAGGCCGCGAAAAAACGAACAATCCTTGCAGTCGGGGTAGGAACGCCTGTCCAGGTAGCGGAAAGAAAACAGGACTTCATTTGTGGACCGAGCCGGCTTCCCGATTTTCCCTGTCGGGAGTTCCGGCTGGACGATCTTTTTTTCCCTTGCCATCAGCGGAGCCGGGTCGCAAAGAAAGCCCTCATCGATTCCTTGCTGATGACTTGTCCGCGCTTGGGGTCCACGTTTTTCCAAGGCGGTTCACCGTGGGTCATCTCGACCAGCTTCGCGGCGGAAAACTGGTTGTAGGTATCGAAAACCTCGTCGAAGAGTTCCGCCTGTTCCCCCTTGAGGTCCATGAGCACGTTCGGCGGTGGCTCGATGCCCTTCTTGCCGTTCACCGAAAACTTCTCGTAAATTGCCGGGACCACGGGACCGTACCTCCAGGCCTCGATTTCCTCGTCAAACAGCGGGACGTCGAAAACGGCGAGATGGAAGCCCTGCTCGTAATACAGCATTTTCTGGAGCTTCAGGTTCGACATGTATTCCTGTTCGGAATCCGCCGCCTTCCTCAGGAGGATATCGGCGATATGTGCGGCACTGTATTTTTTCATAGGGCGGTCTCCGTTCAGATTTCCTTACAAAATATGAACGGTCCTCAAGACCGTCAATGGGAACTTATAAAAATTCACAAATTTTTATAAAAATTTTACAAAATTTCCGTTTTCGAGAGAAAAAACGGGAGGTCCTGGACCGCCCGTTCATCAGTTAATCTTCAAAAATAAACTTATGCTTGCCTTTAATCGAAAAATAGACTTCGTCAAAGCGCATCCAGTCTTCCACCACTTCCTTAGGAAACTTGCTCTTTTTTACGACGTTCGAACCGTTAAGTTCGCTCATCGCAGCCATTGACTCTGGATGCTTGAATGCCGGGATCATTTAATACCTTCCAGAAGGATTCCGTTTATCACCTTCTTAATGAAATCTAGCATTTTTTTTGGCAAAGAGGTCGGTGCTCTCAGATACATGGCGAAACATTCCGCAAAAAGTTCCTCGGGTTCCGGATCTATTTTTGCGTAATGACTTATCAGGTCTATTTCCCCCGTCTTCACCATTTCTTTTTTTATCAGGGTCAATTCGTCCGGGGTATTTCCACGGCTTCGGTACTTTCCGAAAACGAAATGCCCGATTTCATGGTTCACCAAGTGCGAGTTGACCTGTCCTGGCGAATCGATCGCGAACTCCCGGAGTCCATACCTTTTCGCGAACCGTTTGACAGATTCCTTGAAAAACTCTTTCGGATTCGCCGTGACGTTGTTAAACGAAACCGTATTGACAAACAGGATTTCGTCATCGTATCCCAGAATCGCCTCTCCGGAAATCCCGGCAATCCTCTTGAATCGATTCAGCCCGACCTTGGAGAATGTACTCGGAATCGTCGTGGTGATTGCTTTCAGGCTCGGGATTGTGAGCTTGTTCACCGTTTCCGTATCGACGGAATCCGCCAGTGAATTGACAATTTCGACAAGCGTCTCCCGTTGCTCCGCCCTTTCCGCCGCGAGGGCTTTTTCAAGGTTGTAGTTTTTGGCCTTGAACGCCTTTAGTTCCTGTATTGCCTTCCGTTTTTCGTTTTCGGCGCTTTTAAGGGCGGCTTCCGCTTCCTCCCGTTCACGTCTCGCCTTTTCGAGTTCCGCGCCCAGACGCGCGCTTTCGGCGGATTCCGGCGAAGTTTCCGGTCCTTTTTCCTCTTCCGGCTTTTCCGGGGTTTCCCTGACCTCGTACATTCCGTCGATTTCCGGGTCCCACGCCACCATCGAGCAGCGGCACTGGAAGTCCTCGCCGGGGTTGCCGCGGAACATGTCCGCCGTCCGCGGGTGCTCCACCGGGTGCAGGGGGTCGTCGGGGTTCTCCGTGTAATAGACGCCCGGGTCCGAAACCGAGCAGATGAGGCCGTTCATCGAGCGGTGCGAGTCCCGTTCCCGCCCGTCGATCGTCGTGAGCCACCTGTAGTACGAAATCCCCACTTCCCGGAACTGCGAGAGCTTCGCCGCGCTGTTGAGCTTGCCTAGCTCCGTCCTCGCGATGTTCTCCGCCCGGGCGCGGTACTTCGACGGCAGCCTTTCCCGGACGGCCTTCTCGAGCCGCCCGCGGTTCCAGCCCTCGTTCTTGGCGCTCGACACCAGCAGCGATATGTCCTTCTTCGCGTCGGCCTCGGCGGACTTGCAGAGCGTCTGGAAGTTCGCGCTCCAGGTCGCGAAGATTTCCTCGCGGGCCTCGGGCGGGTAGTAGGGCTTCCCGACAATCATTTCGGTCCAGTCGGCGAAGTCGGTCGATGCCTTGCGGCGCATCTTCCCGGCGATTTCCTCGACGCTCGCGACGAAATCCGCCGGGAGCGCGTCCGGGACCCTTGAAAGGTCGTCCATGTCGTCACGGACCGGGAGACCCTCGACGGCCGCCGCCGTGCACTCGGAGACGAAACGGGCGAGCTCCGCAGCCGCGAGGGACGAAAGCTCGCGCTCGATCGCGTGCGGGTAGAACCTGTTCGAGTTGAATACCGGATGCCGTCCGCGTTTTCTGCCCGTCGAGAACTCGACGCTGCGGACGAACCGAAGAAAGTCGCTTGCCATCCCTTGCCCTCCCCGCTATCCCGCGGAATCCACGGAGACTTCCCATCCGTGCCCGTTCTCGAACACGCCCGAGCGGATTTCCTGCGGGGAAAGGACGCCGATGTCGCAATAGGAGCGGAGCGTGTCCGCCTGCAGCTTCTTCGCTTCGAGCGTTTCCTTGAGCGTCATTTCGTCAACGGCTCCCCACGAGAACTCCGAGAGCTCCCTGCCGAGGTTCCGGCGGGTGAGGTCGGAAAGCAGCCTGCATGCCGGCCGATAGAGGAAGTCCGAGCGCCAGCTTCCGACCGTCTGCGCCCACGCCTTGAGGTCGCCCTCGTTCGTCTGGGCGAGGCCAGTCGCCGATTGCCCGAAAAGAACGCTTACCGGAATGCGGGACCGGGAGCTTACCAGGTTCATCGCCTTCTGCCACACGTCCGAGAGGCCCGCGAAGCTGTGGTTCAGTATCTCGAAGCCGTCGTCCTTCCCGGCGAAGACCGCCCGCATCGAGTTCATCGTGAGCTTCGTCAGGCTCATCAGCTTGTGGATGTCGTTGATTCCGCAGTCCGGCTTCGAGAGCAGCATGTTCAGGTTGCTCATCCGCATAAGGAGGACGCCCGTTTCCTGCGCCATGTTGAAGATGGCCCCGGAGACGGCGGCGAGTTCCTTGAGGGACTGCGCGACGGGAGCGAGCGCGGACGTTCCGAAATAGCGTTCGGAGAGACCCGCGCCGAAAAGGACGTCCGGAAGTTCCGTGCCGTGGAAGACGGTGCAGCGGTCCGCGTTCACCTCGACGTACCGCCCGTCGATACGGCGGACGCGGAAGAGCCTCGGCTCGTCGCCGTCGAAGTCCTCCGTCCGCAGATCGACGCATCCCGCGGAATAGACGCGGTAGCCGGCGACCCTCGCGCCCGGCCTGGGCGGTTCCGCGGCCGCTTCCGGGGTGTCTCCCTCGTATTCGGTGGCGACTACGGCGCCGCCGGTGAGACGCGTTTCGGAGCCCGCGCGCTTGACCGCGCGCCGGAGACCCAGGCCGTCGAAGAGCTTCAGGGCCTCGCCGCCGTCGTCGCCGACGATGGAAATGTCGTTCATCAGGGCTATTTCCGAAGGCCCGTCCACGATGAAGGACGCGATGCCGTCGTTCACCTTCATCGAGGCCAGTTCCTGGACGTTCGCCGGGACGTAGTGCTTCGCCCGGAGGCTCTCGCTCTTGTCCATCGAGGCCATGCCGAGCCCCGTCGCCAGGTTCTCGTATGCGCCGTCGTCGATTCTCGCCTTTTTCCCTGCCATTGCGTTTTCTCCTTTGAATTGTCATAGAAAGTCCACGATGCCGTTCCCGGACGCCGCGGAAAGCGTGTCGAGGGCCTGCGTCGTGGCGTCCACCCGGTCGTCGTGCTCGCCGCCCGGAAACGAAAGTATTTCGTCGATGTATTCCCGGACCCACGGATGTTCGTCGTCCATCGGCGGAAGGAGGACGTTCCCGGCCTCGAAGAGCGGACTCACGGCGTAGGCGCGGGCCGTCTTGCTCCCCCTGGGCGTGTACGGGATGATTCCGGAAATTTCGGAGCCCAGCGCGGAAATGATCGCGGGCCCGTTCGCCTTGTCCTCGACCACCTTGCCGACTGCCTCCGGCCACTTGGCGGTCATCCGCCGCATCGCCCGGATTTGCGACACGAAGTCCATCCGCGCCGTGTCGCAGTCGAGCAGGTAGAAGTTCGGGCCGGACTTCATCCAGACCTGCCCCGAAACATTGTCGCTCGTCTTTCCGTCCTTGAAGGTGAAGTCCCAGCTCTGGATTATCCGGTCGAACGTCTTCGGGAGCATTCCCCAGTGCCTAATCCATCCGGACTTGAATACGCCTCCGCCTCGCGGGACCGGGCGCTGCTGGTAGAGCGCGCTCCACTCGTATTCGCCGACGTTCGCCCGTATCCGCTTCAGCGCGTCGATGTCGAACCGTTCCGGGTGCAGGGCCTCTCCCGTCTTCCTGTGCCGTTCGTCGGTTTCCGCGATGGCGGGGTAGTTCACCACAGTCCAGCGGTCGCCCCTTTCCTGCGTCTGCGCGGCGAGCAGGCGGCCAACAAGGTCGTCCTCGTGCCATCGGGTGACGGTCACGAGCACGCCGCCGCCGGGGGAAAGGCGCGTGTAGGCGGTGGAAGCGTACCAGTCCCAGACCCGCTGCCGTATCGTGGGCGAATCCGCGCTCGCGCGGTCCTTGAACGGGTCGTCTATCGAAAGGATGTCCGCGCCCATGCCGGTAATGCCTCCGCCGACGCCAGCGCTCCGGTAGCTTCCGGAATGGCCCGGAATCTCGAAGAGGCCGGAAGTGCGGACGGATTTCTCCCGCTTGGCTTCCGAAAGCCTCGTCCCGGGGAAAATCGCCGCGTAATCCTCCGATTCCATGATGCGCTGGACGTCCTTGTTCATCCGGCGCGCCAGGTCGTCGGAATAGGACGCAGAGATGAAGGAAAGGTCCGGGTCTAGGCCGAGGCACCAGGCCGGGAACCGTCTGGAGACGAGCTCCGACTTGCCGTGCCGCGGCGGCATCGCGAGGATTAGCCTCGGCGACCGTCTTTCGCGGACGGCGACGTAGAAGCGCATCAGGCGCGCGCAGATCTCGCGGTGGACCCAGCCGATTTGATAGGCGGGGAAGCTTGCCGCCGTGAACGCGAGAAGGTTCTTCCGCGAAAGGACCCTTGCCGCCTCGCTA
This sequence comes from Sodaliphilus sp., assembly GCA_963660435.1. Taxonomy (GTDB): domain Bacteria; phylum Fibrobacterota; class Fibrobacteria; order Fibrobacterales; family Fibrobacteraceae; genus Hallerella. The sequence continues at coordinate 6,027 of CAVKYI010000049.1, forward strand.
ATCATCGTAAACCCCCAGCCGTTCCGCCTCGGTCTCTATTTCCTGGATGCCGGGCGCCGCGATCTGGCGGCATTCCTCGCCGAAGCTTTCGACGGACTTTTCCAGCGCCCTTATTTTCGCGAGGCGTTCCTTCGATTCCGGCGTATATCCGGCGATGTCCATGACGAACCGGGCAGCGCCAAGGTCCCCGCCGAGGGCCTTTCCGGAAACGACCGACATGATGCCGGACGCGATTGTCATCCTGTCCCCGCAATCGATCCCTATCTGTTCGAGGGCCTGCCGCATTTCCTTCGGAGGCGCGAACTTCGTCGCCAGAATCTTCCGGGCAATGGCCTGGATTTCGCCGCGCTTCCTGCGCACGGCTCCGGATCTCCGGCCTCCAAGCCTGCCGAGCTCCGACAGTTTCCTCGCGTTCCCGGCTTCGGCCATCCGTCAGTTCTTGTCCTTTTTCCACCATTCGCAAAACTCGTTCCACTCGATGCTCCACCGTCCGTGCGAAGCCGCCTGGCGGATGGGCATCCCGCGCTCGCGTTTCCAGGCATACACGCTCTGGAGGTGGTAGCCTATCCGGGCGGCCAGCTCCTTCGGCGTCAGCAGTATTTCGTCGTTTCCGTTCATCCGATCCTCACTTCGAAAGTCACCGAGTTCACCATCGTCCCCGTGTCGATCAGCGGCTGCGCGCTTCCCTTCTTCGCTACGGTGACGGGGGAGAGCGGCGCATATTTCCCCGTGCGGATGGCCTCGACTATCGCGTCCTTCATCCTGATGGCGACCTGTTCCGCGAACGCCTCGACGGTCATCCTTCCGGAAAGGACCTGCGGGAGGAACTTCGCCCAGATTCTCGGGGCCTTCCGCGCGAAGATTTCGCGGGCGAACCTCATGAACGGGCGCGGCGGGATAGCCGGGTATTTTCTACCCTCGGCGGTGATTCCGGCCTCCCGTCCGTAGTTCAGCGTCCGCGCGACGAGCGCCTGCGTCGCCGGCAGCCGCGAGGCCCGCGTGGTCTTGCCTGTCGCCCGGCGGGAAAGCAGGTTTTCGAGCGCGACTCTTGCCGACCCGTTCCCGTCGATCCATCCGACGGAAATCTCGACACGCGATAGCTTGCGAAGCGTCTCGCCCATTTTGGCAGGGATCGAATCCATTGCTCTCCGTATTTTGCTTAAATTTTTGCTATAAATATAAACAAAAATTCCCGGATAAGCAACAGGAAAAAGGCCCGGATTTTCGGCCGAAAATGTGCCGTCCGTGCGGAGACAGCCGTTCTTACCACTAACGGATGAGCCTGTCCAGCCGCGGACTCATAACCCGCTGGTTCCCGGTTCAAGTCCGGGAGGTTCCATGAAAGGCCGCTAAATTCTCGAAATTTGACTGGGCTTTTCTCTTTTTGAGCGAATTTGGGGCGATATGCGCTGCTTTGGGCTTTGCCCGAAATCTAGATTTGAAAAGAAAATTCCGAAGAATTCTTGTAAACAGCAATCATGTCTTGACTTCCGGGAATGTCAAGGTCGAATTCAGGAAATTCATTGACGATTTGTTCCGGCATTTGACCAATCGCTTCCGCATTTTTTGCTGTTTATACAGGCGTATTTCTTTCTGGTTGCTTCTATCCATTCCGGACACCTTTGTTTCGGGTAAAGAGAGATTCGAAATTCCTTTGCGTCTCCCCGGGAAAAAAACTTACAAATTCGGTTTTTCTAAAAAATCCCTTGACAATCCGTTTTTTTTAGGTTACAAGTAATAACAAGGAGTTAAAAATGAAAAAAACGAAAGTGATTGAAATCCTTAAGGATTTTTGTAAAGGTCACCTCTAAAAATTGCTTTGGTTAAGAAAATTTGAATGAGACCAAGCGAAGGCAGGAATGAAAAGTGGCGAATACTGGATGTATTTGCCACTTTGAATGACGAACCGGCGCGAAGCGTCGCAATCAAATTTTTGAAAATTGAATTTTTAGAGGTGACCTAAAGAAATCGGGGAAAATAAAATTGAAATCTATAACGAGTTCAGCCTCCAGCACGAACTTGGCGTATATCTTCGAGATAGACTTGTCGGATATAAAATTCAGTTTGAAAGAAATGTAGAGTTCTTTGGAATTGATAAAAAAGAAACGGTAAAAAAGGAAATAGACATTTCAATTTTTGATGAGAGCAAAAAGGAAAAATACGCCATAGAACTTAAATACCCGAATAACGGAAAATGTCCCGAAACAATGTTTGATTGTGTTGAAGATGTAAAGTTTATGGAAGAATTGAAAAACAAAGGCTTTGACGGAACCTATTGTTTATGCTTGGTGGAAGACGAAAAGTTTTATTCGGGAAAAGAAGTGAGCGGAATATACGGATACTTTAGGAAAGGAAAACGAGGCTATCAGTGGAATGATATATAAACCAACAGGCGAAAATGATAAACGAGAGGCAGAAAAAACGAAACTCGAAATAGAAGGGAAATACAAGGTTGATTGGCAACCCCTTAATGAAAAGTATATGTACTACATCATTTCAATAGAAGATTGAATTTTTGGAGGTGACCACAAATCAGTCAGATGACGATTGTGCGTCATTTCATGCCACATCGTCCCGATACATCTGGCCTCGCATTCGGTAATGTCAGCGGAAATACCTGTCGCAATCTTCCGGAAAGCGGACTGTACGCCATCCCTCACGTCTTTGGCCAAGGCACTTTCCCCCGCATATCGGTAGATCCAGAATGACGGTGGGCGGTAAAGGTTCGCTATGCTGAACGGCAGTCTCGTTGCACCGTCATCCTGGAGGGAGCACGGCGACCGACCTGTCTGCCGGCAGGCAGGTAGGATCCATTGTCAGAGCCTAGAACTTGGAACTTAGATGAGAGAGAAGTGTGGAATGTGGAGAGTGGAGTGAGAAAAGTTGAGAAAGAAGATCGCTTCGCTTTTCTAAGCTCCAAGATCTCCTAGCTAAGCTCTGGACATCGGGCAGGCCTGCCTGTCGGCAGACTGGCGCTCCATTCGCCGAGAGGCGAAAACCGCCCGTTTTCATGCAGGATGTAAGTTTTTTTTGCGAAATTCTTGACGATTCGCACGCAAAACCTATATTTACC
>CAVKYI010000050.1:0-8006 GCA_963660435.1 Sodaliphilus sp.
CAGTCTCGTTACGCCGTCATCCTGGAGCGTAGCACCGCGAAGCGATAGGATCCATAGTCAGAGCTTAGGAAAAAGCGTGGCCCTGGGGGGGGTGGATGCAAGGAAGGGGGATTATCAGAACTTAGAACTGAGAACTTAGATGAGAGTGGAGAATTGATAGTAGATAGTTTGCTAAGCGAGCAGTGAAGGTTTGTACGACAAGCAGTCATCCTGGAGGGAGCTCTGCGACCGATAGGATCCATAAGGCTCGGGATGGATTCTATCTAAAAAGCCCGCTTTGCGACTCTAGGCGCCAAGTTCTCTCGACTAAACTCTGAACGCGATTTACGCCCTAGAACAGCGCCTTGACGCCGAAATGGAGAAGTCCGTCTAGCGCATCCGTTCCGCGATGGAGCGCATAGAAAAGCGAAAAGCTCCAGGATCCGCGATACTGCGAAATTCCAAGTCCGTAGCTGTAAGTATCGGACCACCCATGCGAAGGAGATGCCGCGCGATGCAGTCCCGGTTCAAGAAAGCAATGCAGAGCCAAGTTTTCCATCATGCGCCACTGCAGATCGAGTTCCGAAATTCCATAGGCGCGCGTACGGAAGAATCCCGGACGATACCCCTTTAGGTTTTCCAAGCCTCCCAGCGAAAAAAGAAAGCTCCTGCCAAAATGGCGGTTCGTCGGCAAGAGCGTTCCGAGCGAAAACGACGAATGCAAAACGATCGTTCCCAGAATCGGCGTGAAAAATTCGCCAGAAGCCTGCAGTTCCGTCACAAAGGCATGCGAAGAATCCGACCGTTCCCTGGTCACGCGAAACTCTCCCGAAAGAATCTGCCCGTGCCGCGGCAAGACGATGCGATCGACATTCTTGAATTCCGTTTCAAGCGCATAGGTCAAACGATCGTTTCCAACGCCACCGAGAACGGCAAATTCAAAAAGGAATCCGACGCTTCTCAAAAGTCCCGCTTCGAGAAGAGCCGTTCGATATGTCGAATCCTCTTCAAACGAACCGCGAACGATTCCGTTCCAGCCGCTGCCCAAAAGCCACGGTTCCTTGTACGAAGCGGACACGGATCGTTCCCAGTCGCCCGAAATTCCCGAAACGCTCAGGTCGCGGCCAGTCCCTCGCATGTTGTAGAGAGAGAGTTCAATGTTCCCCGCAAATCCTCCGTTCTCGCCGCTCGCGTATGTCGCGAAGCCTTCGATACTGTTTACGGACAGATCGCGCATCGAAAAAACCGGAAAGAGCCTGCTCCGGAGAGAATCCCGATAAAGTTTCGGAGGCGCGGTCGATTCGAAATATCCGGAGCGGATCAGCTTGCGCTCGGCGCGCCCTAGGTCCGAAAGACGAACCAGGCTTCCCGCTTCAAGTCCCGAAAGCCGCGCGAAAGTTTCCTTTTCGCTTTTCGAATTTTCCCTGTTTTCCGCAGCAGCCCAGACCCAGGCGTTTCCGCGTTCAACCGACACGCGCGCAAAACCCGAAGAATCAATCGCATACGCAGCTTTCGCAAAGGGATGTCCATTTTCGGAGAGCGCATCGATCGTGTCGCGAATTCCCTGCTCCAGCGTCTCGCAGTGGCCATTTAAATAGATCTCGCCAAATTTTTCGTCGATATCGCCGGAAACCTCGATTTTCCGTACAACGCATTCCGAAGAATGCGCCTCGACAAGACAAAACAAAAAGACCAGCAGAAATCTTTTCATCGCAAATCTAGAAATAGGCGCGAGCCTCCATCGACATCTTCTGGAATATTCCCGATTCCGCCGATCCAAAGCGAACGACATAGTAAAATCCCAGGGAAAGATAGTCATTCGCATCGATCGATGCCGAAAGCGAATTCCGGAAAGTCGTTCCCTTGCCAAATCCCGAGACCATCTGGTAGGGAAGAACCGAGTTATCCGAAGTGACAAATGTCGCGCTGAATTCGTCGGAAGCACGAACTAGCCGATTGTCGTCATAGCCGAGCGTAAGAGAAGCCTGTCGCAGGAAAGCGTCCATTTTCCCGGATTCGTCCTTCCCCGTTCCCTTTCGGATCCAGCCTTTCGGGATTACATACAAATGAAGCGGCAGTTCCCTTTTCCAGGAGGCGGTCACCTCGTAGATGTCCCAGTCCATCGCCTGGACCGTTTGCAAATCGACAAATTCCAGTCCCGGCGAAAGTTCCCAGGTTTCCTTTTTCCGACCGCTGTAGATACCGGTGATCTTGTGCCAGGAACGGTTTTCGAAATACCCGCCTGTCGTATTTCTCTTTTCGCTTTCCACGCCGACGGCATATTCCGCGGAACCGCGATTCCTGGGTTCCGTCCACAGAACGGAGATTTCCCCGCTGAAAATTCCGCTCGTCATCTCTTTTAGCTTTCTGTCGAAAAACGGCGGAAGGAAAAGGGTGTTCCCTGTCGTATCGCGACCTTCGCTTTCTCCGTCGAACGAAAATTCCAGGTCTCGGAGAATTCCCCGGGAAACGCCTAGCATCCGGGGAAGAAACGCAATGTCTAGCGAAAGTTTTGCCGAACTCGCCCGAACGGCGTCCGCGGAATCGCTGCGTCCCATTCCTTCATAGACAAAGTTTCCATTATCGACACCTTCGACAAACACGCCGGCAAGGCTATCGAACAGGACATCTCCAGTTCCCGGAGCGACCGCCTTGTAGATGGGAACATAGGGAACCTCCCGGGTGAGACCCAGGCTGTATGCGACACGACCCGAAAGCGGCGTGGAAGAGGATCCGAAGCGGACCGATTCCTCGGAAAGAAACGAATTCGTCGCGCCGGAAGTGTCTAGGTCCGTTCGCTTGTATTGCAAGACATGCGAAAGGGAAAAGCTTCGTCCATCGTAACCCATCGAATGTTCGAAGCCCGCCTGTTTCAGGGAATCCTCCAGCGAAAAAAAGCTTTTTCCCGTACGGACGCGCGTTCCAAATAGAGCCGCTTCGGTATTCCAGTTCATACCGACAAGATCGACGCCGCTCCGTGCAAAGGCCTTTTCCGAACGCCGTTCCGAAAGTTCATCCGAATCCTTCTTCCAGACGGAATAGGAGGCGTTACCGAACGGACGGAAAAATCCTGTCCGGGTTTCTCCCCGAACGATTCCCTGGTAACGTTCCGAAGAGAAGCTTTCGAACGAGGCGACCCGGACAACCGAAATTTCCCCGAGGACGTCATTTGTCCGATGTTCCAGGAAAGTGCGGAATCGCGAAGAATTCCATCCCGCGCCATCGCTCAGACTGCGCCTGTAGCCCCATTCCGTTCCAAGAAAGAACCTGTCGGGAAGCTTCAGCCGCAAGGAAATCTCGTCGAACCGGAGCGATCCCCCTGTCGAAGCGCTGTCCAGATCCCAGAGTTCGCGCAAGAGGTAGGAATCCCAGTTGCGAACGGAACCCTGAAAATCATTCTGCCGAAATCCTTCCTCTTCGTAATCGCCGGAGACAAGAACGCGGATCGGTGCAAAGCTCTGCGATTCGGTACTGTCGTTTGAAAGCTGCCAGCGGAAAGCGAGCCCGGAAGGTCCGCCGACACGAGTCGAAAACATGTTCGTATCGGCCTTGCCATAGTCGATTTCACCATCCGCGTACAGATGGTTCCCCTGCTGGATGCGCATCCGGGCGCCAAGCCGGCGAAACATCCGCGGGCGTTCCAGGGTTTCGAGCGAATCCGGCCGCTCGAATTCACTTCCATCGTCCTTTCGCAAGGTTTCCACGTCTTCCGCTGACAAGCTCCGCCTTTTAAGGCGAGATGTATCGCCTGCAAGTTCGAACGCGACGACATCCAGCCATAGATTCTTTCCGCGATACTTGCCGTCCGCCGCCTTGAGAATTTGCATTCCCTGGGAATTGTACGCGTCAAATTCCACTCGAATCTCGTCTTCCGAACCGGGGATGACGGTTCCCAGAAAGTCCAGGATGCCGCCTGCGTAATTCACCGCATAGTCCACGTCTCGCACGAGCTTTTTTCCGTTCAGGTAAACCGTTTCCGAACCCGGCACGGCAACCAGGTAAGTCTCGGCGGTTCCCGAAGAAAGGAGATATCCTTTCTGTTCCCCATCGACGCCGCGAAACGTCGAGTGAATATGTTCCAGCTCGTCAAAGCCGTAAGCCCCCCGAACTTCGGAATGCCCGAGCGTCACGCCACCGGCAATCCCGAGAGTATTTCGCGAAAGTCCCGAAAGTCCCAGTTCCGTTTCCTTCCATGTCATGTCGCCTAGGTGCAGAAAGGCGCGGTCCGTACTGATGCGAAAATGGACCTCGTCCACTTCCTGGAGCGTAGCGGTTCGCTCTTCCCCCGCTTCGCGCCCGACATCCGAAAGAAGCGCATCGATATAGACGCCACTTGTCGCCTCGCCCCGTATCGACAGGTGCAGTTCCTGGTTCACCTCGGTTCCGCCATCTCCCAGGACGACCTGCACCGTTTTCGAACCGTTCGTTTCGAGCTTCAGGGAATCCCGCGAAGATTGCGAGCCTTCCGTCGGCAGGGCGGCTTCGCTTTTTAAAAAGGGAATTCCGCGAAAAACCGGAACGGAATCCCTGGACAGCTTCGAATAGCCGCTTTCCGCGGCCCACGCTCCCGACGAAATCGACAAAAGCAGGAATAGGAGAAAAAACGGCAAGGACTATTTCCTTGACGGTTCGACCCTGAACTGGCGAGAGGAGAGAAGCTTGCGGCCTTCGACGGCATCGACGCTCCATTCTCCGGGAACGAGCAGTTGCGGAGCCAGGGAACTTTCGCAAGAAGACTTCGAAAGCGTGCAAGGCGACTTCTGTACGGTATCCGCTCCGTTATACCAGATATGCCACACCTTGCGGTCCGGCACATCCCAGGCGAAAGTCGGCAATTCCGCATAGTAGTAGAGCCGCGTATGGAGCGGGAAAACGGAATCCACGCCAAACGGCGATCCGCCCACGATGTTCCTGCATACGACGCTCGCAAGAGTCTTCGTCTCGGACACGATTCCATCTTCCCGGACCTTTTCCGGACTGCCCAAAGCGACATAGATGCAGTGCACGATAAAACACAAAAAGACGACCAGAAAAACGAGTGTCGTCTTTCGCAGATAACGGAGGGGGGGCAAGCCTTTCACGGCAGATTCCTAGTGGTGAATCTTGCTCGTGTTTTGCGTAAAGGCAGGGACGGCTTCCACCAGCTTTTCCACCAGCAGCCTGTTGTAATCCTCGATGCGACTGGGCAGCTTGTTGCCCGGAAAAATCTGGACAAGAAGAAGGGCGTCCTCCACCGGAGCGATGTAGATGGAACGCTTTGCGCCCGTATAGGAAACGGAACGGAATTCACCCTCGCCGAGCATCATCCCGATCTGCTTCGCGCTTCCAAAAGACGCCGTACTCAGGACAGCGAGCGGAGTCGTGTCCATTCCGATGGATCCGACTTCCGCGATAATGGAACCGTCACGGTGCACGAGCATGATGTAGTCGGCCTTCACGTTCGACTGGTAGGCTTGCATTAAACGGCGAACACGGTTCGCGTCATCGGTATAAACAGTGAAATCGCTCATTCCGGATACCTTCTATCAAGTCTTCTTCTTGGGAACATAGGGACGCAGCTCGATATCGTCATCGTCCGAACCATCTTCATCCGCGCCAAAAGCGGGCTTTCCAAAGGGACGCGCTTTCGGCGACTGTTGCGCCGGTCTTCCAAAAGGAGATGCGCTCTTCTGGAAAAGTCCGCCCTTACCCGAATCGCTCGCCGCCGAGCGAGAAACAAAGTTCGGCATCCGGAAAGGCGAAGACGCCGCGGACGAGAGCGAAGATCCCAGGTCGGGAAGAGCTTCCGCCGTCGAAAGACGTGTCGGGGCCTCCGGCTGCGGAGCGGCTTTCGGCTGAAGGGCCGGCGAAATGGAAACGCCTTCCTTTCCGTTCAAGGTCACGTCGTGTACGCCCGTATTGTGGACGCTGTCCGCCGCCTTGCGCAAAAATCCCTGCTTGACGTTGAATCGCTGGATGACAAGCATCGCTATCGCCTTGAGCGTCGTCACCACGCCTTTTCCGTTGTGCGCGGTCGCCGGGAAGAAGGGAATGCCCTTCGGATTCAGGAGAGCGTTCATTTCGTCCAGGGTAAAGACATTTTCCATGTCGCGCTTGTTGTATTGCAGAACGAGCGGGATTTCATCCAGGCTGACCCCGTAATCTTCCAGGTTCTGACGCAAATTCTGCAAGCTTTCCAAATTTTCCGCTTCGCGGGAACGCTGGGAGTCCGCGACGAAAACAATTCCATCCACGCCGCGAAGAACGATTTTTCGGGTCGAGTTGTAATAGACCTGTCCGGGAACCGTGTAAAGCTGGAACTTGGTCTTGAATCCCTTGATGTCCCCCAGATTCAGCGGGAGAAAGTCAAAGAACAGGGTTCTGTCGCCTTCCGTTTCCAGGGAAACCATGTCGGTCCGTTTGTCCTGGGGCATTTTCTGGTGGATCACTTGAAGATTTGTCGTCTTGCCGCTCAAGCCCGGACCGTAATACACGACCTTGCAACTAATTTCACGAGTAGCGAAGTTGATTGATGACATTCTTCTTCCTTGACGTTTTCAAACAATCTAACAAAAATATAGATAAACGGAATGAAATTTTCCCAAAAAAGCAAAAACCGCGGGCAAGAATGTCCGCGGAATCACAAAAACACTTGCGAACGGAACTAGGCCTTGGCCGCGAGAGCGTTCACGACTTTCGCCACCTTCGCCTTGTAGTTCGCGGCTCGGTTCGCGTTGAAACCGGCGCGACCTTTCGCTGCGGCCTTGTCGAGCATGCTGAAGAGGCGCGGCATTTCCTTGAGGGCGGAATCCTTGTCGCTTGCGCCACGGATAGTCTTAAGACTCGTGCGGATGGCGGAACGGACAGAACGGTTCATGGCGGTCAGCTTCTTGGTCTGACGGATGCGTTTTTTGCAAGACTGATGATTTGGCACCTTTATATCTCCGGGTGAAAACCTTAAAATGTTGCAACAATATTAGCAAAAAAGAGAATTTTGGTCAAGTCTCTGCCAAGGAATCGCATTTTTACCGCCTCAATAGGCCTCGAAAGGCGGAGAAACGAATCCTTTCGCTCCGTATTCGACCTCGAAACCGGTCCCGAGACGATAGACGTTTCCGCCCGCCGCCTTGAGAACGCCATGGCCCGCGGCGATGTCCCACTCGTGCAAGGGGAGAGGCCTCGGATAGTAGTCGGCAAATCCATCCGCGATTCGCAGAAACTTGAGGCTGGAACCGACCGGGATTTCCGTTCCCGAAATATTTCGGAGAAGCTCCTCGGTAGCCGGTTCGACGTGCGAAACGCTTCGAAGCACCCGCGGTTTTCGGGGAGAAATCTTCGGGAAAAAGCGGTCCCGGATTTTCAGTTCCCGGAGATTTTCCAGGGAAAGATCGTCGATAGCCGTCCTGAACGCGCGATCGCGGAACCCGTAGAAGAATTCGTTCAGAGCCGGCGCGGAAACGATTCCCAAAACGACCCGACGGTATTCCACCAACGCGACATTCACCGTCCATTCCCTGCGCTTCGCGATGAAGTCGCTTGTTCCGTCCAGGGGATCGACCAGGAAGAATCGCCCTTCCGAAATTTCCCGATCCGGGAATTCGGACTCCTCGGACACGACCGGAATACCGGGATAGAGGCGATTCAAGGCGTCAAGCAGAATCCGGTTCGCCGCGAGATCCGCGGAAGTGACGGGCGTACTGTCCGGCTTGGCCTCCACCTCGAAGCCGTTTTCAAAATAGCGCATTTCGATACGGCTCGCTTCGCGGACAGCGGGAAACAGGTTTTCGAATGGCAAGGTCTGCATGGCTTAAAGATAGAATCCGCCCCGTTGATCAGTGCTTAGTTAGGAGATCTTGGAGCTTAGAAAAGCGAAGCGATCTTCTTTCTCAACTTTTCTCACTCCACATTCCACTCTCATCTAAGTTCTCAGTTCTAAGTTCTGATTTCCCTTCCTTGCATCCTCCCTGTCATTCTGGAGCGGAGCGATAGAAACGGCCACGCTTTTTCCTAAGCTCTGACTATGGATCCTATCGCTTCGCGGTGCTACG
>CAVKYI010000051.1:0-7834 GCA_963660435.1 Sodaliphilus sp.
GCTTGGTCTCATTCAAATTTTCTTAACCAAAGCAATTTTTAGAGGTGACCTTTAGTATTCTCGCTTTAAAAACGAAAAGACCTCGCCTTTGGGCGAGGTCTTTTCTGTCGATTGTCTAGGCTCTTGCGCTGCGGTTTTTCTTTATCTCCTGCGCCTTGCTCTTGACCTTGTGGAAAATAGCGTTCGGCAACCAGAAGAATGTCGGCACCAGATACATGGTGAGAATTCCCGAAATGAGGAGACCTCCGACGCTCGCAATGCCCATCGGCTGTGTCGATGCGGCGGAATCTCCACCGATTGCCAGGGCTAGCGGCATCTGGGCGATAATGGAAGCCGCGCTAGCGAGGAGAATCGCCTGGAACTTTTCCTTGCCCGCGGTGATGATGGCGGAACGTCTTCCCATCTGGCCGGAACGCAGGTAGGCGTTTGCACTGTCGAGAAGAAGAATCGCATTGTTCACCACGACGCCAATCAGCATGACGATTGCCATGAACGCAATCATGGAAAGCGGCTTGTTCGTGACGACAAGGGACATCACCACTCCGATAGCGCCCATCGGTATCGTTGTCAGGATGACGAACGGCTGGGCAAAGGATTCGAGTAACGCGACAAGCAGAATGTATGTCAGGAGAATCGCCATGATAATAGCGACGACGAATTCCGAGACCATGTCGTTTTGCATATCCGCGGTTCCGCCGAAGGAAAACTCGACGCCTTCGGGAATGCCTTCCCACGTCTTGGTGGCCTTCATGATTTCTCCCATGATCTGGCCAGAGGTGTAGCCGGGGAGAAGGTTCATCGAAACTTCGACAAGGCGCTTCTTGTACTTGCGGGTGATTTGCGTCGGCGCCTGCGTATTTTCCACGTAGAACAGGGTGGACATGGGGACATAGCCCTTCGACGTGAGAATCGGCAGGTCCAGAATTTTCTGGCGCGTGTCCCGATCGCTTTCGCGAAGTCTGAGATAGATGTCGTATTCTTCGCCGTCTTCGGTGTATTGGCTTGTTTCGTATCCGCTTACGTAGATATAGGCCGCCGTCGCCGCCGATTGGACCGCCATGCCGTAGTCGGCGAGAACCGCGCGATTCGGAGTAAAGGCGATTTCCGGCTTTCCCGCTTCGTAGGAGGACTTGACTTCCGTGACGCCGGTCATTTCGGTAATGTGGGCTTTCGCGATTTCCGAAGCCTTGACGACGGAATCCCCGTCTAGGCCGAGCACTTCGAGAACGACGTCTCCGGACTGTCCGCCGCCCATGTCGGTTGTCGATGCGGCTTTCAGGCTGATATAGGCGTCGGGAATGTTGGCGAGCACCGGGCGGAGCGAATCGATGATTTCGTCTGTCGTCCGGACACGGCCCTCGTTCTTGCCCTTGAGCGTAATCCGCATGGACGCCTGGCCGACAGAGCTCATGCCGGATTCTCCGCCAACCGTCACGTAGTAACGTCTGAGTTCCGGAATGCCCTTGATGCGGCTTTCGATAACCTTGGTAATGCTGTCCGCCGTTTCGATGTTCGTTCCGGCAGGAAGTTCGAGGGAAAGCTTGATCACGCCTTCATCGCTTTTCGGCATGAGTTCGACGGACATGAACTTTGTCACGAGCAGGAACGTTCCGAAAATCAGGGCGACGAGAACCAGGGTCTGGAAGATGACGCCGGGAATCGACAGCGCAAAGGAAAGCGTCTTGAGATAGATGTTGCGCGCCCAGTTGATGAACATCGGGAAAATGCCGAAGATTCTGGCAAGGATTCCCTTCTTTTCCTCGATAGGGGTTCCATCGGGATTTTTCTTCTTTCCCTTGAAAAGGTAGGCCGCCATAAGCGGCGTGAGCGTAAATGTCAAGAGAAGGGAAACGACCGTTGCGAATACCATCGTGAGACCGTAGTTCCTGAAGAACGATCCGGCGATGGATTTCATGAAGGCGATAGGCACGAATACGCAGACGTTGGTGAGCGTCGAGGCCATGATGGCGACCATGATCTCGCTTGTCCCCTTGAAAGCGGCTTCCTTCGGTTCGAGGCCCTGGTCGAGTTTCATGGAAATGTTTTCGAGAACGACGATCGCGTTCGTGACGAGAAGACCGACTGCGCTAGAGAGCGCCATCAGTGTCATGATGTTGATGGTGAAACCGGCAAAATACATGAACGTGAATGCGCCGATAACGGAAATAGGCATCGTGACCGCGGCGATGAACATCGTACTGAATCGTCCGAGGAAGAGAAGCAGGATGATGGCGGTCAGGGCGATGGCGATTTCGATGTTCGAAATCACGTTGTCTAGCGATTCCTGGACCTTTTCCGCCTGGTTGTACACCAGGTTCATCTTGTAGCCTTCCGGCAGGGATGCGTTGATCTGTTCGACTTTCCGGAGAACGGACTTGGAAACCGCGACGACGCTCGCATCGGTTCTCTTCTTGATGTCGAAACCGATCGAGTTCTCTCCGTTATACCTGGAGTGGGATGTTATGTCGGCGATCGTGTCCTTGACGTTTGCGATGTCCGCTAGACGGATGACGCCTTTCGTCGTTGGAACTTCCATCTGGCGGATTTCGTCGAGACTTGTAAACTTGCCCTTGGTGCGGGAACCGGTGTTCTTTCGGATTCCGCGGATGTCGCCAGCGGGGAAGTTTACGTTTGCCGCCTGGAGAAGTCCCATGACGGTTGTCGGATCCGCTCCGCGAGACAGCATGTCGTCCTTGCGGAGCTCGACGACGATTTGTCGGGTCGTTCCGCCGAACAGGTCAACGCTCGCGACGCCCGGGGTCGATGTCAGGAGAGGCTTGATTTCATCGTCCGCTTTCTGGCGGAGTTCCGTCGAGGAAATCGGGCCTGTAAAGGCGAAGCTTAGAATCGCGCTGCTGTTGATATCGACTTTCGAGATGATGGGGCTTTCCACGGCATCGGGGAAGCTTGCAGCCGCCTGCGAAATCTTGTCGCGGACATCGGACGCCGCCACATCGACATCGGTTCCCATTTCGAAAAACAGGATGAAGATGGCATAGTGTTCCATGCCATAGGCTTTCACGTAGTCGATACCGTCGATAAGCTCCACCTGGTCCTCGACCGGCTTGATGACCGTGGATTCCAGTTCTTCCGGGCTTGCGCCCTGATACTGGACCACCGCCGTGACGACCGGAACTTCGAAGTTCGGTAGCATATTGACCGGCATCATGCTGTATGTGTAAATACCGAACACGACGACGGTCAGGATAACCATCAACATGGTTATGGGTTTATAGATACTTGCCTTGATCATGCAAAAATCTCCTGCAGGTTATTCCAGAATCAGGACCTTGTCGCCCTCGTTCATCTTGGAAACGCCTTCGGTAATCACCTTGTCGCCCGGTTCGATGCCCGAAAGGATTTGAGACATCGTGTTCCCGACAATGCCAAGACGGATGATCTTCCGCTTTGCCTTTCCTTCGCTATCGACTATCCAGGCGAAGTTTACGCCGTCCTTATAGACGACGGCGTCGTTAGGAATGCTTATGCCCTTGACGGTGCGGGCATGGATGCTTGCCGTGACGAACATTCCCGGGAGAAGCTTGCGTCCCTTGTTCTGGAACGTGATTTCGACGGGGAAGAAGCGCGTCTTGGAATCGGCGGCGAGAGGCACCATGCTGACCTTTCCCCGAATCGTTTCGCCGTTCAGGAAAACCGTCGCTTCCGCGCCTTTCTTGAAAAGTCCGATATCTTGCGTCGTGACATCGAGCTTCAGGATTACCTGGTCGAGCTTTGCCACGGTAAAGAGGACGGAGCCTACGCTAGGAACTTCGCCTACCTTGAAACGGACATCGGTCACGGTGCCCGCCGCCGGCGCGAGGACAAGAGTCGCGCGGCGCGCTTGCTCTAGCTGCATCTTGGCTACGTCAAGCTGGGTCTGCGACTGGTCGATATCCTGCTGGGAAACTCCGCCCTTGGCCTGGACTTCCTTCATGCGGTTCAGGGATTTTTCGAGCAGCTTGACTTGCGCCTCTGCCTGTTGATAGCTCGAATTGTCACCGGTAAACGTAAATTCGGCGAGAACCTGGTCTTTTTGGACGTTCGAACCGACCTGCACGTTGATTTTCGCAATCGGGTCGGACATCTTGGCGATGGCGTTCGTCTGCTGGGAGCCTTCGATTGTACCGTTGAAATCCCGGAAGTCGGCGAGATTTTCTTCGCTCGCCGTCGCGATGCGCACCGGCTTTCCTTTTTGCGCCTGGATTTCTTCCATCGTCAGGGAAGGCTGCTTGGTTTCCTTTTCCGCGTTGCAACCGGCGAAAACGATAGCCAGGGTTGCAAGTGCGATAATCCGAGTGGTTTTCAGTTGCTTCATAGAATCCTCTTAATATTCTCCGGTGGCTTTGAGTAATGCGTTGTAGGCCTTGTTCCAGTCGATGATGGCGGACAGGTAGGACAGTTTCGCATTCTTGAGACTCATGTTCGCGTCCAGGTAGTTGAGCTGCGTTTCGCGCCCGGCCTTGTAGGCGGCTTCGGTCATGTCCAGGTTTTTCTGCGCCAGATCGACATGGCGGTTCTGGATTTCGATTTGACGGTTCGCGTCGTCGAGCGTATTCTGCGCCGATTCGATCTGGAGCTTGATGCCGCGTTCGGCGTTGTCCTTCTGGATTTGCGTCTTGCGCAGGTCCGTCTTGGCCTGGACGACCGCTTCACGGGTCTTCATGCCGTTGAAAAGGTTCATGGAAAAGTTCAGATAGACTTTCTTGGAAATGTTGTCGTCCCAGTCCGGTGCATCCCACTTGAAAAAGTCGTTCTGCCCGTTCTGATAGGTAATGGAGCCGCCGAGAACGAGTGTCGGCTTGTAATCTCCCTTTTCGATGTCGATGTTCTCTTCGTACATCTTGGCGCTTTCGTCAAGCTGGGCGAGTTCCTTTCGACGCTGCCGGACATTTTCCATCGCAGTGTCCGGAATGGCGATGTTACCCTGTTTCGGATCGCGAAGTTCTCCCTTGAATTCCGCGTTTGCGTCCCAGGGAAGTCCCATGGAATTGAGAAGCGAGTTCCGGGCGACGACGCGATCCTTTTTCGTCTTTTCGAGCGAAGTCTGCAATTCATCCATCGAAATCTGGGCGCGAATCTGGTCGAGTTCCGTGGCGAGGCCGCTCTTTACCGCCTGATCGACGTAATCCAGGTGTTCCTTCAGCTGATCGATGCTTTCCTGCAGAATGACCAGCGCGGAATCCAGGTAGAGCAACTGGTCGAAAGCGTTTTCGACATTGTAGCGTACGTCTTCCTTGGCGGTTTCGAGGTTCAGCTCGCTTACCCGGCGATACGCCTTGGCGATTTTCGTTCCCGTGCTGACCTTGCCCTGGGCGTAGAGAACCTGCGTCGCGGTAATGCCGACCTGGGTTCCCCAGCGGTAGCCGGACATGGCGCTCATCCCATACGAGAGATTGTCGAGAACTCCGGCAAGTACTCTTTCGTTTTTCGTCGCCGCGTCGTCGAGCATGTCGCTGATCGCGCTAGACTTCTTGACATCCTTCAGCCCGAATGTGCGGGCGTATGTCGCGCTGAGATCCACGGTGGGAAGAGCGTTTCCGTAAGCGGATGTAACCTGGGATTCCGCGGATTTGAGGCTTTCTTCCGCAGTCTTGATGTCCGGCGCGTTTTCGAGCGCAATCCGGACGGCGTCTTCCCGGGTGTAGGAAGAGGCCGCCCATACGGGGAGACTTCCCAGCGAGACCGCGAAGAACAGTCGTTTGATGGTTCGGTTCATCTGTCAATCTGCCTTTTCTCTGTTAAATTTTATTTCAGCGTGCCCAAATTAGAAAAAAGAGTATATAGAGATGTTTTTTGCGGCGGTTTTTGTCGATGAACGGCAAAAGTAAACGGATGAATGTTTAGGGGTCACCTCTAAACATTCAATTTTCAAAAATTTGGTTGCGACGCTTCGCGCCGGTTCGTCATTCGAAGTGGCAAATACCGTTCTTGACCAAAGCAATTTTTAGAGGTGACCTAGGGGGCATTAAATAAATTTTCGTTTAATAAAAAGAATGCGTCAAAAACGGGCAAAGGAGCTTTGCCCGCTAGATGGATGGAAGCCGTTTTCGAAAAGTTCGGATCAGGTTTCGACGCGCTTCAGGTCGCGTTTCGAGTCCCAGTGGTCGGGGTCGTAGCCTTCCATTTTCGTGAGGATCTTTCCTCGCGTGCAGAGAAGGAATCCGAGGAGAATCGAGTCTTCGATAGCGATGACCAGGGCTGTCTTGTAGTCGAGCCCAAAGCCGAGGGGCGCGCCTTTCAGGTTCTCGGGACTCACCCAGAGAATGTAGTCCGTGACGATGAAAGTCATGAACAGGCAGGGGACGAGCGCAATCCAGAAATTCTTTTTCTTGGAACGCAGATAGACGACGGAAATGCAGAGACTGCAGACGGCCATCAGCTGGTTTGACCAGCTGAAATAGTTCCAGAGGATGTTGAATCCTTCGGGATTCAGGTTGCTCCAGAAGATGAGCGCTCCGCAGATGGCGAAGATGGGGATTGTCAGGATCAGGCGGTTTCTCGCGCTTGTCTGGTCCAGGTTGAAAAGCTCGGCGATGGTGAGACGCAGGCTTCTAAGCGAAGTGTCTCCGCTCGTGATGGCGAGGACGATGACCCCGATGACGACAAGTGCGGAAATCGGCGCAAACGGAATGACGGTGGAAACGAGAGCGCTCAGAATCTTGATGCCGCTCGCTCCGACGAGAAGCTCGGGCATCTGCTTGTAGATGAACATTCCGCCGGCGGCCCAGATCATGCCGATGAGGCCTTCGACGATCATCATGCCGTAAAAAGTCTGTCTCCCGGTAAACTCGGTCTTTTCGGTGCGGGCGACAAGCGGGCTCTGGGTGCTGTGAAATCCGCTGATGATTCCGCAGGCGATGGTGACAAAGAGCATCGGGAGTATCGGCTGGTGGGCGGGATGCTGCGTGAAATTGCTCGCAAAGTCCGAAAAGCAAATCTCGTCGAGCGTGCCGAGATGCGGAGCGATTCCCACGAGAATGCCGAGGGAGGAGAGGATGAGGAGCGCTCCGAAAATCGGATAGATGCGTCCGATGATTTTATCGATGGGGAAAAAGGTACTCGCGAAATAGTAGGCGAAGATGACGGCGACGGCAACCCAGAAAAGAGTCGGGGAAACCGCGCTCCCGGCGAGAATCGGCGTGTTGACGAGAGCCGCAGGCGTGTTGGTGAAAACGGCTCCGACGAGAATCAGGGCGATGGAAATCAGCGTCATCACGACCTTTGAAGGTCCCTTGCCTAGAAACTTGCGCGCCAGGGCGGGGACGTTTACGCCGTCATTTCTCATGCTGATCATTCCCGAAAAGTAGTCATGCACGGCGCCGCCGATGACGTTTCCTATCGGGAGCAGGATAAAGACGATTGCCCCGAACTTTATTCCCAGGATAACGCCGATCACGGGACCGATTCCCGCGATGTTCAAAAGCTGGATCAGCATGTTTTTCCAGTGGGGCAGGACAAGGCGATCTACACCGTCCGGGTTTGCTAGCGCTGGGGGTTTGCGGTTGTCCGGTCCGAATTCGCGTTCGACGAATTTTCCATAAGTAAAGTATCCGCCAATCAAGATGGCGATGCCTATGAGGAAGGTAAACATTTTTTTGCCTCTAGGATTTTATGCCTGGGGAAGGAATTTCCCGAAAAGCGTCGTAAATCTAGATATTTTGTGTCTTTCTAATTGCAGACCGTCGTTTCGAAGCTGTTCGTCGGGCAGGACGTTCGGGCGAAAGGGAATGAAGAAAGATAATGAGGGAAATTGCCGTTTTCAGGTCTGGACAAGTTAAAGGTCACCTCTAAAAATTCAATTTTCAAAAATTTGGTTGCGACGCTTCGCGCTGGT
>CAVKYI010000052.1:0-7787 GCA_963660435.1 Sodaliphilus sp.
GGATGCAAGGAAGGGGGATTATCAGAACTTAGAACTGAGAACTTAGATGAGAGTGGAATGTGAAGTGTGGAGAGTGGAGTGAGAAAAGTTGAGAAAGAAGATCGCTTCGCTTTTCTAAGCTCTAAGCTCTCGGAACTAAGCCCTGAACACCGGGCAGGCGGAACAGGTCGCTTGGCGACAAGAGCCTAGACGTGTAAACGCCAAGCCTTTCGGCAAAAAAAAGTTTCAAAAATAGCTGGGCGCCTTGGAGCGAGACTCCTCGATGGAGACGGAAACGGTCGATGCCTTTTGCCGCGCGCTTTCCCTGCGGAACGCTTCCTGCGAAGCGGCGAGTTCCCGCAGGAATTCGGGGCGTTTTTTCGGGTTCATCCAGCGTTCCATCAGGCTTGCGCTCGAACCGGCATCTCTCGAATAGATGACCGGAGCGTCCGACTCGGGCGCAATCTTTACCGCCGTGTGGATAGCGGACGCGGCCGCCCCGCCGACCATGATAGGCGTTCCGAGCCTTTCCTCCCTGAAAGTCTTCGCCACGTGCACCATTTCGTCGAGACTAGGCGTAATAAGCCCCGAAAGCCCGACCATGTCGGGATGGTACTTGCGGACCGCTTCGACGATTTTTTCACACGGTACCATCACGCCGAGATCGATGACTTCGTAATTATTGCAGGCGAGAACCACGCCGACGATGTTCTTTCCGATGTCGTGAACGTCCCCCTTGACGGTCGCAAGGACAATCTTTCCGGAACTCGCGCTTTCCCCGACCTTCTTTTTCGCCTGGATATAGGGCATCAGGACGGCGACGGCTTTCTTCATCACGCGCGCGCTCTTGACCACCTGCGGAAGAAACATCTTGCCCTTGCCAAAAAGCGTCCCGACCTCGTTCATGCCGTCCATCAGCGGGCCTTCGATAACCTTCACCGGTTCGTCTATCTTCGCGCGCAGCTCCTCTACGTCCGCTTCGATAAATTCATCGACCCCCTTGACCATCGCATGCACGATCCTCTCTTCCACGGGGAGTTCCCGCCAGGCGAGCAGCTCCTTCGAAGACGCGCCGGAAAGCTTCCTGTTCCTGACCGTTTCCGCATAGGCGAGCAGCCTGTCCGTCGCATCGGGCCTCCGATTGAAAATCAGATCTTCGATAAATTCACGCTCCTCCCCGGGAATGTCCTCATACACGGGAAGCACGCCGGCGTTCACTATCCCGAAATCCATCCCGGCGCGCCCCGCATGATAGAGAAAGCAGGAATGCATGCTCTCCCGAATGGAGTTGTTTCCCTTGAACGCGAAGCTCAGGTTGCTCACGCCTCCGACGATATGGGCAAAAGGCAGCTCCCGCTTGACATAGCGGCACGTTTCGATAAAGGCTTTCGCGTAATCCGCATGTTCCGCCATTCCCGTCCCGATGGTCAGGATGTTCGGGTCAAAGAGAATGTCCTCCGGCGGGAAATCGAGCCTATCGACTAGCAGCCGATACATCCGGGTGCAGACATCCCGCTTGCGCTCGAAAGTCGTAGCCTGGCCTTCTTCGTCAAACGCCATGCAGACGACAGCGAATCCGTGCCGCCGGATTTCTTCCGCCCGATACAGAAATTTTTCCTCGCCCTCCTTTAGGCTGATGGAATTCACGATTCCCTTTCCCTGGACGCATTCCATCCCGGCAAGGAGCACGTTCCAACGCGAACTGTCTATCATCACGGGACATCTGGCGACGTTCGGTTCCGACATGAGAAGGTTCAGGAAATGCACCATCGTCTTTTCGGAATCGATCATGCCGTCGTCTAGGTTCACATCGATAACCTGGGCGCCGTTTTCCGCCTGGAGAGCCCCGATATTCACCGCTTCCGAAAAGTTCTCCGCATGAATCAGGTTCGCGAACTTTCGGGAACCCGCGATATTCAGGCGTTCGCCGATATTGACAAAGCGACTGTCCGGTCCGACTTCGAGACTTTCCAGACCGGAAAGCAGAATATGCCCGTTCTTCTCGGGAACCTGGCGCGGCTTTCGACCGCGGAGAACTTCCGCGAAACGCCGGATGTGTCCGGGCGTCGTTCCGCAGCAACCGCCCACGATGTTTACGAGCTTTTCGTCCGCATAGCGGGAAACCCACTCGCCCATCATCTCCGGCGTATCGTCATAGCCGCCGAACTGGTTCGGAAGCCCGGCGTTCGGGTGCACGGAAACGCGGAATGGCGCACTCTGGATATCGCGCAGATGAGGAATCATGTCCTTTGCGCCTAGCGCGCAGTTGAAGCCGATGCTGAAAAGGGGAAAACTCGAAAGCGAATGAAAAAACGCCTTCGCCGTCTGCCCCGAAAGGATTCGCCCCGAAGCGTCCGTAATCGTCCCCGAAACCATGACGGGAAACATCTTTCCGCGTTCGTCGCAAACTTCCTGGATGGCATACAGGGCGGCTTTCGCGTTCAGCGTATCGAAAACCGTCTCGACAAGGAGAATGTCCGCGCCGCCGTCGAGAAGCCCGTTTACCGCGACGCGATACGATGCGACCAGTTCCCGAAACGTAACCGCTCGGGCAGCCGGATCCGAAACATCCGGGCTGATGCTCGCCGTCTTCGACGTGGGACCGATGGAACCCGCCACGAAACGCCGCAACGGTTCAGCGCCCGCCGCTCGCTCTTCGCTCTGTTTCGCTGCAATAGCCCGCTTCGCCACCTGCGCGCTAGCCTTCGCCATCTCGTAAGCAAAGTCCGAAAGTCCGTATTCCCTCTGTCCGATAGGAGAAGCTCCAAACGAATCCGTTTCGATGATATCCGCCCCGGCAGAAAGATACTCGTGATGAATCCATTCGATCCGGTCCGGACATGTGAGTGGCAGGATATCGTTATTTCCCTGGAGTTCCTTCGGAATGTCCAGGAAGCGTTCGCCGCGGAAATCCTTTTCGGTAAGCTTCAGTCGCTGGACCATCGTCCCGAAGCCGCCATCGAGAACGAGAATGCGCTTTTCGGATTCTTCGAGAAGAGCCTGATACGAATCGGAAAGAGGCAATTTCATAGGGCATGACCTCACAGTCTATATGCGTATTTTTAGATATTTGCATAATAATAGCATTTTTTCGCGAGAAGAATTATTTTAATTTTTGCAACCGCCGCGGTCTATCGAGCATCTAAAGATCGAAATGTCCGAAAACGAAATCATACAGAGTCTCCGCGCAGGAGACTTGGCCGCCCTGAAGGAACTGTGGAAGGAAAACAGCTCCCACGTCCTCAATCTGGCCTTCCGCATCTTGCTCGACCGGGACAAGGCGGAAGACGTTCTCATGGACGTTTTTGTGGAAATTCCGAACGCAATCCACGGTTTTCGCGGGAATTCAAAACTTTCCACGTGGATTTACACGCTCACGAAAAACGCCTGTCTCATGAAGCTCCGCAAGGAAAAAATCCACCTGAAGATAGAGACGACCCGATCCGCCGAAATCGAGGAAACCGTCTTCGGCAAGACGGAAAGTGCCGAAGCCTCTCTCGACCGGGAAGCCCTTTCCTATGGACTTTCCGTTCTCGCCCCGGAAATTCGAAGTCTTCTCTGGCTAAAGGACGCCGAAGGGCTCGACATCCAGACTCTCTCCGAAATTTTTAACGCCCCGGAAGGAACGCTCAAGGCAAGGCTTTCCCGCGCAAGGACTCAGGTCCGAAACGTTCTCGAAAAGGAGATTCACTATGCTTGACGAAATCGATTTTTCCAAGTCGGTAAAGCTCGAACCGCGAAGCGATTCCTGGGACAAGGTCGTCGCAAGGATAGCGAAAAGGCAGGAGGAAAGGGAAAACGACCGTTTCTTCGGGTTTTCCGCGATTTCCATTGCGGCTAGCCTTCTTCTTGTCGTCGGAGCCATCGCGATAAGCTTCACGTCCAGGACGACAGCCGTTTCCGGCAACTCGGACAGCGAATACGCGATAGAAACCCTCGACTGGTACCATTCGCTAGGATCCGGGGAAGCGGTCAGCACATTTTCCACTCCAATCGACACCTATTACGCAACAAGGGAATGACCATGAAAAAAAACGCCACCCCATTCTGGATCTGCGGACTTTTTCTCGCGGCGGCGACGGGCTTCTTCGCAAGTTCCGCGCTGCTCTGCCACGAGCCGCCACCGCCTCCCGGCGAATTTCTCGATCCGCCAAGCCCTAGCCCGGATTTTCCCTCCAAAAAGGGTTGCGATTTCAAGCGCCAAATCGACAGCGCGCTCGAACTTTCGCCAAGGCAGATCGCCATGCTCGATTCTAACGGTCGAGCCTGCGATTCCATCCGAAAGGAAATGAAGAAAACGATCCGCGAAAAGGAATGGCGCCTACACGACATTCTCGACGCGGACTCCGTGAACGAATCGGACTTGCAGGTTGTCAGAATGGAGCTCCTCATCCTCAACGAAAAGAGGCTCGACTCGCGCATCGCAGACATCCGTTTTTTCAAAAGCGTACTGACGCCCGAGCAGAAAATCAAGCTTAAGGAATTGCCACGGGGCGATGTTTCGGAAAAGCGTCCGCCTGCAAAGCAATAATAAATGTTTTTGTAAGCGAAATAAAGACCCACTTCCCCTTTTCATCCGCTCGAAAAAAATTTATATTATCAGTGATTTCCTCCATACCCCAAACAAGCGTAGGCCTCTTCGGAGACCTACGTTTGTTTTAAAGCCCTTTCATCCCGCATTCCCGGAGCAATCGACCGCATCCATCGCGCGCACGATCGTTTCGACGCCAGAACCTTTTTTCGGGGATTCTTCGGAAAGTATCTGCCGGAACCTTTTTCCGCCTGGAAATCCGGCGAACAGCCCGTAGAGATGCTTCGAGAGAATCGACAGGGGAACGCCATCCCGAAGAGCCTCTTCCACATAGGGAAGAAAAGCCTGCAGAAGTTCCTTGCGGTCTTTCGGCGAACGATCTTTCTGCCCGAATATTTCGGAATCCGCATGGGCTAGAATCCAGGGATTCGCATAGACTGCCCTTCCCATCATCACGCCATCGACATGCTCTAGATGCAACTTCGCCTGTTCAAGCGTCTTGATGTCCCCGTTGACGGAAATATTCAGTTCTGGAAATTTCTTCTTGAGTTCGTAAACGGCCTCGTATCGAATCGCCGGCTTTTCCCGATTTTCCTTGGGCGAATAGCCGCGGAGCCTTGCCGTCCGGGCATGGACAATGAAAGCGTCACACTTTGCGGCGGCGACAGTCTCGACAAAGTCCTCGAAAAACTCCTGGTCCGTAAATTCATCGACGCCTATCCGCGTCTTGACGGTCACGGGAATCTTCACCGCGTCTTTCATCGCGAGGACGCATTCCGCGACCAGATCTTTTCGCTTCATGAGAACCGCGCCAAACGATCCGCATTGGACCCGCTCGGAAGGGCAACCGCAATTCAGGTTCACTTCGTCGAAGCCGGAATCCTCGACCATTCTTGCGCATTCCGCAAGCATTTTCGGATCGGAACCGCCGAGCTGGAGGGCTACGGGATTTTCCACCGGGCGATGCTTCAGGAATTTCGGACCGGCGTGCAAAAGGGCATTGGCGACGACCATTTCCGTATAGAGCAGGACGTTTCCGGAAAGAAGTCGCAAGAAAAACCGCTCGTGCCTATCCGTAAAGTCAAGCATCGGAGCGATGGAGAGACGCCGGTGAAAATTAAGCTCGGTAGAATTCATGCGAAAAAGCTAAAAAAATTGAAAGCACCATGACCTTTCGGCGCTTGTCGGCAATCGGAATCCACCCCGAGCGAATCTATCGAAATGGATCCTATCCCCTTGCAGGTCCAGGATAACGTTCACACTCCTCTCTCAACCAAGCTCTCAGTTCCAAGTTCTGATCAATCCTTGACGCAACGGATAGAATATGCGTTGAGCTTGCCAAATTCGCTTATGTTCAAATAAGCGTAATTGTGATACAGCCAAAAGACGCGGCTGTTTTCCGGACTGCATTGAGAAGAGCTCCAATAGTATGCCAACGTTCCTCTGCCGTAGAAGCTATTACTGCCATAGACGCCGCCCGGAATGGCTCCGAAGCCAAAAGCATCCGAACCGTTGCCATCGTTATCCCAGCCGCTTGCCGATTTCAGCGCGTAGCCGACGAAATCCTTGCCGCCAGTCGTATTCTTGGCAACATAGGCCACAAGAGTATTCCATTCCTCGTCGCTTGACAAGTGCCAGTCCTCGGGACATACGCCACGGACCGTTTCATGACTTTGGTCGCATAACAAATCGGCACTCGAAAAGCCGCAACCCTTGCCGTCTTCGGAAAATCTCGCCGCAGAATCCATTGCGGCGGACCACGTGTAAAGGCGACCGTACACGGCGCAAGAATCCGCGTTATCGTCGTAGCAGTAACTCTTTGCCGTGCCTTCGTTGTAGTCGAAGTTCAGATTCTCCGCCATCCATGCCTGCTCCCCGATTACGACATAGCCGTAAACATTCGCGTCACGGAAATCGCAAAATTCCATCGATGGATCGTAAACCTTTTCTCCGCAAAGTTCATAGAGCGTATCTGCATGGCAGAATCGCTCAAAAGGATCGTATGTCTTGCCATCGCACAGATCGTAAGCTTTTTCCTCGACGCAGAACTTCCTTGCCGGATCGTAAGCCGCTCCTCCGCAAAGTTCATAGAGCGTATCTGCACGGCAGAATCGCTCAAAAGGATCGTATATCTTGCCATCGCACAGATCGTAAGCTTTTTCCTCGACGCAGAACTTTCTTGCCGGATCGTAAGCCGCTCCTCCGCAAAGCGCCTTGTAGAGAGTGACCGTATCTTCGCCGCAGACCTGGGTCACGGTTCCATCGCCATTGTCCGCAAGACTGCAACCCGAGCCGTCCATCCCGTCGAGACCGTCCTTGCCATCCGAACCGTTTGCGCCATTCCTGATGACACCGATCGAATCCCCGTCGCAAACAACCTTGTAGCCCGAACTGTCGGAAAGAGTTTTCACCAAGCAGGAGGTTCCATCGAGACCGTCCTTGCCGTCCGAACCGTTTTTACCGTTCCTGATGACGCCGACCGAATCGTCTCCGCAGATGACCTTGTAACCCGTGCTGTCGGAGAGAATTTCCGCAATACAGGACTTGCCATCCTTTCCATCAGACGCCCTTTGAACAAGCGACACCCAGCCCGAATCCGCACAGACATAGGCGGCGTTTTCGTCCGAAGCAAAGACTGTCTTGCCGAGGGTAGAGGAATCGCACTTGCCGAGCGAATCCGCAGACGCCACGACTTCCATGGCGGAATTGCCGTTCGCAATCCTGGTGACATCGTCACCGCAGGCGGAAAGAAGAACACATCCCGCAACCGTCGAAAGAGAAAGGATGAATTGCCGTTTCATGTTGATTCCTCGTGAAGAAACAGAATGTCTGTCATTCTTTACAACGATAGAAAAATCAGAGCTTGGCTGAGAGTGCTTAGAGCTTAGAATTGCCGAGCGAACTGTTACTTTCTGCCGAAAGGCTTGACGTTGCACGTCTAGGCTTTTTTCGCCAAGCGAACGTTTTTCCGCCTGGCGGCGGAGGGGGAGGGACGCCTGCCCGGCGAGGGGCAAGGTAGGGGGACCTTTCCGAGTTGCGAAGGCCAAGGTCCCCCTTCCTTGCATCCACCCCCAGGGCCACGCGGTATCAGAGCTTAGTTTAGAGATCTTTGAGCTTAGAGTTGCCAAGCGGTCCGCTTTACTTTTAAGCCTAGATGTATGCGATTCTAGGATCTAAGTTCCAAGTTCTAAGTTCTGGCTAGGGATCCTATCGTTTCGCTACGCTACGCTCCAGGATGACGATGTAACGAAACAGCCGTTCAACGTAACGAACCTTT
>CAVKYI010000053.1:0-7289 GCA_963660435.1 Sodaliphilus sp.
CTTCGCTTGGTCTCATTCAAATTTTCTTAACCAAAGCAATTTTTAGAGGTGACCATAAAGTATTTCACTTTCGCAATTCTTTTACAGCCGTTCGGCGAGTGCGCGTCCCTGGGCGATGCGCGCGGACATTCCGATTCCGCCGATGCCGTTGCCGCCCATCAGGATTCCCGGGTAGGTCTTTTCGATTTCCGCGAAGGATTTTTCCCTTTCCGGCGTCTTGAGGTCGTATTGGGGAATCGCTTCCTCGTGGCGCGAAATTTCGAAAAGGTCCGGCTCGAAGTTCGGAATTCGCAAGATTTCCTGTACGTCCTTTCCGACCATTTTCTTCAGATCGTCGTCCTGCATGTCGATGAATTCCGGATGACGAAGCCCGCCGACAAAGACGGCGAGAAGCGCGCCGCACTTCGGCGCGCGATTTTCAAAGAGCGAGGACATGTAGAGGATTCCCAGGATGTCTCGCTTTTCCTTCGACGGCATCAGCGCACCGAAACCGTCAAGGCTCGTGCCTTCCCACTTCTTGAATCCGATGGCGAGTTCCGCCACTTTCGCGTAAAGGACCTGGCTTGCACCCGGGAACTTTTTTTCCGCAAAGGGGAGCGTCTCGAAGACATGGCTTGCGCCCGCCGCATAGATGACGCTATCGAACGCACCGTAATCCGTTTCGCCGCAAGCGATGCGGTATGTGCCGTTTTCGGGCGTTACGACGGGAGTCTTTCCGGTGACGAAGCTCTCTTCTCCGATGGACGCTTCGAGTTTCCGCACCAGGACTTCCAGGCCTCCCGTGACGGAAAAAGTCTTCTTGGACGCCTTCCTGTCTCGCTCGGACTTTGGAATCTTGCCCTTGGCGATAGCGCCTCGGATGAAGCTCCCATAGTTCTGTTCGAGATTGTAAAGCTTGGGCAGCGCATACTTGGGAATCATCTGGTCGGGATTTCCCGCATAGACTCCGGAAACGAAGGGATCGACGGCGTAGTCGAGAAATGACCTTCCCAGGCGACGGCAGACGAGCGAGGAGAGCGTTTCGTTCGGGTCGGTTCCCGGCTTTCGGAAAGGTTCGAGCAAGATTCCGAACTTGTCCCTGAGCGAAAAGAGCGGTGTCAGGAGACCGCCTACAGGTCCCGACGGAAGCGGATGGAGACCGCCATGCTTGAGAATGAAGCGGTTCCCGGCAAGGCTCGGCGCTTCTTCGAGGAGATTTCGAATGTCCAGGTCTTCGAAAAGTTCGACGACTTCGGGAAGGCTCACGACGCTTGTGCTCGGTCCCGTTTCAAAAGTAAAGCCGTCCTTTTGAACGGTCCGTATGACGCCGCCCACGTGATTTCCCTTTTCAAATACGGTGACCGTATGGCCGCTTTTCTTGGCATAGAAGGCCGCGGATAGTCCGGTGATGCCGGCTCCGATAATCGCAACTTTTTTCATGAATGTAACGATAGAAAATTATGGCTTCCCGAAAACGATCTGTCATCTGCGAAGCGAAGACTTTTCGCCTGCTATCGGAATGTTTCCGTTACGATTCTTTGACCAAGGCGATTTTTAGGGATTCCCTGAAGTATATTTAAACCGATGAGAAAATGCAGAGAGAATATTTTTGGGAAACATCGAGGAGTTTTTAAAATGAGGCTAAAAATTCTCCCTATCCTCTTGATATTCCTCGTCCTTTTGCCTCTCCCCATCCTTTTTTGGGAATTTTTCCTCGTCCAGGGATCGGCAAATCTTACGGAATGCGAGGCGTTCCTGAAAGTCAACGTGGAGTTTGTGGAGCATACGGCAAGGGCGTCCTGCATGGATGCCAACAAGCTATTCTTTGTCTTGTATTTTGTGCCTTACGATGTCCACATGGCGGAAGTTCGAAATGGAAAACTTGAATCGCACGTTGCGTTTAGCTGTAAGGTCGATTCCTGTAAAAACGAGGATGTTCCCTGGGATACGTTTAAGCAAAAATATACGGGAAGGGACTGTGCAGATAGGGATAGGCTTCTTTTAACCTTGCCTTATCGCGACTTTCCTCCGTTTAGAAAGTTCATGTTTCAGATGGAAAATCTGAGCGATCGGGAGTTTGATTCTCTTTTTGTGACAAACAACGTACTGTGCAATCTGTATTGGAACAGTACCTTGCGCAGTTATCCAAGACCCGGTAGAGTCAGAAGCCTTGTTGCCGTCAAGAACGATTCCGTCCTGTATGTTCACGGGGCGGGTCTTGGTGCGGGAGTCTTTCTTTGCAATTTCAGGACGGGAGAACAGCGTGAAATCTTCAATTTCTTTCATGTAACGGATGATGGGTTCAAGATGAGTCAGGATTTTGAAATCCTGGAAAGTTCGGATACTGTCTATCGGGTTGGATATGCCGGCGGCGACGAGGTCTTTTACAACGGGAAGGATTCTATTTCTTTTTTTATCGAGGATACTTCCGGAATCTATGCATTTGTCCGATATGATCGAGACGAAAATCCGGTGCTATATTCGAACGCTCCTGAAATGCTGCAAGATGCGGATATCTTTCCGATGGATGAACACACGGCGCACCGTTACCTATTAAAAACGAAGCGTTACCATATTCCCTTTTATGAAACGGATACGGTAGATGCCAGGCCGTGTTATCAGGAAGTCTTTCCTTTTGACGAAATCGAGTGCTCGCGCTTTTGAAGAAAACAAAAATGAATTTTCTGGGATTAAAAAAAATAACGTATATTTAAACATATGATGAAAAAGCGAGGAGAAAATGCATAACGAAGAATTTTTGGAAAAGTTGTACGAGGAACATATCGAAGAAAATCTCCGAATGGAACCACAGAACTTTTTGGATGCCGATGAGTTCAAGATTTTAAAAAAGCTACAGGAGAGGTCTCTTCTTCATTATGTCAGAAGCCCGGAATCAAGAAGCGAATCCTGCTTTTTTGTCTCTCGATTTATCGAATATTTCAAGACCGCCAAGGAGCCGTCGAGCGTAAGACTTCTTTGGCTTTTTTTGATTTCCCTTTTGCTGCTTTCCGAAGATACGTGCTTTTCGAAACTGGAAAGGGAAATCTTGGAAAAGCTGGTTTTGAGGGTTTGCCTTTATATGAATCGTTTGAAAGCCAGGCGAGCGCCTCCACTGGAAGAACAGGATTCGACAAGTTTCGACTTTGGCTTTGAAAGATCAAATGAAACTGTATCGGAAGGGCTTCGACTTGCAAGACGAAAAACTTGAAAAAGCCTTGGATATGTTGGACGACAACGACGAAAGGGAGCATTTCTATTTTATGAGGGACGCCTATCGGGAAGGTCGGCAACTTCTTCAGTATCCGGAAAATGCGGAACTCTTGTTCTTTTTGAAAAATCGTACGGAAAAAGACCCGAAACACAATGAATATTTTGCGACCGGCGTGCACAACGAAAAGGAACATCGCAATTCCGCAATTTGCAGGGGAATGGTCAAGTCGAACGGGATCAAGTCTTCGAATCCTGAATACAAAAAAAATGAAAATGTCGTGTTTCACTCTCACCCCAGCCTTTCTCCATTATCGATAAACGGATTGGAAGACGGCGACCTGGGACATGCGAAACAAGCAGAAAAGCAAGTCTTTGTCATTAATTCGGATGGCGACATCTTTTATACGACGCCGGATCTCGCCTATCGATGTTTTGACGCCTTTGAACGCTGCGATAGCTCGGTTGGGCAGGTTTTTCTAGGAAACATCGAGGAGTTTTTAAAATGAGGCTAAAAATTCTCCCCGGCCTTTTTTTATGGATTTGCCTTGTTCAGAGCCTGAACGCTCTTACGGAGTGCGAGGCGTTCCTGAAAGACAACGCGGAGTTTGTGGAAAATGCGGCAACGGCATCCTGCATGGATAGCACCAGGCTGTTCTTTATGCAACGCTATGCGCCTACCGATGTTCATATGGCAAAAATTCGGGAAGGAAAGCTGGATTCGCATATCGTGTTTCGATGCAAAGCGGGAAACTGCAAAAATGAAGGGGAAACGTGGGAACAGTACAAACAAGGATATGCAGATGAAGACTGTTCTCGCGATTTTGCCCGGGCCGATTCCTCTCTCTGGTTTTCTTCGTTTAAAAAATTTATTTGTCAAATTGAAAATTTAAAGGAACAGAAGTTCGATTCGCTTTATTTGAAGAACGATCGTCTCTGTAATCTATACGTGAACAAGTTTTCCCTGCTTTTTACAATGCCTCCCAGCGAAAGCGCTCTTGTCTCCGTCAAGAACGATTCCGTTCTGTATGTTCACGGGGCGGATCTTGGCGCGGGAGTCTTTCTTTGCAATTTCAGGACGGGAGAACAGCGGAAGATTTTTGATTTTTTATCGGTCGGACGAAGGATTCGCGACAAGCAGCCAATTTAAAATCGTTGAGAGTTCGGATTCCGCCTTTCGGGTGAAACATGCCGGCGGCGACGAGGTCTTTTACAACGGGAAGGATTCGATTTCTTTTTTTTATCGAGGATACTTCCGGAATATATTACCTTGTTCGTTATGATTCCAACGGGGATTCCCTGCTGCATGCCAACGTGCCCGAAAAGTTCAATCGTCCGGAATCGTATCGGATGGACGAATTTACGGCGCACCGTTATCTCTTGAAAATAGAGCGTTACCACATTCCCTTTTATGGAAAGGATACGGCAGGTGCCAGGCGACCGCCTTATCGGAAGAGATTCCCTTTCGAACGAATCGGCTGCTCGCTCTTTTGAAGGGGGCGCGTAAATTCTCGTTTCCTTGTCCTTGTGCGCCCCGAATAAGCTATATTTATCCGTACATAAAGAGTTTTGCTCTTGTTCCGAACTGAAAACTTCGACACTTTTCAAAACCCGGTACAAGGCGAACGCTCACGTCTGCCTCCATCGTCCGGAGGCATCGCCTTGCGGCCGGGTCCTTTTCGACTGGTTGCGGGAGACCTTTTTGGGGCGTGGGTTGTTTGCGTTTGCTTGGTTTCAGGCAGTCGAAGGCCTTCAGTTGGGTAAACGCTTCCAATTCCACGTCCCTTTTCCGAAATTCGCGTGGGAGGGTGCGGCAGGGGCGTCTCTTGCCGGGTTTGCCCTTGTTCGACAGCTGAAAACTTCGACACTTTTCAAAACCATAGAATAGGACAGACGTTCGGTCGCTAGCGATGGATGTTGGCGGCTTTTGGCCTCTCGCCATTGCGCGACGGCTCGATTACGCATGTGCCTTGTGTCCATGTGGTGAACGTTTTCTTGGTTTGTTCCGTCTTCGCGGTTTCTCTCGATTGGGGTGAACTCGTTCACTTCCAAGGCGAGGAACGAACGTGAAAAAGCCGACCGAGCGAGCCAAGAATATATGGACGCAAAAAAGCATCGACTATGCGGAAAACAGAGCCTATCTGGACGACCTTTACGCGGTCTATCCGATTGTTCATGCCAATGTCCGCAAGATCGACGAAAAAGTCATGGGGCGCATCCAGCGATATTTCAACGAGCGGGACGATTACAATTTCATCAGGAGCCTTCTCGAGCTGGACCTGTTTCCGATAAAGGACAGCTACATTCCCTATCTTCGAAAGTCGGATATTGCCATCAGGAAGAATCCGAAAATCATCCGGAGAATTTGCGGCGACTTGTATGAAATGGGATATCGGGAAATTTACAAGCGCTGTACGGAACCCAAGGAAGCGAATCGGCAAATCGGTCCGATGTTTCGCAATTGGCTGAATTCCGGAGCCTTGGGGATTAAACCCGTTCCCGAGGAATCGTTTGTCTGCAATGCGGAAAATGCGATTCTGGACGGTTCCGACAGTTCCATGATGGATTTCGCAAGGCGGAATTTTGGCTACGGACGCGACAAGGGCTTGGATTTTATCGCTCGCTATAACGGGAAATACATCATTGGCGAAGCGAAATTCATTTCCGACTTCGGTGGACATCAAAACGACCAGTTTGTCGATGCGATGGAAACCTTGAGAACGGAGCTTTCCGACAAAAGCGTCGTAAAAATCGGAATTATCGACGGCGTTCCCTACATTCGAAACAGGGGAAAGCTCTTCAGGTCGTTGCTCGATACGGAACATAACATCATGTCGGCGCTTGTTCTTCGGGATTTTCTGGAGGCTCTATGAAGAATCTTCTAATCCACGGGGATAATCTGGAAGCCTTGATTTATTTGCGCGA
Organism: Sodaliphilus sp.; assembly: GCA_963660435.1. GTDB lineage: Bacteria > Fibrobacterota > Fibrobacteria > Fibrobacterales > Fibrobacteraceae > Hallerella. Next base: position 6,112 of record CAVKYI010000053.1, read on the forward strand.
CAGGCTCGGGATGAAAGGAAAGGTCGATTTGGTTTACATCGATCCGCCTTTCGCGACCGGCGGAGAGTTTAGGATAGACGAAAATGGCCGCGTGGCGACGATCAGCAGTTCGCCAAGAGGAACCGTCGCCTATTCCGACAAGTTGACGGGAAACGATTTTATCGAGTTCTTGCGCAAGCGCGTTGCCGTAATCCATGACTTGCTTTCCGACAGAGGTTCGTTCTATCTTCATATCGACTATAAAATCGGGCACTATGTAAAGGTGATGCTCGATACGATTTTTGGAATCGATAATTTCCGAAACGACATTACCCGCGTAAAATGCAATCCGAAGAATTTTTCGAGGATAGGCTATGGCAACATCAAGGACATGATTCTCTTTTACACAAAAGGGAAAAATCCGATTTGGCATGAACCGCGTGTTCCCATGTCTGGCGAAGAAATTGCAAGACTTTATTCCAAAGTGGATAGATCTGGTCGCCGTTACACGACCGTTCCGATTCACGCCCCGGGCGAAACGCGGGATGGACTTTCCGCGCAAAGGTTCAAGGGCCTTTTGCCGCCATCCGGACGTCATTGGCGTTGTCGCGTTGAAGAACTCGAGGAACTCGACCGGCGAGGATTGATCGAATGGTCTTCCCGTGGGAATCCGCGCAAGATAAACTATGCGGACGACCATCTGACGAAAAAGCTCCAGGACATCTGGACTTTCAAGGATCCTGGAAAGCCGATTTATCCGACGGAGAAAAATCGCGAAATGCTTTCCACGATCATCAAGGCGTCTTCCGATGAAGATTCGGTCGTGCTGGATTGTTTCGCCGGTTCCGGAGGCGCTCTTGTCGAAGCGAGCCTCTTGAACCGCAGATGGATTGGCGTTGACAACTCGAAGGCGGCTATCGAGGCGATTCGGAAGAATCTGAAAGAGAACATCCTTTCTGTGGACGAAGGAAACTTGTACGAATTTATCCGGCTGGAAGGGAGAAGACTGGACAAAAACGGGGAATAGGCGCGGATGTTGTCTCCGGACAACGAAGTTTCTTGACAGGGAAAACTTTTTCCAAAAAGAAATCTTTATTATAAAGGTCACCTCTAAAAATTGCTTTGGTTAAGAAAATTTGAATGATACCAAGCGAAGGCAGGAATGAAAAGTGGCGAATACTGGATGTATTTGCCACTTT
>CAVKYI010000054.1:0-7165 GCA_963660435.1 Sodaliphilus sp.
TTGTCATAAAATTTGCTTCTGCAAAATTTCTGTTGAGGCTCAACTTCTTTAAAATATATCCAACGAGGGGCTCTTGTCAAGGGAAGGTATCTGCTGGGTAATAGTAAGCTCAAGCATATTTTTATATTTACCGCTAGCATGGACCACGCAAAATTTTCTATCTTTTTTGCGCAAAAAGAGGTTCTTATGAAACTACTTCCCGAAGCTCTCACGTTCGACGACGTCTTGCTCGTGCCGGGGGAATCCGCGGTCTTGCCCACCCAGACGGATGTCAAGACCCAGCTTTCTGCAAATATCAAATTGAATATTCCCATTATCAGCGCAGCGATGGACACGGTGACGACTGCGCCGCTCGCCATTTCGATCGCTCTCCAGGGCGGTCTCGGCGTTATCCACAAGAACATGTCTATCGAGGCGCAGGCCGAGGAAGTCCGCAAGGTCAAGCGCTGGCAGTCGGGAATCGTTTCGAATCCGGTGACGCTCGATGCGGACCAGCCGGTGAGCGACGCCTACAGGACAAGGCTCGAAACGAAGGTGAGCGGTTTCCCGATCCTCTCGAAGGGAAAACTGGTCGGGATGCTGACGAGCCGCGATCTGCGCATGATTACGGACCATTCGGTGAAAATCCGCGACGTGATGACGAAGGATCCGATTACGGCTTCTCCGAAGATCAGCCTTTCGAAGGCGAAGGAAATCTTGAACGAGCATCGCGTGGAAAAGCTTCCGCTCGTCGATGCGACAGGCGCGCTCAAGGGCCTCGTGACGATGACGGACATCTTGAAGCGCGAAAGCAATCCGAATGCGAGTCTCGACAAGAACGGACAACTTCTGGTCGCCGCGGCGGTCAGCACGTCGGCGAATACGCTCGAACGCATCAAGGCCCTTGTCGAAGCGGGCGTCGATATGATCGTGATCGATACGGCGCACGGACACCATATCGGCGTGCGGAACATGGTCAAGACGGTTCGCAAGAAATATCCGAAGCTCACGATTTGCGCAGGCAATGTCTGCACGCCGGAAGCGGTCGTGGAACTTGCGAAGTGCGGCGCGAACGTGGTGAAGGTGGGGATCGGTCCGGGTTCCATCTGCACGACCCGCATCGTCGCAGGCGTCGGCTACCCGCAGTTCTCCGCGGTTGTCGAATGCGGCAAGGCGGCTCGAAAGGCCGGCGTGAAGATTATCGCGGATGGCGGCATCAAGTATTCGGGCGACATCGTGAAGGCTCTCGCCGCGGGCGGAAACGCCGTGATGGTCGGAAGCCTCTTTGCCGGGACGGAAGAAAGCCCGGGTGAAGTCATCCTCGCCGATGGCCGCAGCTACAAGGCTTACCGCGGCATGGGTTCGCTCGGCGCGATGAAGGCCGGTTCCGCGGACCGTTACTTCCAGGGAAACGTCACCGAGGAAAAGAAGTACGTCCCCGAAGGCATTGAGGGTCGCGTTCCCTACAAGGGACCGCTCCGCGATACGATTTACCAGCTGATAGGCGGCATCCACTCCGCGATGGGATATGCCGGGGCGGCGAACCTGGACGAACTTTACAGGAAGGCGACATTTGTGCGCATCACGAATGCGGGTCTTCGCGAATCGCATCCGCATGACGTGACGATTACGAAGGAAGCGCCCAACTATCACACCTGATTTTATGTCTATCGATAAGCGAAAAGTCCGCTGCAAGGCGGACTTTTTTGCGTTGCAGTTAAAGAAAAGGGATTATTCCTTGTCCTCGCAAGAACAGTGGTGCTCGCCTTCCTTGTGGCCTTCGCCGTGGCAGCAGTGATGTTCCCCGTCTTCGTGTTTGTGCTTTCCGCAGCATTCGCCTTCGCCGTGCTTTCCGCAACAGTGGTGCTCCTCTTCGAGCGCCTTGATTTCCTCTTCGGTCATCGGGTCCGCTTTCATCACTTCGATTTCGAAGTGGAGCGTCTTTCCGGCGAGTTCGTGATTCATATCGACGGTGACGTTTTCTTCTTCGACCTTCTTGACGGTCAAGGGAATCGTGCCTGCCGGTGTCTGCGCGTAGAAGACCATCCCCGGCTTGATTTCTTCTGCCTGGAACGCTTTCTTGGGAACGGTCTGCACCAGCTCGGAATTGTATTCGCCATAGCCTTCGCCCGGAGCGACGTCGATCGAGAACTTATCCCCGACCTTTTTGTCGGCTAGCGCCTTTTCGAGTCCGCGGACTATCATGCCGCGTCCCTGGATGTAGCTAAGCGGTTCCTTGCCCGCCGAAGAGTCGATGATGTTCCCTGCGTCATCCTTGAGCGTGTAATGGATGGCGACTTTGGTGTTGTCTGCGATTGCCATGGCATTTTCCTTTTTTTGAAATACCGGGTAAAGATAGATAAATCGTTCGCATAAAAAAAAACGCCAAGACATTTGAATGGGACGTTTCGACAAGTTAAAACGGCTTGAAAGTGCTTGCGGTGGAAGCGTTTTGCTTTGTAAACGCTCGGAAAGGCGTTCGAATGGGCGATTTGCCAAAGGAAATGGACCGGACAGGTTTCGGGAATGGGGCGAAATTCTATATTTTGATTGACATAGCCGGGCTTTTGTCTGGCGACCGTTTTGAGATTCGTCTCTTATTCATTGCTGGAAAATCACCACTTCTAAAAAGCAAAAACGAATAGAGCCGAACGCTCATGCACACTGTGCGTGGGCCGTTTGTGCTTATGTTTTTGCAGGGTTGTGGTGACCCTTCCAGCGTGTAAGCCTTACGGTTTCACGCTTTTTTATTTGCCAAAAAACGATGGGCTGTAAAGATGAATCGGGTTTCATTTTTGCTTTGAGGTACGCGTGCCGTCGTTGAATTGGCTTGGAAAAGAAGCGGTGATAAACCACCACCAGCAAGTTCCCTACAAGACTTTGGAACTCACGGAATCCTTTGGCTGCGAAAGGGGAAAGTCAGGGAACAAGATTATCCATGGCGACAATCTTGAAGCGCTCAAGGCGCTCTTGCCCGAATACGAAGGCCGCGTCAAGTGCATCTACATCGACCCGCCTTACAACACGGGCAACGAGGGATGGATCTATAACGACAACGTGAACAGCCCGAAGATCCGGAAGTGGCTCGGGCAGGCGGTCGGGAAGGAGGCCGAGGACTTGACCCGCCACGATAAGTGGCTGTGCATGATGTATCCGCGGCTGAAGCTTTTGCACAGACTGCTCCGCGAAGACGGCGCGATTTTCATCAGCATCGACGATAACGAGCAGGCGAACCTGAAATTGATTTGCGATGAAATTTTCGGGTCGGGGAATTTTGTGGGGCAGATTGCCCGAAAACAAAGCAGTGGAGCAAAAAATGACACAAGTGATGGTCGCTTGATTTCGATTTCAGACTATATCATTTGTTACAAAAAAAATCATTTTAGGTTTAAGCCTTTTAAAATTGGAAACACTAAGAAATTCAAATTGCAAGATGAACTTGGCTTTTTTTCGATTCGCGCTTTGGAAATGCAAGGGGGTGGGGATACTCTTCCCGAACGAAGTAAAATGGGCTATTCTATTTATTACAACAAAGAAACGAACGATGTAAAACTTCTTTTTGACTATGACTTGAACAAAGACCCTGTTTATGAAGAACCAAACAAAGAATTTTTAAAACAAGGGTATGAATGTTATAGACCGAGAAAAAGGGATATGGCGTTGGGGAGATGGCGTTGGGGAGATGAGACTTTTATGAAACGTTTCAAAAATAATGGCGTGTACTTTTCTAAAGACCGCGTTTTTATGAAAGAGCGTGCTACGGATTATGTTGAAAAATATCCGGAATCTTTGCTCACGGATTTCTTAAATACTTTGGGAACGAATGAGTTGAAAGAAATTTTCAATCAGCGAGTTTTCGATTTTCCAAAACCATTAGGACTTTTGACTTTTATATTCTCAATCGTTACCGATAAAAATTCCATCATTCTCGATTCCTTTGCGGGCAGCGGCACGACCGCCCATGCCGTGCTGAACCTGAACAAGTCCGACGGCGGGAACCGCAAGTTCATCCTGGTCGAAATGGAAGACTATGCGAAAAGCATTACCGCGGAGCGGGTGCGTCGCGTCATTAAGGGCTACGGCGAAGGCAAGAACGCGGTCGAGGGAACCGGCGGAGACTTCAACTATTACGAACTCGGCCCGGAAATGCTTATCGACGGGAACATCAACGAAAACCAGCCGATTGAAAACATCCGCAACTACATCTACTACACCGAGACGAATTCCCTTGTCGATGCTCACGCAGTCCGGGAAAACGGCAACGAATATTTTCTCGGCAAGCACGAGAATACCGCTTACTATCTGTTCTACAAAAGGGCGGAAGTGACGACCCTCGACGCGGAATTTCTCGGGAGCATCGGCGAAGCCGCGGAGCGTTACGTGATTTACGCGGACAACTGCGTCTTGTCAAAAGATTTCCTGTTCCGGCATGGCATCACATTCAAGAAAATCCCGAGGGACGTGAGGAAGTTCTGATGATTTTAAAGCCCTACCAGAAACAGATTATCGACGACCTCGCGCGCTACCTCGAGATCCTCGAAAAATGCCGCAACACGAAAACCGCCTTTGACGAGTTCTGGAAGAACCATCCGAGAACGGCTATCGTTCCGACGGTCGGCGAGGCGGTGGAACCGTATAAGAACAACGTGCCGGGTGTGCCGCATGTCTGCATCAAGGTGCCGACGGCGGGCGGAAAGACTTTTATCGCCGCGAACGCGCTGCGGACAATCTTTAACTCTTTCGAGCGGTCGCGCCCTAGGACGGTGGTGTGGCTTGTCCCGTCGAATTCCATCTTGGAGCAGACGCTTCGGAATTTCGGCGATCCGCGGCATCCGTATCGCGAGCAGCTGAACGCAGACTTTGCGAACAAGGTCGAAGTTCTCGACAAGAAGATGCTGTTGCAGGGGGTGAATTTCGACCGCTCTTCGGTGGGCGAGAACCTCACGCTTTGCGTTTTGGGTTTTGACAGCCTGCGCGCTCGCAAGAAGGAGGACCGCAAGGTTTACGAGGAAAATGGAAACCTGCAATCTTTTGAAGGTCGCGTTGTCGGCGAAGAAATCTCGGTCATGTCGGTTTTGCGTTCGCTGCGTCCCGTGGTCATCGTCGATGAAAGCCACAACGCCGAAAGCGAACTGAGCGTCGAGATGTTAAAAAATTTAAACCCGAGCTTTATCCTGGATTTGACGGCGACGCCCCGCGGGAACAGCAACATTATCAGCTTTACCTCGGCGCTGGAACTTAAAAAGGAAAACATGGTGAAGCTTCCGGTCATCGTGTACAACCATCACAAGAAGGAAGATGTCGTCGGGTCGGCGCTGGAATTGCGTGCACGCCTCGAAGCGTCGGCGGAAGCGGCCCGGAAAAAAGGCGCTCCGTATATCCGACCGATTGTGCTGTTCCAGGCGGAGCCGAAGACGAAGGGCGACAATGCGACGTTCGAAAAGGTGAAGTCGATGCTTCTACAGCTGAAGATTCCCGAGGAGCAGATTCGGATAAAGACCGCCGACAAAAACGAGTTGCTTGGCGTGGACTTGATGCCGCCCGATTGTCCGGTGCGCTACATCGTCACGGTGAACGCCTTGAAGGAAGGTTGGGACTGTCCTTTCGCCTACATCCTCGCGAGCCTTGCCGACCGCAGCTCGAGCGTCGATGTGGAACAGATTCTCGGGCGGGTCCTGCGCTTGCCGAATGTCCGCAAGAACGAAAATCCGATGCTCAACATGAGCTACGTGTTTACGGCTTCGGCGAAGTTCAGCGAAACCCTGGACAGCATCGTCAGGGGATTGAACCGCGCGGGATTCAGCCGGAACGATTATCGCCGGGTGGAAAATTTCGGGGAGAACGAAGATACCGGTTTGACGACACAAGCGACTTCGGATGGCGAGGCGCAAAGCGTTCTTCGGGAAGCATTGCCTGAAAACGAAAATTCCCCTGCTCCGGGGACAGACGGAAACGGTTTTGACGTTTCGGAAATTTTCTGGAAGCCTGGCGAAGCGTCTTGCTCTGCCGTTTCAAGTTCGAACGGTGGAAGCTCCGTGATGGCGGAGATCGCAAGGCAGGCGCAGGAGGAAAATTTAAAGCTAGATAGGCAAATCGCCGAGAGTGTGAATGTTCCGGATTTGCCGAGCGAGGTGAAAAGTCAAGTGAAACGCTACGCCATCAGGGATTGCTTTAAAGAGACCGCCCAGGCGGTTGTCTTGCCGCAATTCTTCTACGCCTTTTCCCTGAAGAACGATTTATTCGGATTGAACAGCGAGCCTTTCGAAAAAGACATGCTCTTGAAGGAATTCCCGCTGAAAAATGCGGACACGAACATCGACTTTCAAAGCGTGGAACCGGAAATCCGCCGAATCGATTTGGATGAGACGCAACGGGATTTTACGCCGGCGATTTTCAGCGTCGATAAGCAGAGGCAGGAGGAGATTATCCACTGGCTGATGAATATCGATGACCTCTCGCGAAAGCGGGATCTGTGCGCGAAACGTTTGCGGGACTGGATTGGCGACATGTATCCCATTCCGGATAGGGACATCGTGGAATACATCAAACGCGTGCTGTCCGATTTTTCGGATGCCGACCTGAACGCAATGCTAAATTCCCAGGTTCCTTATGCGAATAAAATCAAGCAGAAGATTAACGAACTTTCGGAAAGCTATGTGGAAAGCGAATTTGGAAAGGCTTTGAACCGGGACAAGATTTCGCTGAAGCCGTCGTATCGCTTTGCGGATAAAATAAACCTGGGCGAAAAAGGCGCACCGCTGCCGAAGTCCCTCTACGAATGCGAAGAAAAGGTGAACGGCTTTGAAGAAGAGGTTATCGCCGCTGTCGCCGGATTGGAAAATGTCGAATTCTGGACGCGCAACCGCGAACGGAAGGACTTCTGCATCAACGGATTTATCAACCATTACCCGGACTTTATCGTCAAGACGAAAAACGGCAAAATCATTTTGCTCGAAACCAAGGGCGACCATCTGGATGCCGAAAAGAAAATCAAGCTGGGGAGTCTTTGGGAAAGATTTGCCGGGAACGCCTACCGCTACGCTCTGGTCTATCGGGAACGCAAGGCGGAAGGCGCTTATACCAAGGCTGAATTTCTTTCGGCGCTAAGGGAATGGTAGGGGATTAATCTTCGGGTCACCTCTAAAAATTCAATTTTCAAAAATTTGATTGCGACGCTTCGCGCCGG
>CAVKYI010000055.1:0-5196 GCA_963660435.1 Sodaliphilus sp.
ACTTTGAATGACGAACCGGCGCGAAGCGTCGCAATCAAATTTTTGAAAATTGAATTTTTAGAGGAGACCTCTAGGTTTTCCGCAAGAGCTTCTGGCTCAGATCGGTGATGATGCCGTCTGCAAGGCCAAGGCTCGGAACGAGGATTTTCCTTGCGCGAACCGCTTTCGAAACGGAGAGAAAGATTTCCGCCGCGGGAACGATCGTGTCCGCCCGATCCGCCTTGATGCCAAAAGCGCGAATCCGTTCCGCGACATTCATTTTCGCCGCTTTCCGATAGAACTTGGCGAGCAGTTCCACGGGGAGGATTTCATCGTCCTTTCGTTCCTTCGAAACGATTCGATAGATTTTATTGATGTTTCCGCCCGAACCGATAATCGTCACGTTCTTCGCGTTCCGCGTCCATTCCGAAAGTTCCGATTTCATGCGCTTTACCTCTCCCATATCGACGGCGCCTTCCATCTTTCGAACGGCTCCGATCGGATAAGAGGCGCAGGCGGTCCTTTCGCCGCGCACGACAAGAGAGACTTCGGTCGATCCGCCCCCGACATCGACAAACAGGTAGTTTCCGCGCAGCCGGGAAAGATTCAGGCGGTTGTCGTAGATGAGCGAGCTTTCCTCTTCGCCGGAAATCAGTTCGATTCGAATGCCGGACTTCCTTTCCGCATTTCTCAGGATGATCTGCCGGTTTGCCGCATCGCGCAAGGCGCTCGTCGCACATGCCCGATAGACATCGACTCCGTAAGCGTTCATCAGATGGCGAAACGCGAGGAGCATCTCGACCATCCGCGAGCCCTTTTCCTTCGATACGCTGCCAAAGGAATACACGTCCGTTCCGAGTCGCAGCGGAAACCGCAAGAATAGCAGCTTGGAAAGTTCCATTTCCCCTTCGTCGCCCGGGGAAAGTTCCTTGACTAGAAGCCGCGCCGCGTTCGATCCGATATCGATGGCCGCAAGCCGGGCCGGGAGTCGCAAATTCCTTTTCATTGGTTTTCCTTTCGATAGGCTGCGTAGAGGGATTCCTGCGAGCGAAACTTTCGCCCGGAAACAGGAACGTTCTTTCCAAGTCCGTCAACGATTCGACCCTGCGAAGAATCCTTCAGCCCAAAGAGTACGATTCTTTTCAGTTCGCGCTGGAGATCCGCGTCGTAAACGGGAGCGAGGACTTCGATTCGGCGGTCAAGGTTGCGGGGCATCCAGTCCGCGGAACCGATGAAGTAGCGCTCCGAACCGCCACCGGCAAATACGAGGATCCGGGAATGTTCCAGGTAGCGGTCGATGATACCCACCAGACGGATGTTCTCGCTTTTTTTCGGGATTCCTGTCACGAGGCTCGAATTTCCGCGAACGAGCATTTCGATCCGAACTCCCGCCGCGGACGCTTCGTAGAGCTTCTTCACGATTTTCGGATCGACGATGTGGTTGATTTTTCCCAGGATGTAGGCCTCCTTGCCGGCCTTTCGGTTTTCGATTTCCTGGTCGATCAAGTGCAAGAGCTTTCTCCGCATGTCGTTCGGGCTTACGAGCAGTTCATGGAACTTGACCGGATGGTAGGGACGCTCGATGAAGTCGAAGACACGCTCCACTTCGCGGACAAGGTTCGGTCGCGCCGTCATCATCAGGAAATCCGTGTAGCGCTTCGCGTTGCCTTCGTGAAAGTTCCCGGTCGAAATAACCGCCACGTCGCCATTTTTCGAACCGATGTGCGTAATCTTGCCGTGGACCTTTAGACCCGGCACTCCGAAAACGACTTGGATTCCCGCCTCGTTCATCTTCTTGCTCCAGTCGATGTTCGAAGCCTCGTCGAAACGGGCGAGAAGCTCGATGCAGACCGTCACCTTCTTTCCGTTTTGCGCAGCGCAGACAAGCGCCTGAATCACCTGGGAATCCTTCGCGAGGCGGTAAAGCGTCGTCTTTACGCTCGTAACGTCGGGGCGAATCGCCGCTTCGCGCAAAAGCCGGATGTAGGCGTCAAAGCTGTGATACGGAACATGCAGGAACCTATCCTTTTCGCGGACAAGCGCGAGCAGACTTTCGACATCGAACTCCCTTTTCCGAATCGGCGGCCACGCCGGATAACGGAGATCGGTCCGTCCGCAATCCGGAAATCCCATCAGGTCCTTGTGGTTCTGGTAGCGACCCGAGGGCAAGACGGAATCCATCCCGTCGATGTTCAGTTTCGCAAGCAGTCTTTCAAGCGCCTTCCGCGGCATGTCCGCATCGTAAAGCACCCGAATCGGTTCCCCCTTCTTGCGGCTTTTCAGACCCTTTGAAATCTTCTGTACAAAGCCGTTCGAAAGATCCGTGTCCAGGTCCATTTCCGCATCCTTCGTAAACTTGAACGAATATGCCCGAAACGCATGGAAACCCATCCCCTGGAAAACATAGGGCAGACAGAAACGGACGACATCGTCGAGATACATGAGGAACCGCTTTCCGTCCTTGTCCGGCAACCGCACAAATCTTCCGAACTGCCGAACCGGCAGGGCTATCAGGGCGAAATTTCCGTCCGCTTCCACGACAAGGTGAACACAGTCATCCGCCGCGGATCCGAGTTCCTTCAGTGACGAAAACCAGACAGGCAAGATGTAGCCGCTCAGACGATCGCCGTAAAAATCCTGCACGAACCGCTCTTGGGACGAATCAAGCTCGTTTTCCTTCAAAAGCCAAAAGCCGTTTTTGCGCAGAGCGACCCGGACATCGTCTAGGACATCCTTGTATTCCTCGGAATATTCACGGTTCAACGCAGAGATTTCGCGAAGCGTCGCCTTTACCGCCTTCCGCTCCGCCCGCTTCCCATCGACAAACTCCAGAAATCGGTTGAGCGAAGCGACACGGACACGGAAAAATTCATCCAGGTTGTTCGAGTAGATGCCCAGAAACGAGATGCGCTCCAGCAGCGGGACAGAACTTTTCCGCGCTTCTTCCAGAATCCGGTGGTTGAAATACATCCAGCTGATGTCGCGTTCTACATACAGACGATTCGGCTCTTTCTTTTTCATAGTGCCGCGAAAATAGGAAGCGCTTGAAAAATTTCGAAGAAAGCGGCGACAGGTTTTTCAGAAATCCATGTAAAATTTTAGAGTAGAAACGACCATTTATCCTAGATTCGGAAACCGACAGAATTCAAACTTTTTCAGACACCAACTTTCAAAAGCGCCCGAATCAAAGCGGGAAGTCTTTTGTTGATTTAAAACTTTAATAGACGACGCAACAGACACCTTCACTAAAAAATGTTTGTTGTTTTTCATTTCAAAGCACTTTTCAATTAAAAATTTTCTATATTTATTCCTACGAACTTCAAGACATCCGAAAAAGGAAGGACCTCCGATTGCAGTCGGAAGTCCTTCGGCGGAAGAGTTTGGTAACTCTATCGGCAAGACAAAGATACCAAATTCCTTCGCCTTCGGTAAACCATCAACCGCCCGATAAAAGCCAAGGGCAAAGGAAAAAAGATGCCAGAAACCTACATCCCGACTTTTCGCACGAGCCGTCCGACGAACGGACTTCAAACGCTTTTCTCTCCGCAATGGAAAGCGCCGGCAAACACGACGGTCACACAGCCCACAGCATACGAACAACCGCTAGACTTACCAAAACAGGCAACGGACTTAGATTCGCTTTTACAGGCCATCCAAAACATAGATGAATTGAGTTTCATCCCAACATGGCAGTCAAGCTGGAAAAGAAAACGAGCGTTGGAAATCGCCCAGGTTTTAAGAGATTTAGGCGGATACAACGACTTGAAATGGAACGCCACATCGGGTATCGCCAGTCCCTATTTGAAATTCATGCTCCATTTAACATATCCAAACTATCGGAATATGTTCTCGAAAGGCGGGCAATTCGAATCTTTAGAATTCCCCGATGCGGGAATATCCGTTGACTTTCCTCATTTTAACGCAGCCTTCAGCCGATACCTGGATTGCTTCAGCGATGATTGCGCAATTCCTACGGAATGGGCGAGCTGGGCAGGCGATATGTTCACCTATGCGGCACATCTCGACTCTATACGAAAGAAAGAGGCGCTTAGTTATGCGGCGATACGCGACTCCGCTTTAAATTACATAGGCGGCAACCACCCGCGATACAGCAAATTCTTCGGAACCGGTGATTTTTATGCCGACATTGACGCTCGCAACATCGCATCCTTGGTTAACAACAGAGGATTGTCCCTTTACGAAGCAATGAACCGTTACTACAAGCAAAAAGACTTCGACAGGTTCGGGACGTTTATCCATTCTTACGGCGGTTGGAAAAAGTTTGTCGAAAAAGTAAACAAGCACTATTTTTTCCCGCTAACATTAAGGATAAATCCCTATCTTTTGGAAATCTCCAAACAGGCGTTCATCAACAAGGTTTTAAGAGGATTTTTGTATGAAATGGGGATGGACTAAAATTTTCCTTATCGTATCCGTCCCCTTTGCAGCGGTCGCCTTTTTTTTCATCGGGCATCTTGTAAAGGGGAACATTTTCAACCAATTTGTATTTTCCGACCAGGTAAGGGTGGTCAAGGCGGGCAATGCGGAATTCGCCGAATTTGTCGATAAGCCCGGCCAAAGAGGTCTCCACTACTATCATTTTTTCGAAATACGAATTTGGTATAAGTTTCTAGACGAAACGGATTACCGACTTTTGCACATGTCGTCTTTTAATGCGCGTTACGTCGACCCAGAGATAGACGAAGTTTCATGCATCGACGCCATCGAAAGATACGGATATTCCTATATGGCGGCAACACCAAATATCGGCATCGGCTGGGATCCGTACGAGAAAGAAACCCTTCTTCCCCCCGAAACGGCCATCTACGTCGCCGATGCAAAAGAAAGACGCTTTCTGATACAGATAGAAGTAGGCTTTGACGAATATGGAGATATCGCCATCAACTACTACGGCAAATGCAAGCTTCCCCGGATCGATAAGAAAATCCACTCGCACTGCAAAGTTTCAACCAAGTTCCATGGAGATTGGCCCCAGCGAAAAAAAGATCGAGAAAGGTTTAAAGCGGAATTGGTCGAATACGAAAACCGGATGATGAATGATTCCTTCTTCGTCCAAGGTCTGCGCGAAGCCTTTGACTCGTTTGATTTAAACAAGGATTGCCTCGATTCCCTGGCAGAGCATTATGGAAAAATCCAGGATAACTAAAGGTCACCTCTAAAAATTCAATTTTCAAAAATTTGGTTGCGACGCTTCGC
>CAVKYI010000056.1:0-4720 GCA_963660435.1 Sodaliphilus sp.
CCTGCCTTCGCTTGGTCTCATTCAAATTTTCTTAACCAAAGCAATTTTTAGAGGAGACCTTATGCTTTTTATCGACATCGCGAAAAAATATCTCGCCGAGGATTCCGAAAACCTGGCAGATCTCACCATCCGGACATATCGCTTCGAGCTGAACAAGATTCACGCTTTTGCGCCGGACCTTTCCCTTGAAGAGATTACGACAGATTTTGTCAGACGATACCGTTCGCACCTGAAAGAAATCGGGAACGGGGAATCCACCATCAACAAGGCGCTTTCCGTCTTTCGAAACTTTACGAATAAATTAATCATCGACGACCTGATTTCAAGAAATCCCTTTGACCGCATCAAGATTCATCGCATCCAAGCGCGGGTTTCTAAGCCTTCGAGAATTGAAAAGCCTTTACCTGAAATTTCTGGAACATTCGAACAGGCTTCTAGAAAGCGAGCGAGAGTCTTTGCGCGTCTTTTTGTTTTCATGCTTTACCGGACTTCGCTTTGGCGATTTGAAAAGCCTTGATGCAACGGAAATAATCGATTGGAAAATTCACAAGCAGACGCACAAAACCGGCGAAGCTGTGTATATTCCCATTCCCGTACAGGCGAGACTCTTGCTTCCGAACATCGCGAAAGGTCCTGTCTTTCATGTCGCGGACAACGCCCACTTCAACAAGAGGCTTCGAAGTGGCGCAAAAAAGCTGGGATGCAATCGATATCTGCACTGTCATATGGCACGGCATACATTCGCCACGACCTGCATCACCCTCGGGATTCCGCTACCCGTCACAAGCAAGCTTCTGGGACATCGCAGCATCGAGACAACGTTAATTTATGCGAAATATGTAGATACCCTGCTCGACAGGGAAATGAAAAAATTTGACCGGTTAAAGGTCACCACTGCATAGTTGCCGAGCTCCTTTTGCATTTTGGGGTGGGCAGGCAACAAGCCCGGGCGTTGCGGGCGGCGGCGACTGAGCGCCCGCTAGAAGGGGTGGAGAGCAACGGAGTGCGAACCAGGGGAAGACTTTCCCCTCCATACAGAAAAAGGGCCGCATCGCTGCAGTCCTTTTTTGTTTTGTACACTTGCGAGTGATTGCCGAGGCTCCTTGCGGAGCCTCGCCATGACACCCTAATTCTTACACCTCTTCGATACTTGCATGGTATTCCTGCAAAGACTTCACTTCGCCGTGACCGTTCCTTGCGGCGGCGATACCCTTCACCGTCATGTTCGCGGCGGCAAGCGTCGTGATGTAGGGGACCTTGTACTTGATAGCGGCCTTGCGAATAGCGCTCTCGTCCTGGATAGCGTCACGGCGAGCCCACGGCGTATTGATGACCAAGGAAACCTGACCGTTCAAGATGACGTCGAGAACGTTCGGGCGACCCTCGGCAATCTTGTTCACCGTTTCGCAATGGACTCCCGCGGCTTCGTAGAACTTCGCGGTTCCTTCCGTCGCGAGAATCCTGAACCCGAGCTTCTCGAACTCCCGGCCCACTTCGATCGCCTGTTCACACAAGTTAACCTTGTCCGAAAGACTGATCAGGACAGAGCCTCCCGAAGGCAGGACGGATCCCGCCGCCTCTTCCGCCTTGTAGTAGGCCAGCGCGTAGTTGTCGGAAAGCCCGAGGACCTCGCCCGTTGAGCGCATCTCCGGCCCGAGAACCGGATCCACGTGCGGGAACTTGTCGAACGGGAAAACCGCCTCCTTCACGCCGTGGTGACGGAACTTCTTTTCCTTGAGCTTCAGGTCTTCGAGCTTTTCGCCGAGCATCAGGCGCGTCGCAAGGCGCGCCATCTGCGTATTGCAAACCTTCGACACCAGCGGAACGGTACGGCTCGCCCGGGGATTCGCTTCGAGCACGAACACCTTGCCGTCCTCGATCGCATACTGCATGTTCATGAGACCGCACACGTGCAGCGATTCCGCAATCTTTCGCGTGTAATCCTTGATGGTCGCAAGGTTCTCCGCGGAAATCGTCACCGGCGGGATGATGCAAGCCGAATCTCCGGAATGGACACCGGCGAGTTCCACGTGTTCCATCACCGCGGGGATATAGACATGTTCACCGTCGCTGAGCGCATCCGCTTCGCATTCGAGCGCATTGTGAAGGAACCTATCGACAAGCAGCGGGCGGTCCGGTGTCACGCCGACAGCCTTCGCCACGTATTCGCGGAGCATCGGTTCGTCGTAGATTACTTCCATGCCGCGGCCACCGAGGACAAAGCTCGGTCGGATCATGATCGGGTAACCGCCGATCTTCTTCACGCAGGCGATTGCCTCGTCAATGTCCGTCGCCATGCCGCTTTCGGGCATCGGAATGCCGAGCCTGTCCATCATTTTGCGGAACAGGTCGCGGTCTTCGGCGATGTCGATGGAGTCGATGCTCGTGCCTAAAATCTTTACGCCTTCGTCGGAAAGCGCCCGGGCGATGTTCAGCGGAGTCTGGCCGCCAAACTGCACGATGACTCCCGCCGGCTTTTCCTTGTGGTAAATCTGGAGAACGTCTTCGAGGCTGACCGGTTCAAAGTAAAGCTTGTCCGAAGTATCGTAGTCGGTGGAAACCGTTTCCGGGTTGCAGTTCACCATGATGGTCTCATAGCCCAGCTCGCGGAGCGCCATCGCCGCATGGCAGCAGCAATAGTCGAACTCGATGCCCTGGCCGATACGGTTCGGGCCACCGCCGAGAATCATGATTTTCTTCGGATTGTCGGATGCGGTCGATTCGTCCTTCGCATTGTAGGTGCTATAGTAGTAGAACGTATTTTCCTTGCCGCTCACCGGAACCGCGCACCATCCTTCGACAACGCCCAGCTCCGTCCGCTTTTTACGGACATCCTTTTCCCGAATGCCGAGAATCTTCGCAATGTATTTATCGCTAAAACCGTCCTTCTTCGCGCGGACAAGAAGCGAATCCAAAGGCATCGTCCCCGGCGTCCTGAGCATTTCCTCTTCGAGCTCGACGAGTTCCTTCATCTGGAGAATGAAATAGGCCTTTTCGAAAGTCGCCGCCTGGATTTCCTCGACGGTCGCCCCTTTGCGGAGAGCCTCGTACATCTGGAAGTGACGCTCGCTCGACGGAGTCCGCAGCATATTCAAGAGCTCGTCCTTCGACTTTCTGTTGAAGTCCTTGGCGAAACCAAGACCCGCGCGACCGTTTTCAAGTCCGCGGATCGCCTTCTGGAGCGTTTCCTTGTAAGTCTTTCCGATAGCCATCACCTCGCCCACGGCCTTCATCTGCGTGCCGAGTTCGTCATCGACTCCGCGGAACTTTTCGAAAGCCCAGCGCGCGAATTTCAGGACGACGTAATCGCCCGACGGCGTGTATTTTTCAAGGCTTCCGTCGCGCCAGTAGGGGATCTGGTCGAGCGTCATGCCGGAAGCGAGCTTCGCGGAAATCAGCGCGATCGGGAATCCTGTCGCCTTCGAGGCAAGCGCCGAGGAGCGCGATGTCCGCGGATTGATTTCGATAATGACGACGCGGCCCGTCTTCGGATCGTGCGCAAACTGGACATTCGTTCCGCCGATAACGCCGATCGATTCGACAATCTTGAACGCATCGCGCTTCAAGCGTTCTTCTAGTTCCTTGTCGATGGTGAGAAACGGCGCCGCGCAAAAGGAATCTCCCGTATGGACGCCCACCGGATCGATGTTTTCGATGAAGCAAATCGCAATCATCTGGTTTTTCGAATCGCGGACCACTTCGACTTCGAGTTCTTCCCAGCCGAGAATCGACTCTTCGATCAGGCACTGGTGCGTCATCGAAAGTTCAAGCCCGTTGCCGCAGATGTTCCGAAGCTCTTCCACGTTGTAGCAGAAACCTCCGCCCGCGCCGCCCATCGTATAGGCAGGACGCACGACGACAGGGAAACCGATCTCGCCCGCAATCTTTTCCGCTTCTTCGACCGTGTGGCAAATGCCGGAACGCGGCGTGTCGATGCCAAGCTTCTGCATCGTCTCCTTGAAAATTTCGCGGTCCTCTCCGCGTTCAATCGCATCCAGGTTCACGCCGATAACCTTCACGCCGAACTTGTCGAGGATTCCCGCCTTCGAAAGCGCGCTCGCGAGGTTGAGTCCCGTCTGGCCTCCAAGATTCGGCAGGAGCGCATCAGGACGTTCCTTTTCGATAATCTGTTCCAGACGGTGCAGATTCAAAGGCTCGATATACGTTGCGTCCGCCATCACAGGATCCGTCATGATCGTCGCCGGGTTGGAATTGACCAATACGACCTTGTAGCCCTGCTCGCGCAAAGCCTTGCACGCCTGCGTTCCCGAATAGTCAAACTCGCACGCCTGACCGATAACGATCGGACCCGAACCGATAATCAGAACCTTGTCGATACCTTGAATCTTCATATAGCCTCCCGAGGGAATTGGATTTCAAAAAAAAATGCCGGACAAAAACGTTCGACATCAAAAAACAGAAAAACTCGAAAAGGGAAATAGGCGACACGCCAAGCGTCATGCGAATATCCGCGCGTATTCAGAAATGCCGTCATCTACTTTCCGTTTCAAGAGGGTTAAACTTGTGCAAATATAGACAAAAATGTACATCTCGTTTCCAAATGGTCAAAAAAAATTACACAAGGGAACCTCTAAAAATTGCTTTGATCAAGAAAATTTGAGTGAGACCAAGCAATGGCAGGAATGAAAAGTGGTGAATATTGGAGATATTCGCCACTTTGAATGACGAACCAGCGCGAAGCGTCGCAACCAAATTTTTG
>CAVKYI010000057.1:0-4549 GCA_963660435.1 Sodaliphilus sp.
TTCGCTTGGTCTCATTCAAATTTTCTTAACCAAAGCAATTTTTAGAGGTGACCTAGACGTTAAAAATGTCCTGGAGGTATTCGAGAGCTCCGTTCGAAACGGGCTGCAGACAGGCGTGCGCCTTCGTCTCGGAAATGGTCACGAGAAGCTGGCGCGCAAGGCGCGTGTTGTATTCCCTCGCGAAGCTGAAGTTCGGCGGAAAGACGACCTTGTTTACGCGTTCCCAGTAGTTTCTAGACCTTTCCGTATAGACCGGGGCGATACCGAAGTAGATTTCCATATCGGGGAGCTGTTCCGCCCAGAGTTCGAGCATTCCCACGGAAAAGAAAGGCTGCGTGTAGAAACCGTCCGCGCCGGCGTCCCGCTTGCGGAAGGCGTAGTCCAGCTCTTCGCGGAACGGATTCCGGTAAGGGTCGAGACCCGCGAAGACCTTCAGGTCCGGAAATTCGCGCTTGACGGCCTTGATTCCCTCTAGCGTCGAAAGCCCGGACGGTACAAAGTCCGCATCCTGGGGAGGGTCTCCGCCGATGAGCAGCACCTGTCTCAGTCCCGCGCGGACTAGCGCGGAAATCTTTTCCAAAAGCTCCTTTTCGGAACGGTCGATCATGCGAAAGTGCGGTGTCGTCGGAACGGAATTTTCGAGCAATTCCAGGGAAGGTTCAAACGACTTGATGGGGAGACGGCGGATTTCCGGAACGTTCACCGAAGTGACGAAGGGAAACGTCGAAAGGGATTCCTTCGATTCCCGGAGGATGCCGTCGAGCGAGCGGGGGACCAGCTCGAGCGCGATTTCTTCTGGCTTTCTAAAACTCATGGGTTAAATATAGTAATGGTTTTCGGAAAAATCAATGCATAAATGTGAATTTTTGCATAGCTTGTCTCTTGCAAGAAACGGGCTAATGATTCCCGGAAAGATGGATGCGTATTCTTGTAAATTTTTTGCCTGCGGAATTTCCTTGCGCAATCTGCCCAAAAAAGAATAGATTAGTGAAAAAGAGGAAAACGATGAAAAAAAAATATCTATATCGCTCTTTCGTTCGCTCTCGCGCTCGGAACTTCCCATGCGACGGTCAATTTCCCATTTCCGCAGAACTCGGACTATGATGGCCGGGCGACCGTTCTTTCCGACCAGGCGTCGGCCGCGACGCAGCTGAAATCTGCCTTCGCCTACTGGATGCAGACCTTTTACAACGAATCCGGGGACATCGCCGGCGTGCGATCTACCGAAGGCTCCAACGAGTATTTTTCGGAAGGCGTCGGCTACGGGATGCTGCTAGCCGTTTACTTCAGCGACGACACGAGAAGCTACGAGCCGGAATTTCAGAAGCTCTGGAATCTTTACAAGAAGTTCATGAACAAGAACGGATTGATGATCTGGAAAATCGGCAACCTCTCCGAATCCTGGGATGCGGGTAACGGTGCCGCTCTCGATGGCGACATGGACGTTGCCGCGGCCCTCATCCTCGGTGCCTACCAGTTCGGAAATTCGGAATATCTCGATGCGGCGAAAACGCTCATCCAGAACATGAAGGCGTACGAATTCGAGGCGAGCGGAATCCACTTGCCGGGAGACGCCTGGGGAGATGCCGGGAAGACCCGCAAGAATCCGGGATACTTTGACCCCGCCTACATGCCGCTCTTTGCGATGGTGGATTCGGACAATGCCGACTTCTGGAGCGTGACTGCCTACGACGCGAACATGAAGCTGTACGAAACGAGCTCGGGCGAAGTTTCGACAGGACTCATTGACGACTGGACGAACGCTTCGGGAACAAGCGAGGACGACTACTTTAGCTATGACGCATCTCGCGCGCCGTGGCGAAACGCGAAGGCGGTCTGCTGGTTTGGCGACACCCGCGCGCTTGCTATCGATAGGAAAATGGCCGCCTGGGTCTCGACCGTTTCGCCTGCGAACATGAAAGGCCCGGTCGTCCGTTCGAGCGGATCGCTCGGAAGCGACCACAACAGCACCTTTGTCGCGTCCCTGATGACGGCGTTTGTCTCGGACGCCTCCTACCAGGCGAACCTGGACGCCTACTGGGCGGAAGCGGTGAAACTGGGAAACGAGAACTACTTCAACCACTCGCTCAAGCTGTTGAACGGGCTTCTCGTTTCGGGCAACATGCCGAATTTCGCCTCGGGCGACTTGCCTCCGGTAAAAATCGCCTCGAAGGCTTCCGCGAAAAAATCCTTCCAGGTGAACGGGAAGAACATATCGCTCGAAGTTTCCAAAAATTCCCCGGTGCGGGTCGATCTGGTCAACCTGTCGGGAGTCGTGGAGAAGACGCTTTTCCGCGGGAACGCTTCCGGCGCCTTGAACCTTTCGGCAGACGGCGTAAAAAGCGGCGTCTATGTGCTGCGCGTCCGGGAAGGCGCGTCGGCGTGGACTAGGACGCTCCGGCTAGGCTTCTAGCGATTTCCCTGTCCGCGGGGAGCCAGTCGATTGCGGCGAGTTCTTCCAGCGAAAGCCAGCGGGCGGCCTGGTGTTCGCGGAGCGTGAGTTCTCCGCTTGCAATCGTGCAGAAGAAAGTGTGCATCGTCAGGTGAAATTTCGGGTAGTCGTATTCCACGGTGCAAATAAACTTTTCGATTCTAGCGTCGATGGCGAGTTCCTCCCGGAGTTCCCGGACGAGGGCCGCTTCGCGAGTTTCGCCCTGCTCGATTTTTCCGCCCGGAAATTCCCACTTGCCGGCGAATTCTCCGTAACCGCGTTCCGTGGCGAGAATTTTGCCGGTGGCCTTGTCTTCGATGATTCCTGCGACGACTTCGACTGTTTTCATGCCGGGGAAGTTAGAAAAATGAACTTGTGCTGTCTTTTCATTTTGTATTATTGGGGTCCCGAGGTTTTCCATGTTCCGTCTAGTCCTTCTTCTTTTGCTTGCCGTTTCCGTCGGATTTGCGGAGACTCCGGCCTTGACTGTTTCCGTGCTGCTATCGCCTTACGAGAAAATCGTGCGAGAAATAGCGGGGGAATTTGCCGACGTGGTGACTCTCGTGCCGAAAAACGCGAACCCGCATACATTCGAGCCGAAACCCGACATCTTGAAAAAGTTTTCCGCCGTTTCCATCTATCTTGGCGATGGTTCGGGGCTTGACAACGCGTGGCGACCGCGCTTTCTGGGCGTGAATCCGAACGTGAAGGTCGTCGATATTTCGGAAGGCGTCGCATTCATTGCGGAAGAACATTCCCATGGCGAGGAACACGGCGAAGAACTGGATCCGCACCTGTGGAATTCTCCGCGGACGGCGATTCTGCTTGCGACGAACGTTTGCCGTGCGCTGGTTT
This sequence comes from Sodaliphilus sp., assembly GCA_963660435.1. GTDB lineage: Bacteria > Fibrobacterota > Fibrobacteria > Fibrobacterales > Fibrobacteraceae > Hallerella. The sequence goes on from CAVKYI010000057.1 coordinate 3,287, forward strand.
TCGCGGACACTTCCCATGCGAAAATCTACCGGGAAAATCTGGAAAGGTTCCTGAAGAAGCTCTCCGAACTGGACGCCCGGTTTGCGGACGCTCTGAAAAATCTTCCGGAAGATCGTCGGACTTTTATCGTCTTCCATCCGTCATACGGCTACCTCGCGCGGGATTACGGCTTAAGGCAGATTTCGGTCGAGATGGACGGCAAGGAACCGAAGCCGCGCGACCTGCGGAACCTGGTAAGCGTTTCGAAAAAGAATCGCGTGAAAACCGTCTTTGTGCAGCCGCAGTTCAGCCGCCGGGCTGCGGAATCCCTTTCGAAGGAAATCGGCGCGAAGATCGTGTCGATCGATCCGCTTGCCTATGATTTCGACGGGGAGCTCGAAAAGTTCCTGGATGCGCTTCTGGAGAGTCGCCAATGAATCCGTTTCCGGCAATCGAGGTGCGCAACCTGGACTTTTCCTACGAGAGGACGCCTGTCCTTTCGAACGTGAACTTTTCCGTGAACCGTGGCGACTTTCTCGCGATCATCGGGCCGAACGGCGGCGGAAAAAGTACGCTGATGAAGCTTGTCGTCGGACTCCTGAAACCTTCGGCGGGTGAAGTTCGCGTCTTCGGCGAAAAGGTTCCCTCGAAGAAGATTTCCCTCGGCTATGTGCCGCAGAATACGAACCGCAACCTGGAATTTCCGATAACCGTGGAGGAAACCGTCTCGACCGGGCTTCCGCGCTTTCGATTCGATCCGCCCAAGGTTAGGGAACTCCTCGAAACGGTGCGCATGGAATCCTTTTCGAAACGGCGTCTCGGGGAACTTTCGGGCGGCGAACGCCAGCGTGTCCTCATCGCGCGAGCTCTCGCCTGTGAACCGCAAATCCTCTTGCTGGACGAGCCTTCGAGCAACATCGACGCGAAGGGACAGGAAGATCTCTATGGACTTCTCGCCAGGCTGAACGAGAAGATGACAATCGTGATCGTGACTCACGACCTGATGGCGCTTTCGCGCCACGTAAAGAGCGTCGCTTGCGTCAATCGGACGGTGCATTTTCACTCCGGGTCGGAAATCACGCCGGAGATGATGCGCGACATGTATGGCTCGGAAATGGATCTTGTCGCGCACGACGTTTCGCATCGGATTCTCGGAGCGCATTTTCACTGACATTTTCTGTCGCATGCAAAAAGCCGGGCGAAGCCCGGCTTTTGCTGTCTATATTGTCGACTTATAGGTCAAATTGCAGGATAAAAACGCAGTCAAGTCTTTGCACGACAATG
>CAVKYI010000058.1:0-4421 GCA_963660435.1 Sodaliphilus sp.
TTCGCTTGGTCTCATTCAAATTTTCTTAACCAAAGCAATTTTTAGAGGTGACCTAAAGCATAAAATGGATTTGTCAAAATAAATGCCTTTTTTAGGGTGGGCGACCTTTAAATTGCTAGATTAGGGAACGTGCTTTTCAAGGAATTTCCGATGTCCTACCGTTCGATAATCTTTCTGCTCTTGCCGCTAGCCTTTTCTGCCTGCTCCGATCCGGAAGCGGACAGGGAAATCGCAAGGAAACAGGCGGAAGTGGAATCGCTGGAGCGACAGGTCGATAAGGCCAGGGCGGCGCTTGACAGCGCGCGGAAAGTCGATCTCGAACTGCGAAAAGAACTTGATTCCCTGGACATGAGCCGTTGATGCGGATGCTTTTCCGATTTCCTCTTGTAGCGATATTTCTTTTTCTATCCGCGGCCTTTGGTTGCGCGCTATACGAGAAGGGAACCTGTCTCGTAAGCGAATGGAAAGCGTTTCTGCCTGTAGAAATCGGCGTGGCCGGCTATCTTTCGGTTCGAGCGGTCCTGTTTTTTTGGGGTCGCAACCTGGAATTTCTGGAAACCTTTTGCCATGAACTGAACCATACGGTCTTTGCCCTGCTCTCGTTTCGACGCGTGGAATCCTTCTTTGCCCATGCGGAAAAGGGCGGACGCGTCACGTTTAGCGGCACTCCGAACCCTGCGATAGCTCTTGCCCCGTATTCTTTCCCTCTTTTCGCCTTTTGCGCGGCGGCGCTTTCTTGCCTTTTGATTCCGGAGGCGAAGTTCGTGGTCCAGGTCGCTGTCGGATTCTTTCTCGCCTTCCATCTGGGCAGCGTGTTTCGGGATGCGCGTCCTCGGCAGACGGATTTGCAAATCTACGGCTACCTTTTTTCGTATTCGGCGATACTCTTTTTCAATCTGTTCTGGGTGCCGTTTGTCGCGGAGACGTGCATTCGCGGATTCGGCGGCGGTCTTGCTTGGACCAGGATGGGACTTGAAATTGCCTGGGAATGGATTTTGCCTTTTGGGAGGTTTCTATGCGGCGCATTGTCCTGAAATCGGTTCTGCTCGGAAATGACAGAAAGGACATTCTGATAGCGGACAGGGTATTTAAGAAAATCGCTCCGGAAAAAACGATTTCTGCGGAAATTTCGGACAAGGTAATCGACGCTTCGCGTTTTGCGATTCTCCCCGCCTTTTACAACACGCATACCCATGCGGCGATGACTTTTTGCCGGGGACTTTCGGACGACGTTCCCCTGGACATTTGGCTGAAGGACTATATCTGGCCGCGCGAGGCGAAGCTTTCCGAAAGCGATGTCTATGTGGCGTCCCGCTACGCCATTCTGGAAATGATTCGTTCGGGAACCGTTTTCCTTGCCGATATGTATTGGTATCTGGACGAGACGATTCGGGCGGCGGAAGAGCTCGGCGTGCGGGCTTCGATCGGCGTCACCTTTGCCGATGCCATGAGTGCGGATACGGAAAGAAAAATCCGCTATATCGAAGAGAATGCGAACAGGTTGACGGATAGAGTCCGTTTGGCTGTCGCGCCTCATGCGATTTACACGAATACGGCGGAATGTCTGAAAATTGCGCGGGACTATTCGGAAAAGTTTCGGCTGCCGTTGCACATCCATCTGGCGGAAACGGCGGGAGAAGAATCCCGGAGCGTCTCGCCGACCGGTGGACTTTCCCCGGTGGAGTATCTGGATTCGCTCGGATTCCTCACGGAGCGGACCGTGGCTGCTCATCTGGTGCACGTCTCCGACCGCGACCTGGACATCCTCGCCGCGCGGAAAGTGACCTGTGCGCACAATCCCTGCTCGAACATGAAGCTTTCGAGCGGGACTTTTCGAATCAAGCCTTTCCTCGACCGCGGCATTCGCGTAACGCTTGGAACGGACGGCGCCGCTTCGAACAACAATCTGGACATGCGCGAAGAAATGAAGTTCGCTTCGCTGCTTGCGAAGATGACTTCCGGAGACCCGACCGTGCTTTCTGCCGAGGATACGCTCAGGATGGCGACATGGAACGGGGCGGAAGCCTTTGGCATCCATGCCGGGAAAATCGAGGAAGGTTTCCTTGCCGATGCGCAGCTCGTGAACCTGGAAGCGCCTTGCTTTGCGACGGGAAGTGTCGTTTCGAACTTTGTCTATGCGGCAAACTCGACCGTAATCGATACGGTGATTTGCGATGGAAAGATTTTGATGGAAAACCGGAAGATTCCCGGCGAAGAGGAAATTTCGAACGAGTTTCGCAAGCGTTTCTCGCAAGGTTTCTAGAAACCGAAATGATGCACTTTGTCAAATACAATCTGATTGGAATCGTCAATACGCTGATTACCCTGTGCGTCGTCTGGATTCTGTACGAACTTCTCGGATGGAATCTGGAACTTTCGAACTTTCTCGGGTTTGTCGCGGGTGGCGTCAACTCGTATTGGATGAACCGCCGATTGAACTTTAAAAGCCAAAACAGGAAGAGTCGCGAGGCGGTGCGGTTTGCCATTGTCTTTTTGTGCGCCTACCTGGTGAATTTGTTTGTACTGGAATCTCTCAAGAACGCGCTCCCGTCGGCGGGGGAGTTTTTAAGCGCAGGATTTCTTGCGAACGTCCTTGCGAACATCGCCTATGTCGTCGTCAGCTTTCTGCTCTACCGTTGCTTTGTGTTTAAATCGAAGACTTGAAGATCTTGTTTACTCGGAGAAGCCCGCTTGCAAGCTGGTCGATTTCGCGCCTTGTCGTGTAGGCGCCGAAGCTCGCGCGGATTGTCGCCTGCACCCCGAAACGATCCATGACGGGTTCTGCACAGTGATGCCCGCTGCGGACAGCGACACCGCTTTCGTCGAGAAGCGCCGCGGCGTCGTGGGGGTGGATTCCTTCGAGTACAAAGCCGAGAAGCGCGCCGCGCTTTTTCGGATTTCCCAGAATGTGCAGGCCGGGAATTTCGGAAAGCCTTTCTTGCGCATATCGCAAAATTTCCTGTTCATGGGCGCAAATCGCCTCGATACCGACTTGGTTTATCCAATCGATTGCGGCTCCTAGCCCGATGACCTCCGCGATGGGAGGCGTTCCCGCTTCGAAGCGGTCCGGAGGCAGCGCAAATGTCGTCTTTTCGAACGTGACATGGTCGATCATCTCGCCGCCGCCCTGCATCGGACGCATCTTTTCGAGAAGTTCGTATTTGCCGTAGAGAACGCCGATGCCCGTGGGACCGTACATCTTGTGACCGGAAAAGGCGAGAAAGTCGCAGTCGAGCGACTGAACGTCGATCTTTACATGGGGCGCGCTCTGGGCAGCGTCGACGAGAATCTTGATTTCCGGATCGATCTTTCGAACGATGCGGACGATTTCCGCAATGGGATTCTCTGTACCTATCGTGTTGCTGATATGCGTGATAGCGAAAATTTTTGTCTTGCCGGGAACTACCAGCTGCGGGAGCCTTTCGATTTCAAGTTCGCCCGAGTCGCTTACGGGGATGACCCTGAGCGTTGTCTTGCAGACGTTTCCGACGAGTTGCCACGGGACGATGTTTGCGTGATGTTCGAGCGCGCTGACAAGAACTTCGTCGCCGGGCTTCAAGAATCCAAGCCCGTAGCTCCATGCCGCGAGATTGATGCTGTCGGTCGTTCCGCGGGTAAAGACGATTTCGCGCTCGCTTTTTGCACCGATGAAGTTCGCGACCTTTTTTCGGGCCGATTCGTAGGCGTCCGTCGTCTGGGCCGTCATGCCGTAGATGCCGCGCTTGACCGAGCTGTAGTGCTTGCGGTAAAAGTCGTCCATGGCGTTGATAACCGCTTCGGGCTTTTGCGCTGTCGCGGTGCTGTCGAGGTAGGCGAACGGCGGGTTGTCGCTATCGTGCAGGGCGAGGACGGGGAACTGCTTGCGAATTTCATCGACGTGGTAACTCATGGGAAAGAAGATAGAAAAAATGGTTCGGATGCTCGTTGCCAAGTAACTTGAATTCCGACCGACCTCTTTACGCGTCCACCGCTTCTTTCCGGTCCTTGACGATTTTCTTCATATTATGAGATGCCCAGATTATGAGTTCCTCGATAATGGGAATCAGCGTGTTTCCGCGCCTGGAAATGGAATATTCGACACGAGGCGGCACTTCGGGGTAGGCCTTGCGTTCAATGAGTCCGTCGGATTCGAGAGTCTTGAGCGTTGCCGTGAGCATCTTTTGGGAAATGTCGGGAATGCTGCGATGAAGTTCCTTGAAGCGGGTCTTGTCTTTCTTGTTTAGCGTATAGAGAATTAGAATCGACCATTTGTCGCCGATACGGCTGAGGACGTTTCGGATTGGGCAAGTCGGAAAATTCTGATCCTGCTGTTCTATTTTTGACATAAAAGTTCCTTTTTGAAAGTTACAATCAAAAAAATACTAAAGGTCACCTCTAAAAATTCAATTTTCAAAAATTTGGTTGCGACGCTTCGCGCTGGT
>CAVKYI010000059.1:0-4330 GCA_963660435.1 Sodaliphilus sp.
CCGCTCCAGAATGACAGGGTGGATGCAAGGAAGGGGGATTATCAGAACTTGGAACTTAGATGAGAGTGAAGGGTGAAGTGTGGAGTGAGAAAAGTTGAGAAAGAAGAGCGCTTCGCTTTTCTAAGCTCCAAGCTCTCTCGCCTAAGCTCTGGCCTATCCCCAAATCGCGAGAATCCAGAACGCGATGGCGGCAATACCCCAGAGCGTGGAAATTCTTTTTGGAGAAGTCGAGAAAGAAAGGGCGGTCGAGTAGGTGAGGTAGAGACTGAAGAAGTAGCAGAAGACGGTGACGATTTCCGCGGGCAGGAACTCGGGGAGGACGTTGCCGCGGACAAGCGCGACGGATATGGCGAAAAGCTGGAAAATTCCCGGAAAGAGATAGAGCTTTCGCCTTTCCTTCGGGACCTTGGCGAAGTTTACAAAAAAGAGCGTCGCGAGCGAAGCCGCGAGGATGACGGCAAGAATCGAAAAGAGGATCATAGACTTCTATTTTAGAATCCAATTTTAAAATTTATCCATGATCCGGATGAAAAAGTTTTCCGAATTTCTTATATTTTGCGCACACGCTTTATCGAGGTCTCTCACGATGAAATTTTCCCTGTTGGGCTTGATTCTCGCTTTCTACGCGGCAACGCTTTCCGGCTGCTTCCTCGCTCCGGGAATGGCCTTGAACGAATCCGCCGACGAAGAAGGAACGATCGATACTTTGGCGGATTTCCAGGGGGCGAAAGTTCACTTGCAGAGCATCAACGCGAGAACTTTGGCGACGATGACCGGAACCGCCGGTTCGTCGTCCGCGACGCTCCCGGAGGAACTTCTTTCCTTCAAGCCGGAATCCTATCGGCTCGGACCTTTCGACATCGTCCAGGTCGTCATCTGGGAACATCCCGAACTGACAAGTCCTCTCGGCTCTTATCGGAGCGACAACGCGACGGGGCAGCTGGTGAGCGAATCCGGCGTCATGTTCTATCCCTATGTCGGGGAAATCAACGTGAACGGGAAGACGATCGCCGAGTTGCGCGCGGAGATAGTCCAGAGCCTTTCGAAAGTCCTGAACAATCCGCAAATCGACGTCCGCCTGCTGCAGAGCCAGAGGCACAAGGTGTATGTCCAGGGATCCGTGGCGAAGCCTGGAGTCGTCTCGCTGAGCGATGTCCCGGTAACGCTGCTTGAAGCGATTAACCTGTGCGGCGGCGCGAACGCCCTGGCGAACCTTTCCCGCGTGGAGCTTTCCCGCGATGGCAAGAACTACGAATTGAACCTGCTCGCCCCCTATGCGGCGGGGCTCGGTCCGGGCGACGTGATGCTCAAGGACGGAGACGCGATTCGCGTTCCGGCGGCTTCGGAATCCAAGGTCTATCTGATGGGCGAAGTCCGCAACCAGCAGGCACTGGAATTCAAGGATGGAAAGCTCTCCCTTTCGGAAGCTCTCGCCACGGGCGGCGGTCTTCTCGCGGAATCGGCGAAGGCGGAAAACATCTATGTTATCCGGGCGGAGTCTGCGGACGCGATCGACATCTTTCACCTGAACGCGCGAAACCCGATGGCGCTGGTCTTTGGCGACAAGTTCGCGCTGCTTCCCGGCGACATCGTGTATGTGGATGCGACAGGCCTTGCCCGCTGGAACCGCGTCGCGAAGATGCTCCTTCCGACGGCGCAGCTCATCTACTATGGAACGCAGGCTGTGCACACGACGCATACGGCGAAGGAAGACATTACAAACTGGTAACGCTTCCTTTCTTTCCTGCAAAAAAAATTTTTGTCGCTACTTGTTTTTTTCGATTCGATGTGTATATTTTCGCTATGAGTGCTGAAAACGCAAAACATCCGGAACGTCCTTTCTGGAGTCGCAAGAACCAGAAGGCTTACCGGGTGAACCGAATCCTAATCTATGCGACGATGATCCTTGCTCTCGTGGCGGCGGGAATCATCTGGTTCGGCGTGAACGGCGCTTTGGGTAAATAAAAGCGAGGTACAAGATGAACGTGAAGAAGAATCTGGACATGGACGCTTCCGAAACACTGCATTGCGGACGCCGTCCCAAGAACGAGAACATCGAACCTTCCGTTCCCCTGTCTAGCGAAGAGGAGGAGGAAGAGGAACAGGAAGAGGACGAAGAGAACCTGGATGACGAGGTGAACTTCGACAAGCCGACTTTCAATGGTCACCAGAACCAGATCTGGAACGACTACGCGGAAGATCTGGACTACGATTCGTGATTTTTTCCCTGAAAAGGGGGATTTGCCTTTTGGCTGCTTCCGCAGCCGTGTCTTTTTTGGGCTCTTGCGCGGGTAGCGCTCCTGTCTATACCCCGGAAGCGGAAGAATCCTTCCTTTCGCGGGCGATGAGCGATTGGGTATCGCCGGAAGCGGAAGAGCGGGAATCCTGGCAGCAGTATCAGTTCGCCTTGCAGGCGATGGAAGACGAGGACTGGCTTGTCGCTAGGCATCATCTGGATCTCGCGTTGAAGAAGCTTGTCGCGGAGAATTACGACTCAGCCTATTCTCCGTCTTCTAGACCGGAGGATTCCCTCTACCGGCGAGACATGCCGAAAAAAATCATCGCGGCGCTCGACGAGGTCTATCCCGGAATTCTCGATATGGGGGAGGACGCTTCGTCCTATGTGCGCTATGAATTCGAAGATGCCGGGCTGGAAAATCTGGACGAACCGCCGCTCGACAGTGCGGAACGCGTGGAGATCGAGAGCTTTCTCGATACGCTCAATCGCGCGGAGTTTTCGCTCCCGATCGAATTCAACGATCGCGTGATGCAGGAAATCCTGTATATGACGACCCGGGCTCGCGACTTTACCGAAGCGTCGCTTTCGCGAAAGACAGCCTTTGACGAGATGATCTACGCGAAAATCGATTCGATGGAAATGCCGCGCGACCTGATCTATCTCGCCCTGGTGGAATCGGGCTACAAGATCAAGGCCTACAGCCGGGCAAAGGCTGCGGGACTTTGGCAGTTCGTTCCGGCGACAGGCAAGCGATATGGGCTTTACCAGGATTTCTGGATGGACATGAGGCGCAATCCGGAACATTCGACGACGGCCGCGCTTCGCTATCTGCAGCGTCTCAAGAACGAGTTTGGCGACTGGCTCATGGCGATGGCTGCCTACAATTGCGGGGAAGGCTGCGTGCGTAGGCGGATTCGGGACCTGAAGGCGGATACGCTCTGGGATTCGACGAAGGCCATCACCTACTGGGATCTGCAGCTTCCCAAGGAGACGATGCATTACGTGCCGCGGATTCTCGCCGCGATGACGATCGGGCACTATCCGGAGCATTACGGGATGACCGTGGAAACGCGGGAGCGGACTCCGTTCGATACGGTGACCGTCGTGGAATTCATGCCGCTAGACAAGGTGGCGCAAGCGGCGGGTGTCGATACCAAGACGATCCAGGAGCTGAACCTGGAACTCAACCGCTGGTGCACGCCGCCGAAGGAAAGCGGATACGTGCTGCGCATTCCGGAAGGTTCCCGTGATTCCTTTCTCGTCGCCTACGAAAGGATGGACAGAAAAAGTTTTTCCCGGTGGCAGTATCACAAGGTGCGGACCGGGGACAACCTGGGAAAAATCTCCCGGATGTATGGCGTTTCCGTAAAGGACATCCAGTCGGCGAACCACTTGAAAAATACCAGGATTCGGCAGGGGCAGACGCTTTTGATTCCGCTGCCGGCCGCGGCCCATTCGTCGGGCGCCCAAAAGGCCCAAGCCGGGAAATCCCAGACGACAAAAAAATCGGGCGAGCGTTCCGTGCGAAAGTACAAGGTCCGCGCGGGAGACAATCTAGGCGCAATCGGGCGCAAGTTCGGCGTTTCCGTTTCAAGTCTCAGGAAATGGAACGGTCTAGACGATGCGGGAAGCATCAGGGCTGGGGATTTTCTCTATGTGGAGTCGCCGGGTAGCGAGAGTTCGACGAGCGCGGCTAAAAAAACGCCTGCCGCCAAGCCTTCTTCCGATTCGGAAAGTCCCGCTCCGGAAAGCTTCGTTTCGCATACGGTCGTTTCCGGGGAGTCGCTCTGGGACATTTCCAGAAAATACGGGGTCTCTATCGAGGAAATCGTCAAGTGGAATGGCAAGAACTCAACGAAGGTGAAATCGGGAGAAGTCTTGAAAATCAAGGCGGCTCGCTAGGATTTTTCTATCTTTCGCCTTATGGTCACCTCTAAAAATTCAATTTTCAAAAATTTGGTTACGATGCTTCGCGCTGGTTCGTCATTCAAAGTGGCAAATACATCCAGTATTCGCCACTTTTCATTCCTGCCTTCGCTTGGTCTCATTCAAATTTTCTTAACCAAAGCAATTTTTAGAGGTGACCTTATG
>CAVKYI010000060.1:0-4217 GCA_963660435.1 Sodaliphilus sp.
TTCTCGAAAAAGTCATGGCATGGTAAGGCGGTCAAATTCTATATTGGAATCGGAGAATCCTGACAATGCACTTTTCCCTCGAATCGAAACCGCTTGGAACCGCCGACCGATACATCATCCACGCAGACGACTGCGAACTGGAAGTTCTTGCGGGATTTGGCGCGGGACTGAACGCGTGGCGAGTTCCCTCTTCGGGAAAGACGCTCGACCTGCTCTACGGCTACCGTGACGCGGAAACTTTTCGAAAGATCCATGCGGATACGAATGCGGGCGTCTGCCTTTCGCCTTTTCCCGGTCGCACGGCAAACGCGGAGTGGAAATGGAACGGCAAGGCGTATCGGCTAAAGAACAACGTGAGCTGGGCGCCTCATGCGCTGCACGGCTTCCTGAACGTGCTTCCGTGGCGAATGAAGAGCTTCTCTGCGGATGGAAAATTGGCGGAACTTTCGCTTGTCTGCGACTTCTACGGAAATCCGGGATTCCCTTTTACGTACAAGGTAACGAACGTCTATTCGTTTTCCGGAAAATCCTTTTCGGTGAAGTCCATCGTCGAGAATACGGGAAGGGAAACACTCCCCTATGCGGAGGGATTCCATCCCTACTTTACGCTCGGAAAGGATCGCGGGTCGCTTGCGCTTTCGTTACCGAAATGCCGTCGCGCGATTCTCGATTCGGCGGATATTCCCACGGGTCGCTTCGAAGAGGAACGTCGTTTTCTTGGAAAGGCGCCTCTAGGCGACACGTTCGTCAACGATTACTTCGCCTTTGACGCGGAATGCTCGGAACGCGAAGCGGTGACGCTCTCGGACCCGGAAAGCGGAAACCGAATCGATGTCTGGCAAAAGACGGGCAAGGGGCTTTTCCGCGGCATCCAGGTTTACACTCCGCCGGAAAACGATTCCGTCGCTCTCGAACCGATGACATCCGAACCCGACGTGCTGAATCATCACCGGGAGCTGATCGAAATTGCGCCAGGGCGTTTCGTCGAGCTTCTCTTTGGGGCGGATTTTCGGCTTGCCGACCCCGGGTGAAAATTTTTTTACAAAAGATGTTCTGTTTTGGATAAAAAAGAATACTTTATGGGGGCAAAATGCCCAATCAAGGGCGTTCTTAGAGAGGAAATCGGTATGGCCGAAAAAAAGCGAAAGATGAGCCAAAAGGACTTGGACTACTTCAAGAATCTGCTTCTTGAACGGCGTCGCCAGCTGGTAAACGCACAGGGAAATGTTGCCGGCAACGAGTCGTTCCAGGGACAGCGGGACCAGGGCGGGGAAACCGCCGGCTACGCGACCCATCTTGCCGATGTCGCTTCGGATTACAATTCCCTTGAAACGAACTTCGACCTCGCCGCCCGAGACGGAAAGTACCTGGTCTATCTGGAAGAGGCGCTAAAGCGGATCGAAGACGGAACCTATGGCATTTGCAAGGTTTGCCAGAAGCTGATTCCGAAGGCGCGCCTGGAAGCCGTTCCGACCGCGACGAAGTGCGTAGATTGCAAATCCGAGACAAAGAAGCGGGAACGCGAGGAAAACCGGATGGAAATGGCGCGCATGTTCGTGGAACAGCAGCGGCGGGAACAGTTAGCGGCGAAGTGATTTGCCTTTGAGGTGGTTTTCTGGGCTCTGCGGATAACTATCGTCGCGTCTTTCTGGTGGGATCCGGATTCAGCAAGTCATTCTGCCCCGAGATGCCGACGCTCAAGGACTTGAATGCCCGAATCCCCGGTGGCATCGGAGAGGAATGCCTCGCTCTGCGAAATTACTGCTACTGGCTGCGCGAACTGTGCCGCGGCGAACCCGAATACATGAAAATCGAATCGGTCGCGACGCACATCCTCGCGGCGCAGATCTTTCCGAGCGAAGCGGAACGTCTCCGCAATGCGGAGCTCCGGTTCGAACTTTTGCGCTTCATCGCGATGTCCATGCGGCGGACTGCCCCGCTTTCTCTCCAGGCGTCTTCCCTGCTGTCCAGGTTCCTTGCGTCCGTGTCGAACGACTGCAAGCGTGCGCAGCGCGACAATCTGATTCTTTCGTTCAACTACGACACGCTTATCGAAGACCAGATCTTGCACGATCCGTTTCTGTACCAGACGACTTCTGTCGATTACGGCGTGAACATGGAACGCGCGGATCGGTCGGCGTCAGGCGGAAACCCTTCGCGGACGGTCGATCTCTTGAAGCTGCACGGATCGCTGAACTGGTATTCGGTCAAGGGCGCGGGCGAGGAGTTCGACTTGAAAAACGTCTGTCGCGTCGAGCGCGGCGACCGGAGCTTTCCGATGTACGAAAAGGACAATCCGATTTTCATTCCGATGGCCCATGCGAAGGAGTCTTTCCTTAAGGGGAGCCTCTTCAATGTCATCTGGGCGAAGGCGGACTACTATCTTTCCGGCGCGGACGAGATTTTCGTCATCGGCTACGGGTTTCCGCAGACGGACGGCAACAGCTTGCCTTTTTTGCTCAAGCATCGGGATAGGATCCGGAAAGTTGTCGTCTTCGAACGGGAAGGCGACGCGTCCGTGGCGCGGCTTGAGCGCCTTTTCGGCAATGATGTCGTGATATGCGAGGATGCGAAGGTGTTTCTGTCGAAAATGTTCGCCGCGTAGAAATCAGGATTTCATCGCAAAGCAGAAAAGTCCAAGGAGAATGCCTGCCATCGACAGGCTCTTGAGCGCGGAACGCCTTTCGTGAAAGAAGAAAAGCCCGCCGAGAAAGCTGATGAGGACGTTGGATCGCCGGATGATCGTGACGACCGAAATGAGTGCGCTTGGATCGTGAACTGCCAAAAAATAGAGACGGTCCGCGGCGACGAGGAAAACTCCCACGGCGAGAATGACCGGGCGAAACTGGAAGCGCGTCTTGGCCAAAGATCCCTTCCGCATAAGGCGGAATGCAAGGATGAGAATCCCTTGGAGAATCGCCATGTAGATGTTGTAGAAGAACTGGATGGCGAGAGGGTCTAGCCTTTCGCGTTGCAACAGGAACTTGTCATAGACTCCGCTGACCGACCCGAGGAACGTCCCGAAGAACATGGAAAGGATCCAGACGTTCGTAAAGAAATGTCCCGTCTCCTTGCGCGAAGCGATGCTCATGGCGAAGTATCCGGCAAGGGAAATTCCGATACCCAGCCATTCGAACGAATTCGGGCGTTCGCCCATGAAGGCGACCGCCATGGCGATGGTGAATATCGGCGCGCTCGCTCGGACGGGGGCGGTAATGCTCAGCGGAAGTCTCGAAACGGCGTGAAAGGTAAACATCCAGCTCGTCGTGACGATTGTCGCCTTGAGGAGAAGCTTGAAATGTTCGCTTGCGGAAAGAGCGGGAATCCGCCCGAGAAAGTAGGCGGGAGAAAGAAGCGCTGCGCAGGTGAGGCTTACGAAAAAGAGAACCGGCAAGACGGCGTTCCCGGTGAGGGCCTTCTTTTTTGCGATGTCGTAAAAGCCCAGAAACAGGGCGGATCCTAGTGCGAGTGTGACCCAAAACATAGTCCAAAGATAGCAATCGTGCCAATTTGCCATAAAAAAATTATTGTTGTTTTAAAATTCACAAAGGAGTCCGGCATGGGCATTAAAGGAAAGGCGACAAGCCTCATCGAAGAATTCAAGGCGTTTGCGTTCAAGGGAAACATTGTCGATATGGCTATCGGCGTGATCATCGGCGGAGCCTTTGGGAAAATCGTGACATCGTTCGTGAACGACATCGTGATGCCCGGTGTGACGGCTCTCATTGCGATGGGCGGTGCAAAGGATGCCGGAGAAGGCCTCAAGTCGCTAGCCTATACGACGGCTGCGGGCGTGACGATTCCTTACGGAAGCTTTATCGGCGGCGTTGTCGATTTTCTGATCGTCGCGATCGTCGTGTTTCTTGTGATGAAAAAGTTCTTGGGATTTATGCAGAACATGCGGAAGCAGGAAGAGGCTCCGGTTGCGCCTCCGGCTCCTCCCGAACCGTCGAAGGAAGAACTCCTTCTCACCGAAATTCGCGACTTGCTGAAGAACAAGTAGTTTCTGCCGAAAGGCTTGACGATTCACGTCTAGGATTTTGTCGCCAAGCGAACGTTTTTCCGCCTGCCCGCAGCAGGTGGGCCTCTCGGCGGATCGGGCGCCAGTCTGCCGACAGGCAGGCCTACCCGATGTTCAGAGCTTAGTTAGGAGATCTTGGAACTTAGAAAAGCGAAGCGATCTTCTTTCTCAACTTTTCTCACTCCACTCTCCACAC
>CAVKYI010000061.1:0-3681 GCA_963660435.1 Sodaliphilus sp.
CGAAGGCAGGAATAAACGAGCCAGCGCGAAGCGTCGCAACCAAATTTTTGAAAATCGAATTTCTAGAGGTGACCACAAGTTAAACATGGTGATAGGGATGACCGGCGATGACCATCAGGCATCTGTAAAGCTGTTCCGTCAAAAGAACCCTTGCGTGATCGTGCGTGAACGTCAGCGGGGAAAGCGAAAGCAAGAGATTCGCCTGCCTCTTGATTTCCGGAGCGATGCCGTAAGCGGAACCGATCAAAAAGACGCAATTTGACGCAAGCCTCGGCTTTATCCACGCGGAAAGCCCGAGCGTATTCATCAGCTTGCCTTCTTCCGCAAGTACAATCCACTGAAAGTTTTCCTTGGGAAATCGCTTCGAAAATTCCATCGCCTCCTCGGCAAGGCTTTTCGCCTTGTCGTTCCGCTTGCTAGTCCGTAATTCCACGACTTCGATTTGCACGTTCGAAGAGCGAAGCCTTTTGGAATACTTCTCGACCTCGTCCTTCACGAAAGGCGAACCGGGCTTTCCAAACACCGCAATAACAAGTTTCATCGCCCGAGTTCCAGACGCTCTACGAGAAAGTCCGGCAGTCCCGCTTCGCGCATCGCCTTCTGCGTTCGAGCGATATCGTATTTCAGTCGGACAAGCTTCACCGTCTGGGCGTCGCTGTCGTACAGGCAATAGCTCGCCCGGGAATCCCTGTCGCGAGGCTGGCCGACGCTTCCGACATTTACGAGAAGGCGTTCGCCGTCTTCGAGCCGGTAGAAACCCGTTTCGATCACCTTCGGAATTTCACCGTCCCGCATCGCGACAATGACCGGACTGTGCGTATGTCCGACAAAGCAGTGGCGTTCCGAAAAATGGTCGAACGCGTCCAGGGCGTCTTCCAGATCCGTCACGTAAATCCAGTCGGCAGGAGACATCGGCGACGCATGGACAAAGCAGATATCGTTTTCCTCGTCCATATACGGCAGAGAACGCAGATATTCCCTAGATTCCTCGTTCAAGTTCGCCTGGGTCCATTCGATCGCCTTTTTCGCATACGGATTGAATCCCACGTCCGAATCCCACTTGATGGCAACGCTGTCGTGATTTCCCAGGATGCAGACATCGGCAGTCTGTCTTGTCAATGCGACGCATTCGTTCGGACTCGCTCCGTATCCTACAATATCACCCAGACAGACACGGCGTTCCACGCCGCTCGCTTTCATTGAATCCAGGACGGCTTCCAGAGCGGGCAGGTTCGCATGAATGTCGGAAAAAATCCCGTATAGCATGGAAAGCAATATAGCTTTTCTATATTTATGTCAATGGAAAAAGTCGAGAGAAACAAGAAAGTTAGCATAGGCTATTCCCTAAAGGACGAAAGCGGCGCCATCGTCGAGGAAGTCCCGACGAATTTTCCGTTCGTCTATATGCATGGTTGTGACAGCGTCATCGAAGGTCTTGAAGAAGCGCTCGAAGGGCATCACGTCGGAGAAAGGGTCGTCGCCCACGTTCCCTTCGACAAAGGCTACGGTCCCTATCGCAAGGACCTGATAATCAAGGTTTCCAAGAAGGAACTTCAAAATATCGGGGAGCTGTGGCTTGGCATGGAACTGGAAATGGTCCAGGATTCCGACAACACCGAATTTTCCATTCCCGAAGATCCGCGCGACATCTACTCGCAGACGAGCGAAGACGAATCGGGCATCTATGTCATTCGGGAAATCCAGAAGGACACGGTGACCCTTGACGGGAACCATCCCTTCGCCGGCAAGGATCTGACATTCGAAGTGACGATTGTCGATATCGCCGAAGCTTCCGCGACAGAACTCGAAACGGGATATCCCGACGAGGAATTCGACGAAGACGACGACAACTTCGACGATGAAGAAGATTTTCCAGGAGAAGGGCAAGACAATTTCGGGAGGCACTGGCGATAATGACCGACTTGAACGAACTGAAAAAAGCGGCTGGAGTCCGCGCGGCAAATCTGATTGAATCCGGCATGGCCGTTGGACTTGGAACCGGCAGCACGGCGGCGTTCATGGTCGAACGCATCGGCGAACGCATTCGCACCGAGAATTTCAAGGTAACGGCGGTCAGCACCAGCTGGAGCACGACCCTCCAGTGCCGAAAGCTGGGAATTCCCCTTGTCGATCTAGGCGAAGCGACACATCTCGACATCGCCATCGACGGAGCCGACGAAATCGACCCGAAAAGGAATCTCGTCAAGGGACGTGGCGCGGCGCACCTTCTCGAAAAGATCGTCGCTTCCATGGCGGACAATTATATCATCATCGCGGACTCCGGGAAAAAAGTCCGGACGCTCGGTGAAAAATTCGCGATTCCGCTCGAAATCTTGCCGGGAGCGATCGGGTCGGTTACATATAAAGTAACGAAGCTCGGCGCGGAGCTCTCCGTCCGGATGGGCGCACCGGGAAAGGACGGTCCCGTCATCAGCGATTCCGGGAATCTCATCGCCGACGCCAAGTTCGGCCCGATAGCCGACCCGGAAAGACTCGACTTCGAACTGAACAGGATTCCTGGGCTTCTAGGACACGGTCTCTTTGTCGGCATGGCGAGCAAGGCGATACTAGCCGCCCCCGACGGAATCGAAGAGTTCTAAAAACGGAAAAAGCCCGCAACGCGGGCTTTTTTTTTTACGTAGGAAGTCCTCTAGGCAAGAGCGGACTTGACCAGATCGCTCAGACGACGACTGTCAAAACGGCCTTTCGTCTTCGATGAAATTTCCTTCATCACCTTGCCCATATCCTTCGGGCCTTCCGCTCCGACCTGGAGCTTGACTTCCGCGATCAGCGTCTTGACTTCTTCCTCGGTAAGCTGTTTCGGCAAGTATTTCCGATAGACGGCCAGAGTCGTCTCTTCTTCCTTCGCGCTTTCCTCGCGCCCACCCTTGCGAAGCATCTCGATGGATTCATTGCGTTGCTTGACGCTCTTCGAAAGGACATCGAGGACAACATCGTCCGTTATGTCCTTCTTCGCATTGATGGCGACATTCTTGATGTCGGAGTGGAGCGTCCGCAGCACTTCGAGCGTTGACGCATCGTGCGCCTTCATCGCCGCCTTGATGTCCGAAAGAATCTGATTGAGAAGTTCGCTATCCGCTTTCGCTAAAGAATCGGCCATAATCATCCTTTCCCGACTTGGGGTTTAAGTCCTTCCAAATATACAAACACCAAAAGGGAAAGTTCTAACACTTTCCCTTGGCATTCCGAAAGAAAATCGAATTAGTAAAGACGCTTGCGGTTTGCGTCGGCGATTTCCTTGAGACGCTTGCGACGGGCAGCCGTTTCGATGCGCTTCTTTTCCTCGGAAGGCTTTTCATAGCGTTGGCGTTTCTTCACGTCGGAAATGATTCCGTTCTTTTCGCAAGACTTGGTAAAGCGCTTGAGGGCGCGTTCAAAAGGTTCATTGGGTTTTACTACGACTCCGATCATTCGAATTCCTCGGGTTGAAAATTTTGGAATGCGCCCCAAATATACCTTATCCCCCCCGATTCGTCAAGGGATTTCCGTTTTCTAGGCTCGGCCGGGCCGTTTCCTTCCTTTTTCGAAACTTTTTGACATTTCATAACTTGCGACAATCCAAAGACTTATATATATTTTTCAAAAGGTCACCTCTAAAAATTGCCTTGGTTAAGAAAATTTGAGCGAGACCAAGCGAAGGCAGGAATAAACGAGCCAGCG
>CAVKYI010000062.1:0-2971 GCA_963660435.1 Sodaliphilus sp.
TTGACCTATTGAATGGTATCGTGCGAAAATCATCCTGCAATTTGACCTATACGCCTAAAATTGCTAGGACGATTCAAAGTCTTCAAAGAAAAAAAATTGGTTCGGAAACGATTTCCGGCTATCTGGATTATCTGACGGACTGCTTCCTGTTTTCCAAGGCTTATCGTTATGACGTGAAAGGAAAAAGGTATTTCGATTTCCCGTTAAAGTACTACGCGACTGATGTGGGACTTCGCAATGCGCGCCTCGGATTCAGGGATCTCGAAGAAACTCGCATCATGGAAAATATCGTTTATAACGAATTGAAAGTCCGAGGCTTTTCTGTGGATATCGGGGTTGTTCCTGTTTGCGAAAACGGAAACGATGGGAAAAGGCATCTCAAAAATTGTGAAATCGATTTCATCGCGTCGAAGGGAATCAAGAAAAGCTATTTTCAATCCGCATACAGTCTAAATGGTGACGAAAAGCGAAATCAGGAAATTCGTCCGCTTCTTTCCGTGAAGGATTTTTTTGAAAAGACCGTGATAACGAGATTCGGTCTCAAACCTTGGTCAGACGAAAGGGGCGTTCAATATACCAGCCTGTTGGACTTTCTGCTCTCCGATTAAAAACGGGCAGCCCGAAAGCCGCCCGTCTAAAGGAGAGATGCAAAAGATTATTCGTACTTGATGACCTGGGCCGGGCAGCCTTCCGCCGCAGCCTTGATGTCGTCTTCGTACTGGGAATAGTCAACGCCTTCCTTGACTACCATCTTGTCGGGGACGCTGAAGACCGCGTCGCAGGTGCCTTCGCAGGCGCCGCACGAGACGCACTCGTCGCTCGATTCGTCCAGCCAAACTTTTTTAATTGCCATAGATTTGCCTTCGTGTTGTTGTGAACGGTCCAAAAGGATGCTTTTGGAACATTCGGGTGAAACATTTCCTTGAATATAAATAAATTTGAGCTAAAAAACATAGAGGTTTATCGAGAAATGAAAACGGTCGTCGTTAAAATCGGTGGAAGCCTTGCCATAGACGAGGCGAAACTGCTGGATTTTACTCGTGCCATCGCGAGGATTCCCGCTCTCGGATTTCGGGTCGCGGTCGTCCACGGTGGAGGCAAGGACATCAACGAAAATATCGCGCTGCTTTCCGAAGAACCGCGATTTATCGAAGGCTTGCGCGTGACGACCCCGGGTATCATGAAGATGGTGGAAATGACCCTTTCCGGCCACGTGAACAAGAAGCTCGTGCGAATGCTCGAATCTTTCGGCGCGGCAGCCGTGGGGATTTCGGGTGTCGATGGAAAGCTCTTCGAAGCGGAAAAGCGGACCGGCGGTGCGGATCTTGGACAGGTCGGGCGTATCTTCCGGGTGAATCCGAAAATTGTCACGGACCTTTGGAATGCCGGCTGGACGCCTGTGGTAAGCCCGATTTCCATCGGGGACGGAATCGCGTGGAACGTGAATGCGGACACGGCAGCTTCGGAACTCGCCGTTGCGCTCAAGGCTGACAAGTTCCTGCTCGTGAGCGACGTACCGGGCGTTCTCGACAAGCGGAAAGAACTGATCTCGAATCTCGACGAACCGAAGGTCGAATCCCTGATTGCGGACGGGACGATTGGCGGCGGCATGATCCCGAAAGTCCGGGAAAGCGTCTGCGCCTTGAAACATGGACTTGGAGAAATTCACATTCTCGGATGGAAAGACGCGGATTCCTTTGTGAAACAAATTAACGGAGAAATCAACTATGGAACAATCCTCGCTTAAGAATCTTTTGGAAAAAGATGCGGCGGTCATCGCTCCGCTTTATGGAAAGCCCGACGTGGATTTTGTGGAAGGTTCCGGAAGTTACCTGTTCGATGTCGATGGTCGCAAGTATCTGGATTTTGTCGCGGGTATTGCCGTGAATGGCCTGGGACATCGGAACAAGGGAATCTTGACCGCAATTGCGGAACAGGCGAACCGCTTCATCCATCTGAGCAATCTCTACCCGAACTATCCGCAGATCCGTCTCGCGGAAAAGCTTTTGGAATTGACAAAATTTGACAAGGCGTTTTTCTGCAATTCGGGGACGGAAGCGAACGAAGGCTGCATCAAGTTCGCCCGGAAATATTTTTACCGCAAGGGCGAAGCGAACCGCCAGAAAATTGTCACTTTCGTGAACAGCTTCCATGGGCGAACCTTTGCTGCGCTTTCCGCAACCGGTCAGCCGTCGATCCGCGAAGGCTTTGGCGATATGCCGGGCGACTTTGTACATGTTCCGTGGAACGACGTGGAAGCGTTGAAAGCCGAAGTCGATGGGAATACGTGCGCAATCATGCTCGAATCGCTTGCCGCCGAAGGCGGCGTGATGACCCTTTCTGCGGAGATGGTCGGAGCGGTTCACGCTCTGCGCGAAAAGTTCGGATGCCTCGTAATCGTCGATGAAGTCCAGGCGGGAATGGGACGGCTCGGAACTTTCCTCGGCTGCGAAAAGTACGGGCTTGTTCCCGACCTCGTTTCGCTTGCCAAGGCTCTCGGCGGCGGGCTTCCGCTCGGCGCGGTCCTCTTGCGGAAGAAAATCGCCGATGAGCTTCGTCCGGGTGACCATGGGACGACTTTCGGTGGAAACCCTGTCGCCTGCGCAGCGGGACTTTCCGTCGTCGAACAGATTGCCGCTTCGGGATTTTTGGACAATGTCCGCGCCCGCTCGGCGCAGCTCGTTGAAGGACTTTCGAAGATCGTCGCCAAGTTCGACTTTTTGGGAAAAGTTCGCGGCGAAGGCTTGTTGCTCGGAATTCCGATGGCTGCGGAAAAGCCCGTCGGCGACCTGATTGCCGCAGCCCGTTCCGAAGGACTGCTCGTGCTGAGCGCAAAGGGAAACGTTGTCCGTCTGCTCCCGCCGTTGAACGTGAGCGAAGCGGAATGCGCGGAGGCTCTCGAAAAGCTCGAAAAGGCTTTTGGTCACCTCTAAAAATTCAATTTTCAAAAATTTGGTTGCGACGCTTCGCG
>CAVKYI010000063.1:0-2573 GCA_963660435.1 Sodaliphilus sp.
AACTCAGCACAAAGCAGTAGTTGAACGAAACATCCGTAATCGGGCTTACCGAAAGACGAATCGGGACTTCCTGCGCCTGGTTGTTCTCGAGGAACTTTCCACTCGCGAGTGCCGTCGGATCGATGTCGAGCAGCGGCGGATCGAAGGGAACGTAGCGGAAATCCTTCGCGGAGAAGTCCGCATCGATGTATATCGCCTTCGCGAGGAACTGCCCCGCAAAGTCCGTGTGCTGGGCAATCTGGATTGTCCCGCCCGAAATGAAAGTTCCCTGAACATGCTTCTGCCCCGCGCCCATGCCGAGATCGTTCGGCGTGTAAAAGAGAAGGTTTCCCTGGTAATTCGCGTTTTCGACGGATGCAATATTCGCCGTGTTCCACGTGGAATCCTGGGCGTTCCAGTCATCGAGCGATCCCGCGACAGCGACCGTGATGTCCGTGCCGCCCGTCGAACCGAGACCGGAAATCGAGCTTTCCACGAAGACCTTTGTCAAGCGGCCCGCTGGCGGCATCACAACGACCAGGCTGCCGTTGTTCCCAAAGGAAATGGACTTCACGAAATAATTGAACGAGGAGGAATCCGTCGCCGAATAGGGCGGAACAAAGATGTAAGCCTTCTTGCCGTTCGCCGAAATTTCCGGATGATACTTGACCGTCGTCAAGAAGTCCCGGTCGATTTCGGGAACGTCGAGCGTCGCCTCCACCAGCGGAACGATATCGCCATTTGCGCATTCCGCAGCGGAGAGGATCTTTCCGCCTCCGTTCGAAAGCCCCGCCTGGGCGTTTTCGCTTGAACCGCCATCGAGACAGTAGTTTCCCCGGAAGGCATTTGATTCTCTACCCTCGAATGACGGCGCGAACGCCCCCTCGAAGCGCACCGGTCCCGTCATCAGCGTGTCTCCGCCCGTATTGTTCTGGAAGCTTCCCCCGAAGAGAACCGGTCCGCCGAGCGCATGGTTCGAGTTTCCGCCCATCTGGAAATTGCCCGTCGCGCTTCCCGAATAGCCGACCGTATCCGTGATGAAGATGTTCTGTCCCTTGAAGACAAGGCCGGTCCCATCCGAAAGCCCGGTCGCAAAGAGCTTGTACTTGACAAGCAGATTCCAGGTCTCCAGCTGTTCCACGGAATCCGCGGGATTTGCAATCGAATAGAAGCGCAGCGGAAAGACCGTCTTTCCGAAAGTCGTTTCGCCATGGCTCGCGATAGCGAAAAGGCTCAAGGCAAGAAACACCCTGCCGATTTTCTTGATACAGACCATAACACTCATCCTCTCATCCTGCGCACCGGAAACTCTTTCCGACGCCCATTTAAAACAAAGTTAAATTTTTTTATACTTTCTTTCAACTTGTTTACAAAACTTTTGTTCATTTTATCACAAAAAAATCTATTTTCCAAAAAATTTTCCACATTTTCCCGATTTTTTCTATCTTTTGTATTCCCTAGACCCCAATCAATGACTGTTTGCGGGCACCCCGCCAGGGCGAAAGCAGCAACGGACTTGCGAATTTTTATGTGACTGGGTAGTCTAGGGATTTTTGTTTTGTGAACTTTGCGACTTTATGATTCTCTGGACGCTCAGACATACCAAGCCTTACAACCCGAACAACGTCTGCTACGGACAATCGGATTTTGACGTTTCGCCCTCCTTCGAAAGGGAATTTCCGCCGGCGATTGCCGTTCTCAAGGAAAAGTGCCAGGCAAAAAGCCTTTACGCAAGCCCGCTCAAGCGCTGCTACAAGCTCGCCGAGAAGGTTTCCGAGGCGCTGGGACTCCCGATCGTCGCCGAAGACGCGCTCCGCGAAATCCATTACGGTTCCTGGGAAAGCGTCAAGCTGTCTGCCGCACCCAAGAAAGAAATGACGGCCTGGAAAAACGACCTGCGCGGCTACAGGTTCCCCGGCGGAGAATCCTTTCATGACGTCGATGTCCGCATCGGAAACTTTATCCGGAAGATTCTCGACAAGCCCGAAGTTCTCTTCGTCACCCACGCCGGAGTCATCGGGGCGATTGAACATTCCATTTGCAACGTTCCCGACGAAGACTTTATCGAAGGCGAATTTCCCTACGCGATGGTCACGCGCTTTGAAATCCACGCAGCGGCGGACGGGGCGCTCGAAGGCTCGTTCGAAAGGCTCTACGGCGGAATCCAGCAGGCGTCCCTCGCCGAAGCGATCCGGGAGCTGTAAGGGCGTGGTGAAGGAACATACTTCTAGCGGTCATCCTGGAGCGTAGCACCGCTTTTTCGTCATCCTGGAGGGAGCTCTGCGACCGATAGGATCCATAAAGATTCGGGGTGGATTCTATCGAGGCTTCGCCTCTCCAGAATGACATCGGGCGGTAAAGGTTCCGTTGAACGGCAGTCTCGTTACAATGTTATCCTGGAGCGAAGCACCGCGGAGCGATAGGATCCATAAGGCTCGGGCTGGATTCTATCGGCTCTTTCAGAGCCTCCAGAATGACAGCCACCAGAAAATAGCTCGCTTTAAACTTCCGCGTTCCATATTCCTCGTACCTTTTCACGAAAGCTTAAACGTCCTCTGTTCTAAGCTCTAAAATCTATCCACTAAGCTCTAATA